>NZ_JCBDHG010000020.1:0-689886 GCF_059834185.1 Vibrio sp. R10-SG3-ISO10
GTGAAGATGTTTTGATTGGTCAGAGAAGACACAGCTAATCCCGTGGACGTGGGTATGGAAATTAGCGGCAATATAATACATAGCAAGGGGGTAAATGCAAGAAAAAAATTAAAAAATTTGTGGTCAAGCGATTGCGTTAGCCGTATAATCCGTCCGCAATATCTAATCCAAATGCAGCCAAGCATCTCCGCTTACTGCCCTCATTATGCGAAACGATGAGATTGGATTGTTCTTTTTACTCCTCTAATTGTGAGATATTGCAAATGCTAAGAATTGCCAAAGAAGCGCTGACATTCGATGACGTACTACTTGTGCCAGCACACTCCACTGTTCTCCCAAACACAGCTGATCTTCGCACTCAGCTAACTAAGAACATCACCCTAAACATCCCAATGATTTCGGCGTCTATGGACACCGTTACTGAAGCGCGCCTAGCAATTGCACTAGCGCAAGAGGGTGGCATTGGCTTTATCCACAAGAACATGTCGATTGAGCAGCAAGCAGAAATGGTTCATCAGGTTAAGATTTACGAAGCAGGTGTGGTTTCTCACCCTGTGACAGTTAGCCCTGATGCATCAATTGCTGATGTGGTTGCTCTTACTGAAAAGCATGGTTTTGCAGGTTTCCCTGTAGTTACTGAAAACAATGAACTTGTTGGTATCATCACTGGTCGTGACGTTCGTTTCGTAACGGATCTTTCTAAGAAAGTAGAAGTTGTGATGACGCCTAAAGAGCGTCTAGCTGCTGTTAAAGAAGGTGCGACTCGCGAAGAAGTTCAAGAGAAAATGCACGAAGCGCGCGTAGAGAAAGTACTGGTTGTGAATGATGAGTTCCAACTAACCGGTATGATCACCGCAAAAGACTTCCATAAAGCAGAGCGTAAACCAAACGCATGTAAAGACGAGCAAGGTCGCCTACGTGTAGGTGCAGCCGTTGGTGCGGGCGCGGGTAACGAAGAGCGCGTAAAAGCTCTAGTTGAAGCAGGCGTTGACGTTCTACTTATCGACTCTTCACACGGTCACTCTGAAGGTGTTCTAAACCGTATTCGCGAAACTCGCGCAGCATACCCAGATCTAGACATCATTGGCGGTAACGTAGCAACAGGTGCAGGTGCGAAGGCTCTGATCGAAGCTGGCGTAAGCGCAGTGAAAGTGGGTATTGGCCCTGGTTCTATCTGTACAACTCGTATCGTTACTGGTGTTGGTGTACCTCAAGTTACTGCTATTGCAGACGCAGCAGAAGTTGCTGGCGAGTACGGCATTCCTGTTATTGCTGACGGCGGTATTCGTTTCTCAGGTGATATCTGTAAAGCAATCGTTGCTGGCGCATCTTGTGTGATGGTTGGTTCAATGTTTGCGGGTACTGAAGAAGCTCCGGGTGAAGTGATTCTATACAACGGTCGTTCATACAAAGCTTACCGTGGTATGGGTTCACTAGGCGCTATGTCTCAAGGCTCTTCTGACCGTTACTTCCAGTCAGATAACGCAGCAGACAAGCTAGTACCAGAAGGTATCGAAGGCCGTATCGCATACAAAGGCCGCCTAAAAGAGATCGTTCACCAACAGATGGGTGGTCTACGTTCAAGCATGGGTCTTACAGGCAGTGCAACGGTTGAAGATATGCGTACTAAAGCTGAATTTGTACGTATTTCAGGCGCTGGCATGAAAGAGTCTCATGTACACGACGTTCAGATCACGAAGGAAGCACCAAACTACCGTCTAGGTTAATTTTTACTGGCTATTTCGTTCGATAGCTGCATCGAAAGTGCTCATTTATACTTATAAACTGCGCGCTTTCTCTTGGCTCTCAAACGAAATATCGTCGTAAAAATAAAACCTATATTTTTAACGGAAACGTTTGCTTTTTCCTTGAAGCATTAATAAGAGGCGAGTAAACTCGCCTCCGTTTTAATAACCTAGCTTATAAGACTGCTCAAAATGACTAAAAATATCCATGACCAACGTATTCTGATCTTGGACTTCGGTTCTCAGTACACTCAACTTGTCGCGCGCCGCGTACGTGAAATCGGCGTTTACTGTGAACTTTGGAGCTGGGATGTAGAAGAAGCGGATATTCGTGAATTCAACCCAGATGGCATCATCCTATCTGGTGGCCCTGAAAGTGTTACCGAGGACAACTCTCCTCGCGCTCCTCAATATGTATTTGACTCAGGTGTTCCTGTGCTTGGTGTATGTTACGGCATGCAGACAATGGCAGAGCAGCTAGGTGGTAAAGTTTCAACTTCTGATGAGCGTGAATTCGGTTACGCTGCAGTACAAGTTTCTGGCGAATCATCAATCTTTAAAGATCTTGAAGCTTCTCAAGATGTATGGATGAGCCACGGCGATAAAGTTGTCGAGATCCCTGAAGGCTTTGTGAAAGTCGGTGAGACAGACACCTGTCCTTACGCTGCGATGGCGAACGAAGAGAAAAAATACTTCGGCGTTCAGTTCCACCCAGAAGTAACGCACACTAAAAATGGTTTACAAATGCTAGAGAACTTTGTTCTTGGCGTATGTGGCTGTGAGCGTCTATGGACTTCAGAATCTATCATCGAAGATGCGGTAGCACGTATTAAAGAGCAAGTGGGTGATGACGAAGTTATCCTAGGTCTTTCTGGTGGTGTTGACTCATCAGTTGTTGCGATGCTTGTTCATCGTGCAATTGGCGATAAACTAACATGTGTATTTGTTGATAACGGTCTACTTCGCCTAAACGAAGGTCAACAAGTAATGGATATGTTTGGCGACAAGTTCGGTCTAAACATTATCAAGGTTGACGCAGAAGATCGCTTCCTTGCGGCTCTTGAGGGTAAGTCTGATCCAGAAGAGAAGCGTAAGACAATCGGTCACGTATTCGTAGACGTATTCGATGAAGAGTCGAAGAAGCTGAAAAACGCGAAATGGCTTGCTCAAGGTACGATTTACCCAGACGTAATCGAATCTGCAGCATCTAAGACGGGTAAAGCGCACGTCATCAAATCACACCATAATGTGGGCGGTCTTCCAGATGATATGGAAATGGGCCTTGTAGAGCCACTACGTGAGCTGTTCAAAGATGAAGTTCGTAAGATTGGTCTAGAGCTTGGTCTGCCTTACAACATGCTTTACCGCCACCCATTCCCAGGTCCTGGTCTAGGTGTTCGTGTTCTTGGTGAAATCAAGAAAGAGTACTGTGATTTGCTACGCCGTGCTGACGCTATCTTCATTGAAGAGCTGCACGCTGCTGACCTATACAACAAAGTATCTCAAGCGTTCACGGTATTCCTACCTGTACGTTCTGTAGGTGTAATGGGCGATGGTCGTAAGTATGACTGGGTTGTTTCTCTACGTGCAGTAGAAACCATCGATTTCATGACTGCGCATTGGGCACACTTGCCATACGACTTCCTAGGTAAGGTATCTAACCGCATCATCAACGAAGTTGACGGTATTTCTCGCGTGGTTTACGACATCTCAGGTAAGCCACCAGCGACAATCGAATGGGAATAACCCCTGTTTGAATAGATAAGCTAAGCCAGTCATCAGACTGGCTTTTTTTATTTTGGAAGATTTAAAGTATGGCTTTTGTTGTTTTACCGAATGATCACACTATTTAGGTGGGCAGTTTTAGTATTTTCGGTTTTTGAACCCACTAGACACTTTTTACTAAACCTATAGTTTCAAATTCCGTTGCAACTTAAGAGTCACTCGCAAGTTGACCTTGCCACATCACACTAGCCGTGAAGTTAGTGCTCGAGTTTTCTAGTCTTTTCATCAGAAATTCACATAAGGACTTGTCTGATGAAGAAAACAAGCTACCTCGCCACAATAGCTATGCTATCTGCGGCACCTACCTCTTGGGCTACGATGAATATCCAACCCGATCCTCAAAATCCTACTGGTTATGTCGTTTCACGTGCTGATATCCAAGCAGCAGAGAATCAAAAGACGGCGAACCCTATGTATCAAATCTGGTCTCAAGCGCTGCGCACTGCACCCAACTCGGTTGTTGAAGCGATTGATTCTGGGTTAGCCACCAACCCAGATAACGTCAAAAGGGCCGAACGTGTCTTCCCAAGAGCGGAATGGGATTTTCTGACCCACATGGCAGCACCGGAATACACCTATACGCGCTTCTTACGTGCGATTGGTAAGTTCCCGGCATTGTGTGCCGAGTACACCGATGGGCGTGATTCTGATGCCATCTGTAAACGTTCGATCGTGACCGCTTTTGCGCACTTTGCGCAAGAAACAGGTGGCCACATCGCTAAAGATAATACCTCTGATAACCCGTTAGCGTTGGAAGAGTGGCAACAAGCCCTAGTACATGTGCGTGAAATGGGCTGGTCTGAAGGTCAGGAAGGCTACACAACCGGGTGTGGACAAAACGACTGGCAAAACAAAAAATGGCCATGTGCTGCAGGGCAGGGCTATTTTGGTCGTGGGGCTAAACAGCTTTCTTATCACTTCAACTATGGTGCGTTCTCTGAAGTCATGTTTGATGGTGACGCGTCAGTGTTGCTCAACAATCCAGGGTTAGTTGCCGACTCTTGGTTAAACCTAGCTTCTGCGATTTGGTTCTTTTTGACACCACAAGCACCTAAGCCAGCCATGCTGCATGTCATCGACAAAACATGGACGCCTTCTCAGCGCGAAATTGACGCTGGTATTGGTTACGGTTTTGGTACCACTATCAACATTATTAACGGTGGCATTGAGTGTGGTGAGCAAAACAGAGACAAAGGTCAGCCAGTTAACCGTATACGCTATTGGGAAGGTTTGTCGGCACACTATCAGATTCCTATTGAGGCCGATGAAAAGAACACCTGCTGGCAGCAAACGCCTTACGGCAGCCTGAATCTTAATGGTGCAACGGATGTGCTTTACACCAACTGGGATGGTAACTGGAAATACTATGCAGACAGACCGGGTGGTTACTCGTTTGAGTGTGAACTGGTGGGCTTCCAGACTGCTTATTCAGCACTGGTTCCGGGTGACTACGAGAAGTGTGTAACCAACCTCTACGGCTCACACGCTAGCTGGCCTGAAGTCCGAGTTGTCGATAAGTTAGACCCCGTCGATCCAAATCCAGACAATGGAACAGGCTGGAGCGCGACTAAGGTATATAACACAGGCGATCAAGTGACATATAAAGGAGTCACTTACAAAGCGAAGTGGTGGACGCAAGGTGATGATCCAAGCTTAGGTGGTCCTTGGGAACTAGTGGCTGGTACACCAGAGCCTACGCCTGAGCCTACTCCAGACCCAACCCCAACGCCTGATCCGCAGCCGACGCCAACTCCGGACCCACAACCAACACCGGATCCAAATACTTTTATTCAGTGGCAACCGGGTGTTTCTCAGGTCGCGAATGGCGATAAAGTGACCTACAACGGTAAGTGCTTTATTGCTAAAAATGGTCCAGGAACGTGGGATACACCAACCCAAGCAAACTGGTTCTGGGACGAAATTTCTTGCCAGTAAGCCATTAAAACAAGATAAATTGATTGAATAGGCCCTGAAATTATTTCAGGGCCTATTTTTTATTGTTCGATGTTGTACGGATTTCACGTGTTTTATATCCCTTATCGGCTCAAATACGGTCAAAGTTCTCATTTAATGATTTGCGCAACCTTAGATTGCGATTCCGAACACTATCTTTTTTATTGAACGCCACTAAAATTTGCGCGTAAATTTTATTAACTTTTTTTAAAGGTGCGCAAAATGTCAACAAAACTGGCAAACCCGGCTCCACTGGGCCTAATGGGTTTCGGTATGACAACCATCCTGCTAAACATCCACAATGCAGGTTTTTTCCCTATTGATTCAATGATCCTAGCAATGGGTATTTTCTATGGTGGTCTGAGCCAAGTTTTTGTCGGCATGATGTGTTTCAAACGTGGTGATACTTTTGGTACTACGGCGTTTACTTCTTACGGCCTGTTCTGGCTAACACTGGTTGGAATTCTTGTTATGCCTTACATGGGGCTACCAGCAAGCCCAGCAAGCTTTATGGGTTGGTACCTAGCACTATGGGGTATTTTCACAGGCTTTATGTTTATTGGCTCACTATGCTACCCAGTAGCAAAGCAAGTGGTATTTGGCTCACTAACAATCCTGTTCTTCTTACTGGCAGCGCGTGATTTCACTGGAAGTCAGCTTATCGGCACTATTGCTGGCTTTGAAGGTATCTTCTGTGGCGCGAGTGCGATTTACTTCGCTATGGCACAAGTACTAAACAACGAATACGGTCGTACTATTTTGCCAATTGGTGAGAAGAAGCCAGTCCAAGAAATGCCGCTAGAACAGGTAGCTGCATAATTAAAAGAATTTGGTTGACGGTGTGCCTGAAGCAACATTGACTAAACCTAAGTTATCTAACTTAGTAAATTTTTGGGAACAATAAGATGAAAGGGGTTAGCCATTGGCTAACCCCTTTTTTTACCACTGCATTTTCTTATTTTTTATAGCGTGTCGCTATTAGGTTGAAGGTTGTTCAACCGGTTTAGACTCAGTTTCAGCCGAAGGCTCTTTGCCTGTCTTACGGCGGTACTTGTCTTCCCAGTAGTCAGCACCTTTGATGCCTAGTTTTACTGGGTTGAACGTGTACTCTGTAACACCTTGTTTTTGTTGCTCTTCATAATCATTCAGAGCTTTCAAAGCAGGCTTAGACATGAAGAAGATGATTAGGATACCAACGATGTTTAGCCACGCCATTAGACCTACACCCACGTCACCCATTGCCCATGCAAGGTTTGCTGTCTTAACTGTACCGTAGAACACGACTGCGATTAGTGCCACTTTTAGTAGGAACATCAGGCCATTAACTTTGATGTGGCGACGGATGTAAGCCACGTTAGTTTCTGCGATGTAGTAGTAAGCAAGAATCGTAGTAAACGCGAAGAAGAACAGTGCGATTGCGATGAATGGCTTACCAATGCCTGGTAGTGCACTTTCAATCGCCATCTGAGTGAATACAGGGCCGTTTGCAGCAATATCAGCAGCAACGTTCTGTACTAGGAAGCCTTCAGCGCCATGAACGTTGTATGCACCAGTGATGATGATCATAAATGCAGTTGCAGAACATACTAGCAGTGTATCGATGTAGATAGAGAACGACTGTACTAGACCTTGTTGCGCAGGGTGGTCAACGCTCGCTGCTGCCGCTGCGTGAGGACCAGTACCTTGGCCCGCTTCGTTTGAGTAAACACCACGTTTAACACCCCAACCGATAGCAGCACCAACACCCGCCATAGGTGTGAATGCATCGCCAATGATCATAGAGAATACGCGTGGTACTTCGCCGATGTTGAGAAGGATGATGATGAACGCCGTCACGATGTACGCAAGCGCCATGAAAGGAACAACAATCTGCGTGAAGTTAGCGATACGTTTAACGCCACCGAAGATGATAAACGCTAGGATGACTGAAATCAGTGTACCCGTGAAGATCTTCGCAAAGCTGAATGTACCGATAGCTGTTTCAATCATTTCACCAGAACCGAATGCTGCTTCAACCGCATTACCGATACTGTTTGACTGAACGCCAGGTAGTAGGAAACCACAAGCAAAGATAGTCGCGATTGCGAAGATCCATGCGTACCAAGTTTGCCCCATTGCTTTTTCAATGTAGTAAGCCGGACCACCACGGAATTGACCTTCGTCTTCTTCCTTGTAGATCTGTGCTAGTGTTGACTCTGCATATGCAGTCGCTGCGCCAAAGAAGGCAACAACCCACATCCAGAATACTGCGCCAGGACCACCAAAACCGATAGCCGCCGCAACACCTGCAATGTTACCTGTACCCACACGACCAGATAGCGAAACCGCTAGTGCTTGGAATGATGAGATACCCTTAGTAGAACTTTTCCCTGAAAGAAGTAAACGCCACATTTCACTAAAGTGACGAACTTGAACAAATCGAGTCATGATCGAATAGAACAAACCAGCGCCAAGGCAAAGGTAAATCAATACCGGGCTCCAGATAATTCCATTCAGAAAATCAACTAATGACTGCATAAGTATTTTCCCTGTTTTGTTTTGTAGTGGTTGTTTTCTGAACAGGATATTACCCTTTCTGTAATGTAATTGTTAATTTATTTATTTGTTAGTGTTAATTAGCGTGACCCAAAACACAAAGTGCTAAAAAATTGTTAAATAGTAGCGATTGATTACTTACTGGGCTTCAATTGGAACGCTATATGGTCGAATGGGGAGGTTTGGTGGTGGTTTATACGTACGACAAATAACCCAGATACGTTGCTATATATTTTGTTAATAGAACGTAAATGAGTTAATTGTGTTGATGTGAAAAGTGTGGTCTAGCTTAGCCTTTAGGCATACCTCTCCATACTGAGCTCTGAAAGAGGCTTCTGACCGTTTGATGCTATCAACTCCGCTAAGATATCGGCTGAACCACATGCCATCGTCCAGCCCAATGTTCCATGCCCTGTGTTGGTGAACAAATTACTGAACTTTGTTTGGCCTATGATTGGCGTTCCGTCCGGTGTCATGGGGCGAAACCCTGTCCAGTACTCAGCCCGCGAGAAATCAACGCCTTGTGGGAACAAGTTACTGACAACGTGGTTCAGTGTTGCGAGGCGCTTATCGGGTAAGGCAGGATCAAACCCTGCCAACTCTGCAGTACCTGCGACACGGATCCTTTGGTCAAAGCGGGTGAGTGCTACTTTATAGGTTTCATCCATAATGGTGGATGAAGGGGCTTGCTGCTCGTTAGTGACTGGCAGGGTCAATGAGTAGCCCTTAACCGGATAAACCGGAATATCGATACCGATCGGGTTAAGTAGAGCTTTCGAGTAACTGCCTAATGCGACCACAAAGTGATCGGCACTTAACGTCCCTAGAGAGGTTTTAACACCCACCACCTTAGTGCTTTCCGTCAGCAGAGCCTCAACATCGGTGTTAAACATAAACTCAACTCCGGCTTGCTCTGCCATCTTATGCAGCTGTTGGCAAAACAGATAGCAATCTCCGGTTTCGTCATCGGGCAGGTAAAGCCCGCCAACCAATTCACCTTGCATATTAGCCAGCCCAGGTTCTTGATTGAGGCATTGCTTGGCATCGAGTAATTTGAATTGGGTGCCACTCTCTTCGAGCAGCGCCATATCTTTTTCTACGGCTTTAAGCTGGGTAGAAGTGCGGAATATTTGCAGCGTGCCTTGAGTACGTCCTTGGTAATCGAGCTCAAACTGTTGGTTTAATGCGGCTAAACACTCGCGGCTACGATTGGCGATGGTAAGCATGCGAGATTTGTTGACACGGTACTTATCCAACTGGCAATTGCCGAGCATTTGGCTCGCCCAATGGAGCAAATCAGGGCTAAGAGAGGGCTTAATTTTCAGCGGGGCATGTTGTTCAAACAGCCACTTAATGGCTTTGGTAGGAATGCCGGGCGCTGCCCAAGGTGAAGAGTAACCATATGAGATTTGGCCTGCATTGGCAAAGCTGGTTTCTTCTCCCGCTTTAGCTTGTCTGTCTATCACAGTGACATCGAATCCAGCTTGATTTAAGTACCAAGCACTGGTTAATCCGATGACCCCACTCCCTAAAACAATAACCTTCACGAACGCTACTCACAGTTTGAAATTTTGCTAAGGATGAAGAATTTACATCTGCTTAACAATCGATAAGAATTGACATTAGGTTTTAGTTTTTCTAAAGGCTTAATATGAAATCGACCTTGCTGCACGGGGTGAACTTAATCTGCATTGTTGCTCGCCATCAGAGCCTAACAAGCGCTGCTAAAGAGCTGAACCTGACGCTCGGAGCTGTCAGCCAACAACTACAGCAAATCGAACAACGGTTAGGGTTTAGTGTATTTGAACGTCATGCTCGTGGAATCCGTTTAACAGAGCAGGGCGCGAAATTGGTTGATGCGACTAGCCATCATCTGGCTTCGATTGAAGAAAATGTCTTTCAGCTGACACAGGTTTCAGAGCGTAAGCAGATCCGCCTCAAACTAACACCTTCTTTTGCTTTTAAATGGCTGGTGCCAAGACTAGAAAACTTCCACAAACAGTATCCAGACATTCAAATTCATACCTTTGCAGAAGGGGCGCTAGTCGACAGTGACAAGCGCAACTTCGATATTGCGATTGATTACGGGCCGCTCCCTTACAAGCACTCAGATGCCGAGCTGTTGATGGAGGAGTCGCTGATCCCGGTCATGAGCCGTGACTACTTGCGCTCACATCCGCAGCTAACGGAGGGAAACACCGAGTGGCAACAAGTGACACTATTACATGATGTGATGCCTTGGCATGGTGCGCCGAAAGATTATGAATGGCTCTATTGGGCGTCTCAGCAGCAGCTAGATTTTGAAACCAATCGCGGCCATTTTTTTAATCGTACCGACATGGCGATGTCTGCAGCAGAGGCCGGAGTAGGGATAGCGCTAGCAAGGGTTGCGCTATTAGGTGATGAGATTGAACAGGGGAAGTTGGTTGCGCCTTTTGCTGCCATCGAAGCCAATGCGGGCTATTTTGTTCTTACTCATATCGATGATCCCTACACTCGATTGTTCAAACAATGGTTGAGAGAGCAGGTCAACTAAATTTCTTACGTAAAGTCAGTCATTAAGCCTAAGTGTTATTAATTAAATTGTAAATAACAATGGCGCGACCATATGCACCCACTACACTTAGTAATGTGTCTATGTTGGCTTCTGCCGAGATAGATAATGTTAGGGGCAGCGCATATGGAATCTCACCAAGGCAAATGCAGCTATCAAAATCCTGATGGCTGGTGCTGCGATCAACCGTGTGGGGAGTCAGGCTTGTGTTACTGGCATGACCCAAAAGTCGATAAAAGCAAAGATGATATAAAAGACCAGGTTGAAGAATGGGCCGCAGCGGGTAAACCTTTAGACGGATTTCAGTTGGCAAAAACAAACCTCGAAGACATAGATTTAGTAAACCGAGGCTGTAAAGAAGGTTATCTATGTCGAGATGTTGATTTTTATCGAGCAAACTTAACCGATGCTCACTTTTTTGGCTTAGATTTACGTGGTTCATCTTTGATGAAAGCCAAGCTTATTGGCGCGAATTTACATTGTGCCAAGTTAGACAATTGCAACTTACTTGGGGCAGAGCTTTCTCGAGCCAAGTTAGAAAACATCGAATGGGGTGGTTGTTTAAAGCAAGAACTTGAAGCGAAGAAAGCGTTAAAGCAGAGGGACCGAAAGAAGTCTGTCATGCTGTGTCAGGAAGCCGAAGAGGTGTGCCGTAACATTCGCAAGCAGTGTGAGAAGCAGGGGCTATTTGAAATGGCTGGTGACTTCTTTAAGCGCGAAATGCGATATCGGCGCTATCAAATGCCATTGTTCAGTTTGAAAAGAATGATTTCCAAGTTGGTGGACGTCTTTTGTGGATATGGTGAAGATCCTGTGCGAGTCGTCGGCTTTTCTATCTTCTTGATACTGGTTTGTGCGTTGGCTTATTTCTTGTTAGACACGACCGGAGCACATCCTATTTATGAAGGGGTCACGGGGTGGAAGTTTTACGCTTTAGAGTTTTTCAATTCGCTCTATTTCAGCGTCGTGACCTTTACCACTTTAGGCTATGGAGATATATCGCCCGTCGGGGTCGCGAGGTTTATCGCTGCCTGTGAAGCCTTCTTAGGCAGCTTTACCATGGCGTTGTTTGTGGTGGTGTTTGTTAAGAAGATGACTCGTTAAACCAACTACTTTGCTTTGTAGTCACTATCTAGCCAGTCAGAGAGGATTATTTGGTCGTCTTTGTACTGGTTAGAAAAGTGCTCAATTAAAGCGGCAAGGTGCTCGCCTGTGTCGCACATGGTGTCAGCAACTAAATCTTCAGAGACGGTAATCGCGCCGCCTAGAGGAGTAGCGTTTGTCGCTATCTGCACTGGGACTATAAACTTCGACTTGCTTTCAAGATGGCACTCTTTTAGTCGCCTCGCTTGCTGGTGGATATTAGCTTTTAACTCTTCAGTATAGTCTTGGTTAACAAGGTCAATGGCGACTGGAAACACCAAACCGCGATAAAGAATAACAACCTCGATACCCACATTAGAATCTGCTTGCGACAAACCCAAAACAATATCGCCCGCTAAATAAGGCAGTTGATTAAATTGCTGTTTAAGTAGGTCAATTTTTGTCTGCCAGTCTGAAGTCGAGTGTGAAAGCTGCGCGCAGATGTCTGAGTTTTCAGATTGGACAAAATCGAGTATGGAAGCGAAATATTGGGCGTGTAACGTCATCTTAGTTTATTGGTAAATAAGAGAAAAGCAGAGGCTAACTAAGATAGGAGAGCGAGGCTAGTGAGTCATCTGAATTGTTTGAACTTAGTGTCGCGGAAAACAAAAAGGGTTACCCGAGGGTAACCCTTTATGCAGAAATTTTTGCTGATTAAGCGGCGTTTGCAAACTCGGCTAAGAAGCACTCTTTGCGCGCGTTAAAACGCTCGACAAGATCGTCAACCGCATCTTGGTCATAAGGTTTCAAGCCGCTTGCCACCATGCGCTTAATGCCTTTGCCAACCACTTCGCCATCTTCTTTAAAGCTGAAGTTTAGTGTGACAACACCACGCTTGCCTTCAACGTCAAAGGTCGCGCCCGCAAACTCAACTTCAGGGTGAGTCAGATCAAGACGATCAAACTCTACTTCCATGCTTTCGTAAATCACGAGTGGACGTTGGCAGTTAATCATCATTTGCGCTTCTTCCATGAGCGGCACCATGATGTGAGGGAAGTTCATACCAGAGAACTGAACATAGCTAGTAACAACATGTTCGATAAATGCAGCATCACGGCTAACTTCACCTTCGCGCGACATATGTAGGTATTCTTTCGCGTTCTCATCGACCAACGCGCTTTCTTTCTCACACTTGTTCTCAATTGATAGCGAAATTCCATCGTTAACCATGCCAGAGAAGTCAAAGCGCATTTTTTGGCTAATGCCTTCTTTGCTTAGCAATACCGCAAATAGCAGATCGCCAGGTACGCAGAAGCGTTTGTTGTCTTCATCATGGATAGGGTTAAAGTCACCCGCGACCTTCTTAGCAAAGTGGCTTGCTTGTTGGCGAGTGAACTGGAACTGATTGTTATCTTGTGAAAAATACGGTGTCAGAAACATACTTTTATTCATGTGGCTATAACTGCCGCGCAGTATACATGAAGCTATGCAATTAAATGGTCTATCCAGATGATATTGACCAAAGCTTAACCTTTGTCGCGAAAGTGACATTGAAAATAATGTGCCTATGAATGTGAATGAATCCACATATTTGCGTAATTAATGAACAAGTTAGTGATGATTGCTGATATGACAATACACATAATTCACGTTACTCACGCAAGGAAGGCAAATGAAAGACGAAACGCTCTCAATCCATTTTGGTTACGAAACTGACCCAACAACAAAATCTGTTGCCACACCTATCTATCAAACGGTCGCTTATGAGTTTGATAATGCTCAGCATGGCGCCGATCTATTTAACCTAGAAGTCCCGGGCAATATTTATACGCGCATAATGAACCCAACCAATGATGTGTTGGAAAAACGCATGGCAGCTTTAGAAGGCGGGATCGCTGGTCTTGTTGTGAGTGCGGGTAGCGCGGCAATCAACTACGCAATCCTGACTTTGGCTCAAGCAGGTGACAATATTGTTTCGACACCTCAGCTTTACGGAGGCACTTATACGCTGTTCGCGCATATGCTGCCAAGTCAGGGCATCAATGTTAAGTTTGCCAAAGATGATAAGCCAGAGAGCCTTGCCGAGCTGATCGATGAAAACACCAAGGCTGTGTATTGTGAAAGTATCGGTAACCCAGCAGGTAACATCATTGATTTAGAGCGAGTAGCAGAGCTTGCTCATGCTCAGGGTGTGCCTGTTATCGTCGATAACACCGTTGCTACACCAGCGCTTTGTAAGCCAATCGAGTTTGGTGCTGATATTGTCGTACACTCACTGACTAAGTATGTTGGTGGTCATGGTACGACACTTGGTGGAATCATTATCGACTCTGGTAAATTCCCATGGGCTCAGCACAAAGATCGCTTCCCTGTATTTAATCAGCCGGAGCCTTCATATCATGGTGTTGTTTACTCAGAAGCCTTTGGTGAAGCGGCCTTTATTGGTCGTGCGCGCACCGTGCCATTGCGTAATACAGGGGCTGCCTTGTCACCGATGAATGCCTTTATGCTAATGCAAGGGCTAGAAACATTATCTCTGCGCATGGAGCGCCACACTGAGAACGCAATGAAAGTGGCCGAGTACTTACAGCAGCACGAGAAAGTGAGCTGGGTGAGCTACGCAGGTCTGCCTAGTTCAGAGTTTTTCCCACTTGCAGAAAAATACATGAAAGGTAAACCTTCAGCGATTTTATCTTTTGGTCTTAAAGACGGTTACGATGCCGGTGTGCGTTTCTATGATGCACTGCAGATCTTTAAGCGTTTGGTCAACATTGGCGATGCTAAGTCGCTCGCTTGCCACCCGGCCTCAACCACGCATCGTCAGTTAAGTGAAGCCGAGCAGAAACAAGCTGGCGTCTCACCAGAGATGATCCGCCTATCTGTCGGTATTGAGCATATCGACGATATTCTTGCTGATTTGGAGCAGGCGCTTAGGGCCTAGAGAGAACGGGCTTCGCCCTGCGAGAAACGAGAACGGACTGCGTCCTATAGAACGCTACGCTCCGCGATGAAAGCACTAAAGGTTGACGTTGTACGTCAGCCTATAGCATTGTCTCGTTTCTCGTTTCTCGTTTCTCGTTTCTCGTTTCTCGTTTCTCGTTTCTCGTTTCTCGTTTCTCGTTTCTCGTTTCTCGTTTCTAATCTCTTTCCGCTCTTAAACTCACCCTAACCTGCAATATCCGGTTGTTTTGTACCTTCAAAACCTCAAATTGCCATTCTTGATACTCAATTACTTCGCCTACTTCAGGGACTCGGCCGATTAACCAGGTTAGAAAACCATTCAGGGTTTGGAATCCTTCGCTTTCTTCTCCTTCGAATGTGCTGATGTCTAAACGTCGTTTTAGCTCATTGAGTGGAATCAGTGCATCCATCCACCAGCTACCATCTTGATGTTGCCTTGCCCATGTGTGTTGGGGCGCTAAACCGAGTTCTCCTGCGACTGACTCAAGAATGTCGTAGTGGGTGACTAGTCCTTGAATGTCTCCATATTCATCGACGATAAACGCCATCTCACAGTTGTTTTGCTGCATTTGATTGAGCAAAGGCAAGCCTTTCATTGACTCGGGGAAGTATCGCGGCTTTCTTACTAAGCGAGCGATCTTTTCAATCGAAAGCGATTCATATTGGTCGAGCAGAACCTTAGAGGAAATCGTCCCGATAATATTGTCTAAGCCGCCATGACAAACCAGCCAAACCGAGTGCTGAGTCTGACGAATCTGCTTTAAACAAGACTCAATGGGCTGCTCAATATCGAGATAATCCATATCGCAACGCGGCGTCATCAAAGAAGTCACGAATCGGTCATTCAAGTGCAGAATATTACGGATCATCTCTTGTTCTTGTGGCTCAATTGCACCGGACTCGGAGCCTTCATTGACCACAGCAAAAATATCTTCTTCGGTGACTTGGTCATTATCGCCGCCGTTTTGACGAAAAAGCTTGAGTAACGCATCGGTAGAGGTACTCAGCAGAACCACAAAAGGTGTGGTGATAATGGCTAGCCAATGGATCGGGTAGGCGACAATAACGGCAATCTTCTCTGCATTTCGCTGAGCAAAACGTTTTGGCACCAACTCACCGACCACAATCGCAAAATAAGTGATTAATACCACGACACTGGCGGTTGCGACGATAGAAGCCAATTCAGCATCAAGCCCTTGCTGTGTGAGCCACAAAGAAAAAGGTGCTGAAAGGGTCGCTTCACCAAAAATACCACTCAAAATACCAATAGCCGTGATACCAATTTGAATGGTTGATAAAAAGCGGGTTGGGTTGTTCTTTAGCTCAAGAGCGAGCTGTGCGGAAGGTTGAGTCTGAGCTAGGCTTTTTAAACGACTCGATTTAGCGGCAACAAGCGCCAGTTCTGACATGGCAAATAAGCCATTAAGGGTGATAAGCCCCACCAGTATGAATATGTCCATTGAGAGTTCCAGTGATAAACACTTGTTCAGAATAGCCTCAGTTAAGGTTAAAAGATATCAGCATATTGGCGAATAGTTTTTATGGTATGGATTAAAATATTTGATCCCTAGCAGAGTGACTTTTAGCGGGCATTCTGCTGTTGCTCAAAATGATTCACAAGGAAATCTATCAGGGCTCTAACAGGATGAGATAAGTGCTTACGAGAAGGGTAGAGTAGATACATTTGCAGTGTATTCAGTTGCCAGTCTGGCAGTATCCATTCCAGCTCGCCACTGGCTATCTTGCTATCGGCTAGGTAGGTTGGCTGCATAGATATTCCTAACCCAGAGAGTGAGCCATGGAGTAACACGGTGGCTTCGTTAGCGGTGATATCACAATTCACCTCGACCTGATGTTTCTGCTCACCTTTCGTCAATTGCCAGATATGGCGACCAAAGTTTTTGTAGCCAAGACAAGCATGCTGTTCTAAATCAGCTGGGTGGGTAATAGCGGCTTGCGTATCTAAATACGCTTTAGATGCCACCAGCTTAGAGTGGCAAACTGCAAACGGTCGCCCTATTAAAGCAGGATTTGGATCATTGGTGGTGCGAATAGCAAGATCGATTCTTTCGCTCACCATATCTACGGCTCTGTCTTGAGCATCAATATCAAGCTTTATTCCCGGATATTGTTGGCGAAAAACCGTCAAAGCGGGCATCAGTTCTGAAAATCCAAACGACATGCTGACTGACACGCGCACAAAGCCTTGTATCGCTTTAGTAGGCATTAGGCTTTCTTCAATTTGCTGCGCTTGTTCTACCCAGCGCTGTAAGTCTGGCAGCATTTGTTCCCCGGTATTGGTCAGGGAGACTTTGCGGGTGGTGCGTTGCAAGAGCCTCGCACCGAGCCAGTTTTCTACCGCTTCAACATGGCGAGTAACCATAGGACGAGAAATATCTAAACGGTCGGCAGTGGCGGTAAAGCTCTCTGTTTGGGCCACATCCAGTAGCACCTTTGCTGCGGTTAACTTATCCATTGATATGATCGTTTTACGAAATAATGATGAAAAGAATAGGCTCTATTTAGAAATAAAACCAGAGGCTAACATGCTTATCAACAAAACAAGCAATTCACTAGGAGACAGCATGAAAGCCTTAACAACACTTGCTTTACTACTTACCACATCTTCAGCTGCGATGGCGGCAACCGATTTGAACTTTGAGGTTTACAACGCCGATGAGCACAGCTTCAACGTCACTTCGACTCTGGTTGTTGGAGGAACAGAATCCTTACTTATTGATACTGGCTTCACCCGCGCGGACGCACTCCGTATTGCAGCTAAAGTATTGGATGCAGGTAAACCTCTAAAAACCATCTTCATCAGTCAGGCCGATCCAGATTATTACTTTGGCGCCTCTGAATTGCTCACCATCTTCCCTGATGCGCATGTAGTCACCACGGCCGCGGTAAGGGAGGCGATTGCGAAAAAACTTGAGAAAAAAGTCAGCTTCTGGGGGCCGAAAATGGGATTAAATGCGCCGAAAGATCCCGTTCTGCCAGAGGTGGTGAAAGGTAACGAGTTAACGATTGATGGCGAAAAGATCGAAATACGTGGTACAGAGGGAGTGCTAGCGCATCGACCATATTTGTGGGTGCCGAGTGAAAAAGCCGTATTGGGTAACGTTGGCATTGTTCAAGGTATGCATGTGTGGATGGCCGATACTCAAACCGACCGGGAAGTTAAAACATGGTTGGCACAGTTGGAAGAGATGCAGGCGCTAAACCCAGAGTTTGTTGTGCCTGGACATATGCAAAAATCAGGTCGATTAGATGCCAGCACCATTGCTTATACTCATACATGGATAGAGCGCTTTGTTGAAGCGAAAAAGCAGAGTAAAAACAGCGCTCAACTGATTAAGATGATGACTAACCACTACCCAAAACTCGGTTCAGATTTTAGTCTAGAACTTGGAGCTCAGGTCCACATGAAAGAGGCGAGCTGGTAACAGCCGTTTAGCCAATATCAATGGCTATATAGCGAACAGGTTAAGGCTGTTCGCTTTGGTTAGTCGGAGTCGCTTTTCACTTCGAACCCGAGTGCTTTAAGCTCAGATGCAAACTGCGTTTGAGTATCGGGCTCGCCATGAATCAAGTGAACTTGCTTTGGTTTGTCAGCAATGCCACGGATAAAGCGCAATAGATCGTGTTTATCTGCATGGGCAGAGTAGCCTGACATTGTATGAACTTTCGCTTTGACTTCGACTTCTTCGCCGTCAATTTCCACATCCATCGCGCCAGCTTGAATTTCTCGGCCCAAAGTCCCTTGCGCTTGGTACCCTGCTAGAAGAACATCGGTTGTTTCCAAAGGCAGTAGCGCTTTCAGGTAGTCCATGATACGACCACCTTGGCACATTCCAGAGGCGGCGACGACTATCGCAGGCTCTTGGGTGGATTGGAGGCGATTAACCAAGCGCTGATGAGTGCGATGATCTTCGACCGTAATACATTGCTCAAATGCGAGTGGGTGGCGATGCCTCTCTAGCCGCTGTTTCGCTTCCTTGCCCCATAACTGTTTGAAATGGCGATAGGAACGAGTGACACGCTGGGCCATGGGAGAATCGAGAATAATAGGGATAGAAACATCAATTTGATGGTGGTGGATGAGCTGCTCAATATCGAACAACAATTCCTGAGTACGTCCAACACTAAACGCAGGAATCAAGATTGCTCCTCCATCTTCAAGAGAGCGATCTATGATGGCTTTTAACCGCTCACCGCGTGTTGCAATGTCTTCATGCTGCTTGTCGCCATAGGTTGTTTCAATCAGTAGGTAATCAGCACGCTGTGGAGGTTTAGGATCAGGTAGGAGTGGGGTGTTATTTGGACCGAGATCGCCAGAAAAGACCACCACTTCTTGATTCGCCAAGCGCACTTCCACATAGGCGGAACCGAGTATATGCCCCGCAGGTTGAAAACGTATCGTCATCGAACTAAGGGGGTTACTCTCGTCTAGGCAATACCAACAATTGTAGTCCAATGGCTCAATCAGTCGACGTATCTTGTTTAACACTCGCTCGGTTTGTTTGCGGTCTAAACCGAGTTGCAGCTTTAGGCTATCTTCGAGCATTAATGGGATCAGTTCGGCTGTTGCGGTAGTGCAGTAAATAGGTTGGTTATAGCCAGTTGCGAGTAACCACGGCAGTCGACCTATGTGATCAATATGGGCGTGGGTAATGACAATCGCGGTCAAGTGAGAGGTTTCAAATTCAATATCCAATGGCCGAGCATCAGCGCCTTGAAACATCCCGCAGTCGATAAGAATGGCTTGAGCCTCTGATCTTAGCTCATGACAAGAGCCTGTAATCGTTTGTTTGCCGCCATGGTGAATGATCTTCATGTTAAACCCTCGCAACCGTTTCAAGCTGACTGTGCCGACAAAGCTATTTTACGACAACTAGCCCAGTCAAATTTGCGAGGATTGAACACTTTTGGCAGTAAGTTATAGAGTACTCAGTGGTTTATCTGCGACTGAGTTACTCTTTGATCGTATTATCCTGCGTACTTACGCCACAGTTTTGTTGCGCTTCGATCGCTGCCACTTCTTTATCCAGTTCTGCGATTTTAGCTTCCATTAACTGGTGACAATGCTCAGCAAGAGCGCGGGCATCACTCAGGTTGTATTGAGTGGTATCAATTGGCTCAAGCATTTCAGTGATCACCACACCATTGTTACGACGGTTAAGGTCAATCTTGTTGTGCGTAGTGCTCACTACCATAGGTGTGATGGGCACACCGGCTTCAATTGCCATACGAAAGGCACCGGTTTTAAACGGTAGCAATCCTCTCCCTTTACTGCGGGTACCTTCCGGGTAGGCCCAAACGGACAGGTCGCGCTGGTGGATGGCTTCCGCAACTTGCTTAATCGTATCGCGAGCTTTGGACTTATCTTGGCGGTTAATCAAAATATTGCCTGTGATCCAATACAGTTGACCAAAAAACGGTACCCAAATCAGTTCTTTCTTACCTAATGAAACGGTACGTGGTCTTAGCATTCCCGGTGAAGTAACAAAGTCATACACGCTTTGGTGGTTAGAAATATAAACACTGTTTTTCGGCGTAGGCGCTCGTTCTAACCCGCGCTGAATCAGTTTTAAACCTACCAGTTTGTGCAGTTGGTTAAACCAACGACAAAAGAAATACACATGCCGCGGATTTCTGGGGCTAAACAGGCAATAAACCATAGCGAAGAGGGTCATAAACACGATAAAAATAGCAGCCAATACAAGGCGAAGAATACTTAACAAAACGCGCTCCTTCCGTTATCCAACCCACGTATGAGTGGTCAATCTGGTTGATACAGTTAGAGTTTTAATTCTATTTAACCAAATTGCAACAAGTTTTGCTGGCACTTGGGTGGTAATCAATTATAAAGCCAATTACTATGCAGTAAGTTCCACTTCGGTAGCAAAACTATGTCTTCAAGTTCTTCTTTTTACGAGCAAAATGCGGAACAACTGTGCGCTCAATATAACGCTCTCCGAGCGGAATCAGTGAATAGCGCTTGGCGCCTCTATTGGCCTATTTCGGGGGATAAAGTCCTTGATGTCGGTGCAGGGTGTGGGCGTGATGCGAAGTGGATGGCGGAGTCTGGTTGTGAAGTGTATGCCATCGAACCTTGTCAGGCTTTACGCAATCTAGGCAATGAACACACAGGGGAATCTGTTGTTTGGCTTGATGATTCGTTACCCGCTTTGTCTCGCACAACCAACTTAGGTATTCGGTTTGATGTGATTCTGGTCAGCGCTGTTTGGATGCATCTTGCTCCGACCACAGAAAGCGCGCATTCAGAAAGCTCGCCAACCTTCTCGCACCCAATGGAAAGTTGATCATTTCTCTCCGTCACGGTGAATTTGATGATGGTCGGGTGAGCTATGACGTCTCGGTTGAGGAGTTGGAACAACTCTCTAAAGATAGTGCTCTATTGGTGCGCGACGTTACTGACCAATCGGATCAACTCAATCGTTCTGATGTTTCATGGCAAACTGTTGTCATGACATTACCTGATGATGGTTCTGGTGACTTAAATAAAGTCCGCCATATCATCGTTAATGACACTAAGTCAGCCACGTACAAATTGGCGTTACTACGTACTTTGCTACGTATCGCTGACGCACACTCGGGGGCGGTTATAGATCGAAGTGACGGCAAGGTAGCTATCCCCTTAGGTTTGGTTGCTCTTTACTGGAACCGTCAGTTTAAGCGCCTGATAGACATTGAAGATATTCAGCAAAGTGCCAATTCTTCGGCTGGACTTGGTTTTGTAAAGCCCGAAGGGTGGGGAAAGCTAACTCACTTAGCTGCTGAAGATCTCGCTGTTGGTTCACTCTTTACGGGTGAAGAGGCAAAAGCTTTAGACAAGGCCATTCGCGACACTTTAGCTACATTGAAGAGTGGTCCGGTCAAATACACTTACCAAAGTGATATTTCAAATCCCTATTTTCATATGCACCGTAGAAAGTCTAAGAAAACTAGCACGTATATTATCGATTTGGATTTCCTAGAAAGTTACGGTGAGTTTGTTTTGGACGAGAGTCTATGGGACTGTTTCCGTTTGTACCATTCTTGGATAGAGCCACTAGTTGTAAATCAATGGATCTTAGAAATGCAGCGCTTTGACAGGAATAAGCAGCGCAATATTTCTTTGCAAACTTACCATGACTGCCTTGTCTGGATAGACCACAAACACAATACGCGCGATGTTCGATCTAGGGTTGAGGCATTACGTAAAGGCAGTTTAGTCATGAAAAGTGTTTGGAGTGGTAAGTCACTCAAAAATGACTACCACATTGATCATTGCTTACCTTTTGCTCATTGGCCGAATAACGATAAGTGGAATTTACTGCCAACCACAGCAAAAGAGAATCTTGATAAAAAAGATCGTATTCCTACTCATTACCGTCTTTGCTCATCTCGCCAAAGGATTTTAGAGTGGTGGCAATTAGCTTGGGGCGAGAATGAGCAGTTACAACAATGCTTTTTCTCGGAAGCCACGCTTGCCTTACCGAATGTCCCAAACCAATGCCGCGACTTTGAACAAGTCTTTGAAGCTCTTGGCCTTCAGGTAAGAGGGGTTAAGAGTCGATTATTGGTTGGTGAGTGGTGAGACCAATTTTAGGTCTCACGAAACCGAGTAATTTTCTAACTTCTCTTCGCTCATCGTTCCTTGCTTACCACTCTCCATCTGCAAAATCATGGTTTGAATTGGGATGGCGAACTCGGCGTTGTTTTGTTTGATGATGCGTTCGATGCTAAACAGCAGTTCTTGTTGCAGCTCCAAGAAACGTTCTCTGTTGGTGGTATCTAGGTGAGCAAGAATCTCTAAGTTGATGCGATAGTTATCGAATGTCGAGAAATGTACGCGTACGGGCGATTCTAGCGTGTCTGGATGAGCGACAAGCATCGCTTCAATTTCGTGCGTGATCTTTGTAACTACGGTGGTTGGGGTGCCAAATCGCAGCGCGATGTCAGTTTTAAACGGGTATCGATCACGGCGACTGTAGTTAACGATCTCCATTTTAACTAATGCGCCATTGGCGATGGTGATTTGCGTACGGTCTTTGGCGCGGATTCGGGTTGAACGCACGCCAATACGCTCAACAACACCTGAGACTTTTCCCATCTGGCAGTAATCACCGACCGAAAGTGACTTGTCTAAGAATAGAATCACACCACCAATCAGGTTTTCCATCGTAGGTCGAATGGCAAGTGCAATCGCCATCCCGCCTAAACTTAGTCCAGTAACGATGCCATACACTGGTACGCCGATTCGGTGCAATCCATAGCCGAAAATGCTGACAGCTAATGCTGAACCAACCAGTGTGCCGATAATCTGAGTAATGCTTTGGCGCAGATTTGAGGCGTTGCGAGTTTTTGCCATGGCACTGCACGTTTTATAGCCAAGCAAGTAGGCGGCCTGTGCGACCAATAACCAAACAATGAGCTCACCAGAGATCGACATAACAGACATTAACTTACCCGTTAGATTGAGCTGGTGGTTGCTCAAATAGACAAGCGAGCCAATACCTGCAGCCATAAGTAGCGGGCGTAATAGCACCAGTTTGTTGGAGCGATAAATGAACAAGGCATAAAGTGCCAATCCGGCAGATAACACCGCTAAACCTATCCATTGCCATACTGCTTGATCGGCAACTTCTAGCATGAAGAACGGCGGTAAGCTTTCAACCCAAGTAAACCAATTTGGCGGCACGAGCTTACCAGCAGACAGCGAGAAGTAGCGGTAGAAATCTTTGACAGTGCCATCACGGTTGGGTAGGTGCTTGACTAATTGATAGTTGGAATGCAGTGCTTCGACAGTTTGAGCAGAAAAAAGGAATTGTCCGTTTGGCTGCTTTTCAATCGACAGTTGAGTATTGGGGATCGTCCATCGCTCAATGCTATTTGTATCGGGAATGGAGTTTAGATCAAACGCTGGAATTCGATCGAGGATCTCTTTCATCAGCATGACGGACTCTAAAGAGATACGTGGGTACTCAGATTTAGGTTGTTGCGAGAAATCAAAGCATTGCACTGCTTTGTTGAACAGCGCATAGACAGACTGCCGAGCGCCTTCTTGCTGCTCACTCGGTAAGTTTGGTAACTGCGCGAGTTGGTTATTAGCCGCGTCGACGAGCTGATGAAAGCTATCAAATGTGGCTTTGGGGCTACTGGTGTCTGGCGGGGCGAGGGGGAACCGATCTTGTGCGTAAATCCCTGTAGTGATCACCAGTAACAAAGTTGAAATAAATACATTAATAGCTGCTTTAAACATGTTTGATAAACCTAGTCTTTCCCTGACATTTATAAGCTAATTCATATCCTTTTGATTGCATACCTATGCTTTTTTCTCTCAGCCTTTTTTCACTGGATTGTGTGCTGTTCATCAAGTCAGGTTTGATTGGTACTTTCGTTTAGTTATGTGGCGTGCAACTGGCCCTTAGATTTTGAGTTCTTGGATTAAGGTTAGCTGGTTGTTTAAGAGGTGTCTAAGCATAATAAGTGTTATTAAGTAATTGCTTTTTAAGGAAATAATTTTTCTAATGAGTGTTCACTTTTTAGATGTAAAGGGTGAGCCTTAGCGTAAAAATAGAGCATTAACTTTATAAAATGTTGGCGGTTTTATAATCATTCTTTATAGCTAGATAGCTTGTGAATCATCACTAGAAATGATGATTCATGAGTGGAAAATGAATAAAAATAGCTCAATGAGGAATAGAGCAGATGCATAACATAACAAGTAAAACCAAAGGGTTATTTACCCTTTCAACTATCGCAGTGGCTATGGCTGGAATCTCAGTGGCGAACGCTTCGCCTTCAATGGGATTCAATGAGGCTGATCTACCAACTAAGTACATCGTTAAATTTAAACAAGACGCACCTATGCCGTTTACTCGTGCTGGTGAGCCAGTTATGGCTGCTAGTGAAGTTCGCGAATCGGTGCTTCAGCAAGTTAAAGCTCGTAAGGTCGAAAAGCTAGGCTCTGAGCCAATCTACAGTGTAGAAATGGATGACAACGAGCTGTCTTCTTTGCGTACTAACGCGCAAGTGGAATACGTGGAGGTCGATCCCCCACGTTACCTGCTAAGTGAAACGACGCCGTGGGGCTACAATGCTGTGAATGCTCAGCTTTTGAATGATTCAAATGCTGGTAATCGCACGGTATGTATTATCGATTCTGGCTATGACATCAGCCACAATGACCTAAGTGGTAACCGTGTTAACGGTACCAACGATAGCGGCACAGGCTCATGGAGTTCTCCGGGCAACAACAATGCCCACGGTACGCACGTGGCTGGTACGATTGCGGCGATTGCCAATACCGAAGGTGTTAAAGGGGTAATGCCGAATCAGAATGTGAACTTACATATTGTTAAAGTGTTCAACGAATCTGGTTGGGGTTACTCATCGAGCTTAGTTAAAGCAATTCAAACTTGTGCGGATAATGGCGCCAACGTGGTTAACATGAGCTTGGGTGGTAGCCGTTCAAGTATTACTGAACAAAACGCGATGCAAGACCTTTACGACAAAGGTGTTCTGCTTATCGCAGCGGCAGGTAACTCAGGTAATACGGCACACAGCTACCCAGCATCTTATGATGCGGTAATGTCAGTTGCAGCAGTTGATACAAACAACGACCACGCTGCGTTCTCTCAAGCAACTGACCAAGTAGATATTGCAGCGCCAGGTGTAGCGGTACTTTCAACTGTGACAGTAGGTGAAGGTGTTCTGTCTGATATTACCATCAACGGTGCGAGCAGCTTTGATCGCGGCGTTGTGCCACATAACCGTAAAATCAAAACTTCCGGCAGTTACGAGTCAGCACCAGTGGCAGGTTCGTTTACCGCTCCTATCGCTGCATGTGATATCTCTTCCGGTAGCTACAACTGTGGTGATATGACGGACAAGATCTGTCTGACTGAACGTATTGAAAACCAAAGAACGGGTGTTCGACCTGAAATCAACCCAGTGAAAGCATGTTCTGATGCGGGCGCTAAAGCGGCGATTGTATACAGTAATCAAGATCTACCTGGTCTTCAGAACCCATTTGTTTTGGATGACAACGATAGCTACCGTATGGTTTCAGTTACCGTTGACCGAGCATTTGGTTTAGATCTAGCAGGTAAAGTTGGTGATACCGTGACGGTTTCTACGGAAACGGGTAAAGACTACGAGTACTACAATGGTACTTCTATGGCGACGCCACACGTAGCAGGTGTTGCAGGGCTAGTGTGGAGTTACCACCCAACCTGTACAGCAGCGCAAGTACGTAAAGCACTAAACGCAAGTGCGACAGATATTGATGTAGCAGGACGTGATGATCGCACGGGTCATGGCCTGGTTAATGCAGATGCTGCAAAAACTTACCTAGATGTGGGCTGTAATGGTCCTGTCGATACAAGCACTGTACTAGAAAACGGTGTGGCGAAAGGCCCTCTATCTGGCGCAAGCAAATCAGGCACGGTTTACACCTTTGAAGTCCCTGCAAGTGCAACAAAAGCGACATTCAAGCTAACTGGCGGTAGCGGTGATGCGGATATGTATGTTCGTTTTGACGGTACACCGACAACAAGAACATACGATTGCCGTTCATGGGAAAGCGGTAACAACGAATCTTGTTCTCTGGATGTCACTCAAGCTGGCACATACCAAGTATTGATCGATGGTTACTCGGCGTACTCAGGTGCTTCGCTTGTTGCTACTCACAACGGTTCTGACAATGGTGGTCAAGCACCATCGAACTACAGCAACCAAAATGCAATGGCGATTCCAGACAACAGCGCGCTAGGTGCAACGAGTGAGATCGATGTACTGCGTTCTGGTGATTCTGGTACAGTGACAGTTGCAGTTGATATTAGCCATAGCTATGTGGGTGACCTTAACGTCACGCTGACTTCACCAACCGGTGGTCAAGTTGTGCTGCATGAAAATACGGGTGGTTCAGCAAATGACATTCGTACTAGCTTCCAAGCCAACTTTACTGGCTTTGAGTCAAAAGGTAACTGGAAACTAAAAGCGGTAGATAGTGCTCGCCAAGATACAGGTACGATCAACAGCTGGTCACTGTCATTTCAATAAGGAGTGAATATGAAGAAGCAAGTGTTTTATGGCGTTGGTTTAATTGCCTTGCTGATGAGTGCGGTTGCGACATTGAGCCATGCTGATAACCCAGCGTTTCCACCTGTTGATGAAAGACAGGCAGAAGCAGAGGCTCAATCAACCCGATTCTTTGTGAAGTATCATAAAGGTACTGAACAGCAGACTCGCGAGCTTCTTCAATCTTACCAGCTAGACGTTGTCGAAACGTTAGACAGCCAACAAGTGCTGGTAGTATCGGGCAGCCAGCAGCAAGTCGATAAACTGACATCCAGTCAATACATCGACTATGTTGAGCCAGAACCAATTCGAAGCTTATACTCGCAATAATACCAACCAGAATAAATATCTGGTCATGCTTGCTGGTTAAAATCGCTGATAGCTGCGTTATGGCTATGTTTTCAAAGAATGGTGTAGGTAGGTCAACTAGCTAGCTGCAATCCATGCCTTGCTATAAGCGATTTTTCCTGCGCAATTATCTGAGCACCTATTTATACTGATTGGTATAACAAAACGCCCCATCGAGAGATGGGGCGTTTTTTATTTTGTCTTAACCACTTAAACTACGCTCATTAAGGCGTAGGAAAGAAATTATGAGAGCGATAGGAATAGACGGTTGTAAAGCCGGCTGGGTAATTTGGCAGGTTTCTGATGGTGTTCCCACTTGCCAAATTGTGCCTGAGATAGCAGATGCGGTACCGTTGATCCAACAAGGCACAGCATTGATTGATATTCCTATTGGTTTTAGTGATACCGCTAGTCCTGACCGAGCATGTGATAAAGCGGCGCGTCGATTTTTAAGCCCTAAACGTGGCTCGTCGGTTTTCCCGGTTCCTTGCCGAGAGGCGACTTACGCAAACACGTACCAAGAGGCGTGTGATATCAACGTCGCTCGGCTTGGTAAGAAGCTATCTAAGCAAAGTTGGTTTATTTTGCCAAAGGTCAAGCAAGTTGATCAGCTGCTTAACCAATTTCCTAATCTATATCTTCGAGAGTCACACCCAGAAGTAGTTTTTGCAGCGTTAAATAATAGACAGCCATTAGACTATGGGAAGAAGAGTCGGGAAGGCTATCAAGAACGACTGGCGATCATCCAAGCCATCACTCCATTAGAGTGGGTAAGGGTTTTAGAGCATCAGATAGAATTGACGTTAGCGAAACATGCCAGCCCAGATGATTTAGTGGATGCTTTCGTTTTGATGTTGGCTGCAAAGCATTCTCAGCACTTAAGCTGCTTACCCGAAGTACCAGATAAAGACTCAACAGGGCGAGTGAGGGAAATTGTTTACTGGCAGCCACAAAGCCAATAACAGGTGAGCGCAATCAAAAACGCCAGAAGATAGGGCTTCTGGCGTGTTGTTTTAATTTATTGGCCTGAGCTTAAAGCTTAGACTGTGCTCGACTTAATCGGTCATGAACAGCCAACCACTCGTCTGAGATAGGTGGATGTTCAACCCAGATCTCTTCGCAGCCCCATTTATCTGCTTCATCTAACGCGCGATAAAGGTCGTGAGAATAGTCAGCCACATCTGATGGCATTTGCTTCGACTTAAAGCTTTGGTTTTCAATCGCCGAAATATGCAGGCAGGCAATGTTACTTCCTTCAGCGTTTTCAATCTCAGCAAGGTCAACCAAACGTACTCTGGTATTAGGTTGGTAGTGGCTAGTCACATTCCCCGGAACGGCAACAGTGTGTGCCTTCGGTGACTGCACTTCTTCGCCCAGCGTTTCTGATAGCTGCGCTGCTGTCACCGGACCGCTGCGCAAAATACGGAAAGGTTTTTGGGTTAGGTCAATGATGGTTGACTCTAAACCATGAGCACAGTTACCGCCGTCGAGTACAGCCGCAATTCTGCCCCCTAAAGAGTTGAGCACGTGCTCGGCTGACGTGGGGCTAAGTTTTTTATATGGATTTGCTGAAGGCGCTGCAACAGCCATACCTGAAGATTTCAGCAAAGTAGCAAACACTTCATGAGCGGGCATGCGAATGCCTATGGTGTCCAAACCGCCGGTTACCACTGGTGTTGCTTGGTCAGCTTTATTGAGCAGTACAGTCACAGGTCCAGGCCAGTACGCTTTGGCAATGGTGTACGCTTCTTGAGGAATGT
Organism: Vibrio sp. R10-SG3-ISO10; assembly: GCF_059834185.1. Classification (NCBI taxonomy): domain Bacteria; kingdom Pseudomonadati; phylum Pseudomonadota; class Gammaproteobacteria; order Vibrionales; family Vibrionaceae; genus Vibrio; species Vibrio sp. R10-SG3-ISO10. Next base: position 28,815 of record NZ_JCBDHG010000020.1, read on the forward strand.
CTTTTGCCCACTCAGACAGTTGCTCGACCTCTCCAATATGAACGATCAGTGGATGATTCGCTGGTCTACCTTTGGCGGCAAAGATCTTTTTCACCGCTTCTGGGTTTGATGCATCTGCAGCAAGGCCATAAACGGTTTCAGTCGGAATCGCAACAAGCTCGCCAGATGCGAGAATGTCTTTAGCTTGTTCGATATCTTTGCTGTCACTTGCCAAAAGGTGTTGCGTGTTCAATGTCTCTTCCTCAAACAACCAATAGGGTTAGAAAATCTAAGCGGGCTATTTTAACCATGTTTCACAAAGTTTCGACGTTTAATTGAGTATGAATTGTATCTATCGATAAGTTTTTTCTATATCAGTCGATCTTTCAATCGCTTAACGCCACGATTAATATTGGTGACTAGGGTTAGTTTGGCGGCAAGGAGCAATAGAGTGGAACAGAGTTACGATTACATTGTGATAGGTGGTGGGATAGTCGGTGTATCGACGGCTTGGCAACTACAGAATCGCTATCCGGATAAGTCCATTCTCTTGCTAGAAAAAGAGCAGCAACTCTCATCCCATCAAACCGGACACAACAGTGGTGTGATTCACGCTGGTGTCTACTATGCGCCTGGAAGTTTGAAAGCGGAGTTTTGTAAGGCCGGAGTTGCCGCTACAATCGACTTCTGTAACAAACATAATATTAAGGTCGAGAACTGTGGCAAATTGCTGGTTGCAACAAGCCCAATTGAAGTCGAGCGTATGCAAGCGCTGTATACCCGTTGTCAGCAAAATGGCATAGAGGTTGAACTGATCGATCAGCAAGAGCTTAAAAGGCGCGAACCTAACATTGTTGGGTTGGGGGCTATTGCCGTTTCAGCCACCAGTATTGTGGATTATCGCCAAGTCACCGAGGCGATGGCACAAGAGTTCCGCCAAGCGGGCGGACAGGTGCGCCTTGGAACACCTGTGGTGAACTTACAAGAGTACTCAGATAGGGTAGAGGTCTCGGTTGTCAGTGACGGCCGGGCGCAATTACTTCGAGGTCAGTTTTTGGTCGTCTGTTCGGGGTTAATGGCCGATCGCATGACCAAGATGATGGGGCTACAAACGGATTTTCAGATCATTCCTTATCGCGGTGAATATTACCGCCTTGCGCCTAAGTACAACCAGATCGTCAACCATCTAATTTACCCAATTCCTGATCCCGATTTACCTTTTCTTGGTGTTCATCTCACTCGTATGATTGATGGCAGTGTCACTGTTGGACCGAATGCGGTGCAAGGATGGAAAAGGGAAGGTTACTCACGCATTAACTTTAGTTTTCGCGATGTGTGCGAAATGCTCTCGTTCAGTGGTTTCTGGAAAGTGACGGCTAAGCATCTAAAAACGGGGTTAATTGAGACGAAAAACTCTTGGTGGAAAGCAGGCTATTTGAAATTGGTGAATAAGTACTGCCCAAAAATTCGAGTTGAAGATCTTGAGCCCTATCCTGCAGGGATTAGAGCTCAAGCTGTGCTAAAAGATGGCACGCTAGTACACGATTTTCTGTTTGCAGAAAGCCCGCGTAGCTTGCACGTGTGCAATGCCCCTTCACCCGCAGCGACCTCTTCTATCCCAATAGGTAGCTATATTTGCGACAAGATTGCGAGCAAGCAAGCTAAGACTATTCAAGACCATTAATTTGCTTAATAAGGTCGAGAAACAAAGCGTGCCCAATAGGGATTAGCTCGTCCTCAAAGTCATAGTCAGGGTTATGTAGCTGAGGTGTGTCGACACCGGCTCCCAAAGCAAACATTGCCCCTTGCTTTGCTACTGCGGTGAATTGGCCAAAATCTTCAGACCAGCGCATAGGTTCATCCAGCAAGATGTATTCCGTGGATGTGTTGCGGCAAGCCTGAACGACGCGATCACAGCCTTCATTTGAGTTAACACTTGCCTGAAAAACATCATCAAAACTGAATTCTATTTCTAATCCGGCCTTGAGAGCACAATCGCGCGCGAACTTTTGTGTGATCTCTACTAAGGTGTCCATTGCTTGATTGGTTTCGCTACGAAGTGTTGCCATGACAACGGCATCTCCAGGGGCAGTACCAAAAGCCACTTCGCCAAGTTTGGCATGGATGACGGTAACCCATAGTTTATCTTCGACGCCTTGTTCGGCTAACTCTTCTGGAAGCTGGTTGAGTTTTTCGATGATCTGGCACATTGCTCTAGCGGGGCTGATACCATCTTCAGGATGTGCGGCATGTGATGTTTTGCCGCTGAGCTTAATGATGATGCCGCGAGAAGCACAATTAAAAGTCCCTGCTCGTACTGCTACCGAGCCAAGTTTTAGGCCTGGGTAGTTATGTAGCGCAAAGGCGTAGTCTGGTTTTAGGGGAGCGAATTTCTCATCGTTGACCATATCAATCGCGCCAGCCCCTGTTTCTTCCGCTGGCTGAAAACAAAGTATCACTCTTCCAGATTGCGGTTTGCGAGTCGCGAGTGTCGCGCCCAAAGCAGAGATAATCGCCATATGACCATCGTGGCCACATTTATGTGACACGCCATCAAGGATAGAGCGATGGTCAAAGGTGTTGTGTTCGTGTATTGGTAGGGCGTCTAATTCGCAGCGTATTAAGGTTGAAGGTCCTGCTTCTTGACCGTAGAAGACAAATGCGACGCCATGACCACCAAGCTGAGTGTGGACTTCATCCGGCGAGAAGCTTTCAAACACGTGAGTTATACGCAGAGCCGTTTGTTGCTCTTGATGTGAAAGTTCGGGGTGCTGGTGAATGTTTTTTCTAAGCTGAGTAAGTTGGGGGAGATCTAACATGTGCTATCCATACACTTTTTAACCAGTGAAATACTATACGCTGAGGCTAAAAACAGTATGTTGATGAGGCTCTAACTATCTAAATTCGAGTGATTTTCTAATTGATGGTAATTTTAAAGGGTTTAAGTTCCACAACATTGCCCTCAGGATCATCAACGTAAACAGAGCGACCGTATCCTTGTGCGCCGTATCGTTCGGCAAAGCTTGATGTAGTTATATTGTGTTGCTTTAGATAGTCGAGTAATTCCTCTTCCTCAAATGCGGACACTTGCAGACAGAAATGATCAACGTTTCTACCGTTTTGTTGTGGCGCTTTGCCCCCCATTCGACCTAGTTCACTATCGACTGTCACGATGTCAATTAATGCGCTCCCCGCTCTGAGTTGGGTAAGCCCAATATCGAGCTTTTCTCGTTCAATCACGCAGCCAAGAATGTCTTGATAAAAGTGCACCATGTTATCGAGCTGGCTCGTTCGCAGCACAATATGATCGAGTGCGATGATATTGATAGGCCGTTTACTCATTGATTGCTGCCTCCTCTAAAGCAATAAATTTAGTATACGCAGTTGTGGAAGAGGTGATCGATTGAGAAAAATAAAAAAGGGCGCTAGAAATAGCGCCCATTGAGTTTGTCTCGCTTAGAGTTAGGCCGTTACTTGTCGAGTCGAAGACTTATAAGCTGGTAGCTCTGAGCGCAAGCCTTTGATCAGGCTGACACACATTACGAGTAGGACAAGAGTGAAAGGAAGACCTGTTGCAACAACCCCAGATTGAAGCGCTTGCAATGCCTCTTTACCACCAATCCAAAGCATAACCGCTGCAATCGAGCCTTCAATACATGCCCAGAAGATACGTTGTGGGACAGGTGCATCAATTTTGCCACCAGCGGTGATACTGTCGATAACGAGTGAACCAGAGTCTGATGAGGTAATAAAGAACACCAAAATTAGGACAATTGAAAGCACAGAAATGACTGAGCTGTATGGTAGAGCATCATAAACCTGGAACAAGGTCAGCGAAATATCGGTTAAGCCATTCGCACCAAGCTCACCGACTTGGTTGACGACTTGATCAAGAGCAATACCGCCAAATACCGACATCCAAATAAGCGTCACTGTAGTTGGAATAATGATCACCGCAAACAGGAATTCACGTACGGTTCGACCTTTTGATACGCGCGCGATAAACATACCAACAAATGGTGACCAAGATACCCACCAAGCCCAATAGAACACTGTCCAACCGTGCATCCAGCCAGTATCCTCTCGGCCGTGAGGGTTACTTAGCGGAAGAATGTTTTGCGCATAGGCAATGGTCGTGTCCCAAAGTGACAGCATTGCAGTGTCAAAACTGATGAACAATACGAACGCAAGTAAAGCAAAAGCAATCACCATGTTGATGTTGCTTAAAAGCTTAACGCCTCCATCGATACCGCGAATAACAGAGAGTACCGCAATGCAGGTCACGAAAGTGATCACGATCATCTGCATGCCGATGCCACCATCAAGACCAAATACATGATTGATGCCGCTGGTGGCTTGCTGTGCGCCTAAACCTAAAGAAGTGGCTAAGCCAAACAAAGTAGCGAGGACGGCGAGAATATCGATTACATGACCTAGCCAACCCCAAGCTTTATCGCCAAACAGTGGGTAGAAAGCCGATCGTAGTGAAAGTGGTAATCCTTTATTGAAGGCAAAGAAGGCTAAAGATAGCGCCACAATAGCGTAGATTGCCCAACCGTGAATACCCCAGTGGAACATAGTGGCACCCATAGCAAGCGCTTTCGCTTCTTCACTATATGCTTCCGCGTTAAGCGGCGTACCGTACCAATCAGTAAAGTATGCCGTTGGCTCGGCAACACTCCAGAAAAGTAACCCTATTCCCATACCAGCTGCAAACAGCATGGATAACCATGAAATGGTCGAGTGCTCGGCTTTGGCATCGATCCCACCAATACGGATCTTACCTAGAGGGGAGAGTAGGAGCACTGCAGCGAACAAAATGAAGAAGTTTGCTGACCACATAAAGAAGGAGTCAAAATCTACAATAATGCTGTTTTTAAGACCGTTGAGAGCGTCTCGAGCAGTAGTTGGGTCAACAATTAAAAGAGTCAGTAGACAAAGGATCACAAGGCCAGCACTAATCCCAAATACCGGATTGTGGATATCGAATCCCCACTTTTGTACGTTGTCTTGTCCAACTTGATAATCAGTGGTTTCGATACTGTATTTTTTTAATGCATTTTCCATAAATACAAGGTTTACGTTTTTATAATGTGTTTCACTTTTTCAAGAAAAACACTAAAAGCGCCCTCCATTTGTTTTGAGTTCAAAGTAATTTTTGCGGCGCAACTATAACCTTTAGTGTGACATGGTGCAAATTTGATTCATTTGTGTAGATTTGTTGTACGTAGATTGGTTTGCTGTCTAATTATTTGATGTGTAAGTTTTACTTCGTTTTTTGTATAGAAAATAGCTGAAAATTCGCTTTGATTTTACTGCTCCCGACAGTTTCTTTTTCAGGGTGATCTCGCCAAAACCGCATTCAGTAACCTTATAAAAAGTGAACGACGTTCTGTTCTTTATCTCTTAAATCAGCAATTTGGGACACTTTTTTTATTCTGCATTGTGAAATATTTCTTTTGTGAATTTGTCGGGCCCTTCTTATTGCATGCGGCGATGGTCCACTTTGTGTATTTCATAATTGGAGAAAACTGTGGAAAAGAAACTGCCTATAACGGTGAGCATATTTATGACTTTCTTATCGTTTCATTCTAATAGCTCTGAGCAAGGTATTTCTGGGGAGCTTGGGCTATTTGCTCAACACCAAGAAATAAAAAGTAACTTATCAACTGGGAGTGATAAGGCTTTAACATCGCTGAAAAATGAGAGCGCGTCCGTATCAGAAAGTAGTGTATTTCCATTGGGGAACATTCAATATCAGTGGGGCAATCATCTGGTATTTATAGGCCAGAGCGAAGATACGTTTGTGCGAGGTGTGCTTGCGTTGGAGCTAGGATATAGGAATCAAATCAATAGAAACTCATCATTATCTGTCGCGATTGCCCCTACGGTTCAAGACGGAGAAGTGTGGTCAAATCCCTATCTAGTCAACGATAAACGTGCAAAAACGGACAGTAAAGGTAATGTCTATCGAATAAAGTATGAGCACCAGATCCTGACTATGGATTTCGCCTATTATGATCGAAAAATTGACACTGAAGCATCACCGAATAAAGCACTAAACAGGGAAGGAAAGGGCTATTTTTCTAAGCTTGCGATTTCACTTCCCTTGTCTACGTCTGCGTTAATCGAGCCGAGTGTTTTTTATCAAATGGATGATGCTCAAGGGAGTGCAATGGCGTTTGACAAAATAGGTGCGGGTATCACAGCTTCGATACTGTCGGGTCATTATACGTTTGTGTTCGATGGGCGTTTTTCTACTAGTGAATATGATGCAACTCATCCAATTTTTGGTGTGACTAGAGAAGAGGATAAGCTGCATCTCGGGTTATTGTTTGAGGAACGGGAGATTTTTGGAGACCCTCACATGAGCCTAATCGCGCAAGTAACTTATGAAAAGTCGGATGCCAATATCTCATTTTATGATGAAGAGGGCTTATCATTTCTTATAGGTGGTTTATATCGCTTTTAACCACACTCTTGAGGAGGAACTAAATGAGGTTAAACCACTTTTGGGCTTTATTGAGTATGTTGTTTGCGACTAACTGGTGTTACTTGGCTTTTGCGAGTGACACAAGCCAGATTCATAGTTTTAAACATGGTGAAAATTCACTTTCAGCCTACTATAAAGCGCCTGACAATAATGCTCAGGTGAAAGGTGTTGTCGTTTTTGTATCGGGTGATGGAGACATCCCTTATGACGCTTATGGCTACTACGACGCGATTTGGGAGCGACTATTAAAATCTGGCTATGCGATATTCAGTTGGGATAAACCAGGTGTGGGTGAGTCCAGTGGAAATTGGCTTGGACAAAGTATGGCAGACCGAAGGAGTGAGGTAGAGGCTGCGATTGCTTATGTAAAGCGAACGTATCCAGACCAGTCAAATCGGCTTGGTATTTTTGGCTTTAGTCAGGCTGGTTGGGTAGTACCTTCACTGTTGAAAGAACATCAAGATGTGTCATTTATGATCGGCGTTGGATATTCCATTAATTGGATGGAGCAAAGCTGGTATATGACACAACTACGATTAAAGCGTGAAGGTGCACTGGAGGCTGAACTCCTGAACGCCAAAAGTCAGCATTTGGCAGAACACTCTTTTTGGAAAGGGGATCCAAGCTATGCTGATTACTTACAGACGCTTGATGATAGTGACGATGTTATGAGCGAAGCACGTTTCTATTTTGTGAAAAGAAACGTCAGCTCGGATTCAAGTAAAGACTTTGCAGGCATTGAAAAGCCACTGCTAGTGCTTCTGGGTGAAAATGATGAGTTAGTTGATGTTGAGAACACTTACCAAGTACTTACCTCAATCTTTGATAAAAGCCAAAATACCACAATTAAGCTAATACCCAACGCAACTCATGGTTTACTTAAGTACCCTGAAATTAACAGTCAGACCTCAAGCCTAAATCTGCTGTTTAAACTATGGTTCTGGGGAGAGAGTATCTACGCCCCTCAATTTCTAAAAAGTATTGAGGAGTGGTTACTTACGCTGGACACCTAGTGTGGAGAGTAGGTGCACTGCGGTGAACAAAATGAAGAAATTTGCTGACCACATATAGAAGGAATCAACATCTCTAATAATGCTGTTTTTAAGACCGTTCAGAGTGTCTCGAGCAGTCGTTGGGTCCATAATTAAAAGAGTCAGTAGACAAAGGTTTACGTTTTTATAATGTGTTTCACTTTTTCAAGAAACCACTAAAAGCGCCTATTGAGCAAAACAGGCGCGTTTGGTCTTTGGTTTAGCTGGTTGAAATCGTTAATGTTTAGTGATTTTAACCATTAAAAGCACGAGCTACTCGACCTTCACTACTGATGGTGTATTGCTTAACGTAAGCAGGTACGAAAGCTGATTGCCCTTTACCCAGTATCAGAGTTTCTCCGCTATCAGCATGTAGCGTTAGCTCACTATCAATTGGCATGAGAATTTCTGCACTCGACATTTGCACTGGTTGCTGCTTTGGAGCGCGGTAGATTGAGAACTTGAAATCTTGTACAGGAACAGGGAAGTGATGCTCACAACCTTTTACTTCAGCATGTGTAAGCAGAGAGTTGATTGACTTAGGAATAAAATCCGTACATTTGACTAGTTCTTCAACATCCATGTGTTTTGGGGTTAAGCCAGCGCGCAACACATTGTCGGAGTTCGCCATAATCTCGAGGCCAGTACCTTTGATGTAGGCGTGAGGAGTTCTGGCACTTAGGAACATGGCTTCCCCGGCCTTAAGAGTAATGACATTAAGCAGAAATGGTGCGAACAAGCCGACATCATTCGGGTATTGCTGTGAAAGAGACAAAATGAGTTCACAAGTGGCACAGGTATTGTTCGATGCTGCATAGCTAAGTAGATGATCAAGAGCATTGGTTTTGCGTTCTTCTTGCATCGATAGTAGCTCTACAAAGAAAGTACACAAACCCTCTTGGTTTGGATTGCGTTCAAACTGAGCTAAATATTCGCTGATCTCAGGAATGTCACACTGCTTGAAAGCGTCAATGATTTCATTGAATGGGCGAAAACCGTTCATCGCTTGGTAGTCGGTGAGTGCGTAAACGAGCTCAGGCTTGTGGTTGGCGTCTTTGTAGTTACGATTGAAAGCGCCTAGCGGGATACCAAGCTTTTGTTCGTTTGCATAGCCTTGCTCTGCATCTTGCTTGTTAGGGTGTACTTGGATCGACAAGGCTTTATCTGCCGCAAGAATTTTGAACAGAAAAGGCAAGTCGCCATAAATGTTTGACGTGTTTTGCGATAAAAATGCTGATGGGTTTGGTTTGATCAAATCTGACAGCGAAATACTGTCACCTCCTTGTTTGATCATCGAGCAACCATTTGGGTGGGTGCCCATCCAGACTTCGGCTTGCGGTTGCTGCTTGTCGTTGGCAAAACCAAACAAACCTTGGATGGCAGTACGACTTCCCCAGTCGTAGTTTTGGATCTTGTTGTCCATTTTGAAGAAGCTTTTTGGTGAAATAGTATTCAAAATCATAAATTTTACCCGTAGAAAACCCTCCGAACTGAATCGGAAGCAAAAAAGAGTGGAGGTAGTTGGGTGAGCGGTTAACTCACCCTAAGATGTGTAGCGTGGCGGTCGCTATAATCGAAGCTTTGGCGCCAGAGGTTTGCGTGAAGGCTGCGCCTGAAGAAAGGGCAGTAACAGTAAGCCAATAACGGCGGCACACACTGATATAGTGATAAAGAATCCGGTCCAGCCATATTCTTCAAGAATCAGTGCTAACGGGTAGCCCGATAATGCTGCTCCCATATAGGCGAACAATCCGACAAAACCTGTTGCGGCGCCTGCCGAGTCTTTGTGTGAACATTCTGCTGCAGCCATACCAATCAACATCTGCGGACCAAACACAAAGAAGCCAATGGAGAAAAGCCCAGCCGCTTGAAAGGCAAAATTAGTCAAAGGCATTAACCATAAAGCGGCAACCGACAAGAAAATACCCGCGGCAAATAGCAGATTCATAGGGCCACGATTACCGCCGAACAGTTTGTCAGAGCCCCAACCCGCAACAAGAGAGCCGACAAAGCCGCCGATTTCAAACATAGACAGCGCAGCGTTGGCATTAATTAAACTGTAATGGTGTTGCTCTGTTAGGTATAAGTTGCCCCAGTCATTAATCGCAGTTCGAACGATGTAAACCAGCACATAGCTAAAAGCGAGCAACCATATGTATTTATTGCTGAATACGTATTGCTGCAAGATCTCTTTGTAGCTAAGGCCATGTCCGTGATTTTCTTGGGCGAGTTCCAATCCGTCGTTTCGCCATTGCCCTACGGTCGGTAAACCGAGTGTGGTGGGTTTATCTCTTAAACGCCAGCAGACGATAATACCGAGAATAACCCCGATAATACCTGGAATGATAAAGCCTTCACGCCAGTTATAGTGGAGGATGAGAAAGCCAACAAGCAGTGGGATCAGTGCGCCGCCGACGTTGTGTGCGGTATTCCAGATGGCCCACATAAAGCCACGTTCTGAACGGGAATACCAAGTAGTGAGAAGTTTAGAGCACGAAGGCCACCCCCATCCTTGAAACCATGCGTTCATTACCCATAATGCCGCTAATGTCACCAATGAGCTTGAGAAACCAAAAGCGATGTTGATCAATCCGGTCGCAATCAAACCGACTCCCATGAAAAAGCGTGGGTTAGAACGGTCAGAAATGGTGCCTGAAATGAACTTTGACAGCCCGTAAGTGATGTAGAAAAGGGTGCCAATTAAGCCTATATCACCTTTATCTAGCCCTAGGTCGACAATCATTGCAGGTGCAGCGTAGTTGAATGTTTTACGGGTGAAGTAAAAGCCCGCATAGCCAATGTACATACCAACCATGATATGCAGACGCCAGTAACGATAGCGTTCATCAACTCGAATTTTACTAAGCGGAGCTTGGTTATAGCTCGGCGATTGAAATAGGCCAAACATGCTGCTTATACCTTAGGTAAGGTGATGGCGATTTGTGTACCATCAACATGATCGTTTAAGGAGTAGATATACATTTTGCCGCCAAGTGCCTGAACTCGCTCTTGCATACCACGGACACCCATTCCTTTCATACAGTCTTCAGCTTTAAAGCCTATACCGTTGTCTGCGATGTTCAGTGACAAGTCATCTTCGATTGATAGTTCGATAACGATCGACGTTGCGTTGGCGTATTTGGCGGCGTTGTTTAACGCTTCCTGACATAGGCGGAAAAGGGTCACGTTTAATGTGTCACTTAACGAGCCGTAATCACCGCTCCAATCAAGTACGACGCGAGTACCGTGATTATCGAACTCCATTTCACGAGTTAACTGTTGGACAGATTCTTTGAGATCCAAATCATCGAGCATTTTCGGCCTTAGTTTGCTAAGCAAGTGTTTAGTTGTGTCATACACGTTCAATGAGAGGCTCTCTATCATATCCGCAGAGCGAGTATTCATTTCAGCGTTATCGACTCGCTTAATAATGCTGGCTTGAGTTCGAATGGCGGTGATGTTTTGACCAATTTCGTCGTGCAGCTCTCGCGCCACATCACGACGGACTGATTCTTCGGCTTGTATTAGTTGGCGAGATAGCGTCTGATTGCGAGATAGTTCTCCACGCAATTTTTGGTTGAGATCTTTCTGTTTTTGCACGGCTAGACCGAGCATAATTCCAGTTAGAGTTTGAGCAGAAATAGATAAAAGGAGATCGGTGATCTCTAAGTTAGAGACACCGCTTTTCGCAGCAATGAGTGCAATACTATTGAGCATGGTGGCAAGCAGTGCTCCCTGCCATCCATAACGCAGAGCGAGCACTATGATTGGAATCGCCATACAGAAAGGGGCAAATCTTTTTAGCTCGTCTGGTAAACTGGTTTGAATCAAAATACTGGCAATTAGAAGCACGGCGTACAACAAGATATGACGCACTTTGAACTCAACATTGTTTGCCAGCAAGTTAGACGTGATCGGTGACCATGGGCTTAGAAATAGATAATTCCAAAGCAGATAGCACATCGGCAAGATCATTAACCCTCCAGCAATACTCGCTAGCCAGAGCATGTAGACCGATTCAACATGAAAGCCGACCGCGGCGACATTGATACAAGATGTGATCAGGATAACAACCGCCATTACAGCAAGGTGCTGGTTTTGATTGCCGGTATAGTATTTCTTTGCGAGGTGAACCACTGGAATGCTTAACACACTGGCGACAAGGACCATCAACCATTGCGGCTGTTCTAAAAGCATCGCCAGCGCGATAGTTAGCCCCCACTCTGCGAGGTATATCGTCACCCAGTATTTAGAGCGAGTGTGCAGAGTAATGCCTAGACGAAGCGCAAACGGAAACAGCAAGATCGCAAGCTCAGCGTCGTTGACAAAATAGTAGGCGATGACCCACAGGCAAAACCATGCACAAGCTGTCATGAATAGACCGCAAATGGATGTCGCAAGGTAACTACGCATTACAGTGGCTCTTGAGAAAACAGCTTTGCCAGCTCGACATTATTCTTGACACCAAGCTTGTCGAGAGCATTAGAACGATGAACGTGAACCGTTTTATGACTAAGTCCAAGCTCAACCGCGACAGATTTCACATCTAACCCTCGGGCAAGTAGTTGGCACACCTCGCTTTCTCTACGCGTGAGTTGAGTCAGCGTGGTCGATTTATCACTTGGAGTGGCTAATTTTAGGGCAATGTCTGGTGTCAGGTAGCAGCCACCAGAAGCACTGGTTCTAACTGCTTGAACCAGCTCATCGGGACTACAGCGTTTGCTAAGGTAGCCCTTCGCCCCAAGTTTTAGTGACTTTTCTACCATAGCTGGAGAGTCGTGAACGCTTAACATTACGCAAGCGATGCCGGAGGGAATTTCGTCTAGTAGGGTAAGCCCACTTTCGTCTGCCATCGAGATATCTAAAATGACAACGTCAGGCTTGCAAGCAGGCAAGCCAATGCGAGCCTCCGCAACTGAGCTAAATTCGCCCACAACGTTCATGTCTGTTTCTAAACTCAATAGTTGAGCGAAACCAGAACGAACAATGACATGGTCATCAACTAGCGCTACGTTAATCATTATAAATACCCAAATATCGTGATAAGCAAACGAAAATGAGCTCTCAAAGAGCTCAAAGAAAAATTCGCCATGATACTAAATTGAACTGCTTAATTTAATGATCTTGCGCGCCTTGGCTGGCAAAGCGCGCTTTGTGATTAAGATTGGCTTTCTGCCAGTTCAAGTTTCTTCTTGTTTTGGCGGATCTTTTTCTCTTCTGCTATCGCAACGAAAGCAAGCAAAGTGATACAGATAAACGCTGAAGTATCGAGGGCCGCAAAGGTACCTTTCCAACCTGTTAGGCCGAAAATAGGGGTTCCATCGGCGATCATGCCTAAACCTAACTTGGCGAAACTATCACCGATTAAGTAGGCAAATGTGCCTTTGACACCGTCTGCCACACTGATGGCTTTCTTAGGAACAAAACCAACCGCTGCAACACCGATTAAAAGTTGTGGACCAAACACCAAGAAACCAAGGACGAACAGAGACGCCAAGTACATAAACTCGCTGGTAGCGTGTTGATAAAATTCTAGTGAAACAATGATTAAACCAAGAGAAACGCAAGCCACTAAAGCACGGCGACCATTTGCGAGATCGGATAGGTAACCCCACATCAACGTACCGACAAGAGCACCGACCTCAAACAGGGTGAAGCCAGAGATAGCCGCTTCTTTTGATAGACCAAGTTCTTGGTAAGCGTAAACGGTAGACCATTGGTCGATACCAATACGTACGATGTAAAGGAAGATATTGGCAAAGCAAAGTAGCCAGATGACTTTGTTTTTCAGTACGTACTCAACAAAGATCTCTTTCTTGGTCATTTGATTTTCTTCAGCCGCTTCGTCTTCTTCGCTCACTGCTTCATCAAATAATTCTTCCACTTTACCTAAGCCGTAGGCTTCAGGAGAGTCGTTACCATAGCGCATACCGATGAAACCCACGATGATGGCAATGATAGAAGGGAAGACGAACATACCGATTACATGACCATCGAATAGGTAGTTGGCACCAAATAGGGCCACACCTGCAGCGCCCGCGCCGCCAACGTTGTGCGACATATTCCACAGCCCTAGGTATGAACCGCGTTTGTTACGAGGTGTCCATTTGGTAATGGTTGAGTAACTTGATGGCCCACCCGTACTTTGGAAGAAACCACTGAGAGCGTAGAAGGCCACCATTAGGAAAAGGCTTGCGCTGCCGCCACCCATGCTGAAGCTGAAACCAAGCATAGCCAAACCAGAAAGGATAAGCATAAAAGGAAGGAACTGCTTGGTGTTTTTGCCATCAGCGTAGTAAGAAACGACTGTCTTACCAATACCGTAAGTAATCGAGAAGCCAAGACCTATCAAGCCTAAGTCAGTCATCGACAAGCCGTAAGTTGAAATCATGTCGTTTTGCGCGACATTGAAGTTTTTACGGATCAAATACATGGTTAAGTAGCCAATAAATACTACCAAGTAAGATTGGATAAATGGCTTAAACCACATTTTTCTGCGGGCTTCGACGGGAAGGTCGAGGGTAGGTTTCCGGACTTGTTCCAGGAAGTTTAACATCATCAACTCTCTTCTATTTGGGTGATGCACAGAGTGCTCTATTCTTTTTTCTGCCAGCGATTTTATAGAGTCGCTTTGTTAACCACATGAGAGGGGGGCTTAGATCGGCTAGGAAAAATTCCTAGTAACGACTGAATAGCGCAGAAAGCGTGAAAACCATCACGTTCTTAGTGAGTGTTTTGTCGGAAGGAATGGAAACTGAACAGATTTCGGTAGAGGGATAGCCTCTAAAGCAACAAATCTAGTGTATGCACCAGTTGCAGAGATGCACGTTTTCGACAGAGACAAAGTGAAAGAGGTTCCCTATATGACTGCTCTTATCTTGGTTTTATGAGAACGATTGCATTAGATGGGACTGAACTATAGTGTGAGTTTGTTTGCATAAAATTTACTGGCTTTAGATTTTTGCAATTAATGAAATATAGGATGTGTTTGGAAAGATAAATACAATTAATCAATAGGTTAAATTAGGTTGTTATGAATAAAAGCCGATGCACTATCCTCACATGTTTCTCGTTATTAATGTCCACTCAGGCGTTTTCTTATGATCTTAGTTGGGAGCTGTTTGAAGGTGATGACCTCGCGCTGCTAAAAAAGGCTGAAACGTCAAGCGACCCAGACGTACTCTATAAAGCGGCTAACTTGTTGATAGATGAGTCTGTTATGCAAGCGAATATAGACAGAGCTCATCAATATCTAGAACAAGCCCTAAAGTCAGGTCATGATGGCGCTGAAACTCTCAAAGCAGATTTAGAGTATTCGGATGGTAACTATGAAGAAGCACTCTCGTGGTATCACAAAGCTGAAGACGGTCAAGATCCCTATGTACTGTATAGCTTAGGTGTTATGTATTTTGATGGTGAAGGTACAGAGCAAGAGGTCAAAAAAGGCAACGAGTACTACTTAGCCTCAGCAAAACTTGGCGATGATGACGCTATGTACCAACTCGCTTTTTCCTACAATGATGGCGTTGGAGTCGAAAAAGACTACGCCAAAGCTGCATATTGGTTTGAGCAAGCCGCAAAACAACAGAATGCTAGTGCGATCTATAACTTAGGGATCGCTTACCTCAATGGTGAAGGCGTTGAGATGAACTGCCAAAAAGCGATACAACACTTCGAGCATGCAATCGAACTTGAAGATCATACTCGCTCGGTGGCGAAACTTGGTGATATTTACTACTACCCTAAATACAAACAGCGTTGCGGTTTCAAAACGACGGATTACGCTAAGTCTTTTGAATACTTTCAAAAAGCAGCAATGCTAGATGATACTTACGCCCAATATATGGTGGGATACGCGTATCGAAATGGTCATGGTGTATTCAGTGATTTTGCCAAATCATTAGCATGGTTTGAGATTGCTCAGGAAAATGGCGATGAGGATGCCGAAAAAGAAATCCTCGACGTGAAGCAATATATGTCTAACGACGAACTTGCTAAAGCACAGCAGTACAAAAACGAAATTATCGACGAAATTTGGTAAGCATACAAAAAAGGCGCTAACTCTAAGAGTTAGCGCCTTTCCAAACGTTTGGTGGAGCTGGCGGGAGTTGAACCCGCGTCCAAAAACCATTCATCATTGGTACTACATGCTTAGTCGATCTTTAAATTCACCAAGTACCTGCGAACCGACACGCTAGTAAATGACTATCCTGAATTATAATTCGCCGTTCATCTCTCAGGCGGGAGAATCCGGGCTAGCGCGTTTGGGTTTGATCTCTCGTTGGTCCCCGTCTTACGTGCGGAAGCTAGGGCGAGAGAGCTCTGAGCAGGTTATTAAGCTGCTAGTGCGTAGTTTTCGTCGTTTGCGACTATTTTTTTGCGGCTTTTTACGTGGCCAACCGCCCCACGGCATGCACCTCAGACTGCAAAATTCCTGTCGAATCCTAAATCAGCCCCAAAGTGTTCTTCGCATAGTACCAGAAAAGTGTAACCTGTCTAGACTTGTGCGTTTAAGTGCTCAATATTAGCGCAGTGAACTCTTCATTACGCGCGCTTTTTCGCGAGCCCAATCTTTTTCTTTAAGATCAGTACGTTTATCGTGCAGCTTCTTACCTTTCGCTACACCGACTTTCATCTTCACCCAAGAGCGAGACCAGTATAGTGAGAGGGCCGCAAGTGTCATACCTTCGCGGTTGATTCGACCTAGCAGGTTATCAAGTTCGCGACGGCTCATTAATAGTTTACGCACACGGGTAGGGTTCGCCACTACGTGTGTCGACGCTTGGTTAAGAGGAGTAATGGTCATGCCACTCACGAAGGCTTCACCGTCACGCATAAACACGTAGCTTTCTGCGATGTTGGCTTTGCCTTGACGAAGGGCTTTAACTTCCCAGCCTTGAAGCTCAATGCCAGCTTCGATTTCATCGTCGATGAAATACTCGTGGCGAGCTTTCTTATTGACAGCGATGGTATTGCTACCCGCTTTTTGTTTAGATTTTTTCTTTGCCATAATGGCTGCATTATACGGCTAGGAGTTAAGTTAGGAAATCCCTTTATTTGCGCTGAGTGCAAATAAAAGTAAAATTGCAGCAAGCTTGAAGTTCAAGCGGATGTTACGAGGAATCAATATGAAGCAAGTTAGTCGTTCTGCTTTAGTGTCGTTTAGTGCCCAGCAGATGTTCAATTTAGTGAACGATGTCGCGAGCTATCCCAAATTTTTGCCGGGTTGCTCTGGTTCACGTGTGATTGAATCGAGCTCGGATGCGATGGTAGCTTCTGTTGATGTTGCAAAAGCAGGGATTAGCAAAACGTTTACCACGTCGAATGAGCTCGTTGATGGTGAAGCAATCATCATGAATTTAGTTGATGGACCTTTCAAAACACTGAAAGGTGGATGGTTCTTTACGCCGCTTGATGAGCAGGCGTGTAAAGTTGAGCTTAAGCTTGAGTTTGAGTTTTCAAGCAAAATGATTGAAATGGCGTTTGGTAAGGTTTTTAACGAACTGACCAACAATATGGTTAATGCTTTTACCAAGCGCGCAAAACAGGTGTACCCAGCTTATGAGTATTGAATCTGAAATGATTCATGTAGAAGTCGTTTATGCTCTTCCTCAAGAGCAGCGCGTATTTACGTTAGTGGTTAATCAGTCAATGACCGTCGAAGAGATCATTGCTCAGTCGGGTGTGCTTGAGTTATACCCTGAGATTGACCTGAAGAAGAATAAGGTCGGTGTATTTAGCCGCAATGTTAAGCTGGATGCTACGATCAATGATAAAGATCGCATCGAGATTTATCGTCCACTTCTAGCCGATCCAAAAGAGATCCGCCGCAAGCGAGCCGAGCAAGCTAAAGCCGCAGGTTCTGCTGATCCGGTTACGGGTGGTAAGAAAAATCCGTTGAGGAAGGAAGGTTAGATAGAACGGGCTTCACCCTATGGACCGCTCCGCTTCTGGATAACGAGATCGGACTTCGTCCTTCGAGAGGCTAGAACGCTTCGCTCCGAGAGTCGAGATTGGGCTGCGCCCTTTGAGAGGAGAGCGACGCTATATACCGTCATTCCCTAGACTGACGAAGGAAGGAGTAGGGAATCTCCATACTTCATCGACTTGCTTTAAGAGATCCCCAACTCATTCATTCTTCGTTCTTGAGCATGAAAGCTTAATTTATTGAAATAAAAAGGGTTGACACAAAATGCCAACCCTTAAAATTTTTCTCGCTTCTCGCTTCTCGCTTCTCGCTTCTCGCTTCTCGCTTCTCGCTTCTCGCTTCTCGCTTCTCGCTAGTTAATACTCTCAAAAAAGTCTTTGCTTGGCGGGAAATCACCAGCGACATTAACGAGTTGGCCTTCACCGTTGAAGTCAACGATGAGGTTTTTCTGAATTGAGTCGTTGTGACCTTCGGTATGGTGGTAGATGTAGTACCACGTATCAGGATAACCATTTTCTACGAGCATAGGTGAGCCCATTACATAACGGACTTGCTCTTTAGTCATACCAAACTTTAATTGCTCTACTGCAGATTGCTCTACGTAGTTGCCTTGGTTGATATCAATGCGGTATACCAACTTTTCTAATAGCGAGCAGCCTGTCAGCATTGTCATAGCGAGTGGTACAGCGATAAGCCACTTTTTTAATTGCATACTTAAATTCTTGTAACTGATAAAAATCAAACTCAGCCGATAATAAACAAGCTAAGCGCTAAAGTAAAAAGCTGAGAGCATTTTGAATTGATTCAGACCATGATTTTTGAATTTGGTTGCAAAGTCGAGTCAAAATTCTTCATTGAAAGGAACTTTGACTCGAAAAAGCGGGGATTAAGCGGCGATAAGTAGCTCTTTAGCGTTGGCTAGTGTTGAATCAGTAATTTCACTTCCGCCTAGTAGTCGGGCTAACTCTGAAACGCGTTGCTCATTGTCTAAGCAGTGCATCTGCGTTTCGGTTTTACCTGCTTTAGTTTGTTTCGCGACGAACAGCTGTTGGTGGCCGCAACCCGCTACCTGAGGAAGGTGAGTGACACAAAGAACTTGAGTGGATTCGCCTAGCTTGCGTAGCATCTTGCCGACCACAGCGGCTGTTGGACCACTGATACCCACATCGACTTCATCGAAGATCAGGCTAGGAGTATCGACTTTCTGCGCTGTGATCACTTGGATTGCTAGCGATATACGCGAAAGCTCACCACCAGAGGCAACTTTGGCAATAGGTTGCATTGGTTGCCCGGGGTTGGTTGAGACAACAAAGCACACGGTGTCCATGCCAAGTGGGGACGGGTGAGTGCCTTCATTTGATACCTCAATATGGAACTGCGCTTTTTCCATACTAAGCTCGTGCATGCTAGCCGTGATCAGCTTATTGAGTTCTTTGGCATAACGAATGCGCGATTTATGGAGCTTTTCTGACGTTGTTAGGAAGCTTTGATATTTGTTTTCTACTTCTTGTTCAAGTTCTTCTAGGCGTTCGTCCGAGCAATCAAGTGCTTCTATTTGACCGAGTAGATCTTGATGATGTTGGTAGAGTTCATCAGGCATAACATGATGCTTTCTCGCAATCGACATGACTTTAGAGAAACGCTCTTCCACGTAAGCCATACGTGCAGGGTCGACATCAATGTTGTCCAAATAATTACGAAGTTCGCTATTCGCTTCTTCAACTTGAATAATAGCTTCAGCAAGCATATTGGGTAACTCAGCCAATTTTTCATCCAACTCAGCGAGCTGGATTAAGGAGTGATTGGCCGATTGCAAAATACCAAGCGCGTTAACTTCTTCACCTTCGTAAATAAGTTCGATGGCTTGTTGGCAGGTAGAGGCAAGTTCTCCACTGTTTGAGAGACGCTTGTGTTCTTGTTCGAGTTCTTCATATTCATCCTCGCCAAGAGAGAGTTCATTAAGCTCTTTGATTTGGTACTCAAGAAGTTGTTTCTGAGCTAGGTTTGCCGCACTGTTTTCTTTCAACTGCTTAAGGTTGTTGTCTGATTGTCGCCAAGACTGGTAGGCGTTACGAGTGCTCTTAAGCTGGTTAGAGTGACCTGCATATTGATCCAACATTGCCATTTGGTATTCACTTTTCATCAATTGATGATGGGCATGCTGACCATGGATGTTGATTAACAGTTGCCCCAAAGTTTTTAATTGAGAAAGTGGGACAGGACTACCGTTAATAAAAGCACGTGAGCGGCCTTCTTTACTGATGATACGGCGCAGAATACAGTCGCTACCATCTAGTAAGTCGTTGTCTTCTAGCCAGCGAGTAGCATTGATATTGTTCTCTAAAGAGAAAGCCGCGCTTACTTCAGTTTTCTCTTCACCTTGACGTACCATGCTGGCTTCCGCGCGCCCGCCTAAACACAAACCGAGAGCGTCAATGGCGATGGATTTACCTGCGCCAGTTTCACCGGTAATGGTTGTCATTCCTTTGGATAGCTCTAGCTGTAGAGACTTAACAATTGCAAAATTATTAACACTTAGATGAGCCAGCATTTTGTTGTACCTGTTTAAATGAACAATACTGTATAAGAAAACAGTATATACTGTTTCTTTATACAGTAAAGTGGCGAGGGGAAAATTTTGTGATCAAGACCGGAACGCTTCGCTACGAGATCGGACTGCGTCCTACGAGATGCGAGAACGCTGCGCTCCGAGATGCGGGATGTAGTTCTGGAGAGTGAAATTGGAAGAAGGCCGCTATGACGTGCCTTTTGGCTTTAATTATTTGAAGTTAAAAGAAAAGGATTGACACAAAATGCCAACCCTTAAAACTGTTCTCGCTTCTCGCTTCTCGCTTCTCGCTTCTCGCTTCTCGCTTCTCGCTTCTCGCTTCTCGCTTCTCGCTTCTCGCTTCTCGCTAGAACAACCGACTCGACCAGCCCAACTTGTTTCTTAATACATGGTAGTAGCTGTAATCTTTCGGGTGGATCAGCTTAAGTACATTCGGGCTTTGGTAGATGTGGACTTCGTCGCCCGGAGAGACTGGCAATGATACTTGACCGTCACAGCCCACTTCTTGCATTCCGCGGTTATCTGGAGAAACGACAAGCTTAATGTGGCGCGCGCTATCGACCACGAGTGGGCGGCTGGATAGGGTATGTGGGAACATTGGTACCAGTGAAATGGCATTTAAGCTCGGTGACAGAATAGGGCCGCCGCCAGAGAGTGAGTAGGCGGTTGAGCCGGTTGGCGTAGATACAATGAGGCCATCTGCTCGTAAAGAGAACGCGAAGCTATCATCGATGTACACTTCGAACTCAATCATATGGGCGACTTGCCCAGGGTGAAGTACCGCTTCGTTAAGCGCGGCATTGTGGCTTTTTACTTGCCCATGTCGATGCACTTCTGCTTCGAGTAAAAAGCGCTCTTCTTCGATGAACTCGCCATTCAGTACGGCTGATAAAGCTGTTTGGAAATCTTCTGGGTTTAGGTCGGTAAGGAAACCTAAATTACCTCTGTTAACACCTATGACAGAAATATCAAAGCGAGAGAGGACACGCGCAGCACCTAGCATGTTGCCATCACCACCGACGACGATCGCTAGGTCGGCAATACGCCCAAGCTGAATCAGGCTAGCGAAATCGTCACTAGGAATATCATCTAAGATCTCGCTTAATCGATCGTCGATATACACTTTATAACCTTCGCTTTGAAGCCAGGTATACAGCTCTTTATGAGTCGCTATAGCTTGCTGATCTCTTGGTTTACCAATGATGGCGATCACTTCAAAAGGTTTTTTCATAGGTTTTCCGCACCAAATAGGCTTGATTCGACAATCTTCATCCCCATAATAATGGCAAGTTAGCTATTTATGCGAATTTTTGTGTATCCCAATACGATAAACGTGATGTGTTGGGAACCAATAAAGTTGAATTCTGGAGATATCATGAGCAACGAAGAAAACAAAGTTACAGAAGAAGAGCTGGATCAAATCATCGAAGAAGCAGAGAAAGTAGAAGCGGCAGCTCAAGAAGTTGAAGCAGAGCTTGAAGAGATTGGTGATGAGAAAGACGCTAAGATTGCTCAACTAGAAGCAGCGCTACTAACAAGTGAAGCGAAAATTCAGGAACAGCAAGATGGTGTGCTACGTGCGAAGGCTGAAGTTGAAAACATGCGTCGCCGTACTGAAACTGAGATCGATAAAGCGCGTAAATACGCTCTAAACAAGTTTGCGGAAGAACTGTTGCCAGTTATCGATAACTTAGAGCGCGCAATTCAAGCCGCTGACACTGAAAGCGAAGTGGTTAAGCCACTGCTTGAAGGTGTAGAACTGACGCACAAAACGTTTGTAGACACGGTTTCTAAGTTTGGTCTAAAAGAGATCAACCCTGAAGGCGAAGTGTTTAACCCAGAAATGCACCAAGCGATGTCTATCCAAGATAGCCCTGACCACGAAGCCAATACGGTTATGTTTGTTATGCAGAAAGGTTACGAACTTAACGGCCGTGTGATTCGCCCTGCAATGGTAATGGTTGCTAAATAATCTTCACATATAACGTGTTTTAAACAGAAGAGAGGCTTAGGCCTCTCTTTTTTTATTTTTCCAGTCCGCTGTGTATGTTCGTAATAACTAATTGATTTAGCGAATAATTCCAATTGATGGGTTTAACATAAAATTAATTTCTTATTTGAAACTTGTAACATTATCGTAAACAAGTTCTTTATTTTGTAACCTTTGTGTGTATTATGTGCGAACTCTGTCGGAAAAACCGGCGGAATAAACTATAAAACCATAAATTGAAAACACAACATTCTGGAGATGGATGATGGATAAATCGCTTTCAAGCAAGATTTTTGTAGGCTTGTTTGCTGGTCTACTGATCGGTACTGCGATCCAGTACTTATTTAGCGGGATTGCAATCTTTGATACTTACCTTCTAGGCGCTGCCGAAGGCGCGGGCGGTATGTTCGTATCACTGATCAAGTTACTTGTTGTACCTTTGGTATACGTTTCAATCGTATGTGGTATTGTTGACCTGAAAGACATCACTGCCTTTGGTCGTCTTGGTGGTAAAACCTTTGCTCTATACATTATTAACACCATCATCGCGATTACTGCGGCGCTTACAGTTGGTATGATTTTCCAACCAGGCGCTGACGCGAACCTAGCAGGTACGATTTCAGAAACGGTTAAACTCACAACAACTGAAACACCTGATATCTTCTCACTAGTGGTTAACATTGTACCAAGCAACCCTGTTCAAGCGTTTGCTAATGGTGACATGCTACAAATCATCTTCATGGCAATCCTGACAGGTCTTGCTATTCAAGCTCTTGATTCACGCGGTGGTCCGGCTATTCGCACATTCAAGATGGCAAACGAAATCATGATGAAGCTAGTTGGTCTAGTAATGAGCCTTGCTCCATACGGCGTATTTGCGCTGATGATTCAGCTAGGTGCAACGTTAGACGCGAACACGCTAATGTCTGTAGCAGGCTATGTAGCGCTTGTTGTGGCAATGCTAGTGTTCTGGATCTTCTTCTTCTACCCAATGGCAGTAGGCATTGCGACAGGTACTTCTCCAAAGACGTTCCTACGTGCAACTCGTGAGCAGATCTTATTCTCTCTATCTACAGCAAGCTCGAACGCGACGATCCCTGTAACAATGCGTACTCTGACTGAGAAACTACACGTTTCAAAATCAGTAGCAGGTTTTGGTGTACCACTAGGTGCAACCATGAACATGTCTGGTGTATCTATCTATATCGCACTAGCGACTATCTTCGTTGCAAACGCATTTGGTCAGCCAATCAACACTGCTGACGTGTTCACTCTAGGTCTTACTATCCTGCTTCTATCTATCGGTGCTGGTGGTGTTCCTGGTGGCGGTGTTGTAATGGTCGGCGTTCTTCTTCACCAACTAGGTCTTCCACCAGAAGGTCTTGCAATCATCGCAGCTGTTGACCGTATCAATGATATGTTCTGTACATCTTCTAACGTAGTAGGCGATACCGCTGTCAACACTATCGTTGCAAAAACAGAAGGTGAAATCGGCAAAGAAGAAGCAGAAGTAGAAGCGAAACCCGCTCAAGCGAATGCTTAATCATTAAAGTGTCGGATTTTGAAAGCGAGCCTTAGGGCTCGCTTTTTTGATCTAAGATTCGAGAAACGAGAGGTAAGAGTCGAGGCGTTACTAGCTCGACCTGTGCTTTATGATCAAAGCTCCTAAAATACGTGCAATATCATCGCAAACATTGCACAACTCATCACATTGGTTTGAATGAAGATAATTTAGGGCAGACGCAAGTAGCAATTGGGTTTTGAGTTCTCCCACCGAACCTTTGGCTACATTCAGGAAGTATGCCGTTTCTTTCCCACTTGTTCTTTCTACACCTTCAGCAATATTGCTAGGAATAGATATACTGGAACGCCTTATTTGGTCACGAAAAGAGTAATCTTGAAT
This sequence comes from Vibrio sp. R10-SG3-ISO10, assembly GCF_059834185.1. Classification (NCBI taxonomy): domain Bacteria; kingdom Pseudomonadati; phylum Pseudomonadota; class Gammaproteobacteria; order Vibrionales; family Vibrionaceae; genus Vibrio; species Vibrio sp. R10-SG3-ISO10. Next base: position 52,708 of record NZ_JCBDHG010000020.1, read on the forward strand.
ATGCTGTACTGAAAGATACGTTTTCTTACAGAGTTCGAAACTTGTTTTCCAGACTTTTAGTTTTTCGTATTTCACGTTAATTCCTATTTAAAACATTAGCTTGACCCAAAGGGTTAATGCTTGCGTATAGAAATAGTATTAATAGTTGAGACTTGACAGGAGTATCAATCTGTTAAAATTGTTTCTCGCCTCTCGCCTCTCGCCTCTCGCCTCTCGCCTCTCGCCTCTCGCCTCTCGCCTCTCGCCTCTCGCCTCTCGCCTCTCGCCTCTCGCCTCTCGCTCCCAAAATCTTTTTTAACTTTTTTTCACTTCGTCCCTTGAAAAGCCATTTGCCGCCCTTATCTATTGGGCATAGAGAAGCAAACATCATTATTTTTGTTTGTGAGCAAGGGTTGAAACCCGATTCTCCATCCCCACATAGGGGATATAGCAAAACGAAAATAGAAATTTATTCGGAGATAGCCTGATGGGTAAAATCATTGGTATTGACTTAGGTACTACTAACTCATGTGTTGCTGTACTAGACGGCGACAAACCACGTGTAATTGAAAACGCAGAGGGTGAGCGCACCACTGCATCGGTAATTGGTTACACAGACGGTGAAACGCTAGTAGGTCAACCTGCAAAACGTCAAGCAGTTACTAACCCAACTAACACGCTATTTGCAATTAAGCGTCTTATTGGTCGTCGTTTCGAAGACGAAGAAGTTCAGCGCGACATCGAAATCATGCCTTACAAAATCGTTAAGGCTGACAACGGTGATGCTTGGGTAGAAGCGCAAGGCCAGAAAATGGCAGCTCCTCAGGTTTCTGCTGAAATCCTTAAGAAAATGAAGAAAACTGCAGAAGACTTCCTAGGTGAGGAAGTAACTGGCGCAGTTATCACAGTACCTGCTTACTTTAACGATGCTCAGCGTCAAGCAACTAAAGATGCTGGCCGTATCGCAGGTCTAGAAGTTAAACGTATCATCAACGAACCAACAGCTGCTGCTCTAGCATATGGTCTAGACAAGCAAGGCGGCGACCGCACTATCGCGGTATACGACCTTGGTGGTGGTACATTCGATATCTCTATCATCGAGATTGACGAAGTTGAAGGCGAGAAAACATTCGAAGTACTAGCGACTAACGGTGACACTCACTTAGGTGGTGAAGACTTCGATAACCGCATGATCAACTACCTAGTTGAAGAGTTCAAGAAAGAGCAAGGTATCGATCTTAAGAACGATCCTCTAGCAATGCAGCGTGTTAAAGAAGCAGCAGAAAAAGCGAAAATTGAGCTTTCTTCTACTTCTCAAACAGACGTAAACCTACCTTACGTGACTGCAGATGCGACTGGTCCTAAGCACATGAACGTTAAAGTGACTCGTGCGAAACTAGAATCTCTAGTTGAAGACCTAGTCCAACGTTCTCTTGAGCCTCTAAAAGTTGCTCTAGCTGACGCAGACCTATCTGTGAACGACATTACTGACGTTATCCTAGTTGGTGGTCAGACTCGTATGCCAATGGTTCAAGCGAAAGTTGCTGAGTTCTTCGGTAAAGAAGCTCGTAAAGACGTGAACCCTGATGAAGCAGTAGCAATGGGTGCTGCAGTTCAAGGTGGTGTACTTGCTGGTGATGTTAAAGACGTACTTCTACTAGACGTTACTCCTCTGTCTCTAGGTATCGAGACTATGGGCGGCGTAATGACTAAGCTAGTTGAGAAGAACACAACTATCCCAACGAAAGCAAACCAAGTTTTCTCTACAGCAGAAGACAACCAGAATGCGGTAACTATCCACGTTCTTCAAGGTGAGCGTAAGCAGGCGATGTACAACAAGTCTCTAGGTCAATTCAACCTAGAAGGTATTCAGCCAGCACCACGTGGCATGCCTCAAATCGAAGTAACTTTCGACCTAGATGCGGACGGTATCCTACACGTATCTGCGAAAGATAAGTCGACTGGTAAAGAGCAGAAGATCACTATCCAAGCTTCTGGCGGTCTAAGCGACGAAGATATCGAGAAAATGGTACAAGAAGCAGAAGCTAACAAAGAAGCGGACAAAAAGTTCGAAGAGCTAGCTACTGCACGTAACCAAGCTGACCAAATGATTCACGGTACTCGTAAGCAAGTGGAAGAAGCAGGTGATGCACTTCCAGCTGACGAGAAAGAGAAGATTGAAGCAGCTATCTCTGAGCTAGAAGAAGCACGTAAGGGCGAAGACAAAGAAGCGATCGACGCTAAAGTTCAAGCACTTATGGCAGCAGCTCAAAAGCTAATGGAAATCGCTCAACAGCAAGCTCAAGCACAGCAAGGCGCTGAAGCTGGTGCAGAACAAGCACAGCCTCAACAAGATGACGTAGTTGATGCTGAGTTTGAAGAAGTTAAGGAAGACGGCAAGAAGTAATTCTTGATTCGACATACTTAATTTAATTTCTTGCGGGCGTTTGAGGAAACTCATACGCCCGTATGTTTGTAACTAAGATGTCAGTCTAGATAATGGTTCTCGAATCTCGAATCTCGAATCTCGAATCTCGAATCTTTATCTAGAATGATACAAACACCAAGCGGTGTGATAACCCTCCTCCGTTTGCAGTACTACATTGGTGACGAAGAACATGTCAAAACGTGATTTTTACGAAGTATTAGGCGTAAGCCGCGATGCATCAGAGCGTGATATTAAGAAGGCCTACAAGCGCCTAGCGATGAAATTCCACCCAGACCGTAACCAGGGTGATGAAAGCGCAGCAGAAAAGTTTAAAGAAGTAAAAGAAGCGTACGAAATTCTTCTCGATCCGCAAAAGAAAGCTGCTTATGACCAATACGGTCATGCTGCTTTTGAACAAGGCGGTATGGGCGGCGGCGGCTTTGGTGGCGGCGGTGCTGATTTCGGTGACATCTTTGGTGATGTGTTCGGTGATATCTTCGGTGGCGGTCGTCGTGGTGGCGGTGGTCATCGTGCTCAGCGCGGTGCTGACCTTCGTTACAACATGGAGCTGTCACTTGAAGAAGCAGTTCGTGGTGTATCTAAAGAGATTGAAGTACCAACGCTGGTTCACTGTGACAGCTGTGAAGGTAGCGGCGCTAAGAAAGGCACCTCTGCTGAAACTTGTGGCACCTGTCATGGCCATGGTCAGGTTCAGATGCGTCAAGGTTTCTTTGCGGTTCAACAAACCTGTCCTACCTGTCATGGTAAAGGCAAGATCATTAAAGACCCATGTAATGTATGTCATGGACAAGGTCGTAAGCAGAAGACTAAGACCCTTAACGTTAAGATCCCTGCTGGCGTAGATACGGGCGATCGTATTCGTCTTTCTGGTGAAGGTGAAGCGGGTGAGCATGGCGCTCCGGCGGGTGATCTGTATGTTCAAGTTCACGTCAAAGAGCACCATATCTTTGAGCGCGATGGCAACAACCTCTACTGTGAAGTACCAGTGAGCTTTGCTATGGCAGCACTGGGTGGTGAAGTTGAAGTGCCAACACTTGATGGTCGTGTAAACCTTAAAGTTCCAACTGAGACCCAAACTGGCCGTATGTTCCGTATGCGCGGTAAAGGTGTTAAAGGTGTTCGTGGTGGCGGTGTAGGCGATCTGATTGTTAAGCTAGTGGTCGAAACGCCTGTTAACCTAAGCTCGCGTCAGAAAGACCTGCTAAAAGAATTTGAAGAGTCTTGTGGTGGTGAAGCGGCGACGAAACATAAGCCTAAATCAGAAGGCTTCTTCAACGGTGTGAAGAAGTTCTTTGATGACCTAACAAGCTAAATCTAGCTTTGAGATTTAGAAAGCCTGCTACTTAGCAGGCTTTTTTATTGCCAACAATTTGGTGGTGTCATTTCACCTGTTTGATTGATAGTCAGTTGGCTATAGTGAGTGTTTGAACACTGATCTTTTAATTGTGGGCCGATAGGTTCTGCCTTGATAGTGTACGCAGATGCTGTGGCTGAAATAGACACAGTGAAATGCTCAGTATCTAAGGTGCAAAAACTACACACCCCTCCAGATAACACCGATGTCGCTGCCGATTGATAACTCCCTGAATAGTCCCGTTCGAGTTCAATCTGAATTTTGGCTAGATCCGCCAGTGCAGCAGTCCGATGCGCCTTGAGTAGGTGACTTTGATAGCTTGGATATGCGATTGCCGCGACTATTGAGATAATGGCTAAAGCGAGCATCAATTCGACAAGTGTCATTGCTTTTACTCGATATTTTCTTGAATTACATAACTTTTTTCGAATCATTTCGAATGCTTCCTATCAGGTTGTTCGCCTATTTTTCTAAGCTGCTAGCATGTCTTCAAGTTGGAAACTTCTTTACATTTGACTTTGCATAGGAATTTGGGAAATGTCTCGCGGGTTTACTCTGTTAGAGCTCTTAATCACGGTGTTGGTGTTTGCTGCATTACTTTCAGTCGCTGTACCCAGTTTTCATAATCTTCATCTCAATAGTCAAATGCTCAGAGCAGCCAACGAGCTCAATGGCTTTTTAAACCAAGCTCGTTCTGAAGCGATCTGGAGAAACCGCGATTTATGGGCGCATTTTACTTTTTCTTCTTCGCCAGTTTCAGCCAAAGACTGGACGGTGACACTCACAGATTCAGACACTATGGGAGAGGGGAACAAAATTTTATTTTTGCAGGGCACTTCATTTAAAGACTTACAACTCGATTGGACTTATTCCGCGGATAGAATCAAATTCGATGGTCTACGCGGTCGAGTAAAAGATGGCAGCTTGAGCTTCTACCCTAAAGGTCACGCTAGCCAAGCGTTGCTTGTAAAAAGCTCCTACGCGGGTAACCGAATCATGATCTGCGCGCTTAGTGAAAGTAGTTATGGTTTTCCTAACTGTGAGTAATTGCCGTCAACGTGGGGCAAGTCTAGTCGAGCTTCTGATCGCTTCGATCATGGGAGTGATGGCGATTGGGGTTATCGGTTCGGTATTTATTAGTGGACAAAAGCTCGCCACCGAACGAGGAAAGCAACTGCTGCTTGCGCAAAATCTATCGAGTACCGTGCAGCAAATAAAAGAGGACATTCACCGGGCAGGTTTTAATGGCGTTGCGCCTGCCTCTGCCCTATTGTCAGGGGCGACTTCTCCCTTGTATATAGAAAATGAGCCGGGATTGCTGGGTTATGTTTACCGCATAGCTTCTACGGGAAGCGACTCATTTCGTAATATCGTCTATAAACGTGAAGAGTCTGAGATCTCAGAGCTCGGAGACTCACTTAAGCTGTGTGAAAAGCACACTAGCGAGCCTCTCTCAATTTCCTCCGCTTCTTCATCTGGGCTTGGAGGCTACTGTTTTAATTTGTTTAACCCTAAACAAATATCTGTGACAGGATTTTCCCTGAACAAAGAGGTGATAAAAGGTGGCGAGGCTGAGAAGCTAATGGTGAACATTTCAATCCACGCCCACCTAGTTACTGACACAGAGATAACCTATCAAGCCAATGTCACTACGTTGCTTAGGAATTGGCAATGAGCCGCGTCATTGAAAGAGGGTTTGCGACTCTACTTATTACCAGCGTTGTTTTGGTCACTGCTTTATTAGTGGGGCTAACCAGCTACAAAGTTCTGTTTTATCAGATTAAAAGAGCGCAAAACGAAGTAAAGGTTAGGCAGGCTCACTGGTTATCAGAAGCGGGCGTAGAATGCGCCTACGCTTATGTAAATGCATTTCCGGATCAGCTTAACGCGCTTTCTTCTGCCTCCAACACCTTGCTCAATGATGTATGTAAAGAAACCTTGCAGCTAGAAGCGCTTTATATCGAGCCGCTCAGTGAAGATAACTACGTTGTACACGCCAATAGTGAAAACTATCGAGTCAATCGCCGTTTTCATCACAGTGAAGTAAGTGGTATGGGCGCGATTCAATCGACAGCGGACTTACGTTTGATAGGCAGTATTGATATTGCTCCAGATGCCCCAAGAGAGGCTAGAAATGATGGTTTTTATGACTGCGTGGCGGTGAGGTATCTATCTAAAGTGGTGTTTGAAACAGGGGGAAGTGCAGGAACATTGTCGACTAGCGCGCCTATGGCCAACGGACCTTATGCAGGTTTTAGTGGTGAGTGCGTGCCAGAATACAAAACCTCTCTTTCTAGTAACCAAAGCACCTCTGAAAATGGCAACCTGTTTAAAAACGATTACCAGCAAGACTCACAGCTTAGTACATTTCAGAACTACTTCAATATGGCGAAAAACGCTGAAAATATAGCGCGCGCTAAACTGCAATATCAGGTGATCTCGTTAGCGACTATTTCTGACGGCCACAACTGCGCTGATGTGATTAATAGCCACTTAACATCGACCAATAACAAGCTATGGATAGAAGGGCACTGCATCATCACCACCCCTTTGAACATTGCTTGGCCTTCATCACTAGTGGTGGAGAATGGTATTTTCTCCTCGACAGGTTCAAATGTATTTGCCGGTTCTTTCTATCACTTAGTGGACATGTCGTCATTAGACTTTAGCGCGTCGAGCCTGAGCGATTATTGGAGTTCTGTTAGTTTTCATAGCTCTATTCAGGCTTGGCTGGGTAGTCATACTGTCTATTTTGATAACGGTTCATTTCATCCTAAAGGTGGGCTGCATTTTGATGCATCAGGTGGGGAAGTGGTACTAAAAGGCTCCTATGACTTAGATTATTCAGCGGCGAATAACCCTATTGAGGGGCGTAAAGCGTTTGCTTGGTATCCCGGAGGCTGGTATGGGCAATAGTCGGCGAGGCTTTACTTTATTGGAAGTGCTAATTGCCTTGTTGCTGATCGGTATTGCGAGTCTAGCTTTGATTAAGTTACAGGTTTACATCGAGCAAAGAAGTGATTTTGCGGTTAAGAGTATTGAAGGATTAAACCTGATAGAAAATAAACTGGAGTGGTTTCGTACCCGAGGTGCAGACCCAAGTCAGTCTGGCGTCGCGGTCGCAGATTTCGAATTGATAAGCAGTGGTTCAGACTCTCTACATTCATATCAGCTTGTTTGGCAAATTAGTACGCCATCTGCTGAACTTTCCTCTTCTCTTAAACAGATAACGATAACCGCACAGTGGCAAGATCGTCTAGGAGAGCCCCATCAATTAACTCTTAACACAATGATTGCGAGAGATGGTGAATTTATAAGCAGATAGATTCATATTGTGAATTGGTAGATCTATTTTACTAACCTGCATACGTTATATTTTGCATTTTGGTTTCATTATTGTTTAGTAATCTCGAGTGTTTGTGTTTTGACTTTGTTGCACGTAGATGGCGTTTTTGCAAAATATGTCTCCAATTATGGAAAAACCTCTAGATTGTTGTGCTTTATTAGAGTGGATTCACTAAAATACGTGGTGAAAAATAGACCGACATAATAAATGCATAAAGGTCTACCGCAACAACATCACATATGGAGTTACCATGAGTAACCAAGCAATTAATAAAGCTCCGTCACCAAAGCCTAGTGGTATGGACCGCTTCCTTAACTTTATTGAACGAGCAGGTAACAAGATCCCGGACCCTGCGATTCTGTTCTTTTGGGCACTGATCATTACATGGGGTGCGTCTGCCCTTCTTTCTAACTTCACGTTCGACCTTATTAATCCACGTTCGGGTGAAGCGCTTGCAATCAACAACCTTCTGACTGGCGAATCTCTAGCAAGCTTTCTCGCGAACATGGTAACTACCTTTACTGGTTTTGCACCGCTAGGTATCGTGCTTGTTGCGATGCTAGGTGTTGGTGTCGCTGACTCTTCTGGCTTCATTACTACTGGCCTGAAGAAAATGCTTAACTTCACACCAGCTAAGCTTCTTACACCAATGCTAATCCTTGTCGCAATCGTATCGCACACTGCAGCAGACGCGGGCTACGTACTGGTTATTCCTCTTGGTGGTATCATTTTCCACGCAGCTGGTCGTCACCCTCTAGCGGGTATCGCAGCGGCGTTTGCTGGTGTATCTGGTGGTTTCTCTGCTAACTTTATCCCTTCAGGTATTGACCCACTATTAGCAGGTTTCACGCAAACAGCAGCACAAGTTCTTGACCCTGAGTATGTGGTTAACCCACTGGCGAACATTTTCTTCACGGGCATTTCTTCAGTCATCATCGTAGCGATTGGTTGGTACGTTACTGAGAAAATCATTGAACCTCGCCTAGCTAATACACCAGTTGATGAAGATGCAGAAAAAGCACCCGATTTAGGTTCATTCACTGAACTTGAGTCAAAAGCGTTCCGTTACGCAGGTTGGGCTATGCTTGCGGGTATCGCTCTATTGGTTGTTGCTCTGATCCCAGAGACATCAGCACTGCGCTCTCCAGAAGGTGAAATTACAGCGTTCTCAGCGCCAATTATGAAGTCGATTGTTCCATTGATCTTCATTCTGTTTATCATCCCTGGTTACGTTTACGGTAAAGTGTCAGGTACGTTCAAAACCAGTAACGATATTATCAAAGCGATGGCGGATACTATGTCTACCATGGGTGCTTACATCGTAATGTCGTTCTTCTGTGCTCAGTTCCTATCAGCGTTCGCTCAGTCAAACATTGGTACTCTATTAGCGCTTTACGGTGCTGAAGGCTTGAAAGCCATGAATCTGCCTGGTGAAGCAACGATCATCGGTATGATTCTTCTAACAGCGGCAGTTAACCTTCTAATCGGTTCTGCGTCAGCGAAATGGGCTCTGATTGGTCCAATCCTTGTTCCAATGCTAATGGCAGTAGGTATCTCACCTGAGCTATCTCAAGCAGCTTACCGTGTAGGTGACTCAGTATCGAACATCATCTCTCCTCTGATGGTCTTCTTCCCACTTGTCGTGGTGTACTGTCAGCGTTATGTGAAGTCGACTGGTATCGGTACGCTAGCATCACTAATGATGCCATTCTCTATCGCAATGCTAATCGGTTGGTCTATCTTCCTAGTTGCGTACTGGATGCTAGGTATCCCTCTAGGTATTCAAGCGCCATACACTTACACGATGTAATTGTTGGTCACCGAACACTGAATGATAAAGCCTCGCTAATTTGCGAGGCTTTTGTTTTTGAGTGGAATATAAGTCTAATAAATGGATTAATACTGGTTTCTTTAATTGTAAAAATTAATTTTTATTGGTTATAAATTCTTTTAAATGGCGATTAATTGACATTAACAGTAGATCCGAATGTTGCGCTTTGGCCTTTTGTTTGGTTATAGCTATTAATGATGGTTTTTTATATCGCTTACTCTTATGAGTGTGGTTTTACACCATATATTCTGTTTGATAATGTGCCCGACCAATTTATTAAATGTGACTCAGTTAAAAGTTTAGGATGTCATTTATGAGTGAAATTGCAGCGCCTGAAGCAAAGCCTTCAGGGGTGATAGGGTTCATCGAAAGAGCGGGTAAGAAGATCCCAGATCCGGTCATTATATTTATGTTCTTGTTTGCGCTTTCTCTGGTCATTACCGGATTAATGGATGGCGTGAGCTTTGAAACCATTGGCAAAGGTGGGGAAGCCGTTGAGTTCTCGATTAAGAACATGCTAGCGGCGGAAAATTTCCGTTGGATGTTTGAGAACGCTCTACTGCAAAACTGGCTAGCGTTTGGTCATGGCGTACTTGGCGTTATCTTGATTGTAATGTTAGGTGTAGGTATCGCCGAGAACTCCGGACTTTTAACCGCAGTTATCAAAAAAGTCGGCCTAAAGATTAGCGACCGCTTACTTCCACTATTAGTTGTCTTCCTTGGCATCATGAGTTCTATTGCGGCTGATGCAGGTTACTTAGTACTGATTCCTTTAGCGGGCCTACTATATGCAGGTCTTGGCAAAAACCCATTGATTGGTATGGCGGCGGCATTTGCAGGTGTATCAGCAGGCTTTAGCGCTAACTTACTACCAGCAACACCAGTTGATGTTGTTTTGGGTGTGAACGCTAAGATCTTTGCCGAGTCACAAAACATCCCATTCGTTGGTCGCAACGGTGAAGAGCTTAACCCAGCAACAATGCACTATTTCTTCGTTTTAGTGTCAACCTTCTTACTCGCTGTCGTTGGTGCTTGGGTAACCACACGCTTTATCACTCCTCGTCTGGAAAAGATGTCATATCAACTGCCTGAAGAAGTAAATTTTGATGAGTTTGAACTTACGGAGAAAGAGCAAAAAGGTCTGCGTTGGTCTGGTGTTGGCCTGTTAGTAACCATAGCTGCGATCTATGGCTTAGCGGTTGGCCCGTTAGCGACCTATACCAATGAAGCTGGTAAAGAAGTTACCCCTTACTTAGATAACATCATCCTGCTGATCTCTTTAGTGTTTGCTGTTGTTGGTCTTTGTTTTGGTGTGGCAACAGGCAAGTTCAAGAAGCTGCAAGACGTTGTAAGTGCGATGGTTAAGCAGATGAACACCATGGGTTATGTGTTAGTACTAACCTTCTTCTGTTACAACTTCTTAGCGCTACTTAGCTACTCAGGTTTAGGTACTTATGTGACTTACCTTGGCGCCACTTTCTTACAGTCATTAGGTCTTCAACAGTTCCCAGCGTTAATGCTACTTGGCTTTATTTTGACCACTGCTGTGATTAACTTGTTCGTTGGTGGCCTAACGTCAAAATGGATGCTGCTTGGTCCAATCTTCGTTCCTATGCTGTATCAGGTTAACCCAAACATGACGCCAGATTTAGTCACCGCGGCTTACCGTGTTGCTGATTCTTCAACCAACATCATTACACCTATGATGAGCTATGCGGGTGTTGTTCTGGCCTTTATGCGTAAGTACAAACCTGAGCTGACATTTGGTGATGTGATTGCCATTATGGTGCCATATTCTGTTGCTTTCTTGACTTTGTGGTCGGCAGTATTGATTGGCTTCTTTACCTTTGGTTTACCGTTAGGTTTTTAATCTAACCGAACTCTTTATTAACACCGCCCAGCTTAAAACGCTGGGCGTTTTGTTATACTCGATTTGAAACGCTATAATCCATCCCCCCAATTAATGCTGCGAGCAAACATAGTGTCTACTGAGCAAGAAGCCCCACAATTTTCTGAACAAGATCATCATTTTATGCGTTTGGCACTTAAGCTTGCCGAAAGAGCAGAAGCTGAAGGTGAAGTGCCTGTTGGCGCTGTACTCGTAAAAGAGGGCGAAGTGATTGCTGAGGGGTGGAATCAATCCATTGGCGAGCATGACGCGACGGCTCATGCCGAAATGCAGACTCTACGTAAAGCTGGGCAAGCCTTGCAGAACTACCGTTTGCTGGACACGACACTTTATGTCACTTTAGAGCCATGCCCGATGTGCGCAGGCGCACTTCTACATAGTCGAGTCAAGCGAATCGTATTTGGGGCGCGCGATCTCAAAGCAGGGGCTGCAGGAAGTGTGTTGAATCTATTCGAACACCAAGCGGCTTACCACTATGCGGATGTTGAATATGGCCTACTAGAAGATGAGTGCCGTATTCAGTTACAGACGTTTTTTAGACGTCGTCGTAAGGAGCAAAAAGCGCAGCGTAAAAAAGCGAGAAAGTTGCAGCAGAGGGGCCAGTAGGTTTTCAAGCAAACATCTTAGCTAAGATGTTTGCTCTCTGGGTTTATACAGCGATTAACTGCATAAATGCGCGGTGACGTGCAATCACCTTTTTCTTGTTGTTGCTTAACATACGCTTACGACGGTTTGCGGCAACGGTTTTATTAAGGCGTTTTGACTGCATTTTACGTCTTTGCATAAAACAACCTCCTATTGTGGTTAAAATAAAATCAATCACGAACGGTATCGAAGGTAACTGATATTCAGACGGTTAACGTCTTATACCTGCTCATTGTTACGATTTTAAGAAAGTTCGCAAGTGATCTTCGACACGATATTATATGTGGGCGAGGGATAGGGAATTCAAGAGCGCAATCTTTAAACAAAGTTGCGCTCTTAACAGTGATTATTCGTTGGTGCTTTTACTCGCTGATGCAGGCTCTGCCGCTGAGATAGGCATAGCGTCTGAGACCGCAGTTTCAGGTACTTGGATCACAGTAAGGTCATCTATGCTTACGTCTTCGCTAGATGCTGTCTGCTGCTCAACATGACCAATGATACTTTGGTAATAACGGCGAATATTCTCGACGTAATTTCGCGCTTCATCACCGCGTGCAAAACCATAACGAGTTTGGCTGTAGTATTTCTTTTGACGCAGCAATGGTAGACGATCTTTTACATCTGACCACGCATCGGGGTTCCCGCCCTGACGTTTGGTTAGGCGTCTTGCATCCATCATATGCCCATATCCCACGTTATATGAAGCCAGCGCAAACCAGATCTTTTCGTGCTCTTCAATCGAATCAGGAATGCGATCGACCATTCTACGCAGGTACTCTACACCGCCGCGCACTGATTGCTCAGGATCGAGACGGTTAGTCACTCCAACACTTTTTGCCGTTGGTAAGGTCAGCATCATCATACCGCGTACACCAGTCGGAGATTTTGCCACCGGGTTCCAGTGAGACTCTTGGTAAGCCAATGCTGCGACTAAGCGCCAGTCAAATTCATCTGAATACTTCTTAAATAAAGGCGACCATTTAGGCAGTTTGGAATCGAGTGCACGAATGAAGGCGCGAGTATCGACATAATCAAAGCTGCCAATGTGGCCAATGTATTTCTCTTCTAAAGAAGCAAGATGTCCCGATTGATTAACCGCACCGAAAAACTCAATCAATAAGCCATATAAGCTTTCATCCTGAGAAGGGCGCAAGAACCATGAGATAGGTTGGTCTTCAGTCAGTTCGAATGCTAAAGCAATATCAGGGTAGATACGTTGTGATAATGAAACCTCGACCGAATCTGCGACAGTGAATCTAAGTTCCCCTTGAGAGACGGCTTTAAGCAGATCGTTAACGTCAGCATTGGGGTCGATATGGTAAGAAAATTCTGGGTGCTGAGCCTGAATGTCGGTCAGAGTCTTATTGAAGTGAGAATCTCCAACAATACTCAAAACGTCTTTTCCTTCATTTTTCTCAATCAATTCAGCCTGCTTTGCAAGCAACTGCTTTAAGTTTCTTGGACGCCAATTGCCTTTTTTGTAGACCACTTGTTGGCTTACGTAATAGTAAGCAGGGCCTGGACGAAAGTTTTTGAGCCTTTCTGGAGATTGACTCAGCCCCGCGGCAATGATGTCGATCTCTCCTTTTTCTAGAGCAGGGTAAAGGCTAGAAATACGATAAGCAGGCTTCATTTCAAGCTGAACGCCCAATTCATTGGCAAACTCCCGCGCCAATTCATAATCGAGACCCGCAGGGCCATCTGGGCCAATGTAATACGATAGTTGATTATTGAGTGTGCCCACGCGCAGCACGCCACGCTCTTTAATTAAGTCGAGTTCACTTTTAGGTTCAGACTCTATTTGACAGCCAGAAAGCAGCAAAGCGGCAAACATAATTAGGCTCAGTGACTTAAAGTGACTTATATAATACTTCTTCATTAACAACGATCTCATACATCCAGTACGGCATTTATATCAAAGTGTCATAACAAGGCAAGCCAATCAGTGACTAGGCGAGATAAGAGTTCTTAAATTCTTAATCTTGCTGTATTTCAAAATTGACAAAAAAAATGACGCAAACGGTTGCTTTTGGTGTTACATCACAAAAACAATTGCTATATAATGCGCTCGCATCAAAGAGGTGGAATCGGCATAGGTTTGAAAAACCTTCGGGAATAGCTTCGAAGAAAATACAGTAACCCACTGAATTTATTCCAATATCACCTTAATCAATTGCATGAGAGACCTAAGCGCATGAGAATTTTTCGTGGCTCCCCAGCTCTATCTGAATTTCGTGTTAACAAGCTTCTAGAGCTTTGTCGTGAACTTGGCCTACCTGTAACCGGTATTTACGCTGAGTTTGCTCACTTTGCTGATCTAACGTCAGACCTAGATGCGTCTGAAGTTGAGAAACTAGAAAAACTACTGACTTACGGTCCAACAATTGAAGAGCACGAGCCAGAAGGTCTTCTTCTGCTAGCTACTCCTCGCCCTGGTACTATCTCGCCATGGTCTTCAAAATCGACTGACATTGCTAATAACTGTGGCTTAGATAAAGTCGTTCGTCTAGAGCGCGGCACGGCTTATTACATTGAAACTTCTGCTGAACTGACTGAACTGCAACTCGTCGAGCTTAAAGCGATTCTTCATGACCGCATGATGGAAGTGGTTTTCACTGACTTTGAATCTGCACAAGCGCTTTTCCAAGTGGCAGAACCTGCTCCAGTAGCGGATGTTGACCTACTTAATGGCGGCCGTGCTGCGCTTGAAAACGCAAACGTTACCCTAGGCCTTGCACTTGCCGATGACGAAATCGAATACCTTTACGATGCGTTTGTAAACAAGCTAGATCGTAACCCGACAGACATCGAACTGATGATGTTTGCACAGGCGAACTCGGAGCACTGTCGTCACAAGATCTTTAACGCAGACTGGACTATCGACGGCGTTAAGCAAGAGAAGTCTCTGTTCAAGATGATCAAGAACACATTCGAAACGACACCAGAAAACGTGCTGTCTGCGTACAAAGATAACGCAGCAGTAATGGTGGGCTCTGATGTAGGTCGTTTCTTCCCGAACCCAGAAACTCGCCAGTACGGTTACAACCAAGAGAAAGCGCACATCCTAATGAAGGTGGAAACGCACAACCACCCAACGGCTATCTCTCCTTGGCCGGGCGCTTCGACTGGTTCTGGTGGTGAAATCCGCGACGAAGGCGCAACAGGTATTGGCGGTAAGCCAAAAGCCGGTCTAGTTGGTTTCACTACATCTAACCTACGTATTCCTGGTTTTGAACAGCCATGGGAAACAGATTTTGGTAAGCCAGGTCGCATCGTTAACGCACTAGATATTATGCTAGAAGGCCCACTTGGTGGCGCGGCGTTCAACAACGAATTTGGTCGTCCAAACCTACTTGGTTACTTCCGTACTTACGAAGAGAAAGTTAACTCTCACGCAGGTGAAGAGGTTCGCGGTTACCACAAGCCAATCATGATTGCTGGTGGTATGGGTAACATCCGTGACGAGCACGTACAGAAGAAAGAGATCCCAGTCGGTGCAAGCCTAATCGTTCTTGGTGGTCCTGCGATGAATATCGGCCTTGGTGGCGGTGCGGCATCTTCAATGGCGTCTGGTCAATCAGCAGAAGATCTAGATTTTGCTTCAGTACAGCGTGAAAACCCAGAGATGGAACGCCGCTGTCAGGAAGTTATCGACCGTTGTTGGCAGCTTGGTGAAGAGAACCCAATCGCATTCATCCACGATGTAGGCGCAGGCGGTATCTCTAACGCACTTCCAGAGCTTGTAGACGATGGCGAGCGTGGCGGCATCTTCCAACTGCGTGATGTACCAAACGACGAACCTGGCATGAGCCCGCTTGAGATCTGGTGTAACGAATCTCAAGAGCGCTACGTAATGGCGGTTGCACCAGAGAACATGGAAGTATTCGATGCGATCTGTAAGCGTGAGCGCGCACCATACGCTGTAGTAGGTGTGGCAACGGAAGAGCGTGAACTGAAACTTGAAGATTCACACTTCGACAACACGCCAATCGACATGCCGATGGATGTGCTTCTAGGTAAGACACCTAAGATGCACCGTGATGCGAAAACACTGAAAGCGAACAATCCAGCAGTTAACCGTGACGGTATTGAGTTAAACGAAGCCGCAGAGCGCGTGCTACGTCTACCAACGGTTGCAGAGAAAACATTCCTTATCACTATTGGTGACCGTACGGTGACTGGCCTAGTGGCGCGTGACCAAATGGTTGGCCCATGGCAGGTGCCAGTAGCAAACTGCGCAGTAACTGCAGCAAGCTACGACACTTACCACGGTGAAGCGATGTCGATGGGTGAGCGTACGCCAGTGGCTCTGCTAGACTTCGGTGCTTCGGCTCGTCTAGCGGTGGGTGAGGCAATTACAAACATCGCAGCGACAAACATCGGTGATATCAAACACATTAAACTGTCTGCAAACTGGATGTCTCCAGCCGGTCACCCTGGCGAAGATGCAGGTCTTTACGAAGCGGTGAAAGCGGTGGGTGAAGAGCTATGTCCAGCGCTTGGTCTAACTATCCCTGTGGGTAAAGACTCAATGTCGATGAAGACCAAGTGGGAAGAGAATGGCGAGCAGAAAGAAGTAACCTCTCCGCTATCTCTAATCATCACTGCGTTTGCACGTGTTGAAGATGTACGTAAGACAATTACTCCTCAGCTTCGCACAGACAAAGGCGATACTAGCCTTGTACTTATCGACCTAGGTAACGGTCAAAACCGTCTAGGCGCAACGGCATTGGCGCAGGTTTACAAGCAGCTTGGTGATAAGCCAGCAGACGTAGACAACGCAGCGCAGCTAAAAGGTTTCTACGAAGGCGTTCAAACTCTTGTCGCGAACGACCAAGTTGTGGCATACCACGATAAGGGTGATGGCGGTCTATTCGTTACTTTAGCTGAGATGGCATTCGCGGGTCACTGTGGTGTGAAAGCTGATATCGCTGACCTAGGCGAAGACACGCTAGCGGCACTATTCAACGAAGAGCTAGGTGCGGTACTTCAGGTTAAGAACGATGACCTAGACTCTGTACTGTCTACGCTAGCAGCAAATGGCCTAGAAGCGTGTTCACACGTAATCGGCTCAGTTGAAGCGTCTGATGAGCTAGTGATTACTTCTGGTGACACGGTAGTTCTTGAGCGTAACCGCACTGAACTGCGTACTATCTGGGCTGAGACAACGCACAAGATGCAAGGTCTACGTGACAACCCAGCATGTGCTGACCAAGAGCATGAAGCTAAGAAAGACAACTCTGACCCAGGTCTAAACGTTAAGTTAAGCTTCGATGTGAACGAAGACATTGCAGCGCCATACATCGCGAAAGGTGCTAAGCCTAAGATGGCAATCCTACGTGAGCAGGGCGTGAACTCTCACGTTGAGATGGCAGCTGCATTTGACCGTGCAGGTTTTGAAGCAACAGATATTCACATGAGCGACATCCTAACTGGTCAAGCGGTTCTAGAAGAGTACCAAGGTCTAGTCGCTTGTGGTGGCTTCTCTTACGGTGACGTACTAGGTGCGGGTGAAGGTTGGGCTAAGTCTATCTTGTTCAACGAGCAAGCTCGTAACCAGTTCCAAGGCTTCTTCCAACGTGAAGATACTTTCTCTCTAGGTGTGTGTAATGGCTGTCAGATGCTGTCGAATTTGAAAGAGCTGATCCCAGGTGCAGACCTATGGCCACGCTTCGTTCGTAACGAATCTGAGCGTTTTGAAGCTCGCTTTAGCCTTGTCGAAGTGCAAAAGTCTGATTCTGTATTCTTCGATGGTATGGAAGGCTCGCGTATGCCAATCGCAGTGTCTCACGGTGAAGGTCGCGTAGAAGTGCGTGATGCTGACCACTTAGCGGCGATTGAAGCGTCAGGTACGGTTGCAGTTCGTTACGTAGATAACCACGGCAATGCGACTCAGCAATACCCGAACAACCCGAACGGTTCACCAAACGCAATCACAGGTCTAACGACGCAAGATGGCCGCGTGACTATCATGATGCCGCACCCTGAGCGCGTATTCCGTACAGTTGCGAACTCTTGGTCTCCTGAAGGTTGGGGTGAGAACGGTGCTTGGATGCGTATGTTCCAAAACGCACGTAAAAACATCGGCTAATTAAGCCGAGATTCGTTCTCTACTCTGTAAATAGTAAAGCGCTGGTTGAAAGGCCAGCGCTTTCTTTGTTTAGAATCGGGAAGCGGGAACGGGCTGCGCCCTATGGAACGCTTTGCTACGGGAACGGACTTCGTCCTATGGTTCGCTTCGCTGCTAGAAAACGGGATCGGGCTGCGGCCTTGTGGAAAAGAGAGTTGACTCCATAACCACCAAAGAGCAACGTTAGTTATCCAGTTATCCAGTTATCCAGTTATCCAGTTATCCAGTTATCCAGTTATCCAGTTATCCAGTTATCCAGTTATCCAGTTATCCAGTTATCCAGTTATCCAGTTATCCAGCTCTATTTTTGAAAAACTAATAGCCAACAGCCACTTTTTGCGCTCTAATACCGCGCTTGCCAAGGGATGGCTAAATCCCTCAATATTCCATTAGAATCCCTTAGGAAATGAAAATGTCGAACAACAAAAAATTTGCCATTCGTGTTACTGAAAAGCGTAACGGTTGGTGTGCAGAGATCACTCGCCAAGTGACTTCACGTAAAACGTCAGTATCAAAACGTGAAACCGGCTTTGAAACTGAATCAGCAGCACAAGAGTGGGCTGAAAAAGAGCTAGCAGGTTTTATCCAAAACCAAGCTCAACGTAACGAGCGTAAAGGCGAAGCACGTAAAGTTCGCATCGAACGTGAAGAGCGACTGGCTCAAGAAGCCGCTGAGAAGAAAGCACGTTACGAAGAAGCGAAACGCGCAGCAGCAGCGCAAGCTGAGCTTGACGATGAAGATGATTTCTTCGAAGAAGAGTAATAAGTCGTCATTCAATAAAAAAACCGCCAGAGAGGCGGTTTTTTTGTATCTAATCAACGGTAGATTAACGGAACTGGCCAGCTTCTGGTAAGAAATCAAATCCAGCAGAGGCTAACTTGGTTTCTAGCGCTGATTTATCAATGTCAAAGAAAGCGACAAGTTTGTCTAAATCACCGCCGAAATCATCACGTAACTTCATGTTGACGATACTCATCAACATGACAGGATCCATTGATTCAAAGTTGGCTAAGTTCATTACTTGTCCTCAAAGTCTGATATCAGCAAGTTTGCCGCTGCAAATGCTGCTTTTTCACGAGCCTCTTTAGGCAAAGACTCATCCGCAGCGATGTCGTTTAACGCTCTTACTGCGCATGAAATAGCTTGTGGGACATAGGCTTGATCGCCGCTTCCAATCTGTGCGTACAGTTCGCGCACTAATTCACAACAGCCGTATACTTGCATGGCTTATACTCCGATAAATGATAACTGCTCTCAAATATACACACTCAAATTCGGAAACTCAAAGTGTAAGCTTGTCCTAACGCAAAGCGTATGACGACGTGTTCAAAACCTAAGCAAAATTAATCAGTTTGCAGTTGTTGCTCTAGCTGGAAGGTGACCTCTGGAGCGAGCTGGAGTTGCTTTGCTAGCTCTTGAAGATAAGCCTTTTCCATAAAGTTTTGTTCATCAACCACAATCAAAGAGGCAAGATAAATCTCAGAGGCCTGCTGTGGTGAGTGAGCTAGCCTTGCTATTTCGCTTGGGTCGAGTGGTTTGTTGAGCTCACTGTGAATCAATTGCTGAAGTTGGGTATTGGCCCCTGCTTGTGTCAGGGTGGATTCAATACGCTCCATCTCTTCATTATCGACGTGGCCGTCAGCTTTAGCAGCGGCAATCATCGCTTTGATTATTAACTCGTCATGGATATTGTCATTTGAATTAAAGGTTTCTTGTGGAGATGCTGTAGGCTGCTTAGCTTGATAGTCGTTGTAGACTTTGTAAGCCAATGCGCCAAGCGCAGCGACGCCACCAATCTTTAGCGCGTTTTTGCCGACTTTTTTACCCATCTTTTTGCTCTTCTTCGAACCCATTAATAGGCTCACTAAGCCACCACCCACGGCTCCTGCGCCTAAAGACTTTAGAGTGTTTGAATTGGATTGCTGCTTAAGCTGCTGTTGCCCTTTTTGGACAATGTCTGAGCTAAGGGCTTGATTGAGTAGGCTTTTAAGATCCATACGTTACCTCCGTCATTTTTGTCAGGATAAGGTAGCGAAGATGAATGGAGGATTAACAGTGGTAAAGAAAAAAGACGAGCATGAGCTCGTCTTTGTATTTGATCGGGTTTAGTAGCGTATTAGTCTTCTGCGTGACCGTGGATTCCAAGCAGCTTACCATCGAGGTAGGCTTCTTTTTCATCTTTCATTACCAAGCGCTCTTCCACTAACCATTTTACCACCATAGGGTAAATACGGTGCTCTTGAGTTTGAACACGCTCCGTCAGAGTCTCGACCGTATCTTCATCAAAAATCGGCACTTTCGCTTGTAGAATCACAGGACCACCATCAAGTTGCTCTGTCACAAAGTGAACGCTAGTACCGTGTTCTTCATCACCAGCATGGATAGCACGTTGGTAAGTGTTCAATCCAGGGTATTTAGGCAATAGAGAAGGGTGGATGTTAATCATGCGTCCCATATAGTGACGAACGAATTCGCCACTTAAGATACGCATGTAACCCGCAAGCACGATGACATCAGGTTGATACTCATCGATCTGCTTCATCAACTCATGGTCAAAGGCATCACGAGTATCGAATGCTTTAGGATCAAGGAAATGTGCTGCTGAACCCGCTTTTTTTGCTCGTTCTAAAGCATAGACGCCTGCCTTGTTAGAGAATACGGCAGTGACTCGGCCACCTGTAATTTGGGTGTTACATGCGTCAATAATCGCCTGTAAGTTGGAGCCATTTCCTGAAACTAAAACAACAATACTCTTCATGCTTATTTGATCTCTACTTGTTCTTCGCCTGCTTCAGCGTTTGCGATTTCGCCAATTACCCATGCATTCTCACCTTCGTCCTGAAGAAGCTTAACAGCAGCATCTGCTTGATCTTTTGGTAGAGCAATAACAAGGCCAACACCACAGTTAAATGTGCGGTACATTTCGTGAGTGGTTACGTTGCCTTTTTCTTGTAGCCATTTGAAGATAACAGGCCATTCCCAGCTGTTTCCATCAACAACGGCTTTAGTGCCTTGTGGAAGAACGCGTGGGATGTTTTCCCAGAAACCACCACCTGTGATGTGAGAGATTGCATGGATATCGTGCTTCTCAATCATCTTAAGTGCTGATTTGATGTAAATTTTTGTTGGTTCTAGTAGGTGCTCACCAATAGTGCGGCCTTCTAGCTCTTCGTTTTTGTCTGCGCCAGATACTTCAAGAATCTTACGGATCAACGAGTAACCGTTTGAGTGTGGACCGCTTGAACCTACAGCGATAAGTGCATCACCAGCGGCAACTTTAGTGCCGTCGATTACGTCTTCTTTTTCAACAACACCGACACAGAAGCCAGCAACGTCGTAGTCTTCGCCTTCGTACATGCCTGGCATTTCAGCCGTTTCACCACCGATTAGCGCACAACCTGCTTGTACACAACCGTCTGCGATACCAGATACTACATCAGCAGCAGTATCAACATCGAGTTTGCCTGTTGCGTAGTAATCTAAGAAGAACAATGGTTCAGCGCCTTGTACGATTAGATCGTTGACACACATAGCAACAAGATCAACACCTATAGTGTCGTGCTTTTTCATATCCAGAGCTAAGCGCAGTTTAGTACCAACGCCGTCTGTACCTGAAACGAGAACTGGCTGTTTGTATTTAGTTGGCAGTTCGCAAAGTGCGCCAAAACCACCAATACCACCCATTACCTCTGGGCGACGTGTGCGTTTTACTGCACCTTTAATACGGTCAACAAGCGCATTGCCTGCATCGATGTCAACGCCAGCGTCTTTGTAGCTAAGAGAAGTGTTATCAGCACTCACAGGGAAGTCCTCTGGTTTAAAGTTGGATATGAAAACGGCGCTATTCTACCAGTGGATAAACACAGATAGCAAACGTTTGCGCAAGTTTTTTCTTTTGTCTTAGAACAAGAAATTGAGAACGAAATCGTTTATAATCTGAAGGTTTGTTTAAAAATCACCACATAAGCCGGAGATGGAAATGAAAGTTGTTGAAGTAAAACACCCTCTTGTTAAGCACAAACTTGGTCTAATGAGAGAAGGTGACATCAGCACTAAGCGCTTTCGCGAGCTAGCTACAGAAGTTGGTAGCCTGCTTACTTACGAAGCGACTGCAGACTTTGAAACAGAAAAAGTAACCATTGAAGGTTGGAATGGTCCAGTTGAAGTTGACCAAATTAAAGGTAAGAAGGTAACGGTTGTGCCAATCCTGCGTGCAGGTCTTGGTATGATGGATGGCGTTCTTGAGCACATGCCAAGTGCACGTATCAGTGTTGTTGGAATCTACCGTGACGAAGAGACGCTTGAGCCAGTACCATACTTCAACAAGTTAGCGTCTAACATGGACGAGCGTATTGCGCTTGTTGTTGACCCAATGCTAGCGACTGGCGGCTCAATGATCGCTACTATTGATCTGCTGAAAGAGAAGGGCTGTAAATCAATCAAGGTGCTAGTACTTGTTGCCGCTCCAGAAGGTATTGAAGCGCTTGAGAAAGCTCACCCAGATGTTGAGCTATTCACTGCTGCTATCGATGAGAAACTAAACGATAAAGGCTACATCGTTCCTGGTCTTGGCGACGCAGGCGATAAGATCTTCGGTACAGTATAATCTGAAGAAGCTAAGTGAATTAAAAGAGGAGCCTATCGGCTCCTCTTTTTGTTTAAGAGCGGACTTCGTCCTTGAGAGCGCTCCGCTGCGAGATCGGGCTGCGCCCTTCGAGATGTGTTCTTGGTAAGTGGTTTTAAAATTGCGGGCAGTGATATTTTTCTTAGGATCTAATTGTCTGGATATAAAAGAAAAGGGTTGGCACAGTGTGCCAACCCTTCAATATCTCTCGCTTCTCGCTTCTCGCTTCTCGCTTCTCGCTTCTCGCTTCTCGCTTCTCGCTTCTCTCTATTTCTTCAAACTCAAAGTGCCGCCAGAGCGTGGTTTTGCAGGGCGCTGTGATTTGTCACTTGCTGGCTTATAGAAAGTCTTACCTTTATTTGGCTTGGCTTTCGAGTCGCTTGAGTTGTTACCACTATTGCGGCCTTTCTTCGAGTTTGGCGCATGGCGGAACTCATCGGCGTTACGGCCTTTAAAAGTACGACTCTTCTGATTGCGACGTGCTTTAGAGTCTTGGTTTTCTTCGCGGCTATCAAACAGCTTAGCATCGGTTGCTTTGCGAATGCGTTTACCCTTGCTATCTACTTTAGATGCCTCTTCAGTGCCACTAGAATCTTCACACATAGCCAGAATCTCAGCTACTTCCGCATCTGTTAGGTAACGCCATTGTCCATTAGGAATCCCGTCAAGCGAGATGTTCATAATGCGCACACGGCGCAGCTTGAAGACTTCATAGCCTAATGCTTCACACATACGACGTATTTGGCGGTTGAGACCTTGAGTAAGCACAATGCGGAACGAGAATTTAGTCTCTTTAGTCACGGTACATGGAAGAGTGACAGTGTCGAGGATATTTACCCCCGAAGACATCTGCTTGATAAACTCTTCTGTGATCGGCTTATCTACGCGAACCACATACTCTTTTTCATGGTTATTACCGGCGCGAAGAATCTTGTTTACGATATCGCCATCGTTGGTTAAGAAGATCAAACCGTCTGAAGGTTTGTCTAAGCGACCAATCGGGAATATACGTTTCTTGTGACCAATAAAGTCAACGATATTGCCCGGGATATCACGCTCGGTGGTGCAGGTAATACCCGTCGGCTTATTGAGTGCGATGTAAACAGGTTTGTCAGTGGCAGCCGCGATTGGCTTATCATCAACTCGGACGTCATCACCTAGCTGAACTTTGGTGCCCATTTCAGGTACTTTACCATTAATGGTGACACGGCCTTGCTCAATGAGGCGGTCAGCTTCACGGCGTGAGCAAAAACCTGTTTCGCTGATAAACTTATTGAGGCGTTTAGCGTTATCTTGTGACATGTTGTTCTCCTAACGTTTCACAACGGCGGTTTAAAGGTGTACTGACCAATAAATCAGCACATCGAGGGCGCGCATTCTAGCACTGTGTTACGCGTTAACCCAGTCGTTTTTGGTGGCGTTCACGAGTTTCGATTTTTTTCTCGGCGCTTTTTCGCAGTAAGACGTACACGGCACCGGTGCCACCATGGAAGCGCTGGGCACTGTGAACACATTGCACTTCTTTAATTTGCATTAGCCATTGAGCAACAAAACTCTTCATTAGCGCTGGTGGGTTTGAACGTTCACCTTTGCCATGAACAATGACCACGGTACGAATATCCATCCGCATACATTGCTTTAAGAACTTAACCACTTCATCACGCGCTTGTTCGAGCGTGCGCTTGTGTAAATCTAGCCTTGCTTGTATTGGGTATTTAGCAAGACGTAACTTTTTGTACACACCGTCTTGGACGCCATCACGTTTGAACTCGATAATATCGTCTGGCTTTATCATCTCAGCATGATCGATGGACAGATATTCAGGGTCATCTTCTGTTAACCAGATGGCGGCCTCACGCTTAGCAAGTTGTGCATCGGTTACCTGATGTTGCTTTTTATGTTCGGTCGTATCTTGCTGAAGAGGTTTTACATCGCCCATCATCTGTTGGAATAGGCTTAGGTCATCATCATGAGACATAGCTACATCTCAGAGTAGGGAATCAATACCAACATTATACCTGTGAGGGTATGGGGGGGATCAAGAGTTTGCTAGATGAGAAATAAAAAACCGAAGCAGACAAGGTATCTACTTCGGTGCATAGCGAATGTCTATTCTATGAATAGGGCTAAGCGATTCTAGTGAGGAGATTTGTCGTTCATCACTTTGTAGATGAAGTAACCGCCGTAGAACAGCATTAGACCGAAGGCGCCAAAGATGACAATCATTGAAGATAGACCTACCGCATTACCAAATAGGAGATCAAGCCAAAAGTCCATAGTTCCTCCAAAGAGTACAAAGTGAGATGACAAGGGTTAAGGTAAAACACGGTTAAATATGCAACACTGATCTGGATCAATTGTTGTTATTAGGTTGCGGATTTGTTCTTGTTGATGTGTTTTTGCTCACACTTTATACGTGTTAGATGATGTTTTATACAAACGGACAATAAAATTGAAAAAGTTACTTAAAATGGCTTGCGTTAGAAATCAGAATCCGTAATATACGCCTTCGTTGACGGGCAATGAGCTCGAATAAACATCTCGGTGAATAGCGCAGCTTGGTAGCGCATCTGGTTTGGGACCAGAGGGTCGGGGGTTCGAATCCCTCTTCACCGACCACTTTTAGAAAGCCTGCTTTTATAAGCAGGCTTTCGTCGTTTTAGGCTTTCTGAATCGAGAACGCTTCGCTCTAGAGTAGAGAATGGGCTTCGCCCTCCGAGAAAAAATGAGCAGGCAATCTGCGAAGTACATGAATTACCCTTTAATTATCGCTACTTCTTTCACTACAAAGAATGATGGCGTAATTTGTTGAAAACAAAAGGGTTGACGCAGTACGCCAACCCTAAAAAATATTTCTCGCTTCTCGCTTCTCGCTTCTCGCTTCTCGCTTCTCGCTTCTCGCTTCTCGCTTCTCGCTTCTCGCTTCTCGCTTCTCGCTTCTCGCTTCTCGCTTCTCGCTTCTCGCTTCTCGCTTCTCGCTACTTCACATCACAACTAATCTCTTTGATTGGTGTTTCTGACGTCGTAAAGCAGATGTAAGCCTCAACGGGATTATTTGGCCCGATGCGAATATAGCCAGCTTGCACCTCATCTTGGTTAAAAGAGATGGAGTGTGACTGGCCTTTCTGATTGTCAAAATAGATGGCTTCAAAGCTGCCTTGCATTTGATTAGCAACGCGATCACGAGTATGAGATGTAGTAAAAGTCACATTAGCACAGCGCATAGGCGGCTTTTCTTTAATAAGAATTTGACCACTTTTTCTATCCAGAACACCACCTTTTGTCTCTGAAGCTATATCAATAGGTTGGTAATATTCTATGGTACATGTGGCTTTGGCAAAGGCATGCGCGGAAAACAAGCTTAAGGAAGCAAGAAAGTAGCCTAAAGCTTTTGATTCTTTCGACATTGATGATTCAGTTTATTTGGTAAGTTTGATTCAAGCGTACCATCTTGCCACGTCCTAAGTATGTTAAAACACTGCAAAATTCATCTATCGATTGGCCAAAGTTAAAAAAACAGCTTTAGTATTTAAACTCACAGTTTGACGTTTTGCTCTTTGATAGCTGTGTTACTTTAAAGCCTTCATCTTTCAGCAGCTTCAGCACGCTTTGTTCACCTAATAAATGTAGGGTTCCAACGACAATGACATATGACCCTTTAGATTTAGGTAACCATTTGGGGTTGGAAAGTTTCTCAGCCCAATCAAGATTACGATCAATCAGAAATGACTTTTCAAATTCAGGAGACATTTGTGTCAGTGAGGCAAATTCTTCAAGTTTACTCATGTCACCCGCTTTCCAGCTTTCGATTAGACAATGAGTTGCGTCTTCAGAATGATCAAATTCTTCGATAGCACTAACCAATAGTTCTTTGCCTGACTCTTTCTGCCCAGTTAGTAAGTCAATTTGAAACTGAAGGGACTCAAGACTTATGACAGGCTTTTCCCACAATCTTGCTTTGTAAGCGAGCCTAACATCGACGCCATCTGCGGCGGAGTAGCCAAGGTATTCAATTTGTCTCATCTGAATGGCGAGAGCAGCAGCCCATGGCGGAGTGTGCAACAGTTCATTGCCATTCATCTCTAACAAATTAGAAATACCGATGAGTTCGTTTTGTTGAGCTGTTGAAAGCACATCTTTAGATAGTAGCGTTGTTGGCGGGTACTTAATCCCCCCGTTTTGGCGAACGTCGGTTTCAACGATCAAGCCTTGGCTTGTCTTTAGTCGGTTGAAGACCATTTCAGGTAAGGGATACATACTCTTATCGCCAACATGAACAGAGCCTATGACTGTGTATTTCAGCTCACCTTTTTCAATGTTCCAGATGAGAGGTTCGGCTTGGATGCTCGCTGATAACACCAATAGTAAGAGAAGTAATTTACGCATTAATGGATCCTTACCGATGCGGAAAAATTGTTGAAATCCGTTATTTCAACGGAGTTTGACGAGGCAAAAGTGAGTACAAAATCACGATTTCGTATCTCGGTCATCTTTAGATATTACGATAACAAATGCCGTGTTGTGATCTTTCTTCACTTTAAATCGTGTTTTGAACTTAAAGGTGTGATTAGGTTCTCAGTAATCTCGTTAAATTAACTACGTCGAAATTGACGAGTCAGATAACTCTCTGTTTTTAATCGCTTAAATTTAATTTGAAAATATAAAGTTTGAATCAGATCACTTTCGCTACTGAATAATTTTACGATAAAAAATAACTCGCGATATGTTGTTTGTATCTTAGTTTTAGAGCCAACTTTTTCCGGCTTAATTTACGTTTTGGGGTAAGTAAGATGTTTAAACAAAGTCTGATCGCGGCATCGGTTGTCGCCACACTAGCTGGTTGTTCTACGCTTCAATCTAATGAGCAAAGTGTTGTTAACTCACTCGCGAACAACCTCGATGTTCAATATGAAGTACTAACAAACCACGGTGCTAACGAAGGCCTTGCATGCCAAGAGATGGGCGCAGAATGGGCTTCTTGTAACAAAGTAAACGTGACGCTAGTTAACCAAGGTCAAGCGGTTGACTCTAAAGACTGGGCTATTTACTTCCACAGCATTCGTCTGATTCTGGATGTAGACAACGAGCAATTCAAAATTTCTCGCGTAACGGGTGATCTACACAAACTAGAACCGACCGACAAGTTTGATGGTTTTGCTGCGGATGAAGAGGTTGTGCTTCCTCTTGTTGCTGAATACTGGCAGCTATTTGAAACTGACTTCATGCCAGGCGCTTTCGTTGCTGCACCGAATGCAGAGCCTAAGATGATCGCTTCTCTTAACACAGAAGATGTTGCATCTTTCGTAACTGGCCTAGAGGGTAACAACCTAAAACGTACGCCAGATGACAACAATGTATTTGCAAACGCTGTGTCTCGTTTCGAGAAGAACCAAGACCTAGCAAAACAAGATGTATCAACCACGTTACTACCAACGCCACTGTCTGTTGAAGCAGGTAAAGGCACAGTAGATATCGCGGCGGGTATCGCTCTGCCTAAAGACGCATTCGATGCGACTCAATACGCGGCAATTCAAGATCGTGCAGAAGTGGTAGGTGTGGATGTTCGTGGTGATCTTCCTGTAAGCATCACTGTTGTTCCTGCAGACTTCACCGGTGAATTAGCAAAGTCTGGTGCTTACGAGATGAGCATCAAAGGCGACGGTATTGCGATTAAAGCGTTTGACCAAGCAGGTGCTTTCTACGCAGTACAATCTATCTTTGGCCTGGTAGATAGCCAAAATGCTGATTCTCTACCACAACTGTCTATTAAAGACGCGCCTCGTTTTGATTACCGTGGTGTGATGGTGGATGTGGCTCGTAACTTCCACTCTAAAGACGCAATTCTTGCAACGCTAGACCAAATGGCAGCGTACAAGATGAACAAACTACACCTTCACCTAACGGACGATGAAGGTTGGCGTATAGAAATCCCGGGTCTGCCTGAGCTGACAGAAGTGGGTGCTAACCGTTGTTTCGATACACAAGAGAAAAGCTGTTTACTGCCTCAGCTTGGCTCTGGTCCAACATCAGATAACTTTGGTTCTGGCTACTTCAGCAAAGCAGACTACGTCGAAATCCTAACGTATGCGAAAGCACGCAACATCGAAGTGATTCCAGAAATCGACATGCCAGCACACGCTCGTGCCGCCGTGGTATCAATGGAAGCACGTTACGACCGCCTAATGGAAGAAGGTAAAGAAATAGAAGCGAACGAATATCGATTGATGGATCCACAAGATACATCGAACGTAACCACGGTTCAGTTCTACAACAAGCAAAGCTTCATCAACCCATGTATGGAATCTTCAACTCGCTTTGTCGATAAAGTGATTTCAGAAGTCGCAGCAATGCACAACGAGGCTGGTGCGCCGCTAACAACATGGCACTTCGGTGGTGACGAAGCGAAGAACATCAAGCTAGGTGCTGGTTTCCAAGACATTAACGCACAAGACAAAGTGAGCTGGAAAGGTACGATTGACCTGTCTAAACAAGACAAGCCATTCGCACAGTCTCCACAATGTCAGACGCTAATTGCAGACGGTACAGTAACCGACTTTGCTCATCTACCAAGCCACTTCGCAGAAGAGGTGTCGAAGATTGTGGCTGAGAAAGGCATTGCAAACTTCCAAGCTTGGCAAGATGGCCTTAAGTACAGTGAAGGTGAGAAAGCGTTCGCAACAGAAAACACACGTGTTAACTTCTGGGACGTTCTTTACTGGGGTGGCACATCATCAGTGTACGAGTGGTCTAAGAAAGGTTACGACGTGATCGTTTCTAACCCAGACTACGTTTACATGGACATGCCATACGAAGTGGACCCGAAAGAGCGTGGTTACTACTGGGCAACGCGTGCAACAGACACTCGTAAAATGTTTGGCTTTGCACCAGAGAACATGCCTCAGAACGCAGAAACGTCTTTAGACCGCGATGGCAATGGCTTCACTGGTAAAGGTGAAATCGAAGCGAAACCTTTCTACGGTCTATCAGCACAGCTTTGGTCTGAGACAGTACGTAACGACGAGCAATACGAGTACATGGTATTTCCTCGCGTCCTCGCTGCGGCTGAGCGTGCATGGCACCGCGCTGACTGGGAAAACGACTACAAAGTTGGTGTTGAGTACTCGCAAAACTCTAATCTAGTTGATAAAGCATCGCTAAACCAAGACTACAACCGCTTTGCGAACCTACTTGGTCAACGTGAACTGGCTAAGCTAGAGAAATCAGGTATCGACTACCGCCTACCTGTACCAGGTGCGAAATTAGAAGATGGCAAACTTGCAATGAACGTTCAGTTCCCTGGCGTGAAGCTTCAATACTCTCTAGACGGCAAAAACTGGCTAACTTACGCAGACAATGCTCGTCCAAATGTGGAAGGTGAAGTGTTTATTCGCTCGGTGTCAGCGATGGGTGACAAGGTCAGTCGTGTGACTAGCGTGAAATAGCGGATTAATTTCCCATAAAAACAAAAATGCCCGACCACTGATTTGGTCGGGCATTTTTTATTTTTACTATCAAGCAACTTGAGCTTGTTGCTCTTCAACTTGTTCTGCATTGCTGATTGGAGACTCAGCACCGTGCATCCAACGAACTAATGTATTTGAGAACATTAATAGGATGACACCAGAAACGGTTGCTGCAATGGCGATGCCACCAAAGATAGACATTGCACCTAGCTCACCCACATGAGAACCAATTAAACCTGCGACATAGTTAGCGATGGCGTTGAAACCAAACCATGCACCCATCATCAGTGATGCTAGGCGAAGTGGTGCTAGTTTTGTTACCAGTGATAGACCGATTGGTGATAGGCAAAGTTCACCCAGAGTATGGAAGAAGAATGCACCGACTAGCCAAAGCATAGAGGTCTTAACGGCTGTATCGCCACCTTGCTCCATAACAGCACCCACCATACATAGGAAGCCTAGTGCCAAGAAGAACAGAGCCAAGGCAAATTTGACTGGTGAATTCGGCTCTTTTTTACCTAGCTTAACCCAGAAAGCGGCAAGTAAAGGCGCTAAAGTAATGATAAAGAATGGGTTAAGTGACTGGAACCAAGCAGCAGGCACTTCAAAGCTACCGATCATGCGATCTGTGTACTGCTGAGTATATATATTCATCAGGCCGCCAGCTTGCTCAAAGCCAGCCCAGAATACGATGACAAATAGCCCCATAACTAGAATAACCTTCAAACGATCAACTTCTTGCTTAGTTAAAGGCTGTTTTTGTGCCGATTTCTTATTTTCTAAGTCACGAGCAGCAGCAGGTACAGTACCAATTTCGCCCAACCAAGATTTTGCCATCGTCATTTGCATGATAAGGCTAATGACCATACCGATACCCGCGACAACAAAGCCCGCTTTCCAGCCAAATTCATTGGTGACAGAGCCTGAAACAACACCTGCAATAAGGGCACCCAAGTTGATACCCATGTAGAAGATAGTGAATGCGCCGTCACGACGGTTGTCACCCTCTTCATACAGGTCACCAACCATAGTCGAGATGTTTGGTTTAAAGAGACCATTACCAGCAATCAGCAGTGCCAAACCAAGGTAGAAGCTGTGAACAGCGCTCATGCCGACCATTTCAGCTGGCAGTGCTAGCGTGAACTGGCCAATAGCCATTAGAGCACCACCCATTAGAATTGAGCGGCGTTGACCTAGGTAGTTATCCGCTAACCAGCCACCGATCATTGGCGTAATGTAAACGAGTCCAGTATAGATGCCATACAGATCGAGAGCATCTTTAGTCGACCAGCCCAAGCCGCCGTTAAGGGTTGTATCTGTCAGATAAAGAACAAGAATGGCACGCATTGCGTAGTAGGAAAAACGCTCCCACAGCTCAGTACCAAACAAAAGGAATAGACCACGAGGGTGGCCAAGGATTTGTTGATGTTGGTTTGTCATAAATTTTACTAATGTGATTTATTAAAGATTTTTATTTGTTGTTACGTATACTCCTTAGTAGATCTATCTGCAACGCTCCAAACTATAAGTCGTATTTATGGTTTTTATTTAAGGTGTTGAATTAATAGAGGTATTTTCATTAATTGCTCAAAAAATGACGTGCTACAAACTTAGTTTTCAAAATCGAGATTGTTGTTTTTACAATACGCTGTCATATCAAAGAGTAAAGAGAAGTAGGCAATATTGACAAGGGTTGGCTGGTAAGTAACCAAATGGGTTGATTTTCATCAATTGAAGAAGCTTGCGGTGAAAAAAAAGAGGCTCTATGAGCCTCTTTTAAGTTTGTTTTTGATTAGTAAGAGTCGTTATGAACGCTTTGAACTGCTCGACCTGATGGATCGGCCATGTTCTTGAATGACTCATCCCATTCAATAGCCTTAGCTGACGAACAAGCTACCGATGGGCCTCCTGGGACACATTCTGCTGCTGATGGAAGCGGGAATAGCTCTTCAAAGATCTCGCGGTATACATAGCCTTCTTTTGTTGTTGGCGTGTTGTATGGGAAGCGGTAGGCTGCTGTTTCCATTTGTTGATCAGAGACTTTCGCTTCAGCCACTTCTTTTAGCGTATCGATCCAGCTGTAACCTACACCATCAGAGAACTGCTCTTTCTGACGCCATGCAATTGAGTCTGGTAGGTAATGCTCGAAGCACTCACGCAGGATGTGTTTTTCCATCTTACCGTTGCCACACATCTTGTCTTCAGGGTTTAGACGCATTGCCACGTCGATAAACTCTTTATCTAGGAATGGTACTCGACCTTCAACACCCCACGCAGCCAGCGATTTGTTAGCACGAGCACAGTCAAACATGTTGAGTGCTAGTAGCTTACGTACTGTTTCCTCATGGAACTCTTTTGCGTTTGGCGCTTTATGGAAGTAGAGGTAGCCACCGAAGATCTCATCGGCACCTTCACCAGAAAGAACCATCTTAATGCCCATTGCTTTGATCTTACGGCCCATAAGGAACATAGGTGTCGAAGCGCGGATGGTGGTTACGTCGTAGGTTTCAATGTGGTAGATAACGTCACGGATGGCATCTAAGCCTTCTTGAATCGTGTAAGTCATCTCATGGTGAACAGTACCTATTTTGTCTGCGACTTCACGGGCTGCTTTCAGATCTGGTGCACCTTCTAAGCCAACCGCAAATGAGTGTAGCTGTGGCCACCATGCTTCTGACTTTTCATCATCTTCGATACGCATAGCAGCAAAACGCTTAGCAACAGCAGAAGTGATTGAAGAATCTAGACCACCAGATAGAAGTACACCGTAAGGAACGTCTGTCATTAGCTGGCGCTTAACCGCAGCTTCTAGCGCTTCAGTCAGTTCTTCTTTGCTGGTGCTGTTACCTTGGACTGCAGCATACTCGTTCCAGTCACGAATGTAGTAACGCTGTGGCTCTGCATCACCACTACTGTAGTAGCAACCTGGAGGGAATTCGCTCACTGTTTTACATACTGGTACGAGCGCTTTCATTTCTGATGCTACGTAATAGTTGCCGTGCTCATCGTAACCTTGGTATAGAGGAATAATACCGATATGGTCACGACCAACGAGGTAGGTATCTTTCTCTTCATCGTATAGAACAAAAGCGAAAATACCGTTAAGTTCTTCTAGAAGATCTGCACCGAGATCTTGATACAAAGCTAGGATCACTTCACAGTCAGAATCGGTTTGGAAGTCGTATTTGCCTTCGTAGCGCGCACGAATTTCTTTGTGGTTGTAGATCTCGCCATTGACCGCAAGGATGTGCTTTTTATCAGAGCTATATAGAGGTTGCGCACCACTATTTAGACCAACAATCGCCAAACGCTCATGAGCTAGAATTGCTTTCTCTGAAGAATAAATACCAGACCAGTCAGGGCCACGATGGCGAAGCTTCTTCGACATTTCTAAAGCAACAGGGCGTAGCGCTTCTGCATCACTCTTTATGTCAAGAATACCGAAAATCGAACACATACAACTTCCCTTTAAAATAAAATTAACTTGTTGAGTTCAATTTGCCATTCTGATTAAAAAAATCAACCGTGTTTGATGAAAAAGTTTAATGAACTCGGTTGTTATTAAATTTTATTTAATAAAATTGTGTTTTTGGTGAATGGAGTCTAGGTGTTGCTTTGTTTTTGTTCGGCGGAGACAAAAAAGGCAGCGATTTGCTGCCTTTTGACTGAGATTATTTAGAGAAGTTGGGCTTGAGTTGATCGCAGACATGCCTCGCAAAACCGCTACCTGCCTCACTATAGATGTTAAATGCAGCGTCTACACCACCTTCAACCAACGCATCTAGCTGATCTGGGTATTCTGCAATAGCGGCGATCTGACCTTGGAAGTTTTTACGCTGTAGTTGCTCTAAAGCGATTTGGTTACCTTGGTGGTGCGGCATCGCGAGTAGTACGAGTTTTACGTTGGCTACGTCTAATATGCGTTCCCAAAAATCAGGGTCGGTCGCGTCACCTTCAATCACGTTTCTACCGTGAGCTTTGTGCTGATGCGCGGCATCTTCGCGAACTTCGATACCTAAGCTGATTTTACCATAGCGATTTCTCAGTTCGTCGTAAGCACCAGTGCCAATTCGACCCATACCAAGGATGAGAACCTGAGCATGCCCTGGGCTGATCAGTTGATCGCGAATATTGAGGTTTTCTGCTGCATGTTCGCGTAACCAACGACCAGAGCGTTGATAAAGCGAGTGACCGTGGCGACTCAGTGGTGCGGCTAATACAAATGAAATTGAAACTGCAATGGCTAGGGCAACCAGAATATCACCGCTCATCCAGCCCATTTTAAAGGCTAATCCACCAACGATAAGACCAAACTCACTGAAGTTAAATAGGCTTAATGACGCAAGTAGAGAGGTGCGCACGCGAAACTTAAATGCATTAAGCACTAAGAAGTAGAGAATCCCTTTTAGTGGCAGTAGCAACATGAACAAAATTGCGAGTGCAAAGCCAGAAAGCGTTGGCTGAGCGGATAAGCCGATATTGAGGAAGAAGCAGACTAGGAATAGTTCTTTTAGGTTGAATAGAGATTTAGATAACTCCGAGGCTTTCTTATGTCCAGCGAGTAACATGCCAAGGATAAGAGCGCCGAGATCTGGCTTCATGCCGACTAATTCGAATAGACCCGCACCTGCAACTAGGGCAAAGAAAATCCCTAGAAGTACTAGCATTTCTCCGTGGCCGACCCAATCAAGCATCTTGAAGAATAGAGGTCTGAGTAATGGTAAGCCAAATAGCGCAATAGCGTACCATTCTGGAAGCTTGCCCGTTGATGCGGTTAGGAACACAACTGCGAAGATGTCCTGCATGACCAGAATACCAATCGCAATGGTGCCGTAGGTAGCATTCATCTCCCCTTTCTCTTGCAGTGATTTTACAGCAAAGACGGTACTGGAGAAGGATAGAGCAAATCCGAGTAAAACGATTTGATCGACAGACATCGCCGCTAGCGAACTGACCCCTAAGAATTTGAAACAGAACAGCGCAACACTAAAGAGTGCAGTGGACAATAGATTGTGTAAGGTTGCACCTGCCCAGATCTCTTTAGAGAGTAGGGTCTTGATATCGAGCTTCAGACCAATGGTAAAAAGAAGCAGTGTTACACCTAGATCAGCGAGTGTGATTATGGTGTCGTTAGACTGAAAACCGAAAGCGTGCAGTCCGAAGCCTGCCAATAAAAAGCCAACCAAAGGGGGGAGGTTGCATTTCAGTGCAATAAATCCGGCGAGAAACGCCGCTGAAATCAAGATCAGTTCCATATTCGTTTTGTTTCGTCCTAAAAAAACGGGCTACATATCGTAGCCCGTTATTCTAACTCAATTAGTTGCTTACAGGGTGGAGAAGATTAATCTTCTAACAATTTTTGTAGCAAAACTCCGTTTAACATTGCACGTTTGATCATTGCGAATGCACCTAATGTAGGCTGTCTGTCAATTTTAGAGGCAACAATCGGCAAATCTGTGTGGAAAGTGGTCAGTGATTGGTTCTCAACGTTGCGGCGAATTGCGGGGAAAAGAATCTCTTCACATTGAGTAATATCACCAGCAATGACAATCTTTTGTGGGTTAAACAAGTTAATCGTAATCGCAATCGCTTTACCCAATTGGTTACCAACGCGAACTAAGCTTTGCTTAGCCAGCTCGTCACCCATATTGGCATGCTCACAGACGTCAGAGATGCTGATGGTTTCAAGCTCAGTTAAGCTCGATTCATAACCTTGTTTGATCAGTTTGTTGACTCGCTCAACGATAGCTGGGTTAGCGGCAACCGTTTCTAGACAGCCAAAGTTACCACACTGGCATTGCTCGCCAAGGGGATCAATTTGAATATGGCCGATCTCACCCACGTTGCGGTTAAAGCCAAGGAATACTTGACCGTTAACGATAATACCTGCACCAGTCCCTCGGTGAACACTGACAAGAATGGAATCTTGGCAATCTTGGCTCGCACCAAAATAGTGTTCAGCAAGCGCCATACCACGAACGTCGTTGCCAACAAAACATTGTACATGGAAGGTATTATGAATCAGCTCAGATAGCGCAAGGTTGTCAATTGAGATATTTGGCATGTATTCAACCACGCCAGTTTCTGGATTGACGAGACCGGGCAAGGCAACACCAATCGCAATGAGTTGATTGATATTGGTCTGGTTATCTTGAATAAATGCTTTTAACTGGGAAAGTAAACCTTCGACCAATTCTTCTTGGGTCGTATAGAAGAACTCGTTGTAATCTGAGGCAAGTTCTTTACCGCCCAAATCGTACAAACTGAACTGAAGGTAGTCGCGACCGAGTCGAATTGCCACCGAATGGAAAGGCTCAACTTCTGTCGTTAAAGAGATCGCTCGGCGTCCCCCTGTGGAAGCTTGTTGCGCGACCTCTTTAATCAGGCCGCGCTCGAGAAGTTGGCGGGTAATTTTTGTAACACTGGCAGGTGCCAGTTGGCTAACATCAGCGACTTGGATCCTAGAAATAGGACCTTGCTGATCGATCAGCCTGTAAACAGCTGCACTATTTAGTTGTTTTACTAAATCTACGTTACCTATTTGTCCGCCATTCATTCTTAATTTTGCTCGTATTGTCCGTTAACAACCGTCGCCTGAACATTGAAGTCACGATCAAATACAGTAAGGTTAGCCACCATGCCTTTTTTAACTCGGCCTAGTTTCTCTTCCAAACCCATTGCTTTCGCAGGATACAGAGTAGCCATACGAAGTGCTTCGTCCAGTGCGATACCGACGTGCTCAACCGTGTTTTGAACTGCTTCAATCATTGTAAGTGCTGAGCCGCCAAGTGTGCCGTTTTCATCAACACACTTACCATCTCGGTAATATACTTTCTTACCAACAAAAATAAAGTAATCCATGTCAGCGCCTGCAGGAGCTGTGGCATCGGTCACTAATACTAATTTTTCGCCCTTAATTTTGTGAGCGATACGAATGTTTGCATAGTCTACATGGAAACCGTCAGCAATGATGCCCGCATAAACCTCAGGGGTATCGTAGATCGCGCCGACCACACCAGGTTCACGGCCAACCATAGGTGTCATTGCGTTGAACAAGTGAGTGGCAAATGAGATCCCCGCGTCAAAGCCTTTACGTGCTTCAGCATAAGTGGCATTCGTATGACCAATTGACACCACAATGCCAGCGGCCTTTAGGCGCTCGATATGTGCAGGATCGTTGTGTTCTGGCGCCAGTGTCACTTTGGCGATGACGTCTGTATTCTCGCACATGAAATCGATCATGCTGTCTTCAGAAGGACGGATATGATCGACACTGTGAATGCCTTTTTTCATCACATTCAAGTATGGACCTTCAAGGTGGAGGCCCAAAGATTGGTTCTGATACTGAGCATGATAGTCGCGTGCAGCAGCCACTGCTTGGCGCATGTCTTCGTCAGAAGAAGTAATGAGCGTTGGAAGGAAACTTGTACAACCAGACTTAAGATTGGCTTCATGCATGATTTGCATTGTTTCAGCGGTAATCTCGTCGTTTAGCATCACGCCACCACAACCATTTAACTGCAGGTCAATAAAGCCTGGACTTAGATTTGCGCCGTTTAGATCTCTTGTTTCAATGTCTGAAGGAAGCTCTGAGATTGGGCAAACTGATTCGATCAGGTTGTTGTTAATGATTACCGCATGTTCAACGAGGACGTCGCTGCCGGTATAAATTTTACAGTTAGTTAGCGCATACATGGTTAGCTAATCCTTATAAGTTTAGAATCTTAATGCCTTCGGTTATCTATCGAAGCAGTGTTTCACTACATAGTTGTACTTTATTTGTAAGCTTCAATTAGATCGCAAAATATCTTTAGCAAACGAAAAAATGAGTTCTCAATATTATGTAAGCATCGTGGTGAATGCTTCAATGGTAAGTGATTCACGTCGCATTGGCATCAGGTGTTATTGCTAAGCCGGACAATCACTTTGGCCTTGTTAGTACAGTAAGAGTACCGCGAAACTGACTCAATGAATGCTATTTTTTTGTATTGTAAAATAAGTTTTATGATCTCGCTAGCAAAAACCTTCCGGATCACCTGTTTCTGGTGATTATGATCACAAATGATGAGGTTTTAATTTGCGGAGCAAAATTAATGTCATAAACTGAGCAGGACTAAATTGAGCGGCTAAAAAAAGTGGCTCAGCCAAAATACAAAATCCTATAGGGGGAACTTAAGGTGAATATTCTTGGATATGCGCAAAAGTTAGGTAAAGCACTTATGCTTCCTATCGCAACGCTTCCAGTTGCGGCGCTCTTACTACGTTTGGGTCAAGGTGACCTATTAGATATTCCATTTATGGCGCAAGCTGGTGGCGCTATCTTTGGTCAACTTCCACTACTATTCGGTCTAGGTATCGCGATTGGTCTTTCTAAAGACGGTCAAGGTGCTGCAGGTCTAGCGGGTGCAGTTGCTTACTTCGTTCTTACGGCGACAGCAACTACAATCAACGCAGACGTTAACATGTCATTCTTCGGTGGTATCATCGCTGGTATCATTGCTGGTCACTCTTACAACGCTTTCCATGCTACACGTCTTCCTGAGTGGTTGGCATTCTTCTCTGGCAAACGTCTAGTACCAATCATGGCTGGTCTATTCGCGCTAGTTGCAGGTGCTATCTCTGGTGTTGTATGGCCAACTATCCAAGGCGGTCTAGACGCACTAGCACACGCAGTTTCTACTTCTGGTGCTATCGGTCAGTTCGTATACGGTACTCTTAACCGTGCTCTTATCCCTGTAGGTCTTCACCACGTTCTTAACTCTTACTTCTGGTTCGGTATGGGTACGTGTCAAGAAGTTCTAGTTACTGGCGCTCAAGCTGCTGGTCAAGCACTTCCTGCTCTACAGCAACTTTGTGTAGACCCTGCTCTAGCTAAGACTCTTGTTGCTGGTCAATCTCACACGTTTGAGTTTGCTAACTCTGTAACTCCAGAAATCACAGCAACAGTTAAAGAAGTTACTGAAACTGTTAAATCTGGTGACCTACACCGTTACTTCGGCGGCGATAAGTCTGCTGGTGTATTCATGAACGGTTTCTTCCCAGTAATGATGTTCGGTCTACCTGGTGCAGCTCTAGCTATGTACCTAGCAGCTCCTGCTGAAAAACGTAGCCAAGTTGGTGGTGCACTATTCTCAGTAGGTTTCTGTTCTTTCCTAACAGGTATCACAGAGCCTCTAGAGTTCATGTTCGTATTCCTTGCACCTGCGCTATACGCAATGCACGCAGTATTTACAGGTCTATCTCTAGTTGTTGCTAACATGTTTGGTACTCTGCACGGCTTCGGCTTCTCTGCAGGTCTAATCGACTTCATCCTAAACTGGGGTCTAGCAACTAAACCGGTAACTCTACTTCTAATCGGTCTAGGTTTTGGTGCTCTATACTTCTTCACATTCAGCTTCGCAATCCGCGCATTCAACCTTAAGTCGCCAGGTCGTGAAGACGATGATGAAGAAACAGCAGGTGCTCCTGCTGGTGAAGCGAAAAACGGTGACCTAGCGCGTCAATACCTGAAAGCTCTAGGTGGTCACGACAACCTAACTTCAATCGATGCTTGTATCACTCGTCTACGTCTTACTCTAAAAGACCGCTCAGTAGCTGACGAAGTTGTACTTAAGAAGCTTGGTGCGAAAGGTGTTGTTAAGCTAGGTGAGAACAACCTTCAAGTTATCCTTGGTCCTCTAGCTGAAATCGTTGCTGGCGAAATGAAAGCAATCGGTGCTAACGAAGACCTATCTGATGTAAAACTTCCTTAATTACGACACGTAAACTAAGAACGTGATGAAAGCCTCCTTCGGGAGGCTTTCTTGCGTTTTGAGGGCTTTGAAACTGATCCCTGCTAGCTTATTAACCATACAGAGAAAAAAAAGACGTTTTGCTTCGAGATATTGTTGTGTAATCCACCATAATTGTGGATCATTAGACGCTATGTACTTGACGGTCATTTAAATCGTCTAAGTAAGAATTATCTGAACAATACTAAAACAATTGAGGTGCTATAGATGAGTGAAGCTGAGGCTCGTCCATCGAATTTCATTCGCCAAATCATAGATAAAGATTTAGCGGATGGTAAACACACTAGCGTGCATACTCGTTTCCCGCCAGAGCCAAACGGCTATCTGCATATCGGTCACGCTAAGTCAATTTGCTTAAACTTTGGTATTGCTCAGGACTACCAGGGAAAGTGTAACCTACGTTTTGATGACACTAACCCAGAAAAAGAAGACGTTGAATACGTTGAGTCAATTAAGAATGATGTGAGCTGGTTAGGCTTCGAGTGGGATGGGGACGTATGTTACTCATCAAACTACTTCGATAAGCTATACGGCTACGCAGTGGAATTAATTAACAAAGGCTTAGCGTACGTTGAAGAGCTAAGTCCTGAGCAGATCCGTGAGTATCGTGGCACACTAACCCAGCCTGGTAAGCCAAGCCCGTACCGTGATCGTACACCTGAAGAAAACTTAGCGCTATTTGAGAAGATGCGTGACGGTGGTTTCGAAGAAGGTAAAGCCTGTCTACGTGCAAAGATTGATCTTGCCTCTTCTTTCATTGTGCTGCGCGATCCTGTTCTTTACCGTGTGCGCTTTGCTGAGCACCATCAAACGGGTGATAAGTGGTGCATTTATCCAATGTACGACTTTACGCACTGTATTTCGGATGCATTAGAAGGCATTACACACTCACTGTGTACGCTTGAGTTCCAAGATAACCGCCGTCTGTATGACTGGGTACTAGAGAACATCACGATTGATTGCCAGCCTCATCAGTACGAGTTTAGTCGTCTAAACCTAGAATACACGGTGATGTCGAAGCGTAAGCTAAACCAACTTGTCACTGAGAACCTAGTGAACGGTTGGGATGATCCACGTATGCCGACAATTTCTGGTCTACGTCGTCGTGGCTTCACGCCAGCTTCTATTCGTGAGTTCTGTAAACGAATTGGTGTTACTAAGCAAGACAACATGATTGAGATGAGTTCTCTTGAGTCTTGTATTCGTGATGATCTGAACGAAAACGCACCTCGCGCAATGGCAGTGCTCGATCCGGTTAAGATCGTTATCGAGAACTTCGAAGAAGGCAAAGTAGAGTCTTTGACGGTAGCAAATCATCCAAACAAACCTGAGATGGGCGAGCGCGAAGTACCGTTCACTCGCGAAGTTTGGATTGAGCGCGAAGACTTCCGCGAAGAAGCGAACAAGAAGTACAAGCGACTGGTTCTGGGTAAAGAAGTACGCCTACGTGGTGCTTACGTGATCAAAGCAGAGCGTATCGAAAAAGATGCAGAGGGTAACATTACCACTATCTTCTGTAGCTACGATGCGGACACGCTAGGTAAGAACCCAGCTGATGGCCGTAAAGTGAAAGGTGTTATTCATTGGGTGTCTGCTGATAAAGGCTTGCCTGCTGAGATTCGTCTATACGATCGCTTGTTCACTGTGCCAAACCCAGCAGCAGCCGATAACTTTGCTGAGACAATCAACTCTGAGTCACTGGTTAAGCTGAATGGTTTTGTTGAGCCAAGCTTAGCTCAAGCGCAAGCTGAGAAGGGTTTCCAGTTTGAGCGTATGGGTTACTTCTGTGCAGATATTAAAGACTCTAAGCCAGAAGCTTTAGTGTTTAACCGCACTGTAGGTCTTCGCGACACTTGGGCGAAAATCGAAGCTAAGTAATCGTCTTACATTCTAGTTTGAAAGCCAGTCCTCGTGACTGGCTTTTTTATTGATGGCGATTGGGATTAGATAGCAGGCAATAAAAAACGCCAGCTTTTGGCTGACGTTTTAAAGTTGGTTGTTAAGACGAAATTATTTCTTCGACTTATGCGCGTCTGGGTTGTCTTTGCAGCTACCGTCAGCACATTTACCGTAAAGGTATAGGCTGTGGTTAGTCAAAATAACATTGTACTGGGCCGCGATTTCTTTCTGACGTTCTTCAATGATGTCATCAGAAAACTCAATCACTTCACCACAATCTAGACACACTAGATGGTCATGATGGTGCTGAGTTGACAGTTCAAATACAGATTTGCCGCCTTCAAAGTGGTGGCGAGTTACGATACCTGCATCATCAAATTGGTTTAACACGCGGTATACAGTCGCTAGACCAATCTCTTCACCTAGATCAATCAGCTTTTTGTACAGTTCTTCAGCACTGATATGTTGGCATTCAGGTTGCTGTAATACTTCTAAAATCTTTAGTCTTGGAAGGGTAACTTTAAGACCAGCATCCTTGAGCGCTTGGTTATTGTCTGACATATACTTTCCTGTTGATGATCTGCAGTTATTAACAGAATTCAATATTCCTATCATTATAGGGTAGTACTGATAAACAATAAACCACGAACTTCAAAGGGTTACTAGTATTTTTTTATAAACAAGTGAGAAGTCACTGATAAAACATGTCAGACCAGTTACAATTGCTTAACAAGTGAGGAAGGTAATCAGTTAAGGACAAGGAATGAATAAGTCATTGGCTAAAATTTATAAACCTGGAGTGGTTAAGTTTGCTCTTAACTCTTGGCCGCCGTTTTGGGGGGCAGGGATCAAGATACTCTCAATAAGTGACGACTTTCGCGAAGTCAAAATGAAACTTAAGCTACGGTGGTGGAATAAAAATGCTAATCGTACCCAATATGGTGGCAGCATCTTCTCACTAACTGACCCGGTCTATTCTTTGATGTTGATGGGAATTTTAGGTGAACGCTACTACGTCTGGGACAAGGAAGCGAGCATCAACTTTATCAAGCCGGGACAAAGTGATCTGTTCGCAGAGTTTTGTGTTACTCAAGATCAGCTTGAAGACATTTTAAGGCAGACGGCTGATGGAGATAAATGTTTCCCAGAGTTCATCATTTATGTCAAAGACAAACGAGGCAATGTGGTGTCAGAGGTGCAGCGCAAACTCTATGTGCGTAAAAAACCTCAATTTAGAGAAGAGGATGCTGAGGAACAAACGGCATAAAAAAACCTCCGTAACGGAGGTTTCTTAATTCGGCGAGGAGATTAGTCTTCTAGCTCTGCTAGGCACATCTCTTCGTGAATCTGCTTACACCAGCTGTTCACGCGCTCTTCTGTTAGCTCTGGCTGGCGGTCTTCATCGATACATAGACCCACGAATTGGCTGTCATCGCCTTCAACTAGACCTTTAGATGCTTCGAACTCATAGCCTTCAGTTGAAGTGTAGCCAAGGATAGTACCGCCTTTAGCCTCAACGATATCACGTACTGTGCCCATAGCGTCACAGAAGTATTCTGCGTAGTCTTCTTGGTCACCACAGCCAAAGATTGCGACTAGCTTAGTCGAAAAATCGATTTGCTCTAGTTCAGGGAAGAAATCGTCCCAGTCACATTGTGCTTCGCCGTAGTACCAAGTTGGGATACCAAGAAGCAGAAGATCGAAGTTATCAATATCTTCTTTGCTGCTTTTAGCGATATCTTGAACGTGAACCAGTTGTTTACCTAGTTGCTTTTGAATCATCTTTGCAACAGCTTCAGTGTTACCTGTGTCGCTACCAAAGAAGATGCCTACACTTGCCATAGATTCGTTACCTTTACTAATTTCTGTTGTGGGATCGGTTGATATCAGCCGATACCACCACCTTCCCAGCTAAGCTGAATAATGCCTTTGGCGATAAACCCAGCACAGCCAAGGAATAGGACTAACCATACAATGCGACGACCGAAAGGGGGAACATTACCCGCTTTTAAGACATCTTTTATCGCCATACCGATAAAGAAAAAGATAGACGCGAAAAGCAGATCGAGACCAATTGACTCGAGCATGTTCATGTAGTCGTAGAGCATGGAATCCCTTTATGCCAAATTACTTGCGCCGCACTATACCACTGTTACTGAATAAAGTTAACGGGCATAGTACAACTGATCTCTCATTCTGTTTTAAGCGATGAACTTGCGAATAGCACGTATCACTTCAGCCGGCTTTTCGGCATGCAACCAATGCCCGGTATTGGCGATAACATGCGCTTTGGCATTACTGAACTGCTGTTGAACTTGACCTTGGTGCTCTGCGGTTAAGTAATCTGAATCGCCACCTTTGATAAACAAGGTAGGCGTCGAAATTGTTTCAATAGTTTGCCAACCAAGAATCTCCCAGTAGTTGTCCCACAAGCTTTCGACATTAAAGCGCCAAGCCAAATGTTCACCTGTGTTATACAAAGATTTACCGAGAAACTGGCGAACACCTTCTAGTTCGATATGCTCGGCCAAAATGTTTAGCGCTTGCTTACGCTGAGTTGGCTTTTGCTCGATGACGGCTTTGAGTCCATTGAATACATTGTCATGTCGACTTTCTGTGTAGCGAACAGGCGCCATATCCAAAACAAGCAGTTTATGCATCTGATCTTGGGCAATTTCTGCCAATTTCATTGCTACTTTGCCACCCATGGAGTGGCCGACCACAGTGTAGTTAGAAAGGTTAAGGTGTTGCAGCAATGCATAGACATCTTGCGCCATTAATGGATAGCTATGTTCATCACTCTGGAAGGAGAGGCCATGGTTGCGCAGGTCAATACTCAGTACTTGATGATCCTCTTTTAGATCGCGAGCAAGTAAACCTAAGTTGTCTAAATTACCAAACAACCCATGGATCAATACAATGGTGTGACCCTCACCTTCGAGTTTGTAGTTGAGCAGATGTGACATTTTATTCTATTCGTGACAGGTAAACCGTAGAGTCTCTTTAAAGATCTCGCTATAATCCCCCAGAGTTTAAACATAGAGATTGTGAAAAGCGAATGAAAACAATTGAGGTTGATGAGGATCTATACCGTTACATCGCAAGTCAAACCCAGCATATTGGTGAGAGTGCTTCGGACATTTTA
Source organism: Vibrio sp. R10-SG3-ISO10 (assembly GCF_059834185.1). Taxonomy (NCBI): domain Bacteria; kingdom Pseudomonadati; phylum Pseudomonadota; class Gammaproteobacteria; order Vibrionales; family Vibrionaceae; genus Vibrio; species Vibrio sp. R10-SG3-ISO10. The sequence continues at coordinate 97,274 of NZ_JCBDHG010000020.1, forward strand.
CGTCGTCTTTTGATGACTGAAGGTCAAGCTCCTGTTGCCAAGCCGCAGGTTGTGGCGCAACCAAAGGGTGTAGTGGTTAGCAAAGATGCAATAAAAGAAGAAACAGTAGATAGCGTTAAAGAGATGCGATCATTGCTTATCTCTGACGAGTTTGCTGGTCTTAAGAAAGCGATTGACCGCTTTATGCTGGTTCTATCAACGCTGCATCGCATTAACCCGAGTGACTTTTCTGAAGCAACCCAGGTTAAAGGTCGTAAGCGTGTTTACTTTGCTGATAATGAGCAAACACTACTTGCTAACGGTAACACGACTAAGCCGAAATCAATCCCAGGTTCACCATTTTGGGTAATCACTAATAATAACACTAGCCGCAAGAGGCAGATGGTTGACCAACTGATGGCGAGAATGAATTTCCCATCAGACCTGATTGAGAAAGTGACAAACTCAATCTAGAGAATTCTGATAGAAACCTCATAATGCACAACTCAGTTAACGTATTATGAGGTTTTTTTATTTCTACATATTTTTAAGAAAGGATGTCAAATGGCTATGCACCCACGAGCGGGACAAAAAGCTCAACAGCAAGACCTGCATAATATTCCAGCCCTCGTTGCAAATTATTTTCTTCTCCAACCTGACTCTTCGAACCCTGACCACAAAGTAGAATTTGGTACTTCTGGTCACCGTGGTAGTTCAGACAAGTCTACGTTCAATGAACATCATATTTTAGCTATTGCTCAAGCCGTTGCGGAAGTTCGCGCAGAAAAAGGCACAACAGGTCCACTGTTTGTTGGTAAAGATACTCATGCGTTATCTGAGCCAGCATTTTCAACAGTTGTAGAGGTGCTTGTCGCTAACGGTGTGCAAGTGATTGTTCAGCAAGACAACGGCTATACGCCAACGCCGGGTGTTTCTCACGCTATTCTGACTTACAACCTGAAACATCAAGACAAAGCAGACGGCATTGTGATCACGCCGTCTCATAACCCACCGCAAGATGGTGGTATTAAGTACAACCCAACCCATGGCGGTCCTGCGGAAGGTGAACTGACACAAGCGATTCAAGACCGAGCAAATGTACTTATCGCTGAAGGTTTGCAAGGCGTTAAACGTATGCCTCTGGGCGAAGCCAAAGCTTCAGAAAAATTTATCGAGCAAGATCTTGTAAAGCCGTACATTGATGACTTAGTTAATGTTATTGATATGGAAGCGATTCAAAAAGCAAACCTAAAAATTGGAGTTGACCCACTTGGTGGCAGCGGTATCGACTACTGGCGTCAAATCGGCTCTGCTTACAATCTAGACCTTACCTTGGTTAGCGAAGCGATTGACCCATCATTCCAGTTTATGTCGTTAGATAAAGACGGCGTGGTTCGTATGGACTGTTCATCGCCTTACGCAATGGCGGGTCTGTTAGCGCTAAAAGATGAATATGACCTGGCGTTTGGTAATGACCCTGACTACGACCGCCATGGCATTGTTACGCCAAAAGGTCTGATGAACCCGAACCACTTCTTAGCAGTGTGTATCGACTACTTATATCGTCATCGCGAAGGGTGGGGTAAAGACGTTGCTGTTGGTAAAACACTGGTTTCAAGTGCATTGATTGATCGCGTTGTTGCTGATCTAGGTCGCGAACTGTGTGAAGTGCCTGTTGGCTTTAAGTGGTTTGTTGATGGTCTGTACGAAGGTAAATTTGGTTTTGGTGGCGAAGAGTCAGCAGGGGCATCTTTCCTACGTAAAGATGGCACGCCTTGGTCAACCGATAAAGATGGCATTATTTTATGTCTTCTAGCTGCTGAGATTACAGCCGTCACTGGTAAGAACCCTCAAGAGTACTATGAAGAACTTGCGGCGAAGCATGGTGCTTCTGAATACAACCGTATTCAAGCTGTGGCAAATGGCCCGCGAAAAGACGTGCTGAAGAAACTGTCTGCTGAGATGGTGACAGCGGAAACACTAGCTGGTGAAGTGATCACTGCACGTCTGACACATGCTCCTGGCAATGGTGCGGCAATCGGCGGTCTGAAAGTGACGACTGAAAATGGTTGGTTTGCGGCTCGCCCATCTGGCACAGAAGATATTTACAAGATCTACTGTGAGAGCTTTAAAGGCGCTGAGCATTTGAAGCAAATTGAAGCAGAAGCACAAGATATCGTGAATCAGGTATTTGCTGACGCTGGTCTTTAATTCCGACCACTAAGTGTTGTATCAAGGGCTGACAATTTGTCAGCCCTTTTTTGCGACACAAGGAACGGGCTTCGTCCTATGGAGAGCGGGAACGCTGCGCTATGGAAAACGGGATCGGGCTTCGCCCTGCGAGAGAAAGATTTGTCATTCCTTAGACCGAAGAATGAGGGAGTAAGGAATCTCTTTGGTATTGCCTCTGTTATAAGAGATCCCCAACTCGCTCGTACCTCACTCTTGAGGATGACGATAAAAAGAGTGATGAAACCTTCTGATTAAGTACTAATTAGCCCGGCCAAGTGTCAGGCACAACAAACCAAAATTGACCGTCTTTCGTCTGAGCGTGGACAAACCTTCCATTGGGCTTATCGATAGGGTTGGCGAATTCTTCTAGTCCGATGGCCCAAAGTGGTTTTTCGAGTTCATACAGCAGTTCGCCAATCTGGTCCCACTGACTTTGGTAGCACCAATATCCGGTGATTTGGCTAGGGTTTATCGTGAGCCCTAGACACATCTCCGGAATGGTCTCTGGTGAAAAAGGATTGATATAAAGACGCCCTTGGATTAACAGATGCTCAGTGAGATCAGAGTAGTGAGGGTATTGTTCAAGGAATTCCGGAGATACACTCATTTTTAATTGATGAGAGAGCATTCTAGCGAGTTTCTTGTCTAGCTGATCGTGGGCATTCGGTCCGTACCAAACGCCTTTATGTAAAAGATAGAACTTAATCGCGACTTCCCAGTGTTCTTTCTGATGTGACTCAAGGTTGTCCAGAATGAGATCAATTGCGCCTATGGTCTGGCCTGACGCTTTGTTGATTTGAATCTCTTCTTCGAGCAGCGAATATTTTGAGCTATTGCTGATGAGCTCAGTGCATAGGTGCTGGTAGATGAATCCTAGTCGAGGGTTGCCTTGATAGTCATCTTGTTTTAAAGGAGTGATATTCAGCGCTTTGACATCGACAAATGGTGGTGTCAGGTTAAATAGCGATGGCGTTTCATGTACCCAGTGATAAAAACGTTGTAAAGCGTTCATCCTTAAACCTATATCTGCTTGAACGCCACTATTGTAGCTAGGTGCTGGTAAGGTTGCTATGGTTCGAATACACTTTGCTCACTAAGATAAAGCGCAATGTTAGCAATTAGATGGAAGCTGTCATGAACAACTTACAATTAGAAAAAATCCTCAACGAGAAGCTCTCTCCACAGTTAATCAAAGACTATGCACCTAACGGATTGCAGGTTGAAGGTATAGAGCAGATTAAAAAGGTCGTGACTGGTGTGACTGCTTCTCAAGCATTGATTGATAAAGCGGTTGAGTTAAAAGCAGACGCATTACTGGTTCATCATGGCTATTTCTGGAAAGGCGAGCCGGAACCTATTCGTGGTATGAAAGGCAAACGCATTCGTACCTTGATAAAAAACGACATTAATTTAATGGGTTACCATCTGCCTCTTGATATCCACCCTGAGCTAGGCAACAACGCTGAACTAGCTCGTTTGCTGGATATTGAAGTAGAAGGTGGCCTAGAAGGGCATCCTCAATCCGTAGCTATGTTTGGGCGTTTGAAATCTCCAATGACAGGGGCTGAGTTTGCCGCCAAGATCGATCAAGTACTTAAACGCCAGCCTCTTCATATTGCTCCTGAAAATGCAGATAAATTGATTGAAACGGTCGGGTGGTGTACTGGTGGAGGTCAGGACTTTATTGAATTGGCAGCTAGACACGGTTTAGATGCGTTTATTTCGGGTGAGATCTCAGAGCGCACTACTTATTCTGCTCGTGAGCAGGACATTCATTACTTTGCAGCTGGGCACCACGCGACAGAGCGCTACGGAATCAAAGCATTAGGCGAATGGCTAGCCACTGAACATGGTTTAGATGTTGAGTTTATTGATATCGATAATCCGGTTTAGGTAGAGCGGGAACGGGCTACGCCCTATGGAACGCTTCGCTTCGAGATCGGGCTTCGCCCTGTGAGAGAAAGATTTGCCATAAGAGTTTCCAACCAACTTGTTCCTCGTTCTTGAAGGTAACAATAATAAAAACAGAGGGTTGACACTAAGTGCCAACCCTCAAACATTTCTCCAGCTCTCCAGCTCTCCAGCTCTCCAGCTCTCCAGCTCTCCAGCTCTCCAGCTCTCCAGCTTTTTCCGTAGGACGAAGTCCGTTCCGAAATCCCGCATCCACGAAAAAGGGCTGGCGTTTTCACGTCAGCCCTTAATATTTTTCGATTCTCGATTCTCGATTCTCGATTCTCGATTCTCGATTCTCGATTCTCTAACGCTTACTCACGCTCATGCAGAGGCGAGAATTCACGCTGCGTTTCACCAGTGTAAAGCTGACGCGGACGACCGATACGGTTTAGTGGGTCGCTGTGCATTTCGTTCCAGTGCGCAATCCAACCGATAGTACGCGAAATCGCGAAGATAACGGTGAACATTGATACTGGAATACCAATAGCTTTAAGAATGATACCAGAGTAGAAGTCTACGTTCGGGTATAGTTTCTTAGAGACAAAGTATTCGTCAGAAAGCGCGATACGCTCAAGTTCCATTGCCACATCAAGCAGTGGATCTTTGATGTTAAGCTCTTTAAGAACTTCGTGACATGTTTCGCGCATAACCGTTGCACGAGGGTCGTAGTTCTTGTAAACGCGGTGACCAAAGCCCATTAGGCGGAATGGGTCATCTTTGTCTTTCGCGCGCTCAACATATTCAGGAATGTTTTCTACGCTACCAATCTCTTCAAGCATCTTCAGACATGCTTCATTCGCACCGCCGTGAGCTGGGCCCCAAAGAGATGCGATACCTGCTGCAATACATGCAAACGGGTTAGCACCTGAAGAACCAGATAGACGTACTGTTGAAGTTGACGCGTTTTGCTCGTGGTCTGCGTGTAGAGTAAAGATCTTATCCATTGCGCGAGCAACGACAGGGTTTACTTCGTACTCTTCACATGGATTAGCGAACATCATGTGTAGGTAGTTCTCAGCGTAGCTCAAATCATTACGTGGATAGATGAATGGTTGGCCAATAGAGTACTTATAACACATAGCCGCAAGCGTTGGCATTTTCGACAGCAGTCGGTATGCCGCGATCTCGCGGTGCTCGTCGTTGTGGATATCTAATGAATCGTGGTAGAACGCAGCAAGTGCACCTACTACACCACACATTACAGCCATAGGGTGAGCGTCACGGCGGAAACCGTGGAAGAAACTAGCAATTTGCTCATGGACCATAGTGTGACGAGTAACAGTAGTTTTGAATTGCTCGTATTGTTCACGTGTTGGGGCTTCACCGTAAAGAAGGATGTAACATACTTCTAAGTAATCAGCGTTATTCGCTAGCTGATCAATAGGGTAACCGCGGTGTAAAAGAATGCCTTTACCGCCGTCAATGTAGGTGATTTGAGATTCACAAGATGCAGTGGCAAGAAAACCTGGGTCAAAAGTAAAAAATCCGTTTGCTCCAAGTGTACGAACATCAATCACAGGCGTGCCCAGGGCACCTTCCATAATTGGCAGCTCGATAGGTGCTTGACCTTCAACATGAAGGGTAGCTTTCTTATCTGCCATAACAATCTCCTTTGTTTATTATTTAATCCGTCCAGGATGTTTGTGTGCCATTTTTGTACGTGTGATCGTTATCAAAGTCAATTTTTCTCATCTGATGTGTGCACTTGTTATGATTTTTTGAACGTATAAGGTGAAAAATCTGGTCTGTGTAGCAAAAATTGTTACATCAATTGTATTAGAATGTTGCCAGCCGTATAGTGGCGCAGTAATTTTTGGTGGAAACCTTATAAATTCAAGGCTTGAAACAAATGTGAGGTGAAGTTTTAATCCTTGTTGTTAACAAATATTTTACAAAATACTTCGGCAATTGTTGCAGTCTTGTGTTAAATAAATGTTAACTTTTGTAGGTTTGCAATCAAAATTCGTTCATAACTATAAATGCTCAATGGAGCTGAGTGAGCAAGCCCGTGAAAGAAAGAAAGTCAAGACCTGTTAATTTAGATTTACAGACCGTAAGCTTTCCGATCACTGCAATCGCATCAATTTTACACCGTGTGTCCGGTGTAATTACGTTTGTCGCAGTCGGAATTCTGCTTTGGTTACTATCCATTTCTCTATCCTCCCCAGTCGGTTACGCACAAGCTGTTGACTTAGTCGATGGTTTCTTTGTGAAGTTTATCTTGTGGGGCATCCTAACGGCTTTGGCCTATCACATTGCAGGTGGCATTCGTCACTTACTAATGGATCTTGGTCATTTTGAAGAGCTGGAATCTGGCGCGATGAGCGCTAAGGTTGCATTCGCAGCAACAGCCGTTCTGTCTCTATTGGCGGGGGTAATGGTATGGTAAAACACATTTCATCTTTTGGTCGTAATGGTGTGCACGATTTCTTATTGATTCGTGCGACTGCAATCATTATGACGCTTTACACTATCTATCTGGTTAGCTTCTGTGCTTTCACAGATATTTCTTACGTATCTTGGACCCAGTTCTTTGGTGGTACATTCACTAAAGTGTTCACAATGCTGGCGCTTGTATCTGTTCTAATTCACGCGTGGATTGGTTTATGGCAGGTACTGACTGATTATATCAAGTGCGCCAAGCTCCGTGGTGGCCTACAACTAGCAATCATTGCTGTTTTGTTTGGTTACTTCTTCTCTGGTCTATTTATTCTGTGGGGTGCGTAAGTGTCTATTCCAGTTCGCGAATTTGACGCCGTAGTAATCGGCGCTGGTGGTGCAGGCATGCGCGCTGCACTGCAAATCTCTGAGCAAGGCCTATCTTGTGCGTTGCTTTCTAAAGTATTTCCAACTCGTTCACACACTGTTTCTGCACAAGGTGGTATCACGGTTGCGCTAGGTAATGCGCACGAAGATCACTGGGAACAGCATATGTACGATACCGTTAAAGGTTCCGACTATATTGGTGACCAAGACGCTATCGAATACATGTGTAAAAACGGACCAGAGTCAGTGATTGAATTAGAGAAAATGGGTCTACCATTTTCTCGTTTTGACAATGGTAGAATCTACCAACGTCCGTTTGGCGGACAGTCGAAGAACTTCGGTGGTGAGCAAGCAGCACGTACAGCTGCAGCGGCTGACCGTACTGGTCACGCTCTACTGCATACGCTATACCAACAAAACGTTAAGCACAAAACAACCATCTTCTCAGAGTGGTATGCACTCGACCTAGTTAAGAATGAAGATGGTGCTGTTCTTGGCTGTACAGCCCTTTGCATGGAAACTGGCGAAGTGTGCTACTTCAAGTCGAAAGCGACAATATTAGCGACAGGCGGTGCTGGCCGTATTTATGCTTCAACAACTAACGCTCACATCAACACGGGTGATGGCGTTGGTATGGCATTACGCGCTGGCGTTCCAATGCAAGACATGGAAATGTGGCAGTTCCACCCAACAGGTATCGCTGGAGCCGGGGTTCTTGTAACGGAAGGCTGTCGTGGTGAAGGTGGTTATCTACTGAACAAAGACGGTGAACGCTTCATGGAGCGTTATGCACCTAACGCAAAAGACCTTGCTGGTCGTGACGTTGTTGCTCGTTCAATGATGATCGAGATCCGTGAAGGCCGCGGTTGCGATGGCCCTTGGGGTCCTCACATTAAACTGAAATTGGATCACCTAGGTAAAGACACCCTTGAGTCTCGCCTTCCAGGTGTTTGTGAGCTGTCTCGTACGTTTGCTCACGTAGATCCAGTGAAAGAGCCAATTCCGGTAATTCCTACTTGTCACTACATGATGGGTGGTATTCCAACTCAAGTCTCTGGTCAGGCTATTAAGCAAGATGAAGCGGGCGCTGACGTTGAAGTTCAAGGTCTATTCGCTTGTGGTGAGATCGCATCAGTATCTGTTCACGGTGCAAACCGCCTAGGTGGTAATTCTCTACTAGACTTAGTTGTATTTGGTCGTGCAACTGGCCTACACCTTGGTGAAACACTGGCTAAGCAAGCTGAAGCTAAGCCTGCAACGGAAGCTGATATTGAGCGTTCACTAGAGCGTTATAACCGTTGGGAAAACAGTACTGACGGTGAAGATCCTGCGCAAATCCGCAAAGACCTGCAACAATGTATGCAGAATAACTTCTCGGTATTCCGTGAAGGTGACGCAATGGCAAAAGGTCTAGAAGAACTGAAAGTTATCCGTGAGCGTCTGAAGAATGCACATCTTTCTGATAAGTCGACCGAGTTCAACACGCAACGTATCGAGTGTTTAGAACTAGAGAACTTGATGGAAACGGCTTATGCGACGGCTGTTGCGGCTAACTACCGAACTGAAAGTCGCGGAGCTCACGCTCGCTTTGATTTCCCTGACCGTGATGATGAGCAGTGGCTATGCCACTCAATCTATAATCCGGATAATGAAGCTATGACAAAGCGTGGTGTAAACATGGAGCCAATCCATCGTGAAGCATTCCCGCCGAAAGCACGTACGTACTAGGGAGAGGAGGATAATATTATGAAACTGAATTTCTCTTTGTACCGCTACAACCCGGATGTTGATCAAAAGCCATACATGAAGGACTACACGCTGGAAGTAGAAGAAGGATCAGACATGATGCTTCTAGATGCGTTGATTCTGCTAAAAGAGCAAGATCCAACGATCTCTTTCCGTCGTTCTTGTCGTGAGGGTGTGTGTGGCTCAGATGGTCTAAACATGAACGGTAAGAATGGCCTAGCTTGTATTACACCACTTTCTGCATTAAGTGGTGACAAGATAGTCATCCGTCCACTACCAGGTTTGCCTGTTGTGCGAGATCTTATCGTTGACATGACTCAGTTCTACGATAACTATGCGAAAGTTAAGCCATTCTTGATTGATGACGGCGCACTGCCACCATCACGCGAGAACCTGCAAACGCCTGATGAGCGCGCGCACTTAGATGGTTTATACGAATGTATCATGTGTGCATGTTGTACGACGTCATGCCCATCATTCTGGTGGAATCCAGATAAATTTATCGGTCCTGCAGGTCTTCTTGCGGCGTATCGCTGGCTAATTGATAGCCGTGATACAGCGACAGATGAACGTTTGTCAAATCTTGATGATGCATTTAGCGTTTTCCGTTGCCATGGCATCATGAATTGTGTAAGTGTTTGTCCTAAGGGACTAAATCCTACGAAGGCAATCGGCCATATTAAGACGATGCTTATAAACCGTTCGATTTAATTAACAAAAAAATTGCCGGCTCATTCTGAGTCGGCTCTTAATAGCTCGGCGTAAGACCGAAGCAAACGTGAAAACTACTGGTTAAGGGAAAATATGCACAACGGCGTGATGAAGGCGTGGCTCGAGTCTTCACACTTGGCTGGCGCCAATGCAACGTATGTAGAGGACCTCTACGAACTGTATCTAAGTGATCCCGATCTGGTAAGTGAGGAGTGGACACGTGTTTTTGATGGCTTGCCTAAGCCTTCAGAAGAGGTGGTTGAACAACCCCATTCACGTGTCCGTGACTACTTCCGACGACTCGCTCAAGAAACAAAGCATTACAATGTCCAAGTTAGTGATCCTGATGTCGACGCTAAACAGGTAAAAGTACTTCAATTAATCAATGCTTACCGCTTTCGTGGTCATGAAGCGGCTCAGCTTGACCCTCTAGGTTTATGGCAACGCCCACCAGTGGCGGAGCTAGATCCTGCATTCCACAATCTTACCGAAGACGATCTAGAAGAAACTTTCAACGTGGGTTCTTTTGCTATTGGCAAAGACACTATGCAATTGAAAGACATCCACTCGTCACTGAACAAAATTTACTGTGGTTCTATCGGTGCTGAATATATGCACATGACAGACACTGAGCAAAAACGTTGGATCCAGCAGCGTTTAGAGTCAGTGGTGGGTCAGCCGTCATTCAGCAAAGAAGAAAAACAAGAATTCCTCGAAGAGCTAACAGCAGCAGAAGGTCTAGAGCGCTATCTTGGTGCGAAATTCCCAGGTGCGAAGCGTTTCTCTCTAGAAGGTGGTGATGCCCTAATCCCTATGACGAAAGAGTTGATTCGTCATGCGGGTAAGAGCGGTATGCGCGAAGTTGTGATTGGTATGGCACACCGTGGCCGTCTGAACATGCTTGTGAACGTACTTGGTAAGAAGCCACAAGATCTTTTTGATGAGTTTGCTGGTAAACATGATGATACCTGGGGTACAGGTGACGTTAAGTACCACCAAGGCTTCTCGGCGGATTTTGCGACGCCAGGCGGTGATGTTCACTTAGCGCTTGCGTTTAACCCGTCTCACCTTGAGATCGTTAACCCTGTAGTTATCGGTTCGGTGCGCGCGCGTCAAGATCGTTTAGGTGATACAGAAGGTAATACAGTTCTTCCTATCACTATCCACGGTGACTCGGCGATTGCTGGTCAGGGCGTTGTTGCTGAAACATTCAACATGTCACAAGCGCGTGGTTTCCGCGTTGGTGGTACGGTTCGTATCGTTGTAAACAACCAAGTTGGCTTTACAACATCTAACCCGACCGACACGCGTTCGACTATGTACTGTACCGATATCGCTAAGATGGTTCAGGCGCCAATTTTCCACGTCAATGCTGATGATCCAGAAGCCGTTGCTTTTGTGACTCGTATTGCACTGGACTACCGTAATGAATTTAAACGTGATGTTGTGATTGACCTGGTTTGTTACCGTCGTCATGGACACAACGAAGCGGATGAGCCAAACGCGACTCAGCCGTTGATGTACCAAAAAATCAAGAAACACCCAACTCCGCGTAAGCTTTACGCTGACGTGCTGATTGAACGTGGTGATTTTGGTATTGATACTGCGACCCAGTATGTCAATGAATACCGTGATGCATTAGATCGCGGTGAAGTCGTGGTGAAAGAATGGCGTCCGATGGCGCTGCATTCAGTAGACTGGTCTCCATACCTTGGGCACGACTGGGATACAGAATGGAACAGTAAGTTTGATACCAAGCGCCTGTTGGAGCTTGGCCAGCGACTATGTACTTACCCAGATAGCCACAAGCTGCAAAGCCGAGTGAATAAGCTTTATAACGATCGTAAAGCGATGCTAAATGGTGAAAAATCGATTGACTGGGGTATGGCTGAAACTTTGGCTTACGCAACTCTGGTTGACGATGGCAAACGCATTCGAATTTCTGGTCAGGACTCAGGTCGTGGTACTTTCTTCCACCGTCACTCGGTTCTACATAACCAAAACGATGCGAGCACTTTTGTTCCACTAGCGAACATTCATGATAAGCAAGGGCCATTTGAAGTTTTCGATTCAGTGCTATCTGAAGAGGCGGTATTGGCATTCGAGTACGGCTATGCAACAGCAGAGCCAAGCGGCTTAACTCTATGGGAAGCGCAGTTTGGTGATTTTGCCAACGGTGCCCAAGTTGTAATCGACCAGTTTATCTCATCAGGCGAGCAAAAATGGGCGCGTCTATGTGGTCTGACTATGCTTCTTCCTCATGGTTATGAAGGTCAAGGTCCAGAGCACTCATCAGCTCGCCTAGAGCGTTATCTGCAACTTTGTGCTGAGCAAAACATGCAGGTTGTAGTACCTTCTACTCCCGCTCAGGTTTACCACATGATTCGTCGTCAGGTTGTAAGACCTATGCGTCGTCCACTTGTGGTGATGTCTCCTAAATCATTGCTACGTCACCCACTATGTACTTCTACTATCGAAGAACTAGCGGAAGGCACATTCCAAGCTGCAATTGGTGAAATTGACAACCTAGAAGCTGCGAAAGTGAAACGAGTGGTCTTCTGTTCAGGTAAAGTTTACTTCGATCTGTTAGAGCAGCGCCGTAACAATGAGCAAGAAGATGTGGCAATTGTTCGTATTGAACAGCTTTACCCATTCCCTCTTGAAGACGTGAAAGCAGCTATCGAGCAATACACCAACGTTGAAGATTACGTTTGGTGTCAAGAAGAGCCTCAAAACCAAGGCGCTTGGTACTCTAGCCAACACAACTTCCGTGCTGCAATTCCAGCCGGCGCTGATCTGAAATACGCTGGTCGCCCAGCTTCAGCATCACCTGCAGTAGGCTACATGTCAGTACATTTGAAACAACAAAAAGCGCTGGTTGATGATGCGCTTAACGTGAATACAAAAACTTCGGACTAAGAACTAGAAGTGAAAGGAAGAAACAGATATGACAATTGAAATTCTGGTTCCAGATTTACCTGAATCGGTTGCTGACGCAACAGTCGCAACATGGCACAAACAACCTGGTGACGCAGTAGAGCGTGACGAGGTTCTAGTAGATATCGAAACGGATAAAGTGGTTCTTGAAGTACCTGCTCCAGAAGCGGGTGTTCTAGAAGCAATCATCGAAGAAGAAGGTGCAACAGTACTTTCAAAGCAGCTAATCGCTAAGCTTAAGCCGGGTGCAGTTGCAGGTGAGCCGACGAAAGACACCACTGAAGAGTCTGAAGCGTCTCCAGATAAGCGTCATAAAGCGTCATTGACGGAAGAAAGCAACGATGCACTTAGCCCAGCAGTTCGCCGCCTACTTGGTGAGCACGGTCTGGAAGCAAGCCAAGTGAAAGGCACTGGTGTTGGCGGTCGTATTACGCGTGAAGATATTGAAGCACACTTAGCAAACGCGAAAGAAGCGCCTAAAGCAGAAGCTACGGCAGCTGTAGAAGCACCAGCTGCTGCGCGTAGCCAGAAGCGTGTTCCAATGACACGTCTACGTAAAACAGTCGCAAACCGTCTTCTAGAAGCGAAGAACAACACGGCGATGTTGACAACGTTCAACGAAGTGAACATGAAACCAATCATGGACCTTCGTAAGCAGTACAAAGACCAGTTCGAAGAGCGTCACGGTATTCGTCTAGGCTTTATGTCTTTCTACGTAAAAGCGGTAACAGAAGCGTTGAAACGTTACCCTGAAGTCAACGCGTCTATCGACGGTGATGACATCGTTTACCACAACTACTTTGACATCAGCATGGCAGTATCGACGCCACGTGGTCTAGTGACTCCAGTACTAAAAGACTGTGACACATTAGGTTTCGCTGATGTTGAAAAAGGCATCAAAGAGCTAGCAATCAAAGGTCGTGACGGCAAGCTGACTGTTGATGAACTGATGGGTGGTAACTTCACTATCACGAACGGTGGTGTATTCGGTTCTCTAATGTCTACGCCTATCATCAACCCACCTCAATCGGCAATTCTTGGTATGCACAAGATCCAAGAGCGTCCAATGGCGGTGGATGGCAAGGTTGAAATCTTGCCGATGATGTACCTAGCGCTATCTTACGATCACCGTCTAATCGATGGTCGTGAATCAGTGGGCTTCCTAGTAACGATCAAAGAGCTACTAGAAGATCCAGCGCGTCTGCTATTAGACGTTTAATATCGCTAAAACGTCTAGCAGCCGCTGGTTGCTAGACGTTCGATAGTTTTCAAGGCTAGACTGGCTCAACTGTCTGGCCTTCACTTGAATCTTATCTATCTGCACAGTGAGATAAGATTGATTTGAGAAGACCCTACAGACGTCCGCTGACATGGCGGCGTTATGGAAATAATAATCCCTACAAGGGAAAATAAACGGAATATCAAAATGAATTTGCATGAATACCAAGCCAAACAGCTGTTTGCAGAATTCGGTTTGCCTGTACCGGAAGGTTACGCGTGTGATACACCACAAGAAGCTTTTGAAGCTGCTGGTCGTATCTCAACAGAGAAGAAAGTCGTTAAATGTCAGGTTCACGCAGGTGGACGTGGTAAAGCGGGTGGCGTTGAGCTGCACGATACTAAAGATGGCGTTAAAGAGTTTGCTCAAAAGTGGCTAGGTAAAAACCTAGTGACTTACCAAACAGATGCAAATGGTCAGCCTGTAACTAAAATCCTAGTTGAAGAAGCATCTAACATTGCTAACGAGCTTTACCTAGGTGCGGTTGTAGACCGTGCAACGCGTAAAGTTGTATTCATGGCATCGACTGAAGGTGGTGTTGAAATCGAGAAAGTTGCTGAAGAGACTCCAGAGTTGATTCACAAAGCAGCGATCGATCCACTAGTCGGCCCTCAAGCTTATCAAGGCCGTGAGCTAGCATTCAAGCTAGGTCTTGAAGGCGATCAAATCAAACAGTTTGTTAAGATCTTTATGGGTCTTGGCAACATGTTCTCTCAGTACGATTTAGCTCTACTAGAGATTAACCCTCTTGTTATTACTGGCGAAGGCAACCTGCTATGTCTAGACGGTAAGATCAACATCGATTCTAACGCTATGTACCGTCAGCCTAAGCTGCGTGAAATGCACGATCCTTCGCAAGAAGACGAGCGTGAAGCGCATGCAGCTCAGTGGGAACTGAACTACGTAGCACTAGACGGTAACGTTGGCTGTATGGTTAACGGTGCAGGTCTAGCAATGGGTACGATGGATATCGTAAACCTACACGGTGGCAAGCCTGCTAACTTCCTAGATGTAGGTGGCGGCGCAACGAAAGAGCGTGTAGCAGAAGCATTCAAGATCATCCTATCTGATGACAATGTAAAAGCAGTACTAGTTAACATCTTCGGTGGTATTGTTCGCTGTGACATGATCGCTGAAGGCATTATCGGTGCGGTTAAAGAGGTAGGCGTAAGCGTACCAGTTGTTGTTCGTCTAGAAGGTACTAACGCAGACCTAGGTCGCGAAGTTCTTGCTAATTCTGATGTTGATATCATTGCAGCTGAGTCGCTAACTGACGCAGCTCAGAAAGTTGTTGCTGCTGCGGAGGGCAAATAATGTCTGTACTAATTAATAAAGACACGAAAGTAATCTGTCAGGGTTTCACTGGTGGTCAAGGTACTTTCCACTCTGAGCAAGCGATTGCATACGGTACGCAGATGGTCGGTGGTGTTTCTCCAGGTAAAGGTGGTCAAACTCACTTAGATCTACCTGTATTTAACACGGTACGCGAAGCAGTTGAAGCAACTGGTGCGACAGCAACAGTTATCTATGTTCCAGCACCTTTCTGTAAAGACGCTATCCTAGAAGCGATTGACGCGGGCATCGAGCTGATCGTAACAATCACTGAAGGTATCCCTACAACGGATATGATCGACGTGAAAGTGAAGCTAGAAGAAACTGGCGTTCGTATGATCGGTCCTAACTGTCCAGGTCTAATCACTCCAGATGAGTGTAAGATTGGTATCATGCCTGGTCATATCCACAAGAAGGGTAAAGTTGGTATCGTTTCTCGCTCTGGTACGCTGACGTACGAAGCGGTTAAGCAGACTACAGATGAAGGCTTTGGTCAGTCTACTTGTGTTGGTATCGGTGGTGACCCAATCCCTGGTTCAAACTTCATTGATATCCTAAAACTGTTCCAAGAAGATCCAGAAACTGAAGCAATCGTAATGATTGGTGAGATCGGTGGTACAGCTGAAGAAGAAGCAGCAGCATTCATCAAAGAGAACGTGACTAAGCCAGTAGTTTCTTACATCGCTGGTGTAACGGCTCCTCCTGGTAAGCGTATGGGTCACGCTGGTGCAATCATCTCAGGTGGTAAAGGTACTGCGGAAGACAAGTTTGCTGCACTAGAAGCAGCAGGCGTTAAGACGGTTAAGTCTCTTGCAGACATCGGTAAAGGTCTACGCGAAATCACAGGTTGGTAATTTAGCCAAATGTGATAATGAAGGCTTGGCATTCGCCAAGCCTTTTGTTTTTGTGCTCTCCAGCTCTCCAGCTCTCCAGCTCTCCAGCTTTTTATCCCTCTAACTTCTTCTCAATCGCAACCAGTCTTGCGGTTAAATCAGCAACCTCTTGCTCCAATTGCTTTATACGATCCTGCTCGTTTGATTCAGCTTTCGCCGCGACTTCAACTTTGGGTACACGATTTGAGCTCTTCCAGCTTTTTAGTGTTGTGATTAAAGCCGGCATCGGGACAGAGGTACTCAAGCGCGCTTTGACCAAGGCTACAGTCGGCTCCTTTCCTTCTGCGTGTAACTGTTCAAGGATATCTTTTAGCTCTTGGCTAACATCTTGAGTAAGCATAAAACCTCCATTTTACTGTGAACCCCAATAATACTGAGCTTAGCAATAATTGACTAATGGAAAATTAAGAAATGGTGTGTGCGAGATTTCTCACAAGTGATGTAAGACAAAGTGCGTTTGAAACATAGTAATAGTCACTAGTTTAACTTTAACTTTATGATTTGTATCGGTTTATTTTTTTGTTTCTAACTTGTTTCAATAATGGTTTTCTTTCATGGCATTGTCTTAAAGGCGAATTGGAGTAAATTAGAAGGTGTCGGAAGGATGCTGACACGGAACAGGAAATACCAAGGATTGGGAATCTTCAGGATGAAGATTGGTTGACGAGGAACGTTGATCAAGCATGGAGCGAAAGGACATTGTAAGGATACGTTCGCTAACAGGATGTTAGTGGCAAGGATGACAATGGACACCTCTAGGAAGAGGCTAGGACAGTATCAGGATGATACAAAGGACACCGCTCAAGGAACAAGTGATGTGGAGCTGACGAGGATTGTTAGCTATCAGGACGATTAGGACACCGCTAGGAAGGCGAAGGCAGGATTTTACTGAAGGATTCAGTAACTATTAAGGAAGATGCATGGAGCACCTTTTGTAGCCGGATTGCTGCGAGTAAGACTATAGCCCCGATACTAACGTATCGGGGCTTTTCTTAGATCTCACCTTTATAAAAAACTCTAACAACAACGTTCAAAAAACTACCTAGATCAATAAAGGTATTTAAAAGTTGGTTTAACTTTTCGGCTTTGTTTTACAAGACAATTTTGGCTGCTAACAAGGATGTGTCATGACTATAGTGACTCGCCGTGCGTTATTGGTTCCCTATAACGACTCATTACAATCTGAATTTTTGATGCTCAATTGCTGTGCCATCAATCGCGCTCAGATGAACGGTGCCCATACGGTGTCGTCTGCAAAGAAACTATTTGAAAAAGTCCTGAATGACCGCAACATCTATGCGATGGCAGTATTAGACAGTCATACTCGCGACTTTATCGGTCATGTTTTTATCTCAGACCTCGATAGCCAGCCAGAGCTCGGGTACATTTTTGATAAAGATTATTGGGGCAGAGGTATTGCGAGTGAAGTGCTGCAAGCGTTTTTCCCTAAAGCAGTCAGAGATTTAAATCTAGATAGGGTACTAGCCACAGCCAATGTAGGTCACGAACCATCGGTACGAATTCTGCAAAAACTAGGTTTCAAGCTAAATGCACACAAGAAAGATACCTTTGGTCCGTTTGATGAGTATCTGTTTACATCCGATGTGGTGGAAGCTCAACCTTTGCTAGTCGGAAACCTTGCATAAAGATTCGGCCTTGATAGCAGTCATCGCCAAGCGAAGAAAATTCAAATTGATAAACAGAATGCCAACGCCAGACACCGTCTGGCGTTTTTAGTTTATGACCTTTTAGCGCAACGCTCAGTAGCTGTAAGTCGAGCTCTTTGCATTTACGTGCCGCGATGGTTTTAGCGAGTTCAGCTTGGCGGCGTTGTTGCCAAAACACAAGACAGACAATTGCGAGTGCGAGTATGGCAAAAAGGTCATGAATCATAGTTATGCCTTTGCTGCTTGTTGAAGGTTGATTAACGCTTTCGCTAGCTCTTCAGAAGGGCTGGAGTGAAGCAGCGGCAACAGAACCATTCGTAACTCGGGCAGCATGACAAGATCGGCAAAAAGCTGGTTGAAGAGCGCTTGATTACCCGTCTGTGCCAACCTGAGTAGAAATTGCTCAGCTATTTTCGCATCACTTAGCCAATGCCAGCTGCGCCCTGCAATACCAATCAACACCTCTTGATGGCTTAATCTCGGTGAAGCGAGTACTTGGCTAACAATTGGCAGCGAGAGTGATTGCGGTGCGCCGGATAACGCGCGCAGCAATGCAGACAGTAGGAATAGGTCCGGTTCGTTGCTATCAACTTGTTGTTGAGCTATCTCAGCTAGGCGCTGCGCTAATTTTTGCGGTAAATCGGTATGTTCTAGGGCGCCGAGCAGGGCATAGAGAGGTTCGTTAGGCAGGTGCTGCAACGCTTTTCTAACTTTAACACCATTTTGTTCCTGCCCTAAGCGTGCACAGATATCTGTGACTCCCTGTAAGCCAACAGTATGCCACTTATCCCACTCTAAACCGCCAGAGAAGTAGTGCTGGGCATGCTCGTAATACTGGCTGCATGGCAGGTCCAGTTCAGCACGAATTTGGCTATGGAAAACGGCCATCTTATCTTCACTGGGTTTGAAGGTGTACGGGTTATTAGATAGCTTTTGCTGCTGCTCTTCGCTCATTTCTTGATTTAAGCGTGTTCCCATTGCTTCAATCACATACTTGATGAAGTTACCTACATCAGCTTGCTTGAGTAAGCCTCGCTCGTCCAATTCAAACTTTAGAAACCATATCCACGGCTGTTGCTCTTGGTTCCAATAAGCAATCGCCAAGTGGGCCTTACGCTGCATTGGGTAAGGGTAAGGTTGCTGGCCTTTTTCAACATCGGCAAAGACTTTATTTTCAATCTTCTTGATTCGGCGACCAAGATCAAACACTTGATACTGACAGTCACTGTTGGTCAACAATTGGGTAAGGGTATGAATGGTTTCCATTGGAGAATTGTCCTAACTTTCTTTCCTCTATAAATGGTACTCTTAGGGCAATTTTCAAGGTCAGTAATAAAGATAAATGACAAAAGAGAAACAATTAGCCGCACTGATAGACCGTTTGGAGCTTTCCATGAAGCAACTTGAACTATGGAGCTCAGAGCAACCCAGTGAACAAGCTTTGGCGAGCCAGCAGCCATTCGCGCTCGATACCTTAGAGCCACAAGCGTGGTTGCAATGGGTCTTTATTCGCAGAATGCGAGTGATGCTAGAGCAAAAGCAACCATTACCAAGTGGCTTTTCGTTGTCCCCTTATTTTGAAGAGTGTTGGAAAGAGCAATCTAGCTTGCACCCTATTATTGCGATCTTACGTCAGCTCGATGAGGAGTGCCGATGATGCTAGAGATAGTGTTTCAAGATGAATATTTTGTTGCCGTAAACAAACCTGCCGGTATGTTGGTTCACCGTAGCTGGTTGGATAAACACGAAACTCAATTCGTCATGCAGACCTTACGTGATCAGATCGGGCAGCATGTTTTCCCACTGCATCGACTCGATCGTCCTACATCCGGTGTACTGATTTTTGCTTTGTCGAGCGAGGTCGCTTCTCAGGTGATGCCGATGTTTGCCAATCATGAAATGGAAAAAACGTATCACGCTATTGTCCGTGGCTGGATTGAAGAAGCGGCACGTTTAGATTATCCGCTTAAAGTAGAGTTAGATAAAATTGCTGATAAGCATGCTAGCCAAGAGAAAGAAGCGCAGGAGGCGATAACCGATTACCAACCCGTTGCGAAAGTCGAAATTCCTCATTCTACTGGTAAGTTTCCGACGACACGTTACTGTCTGATGGAGATGAAACCATTAACGGGGCGGAAACATCAGCTACGACGTCATATGGCGCACTTAAGGCATCCGATAGTGGGAGATACCACTCATGGCGATGGTAAGCATAATAAGCTGTTTCGCGAGATATATGACTCGCACCGATTGTTACTTCATGCCTCGAGCTTGAAGTTTGTTCATCCGTTTACTGGGCAAGATTTGTTGATTGAAGCGGGTGTTGATGAAACTTGGCAGAGACTCTGCGCAGAGTTTGGCTGGGATATTCCGAAGTCATAGAGAAAACAAACCGTCACTTTGAGCTAAAGTGACGGTTGAAAAGCTGAGATTACTTACAGTAAACACGCGCTTCACGAGGAGTGTAGATACCGAATGTGATTGTGCTGAATACGATATCTTTGAAAGTTTGCTGCGTTTCTACTTTCGCCACTTTATCTACTGAACCACATACCTGTGCTGCGTCGATTTGCTTGCTTTGACCGATACCGCTGACAAAGAAGTGATGAGTTTTTAGTTCTGTCGCTTCATTTGTTTCTTGTGCTGGTGATACAACAAATGTTTGTTGTGCACAGCCAGAAGCCAAAAGACTGATTGCCGCTGCGATGACAAGCTTTTTCATAACTCTTTCCTTAACTATTAGAATTGGACTCAAATAGGCAAGCGTTCCAATTAGCCTGCCGAATGCAGTGTAACAAGTTTCTTATCAAGGTGTATGTCTTGAGTTTGTATTTATTTGTCATGTGATTGATTTTTGTGATACTGATAACTGATTGAACCAGATAATAAAAAAACCCTCCGAAGAGGGTTTTATCAATAGCAGTTCAAGTTCCAATCTATTTGGCGAGATAATCACGAATCGACTGTTCGATGCCTAAAGCATCAAGCCCTAATTCGTGATGGAGTTCTTCTTGCGTACCTTGGGCGATAAATTTATCAGGCAAGCCAAGGTTTAGCACTGGTTTGATGATTTTTTCCTGCATCATAAACTCGATCACGCCCGCGCCTGCGCCGCCAGCAATAGCATTCTCTTCTAGCGTAACTAGCACGTCGTGTTCGTCTGCGAGTTGCTTAATAAGTGCCTCATCAAGAGGTTTGACAAAACGCATATCTGCGACGGTTGCATTGAGCGCTTCTGCTGCTTGATGAGCACTGTTTAAGAAGGTGCCAAAGTTCAGAATAGCCACTTTTTCACCTTGGCGAACAAGGCGGCCTTTCCCTATTTCTAGCGCGGTGAAATCCTGTTTGATCTCTGCGCCTGTTCCAGTACCACGTGGATAACGAACCGCAGATGGACCAGTATGCTTATGTCCGGTATACAGCATCTGACGACACTCATTTTCATCACTCGGCGCCATGATGACCATGTTCGGGATACAGCGCATAAAGCTAAGATCGAATGCCCCTTGGTGCGTCTGACCATCTGCTCCAACAAGGCCTGCGCGGTCAATAGCGAACATGACCGGTAAGTCCATGATTGCAACATCATGAATGAGTTGATCATATCCACGCTGTAAGAAGGTAGAGTAGATAGCCACAATAGGATGGTCGCCTGCGATCGCCATACCTGTTGCTAAAGTCACAGCGTGTTGTTCGGCGATTGCGACGTCAAAATACTGGTTTGGGTATTCTTTAGAGAATCGAACCATGCCAGAGCCTTCGCGCATCGCCGGAGTGATAGCCATTAGCTTAGGATCTTGTGCGGCCATATCACATAGGAAGTCACCAAAAATCTTCGAGTAACTCGGCTTTCCACCGCTGCTCTTAGGCAGTGAACTATGGCTAGGGTCAAACTTAGGTACGCCGTGATAGCCGATCGGATCTTTTTCAGCTGGCTCGTAGCCTTTGCCCTTTTTAGTCATGATGTGTAAGAACTGTGGCCCTTTAAGTTCACGCATATTCTTTAGCGTTTTAACTAGCTCGTTGACATCGTGGCCGTCGACTGGGCCAATGTAGTTAAAACCAAGTTCTTCAAACAGAGTTCCTGGGACTACCATGCCCTTAAGGTGTTCTTCAGTACGGCGAACCAACTCTTTAATCGGCGGAACACCCGACAGTACTTTTTTACCACCTTCACGAATAGAGGTGTATAAGCTGCCAGAGAGCACTTGAGCGAGATGGTTGTTAAGTGCACCAACGTTCTCTGAAATCGACATTTCGTTGTCGTTGAGAATTACCAGCATATCCGGATGTACATCACCAGCATGGTTCATTGCTTCAAATGCCATACCGGCTGTAATTGCGCCATCACCGATTACGCTAACCACTTTACGGTTTTGCTCTTCTTTACCCGCACTGATTGCCATACCGAGTGCAGCACTGATTGAAGTCGATGAATGACCTACCGATAAGGTGTCATATTCACTTTCTTCGCGCCACGGGAAAGGGTGCAGTCCATCCTTTTGACGGATAGTAGACATCTGGTCACGGCGACCCGTAAGAATTTTGTGTGGGTAAGCTTGGTGGCCGACATCCCAAACAAGTTGGTCAAACGGAGTGTTGTAGACGTAATGTAGAGCAACGGTAAGCTCTACTGTTCCTAAACCAGAGGCGAGGTGACCGCTCGACTGACTTACTGAATTCAATAAGTAGGTGCGTAGTTCATCACACAGTTTAGGTAGCACTTCCTTTGGAAGACTGCGTAGCTCTTCAGGTGTATCTGCTAAAGCCAGTGTTGGATATTTCGAAATATCAAGAGTCATATAAAAATGCGCGCTTATAGTGTTAGTTCTTGCGCTCGACGACGTATCGGGCGAACTCTTCAAGTAACTCTGTATTGTATGGGATTGCTTCCAAAGCTTGAAGAGCTTCATTTAACAGAGTGTGAGCTTTGTTAATAGCTCCTTCCAATCCAAGCAGTGCTGGATAGGTGCTTTTGTTTAATTCTTGGTCAGAACCTTGCGGTTTGCCTAAAGTTTCTGTATCGCTGATGATATCCAAAATATCGTCTTGAACTTGAAACGCGAGGCCAATTGCATCGGCGAATGTATCAAGTTGAGGCATTACCTCTAACCCTCTTTCTCCAGCGGCAAGCGCGCCAAGACGAATAGCAGATTTCATTAAGGCGCCTGTCTTGTTGCGGTGAATTGCTTCCAATTCTTGCAATGAAACTTGTTTGTTCTCTGCCGCTAGGTCAAGAGCCTGTCCCATACACATGCCATTGGCACCTGAAGCATCGGCAAGAACTTTTACCATCTTTATACGGTTGCTTTCAGCGTTTGGGTTCAGTGAGCCCTCCGCAAGAATTGTAAACGCTAAGGTTTGCAGCGCGTCGCCAGTGAGAATTGCCGTTGCTTCGTCGAACTTAACATGGCAGGTTGCTTTGCCACGGCGCAGTTCATCATCATCCATAGCGGGAAGATCATCGTGGATAAGTGAGTACGCATGGATGCACTCGACGGCAGACGCTGGAGTGTCTAGGTCGTCAAGCTTGCAACCTAACATTTGTCCTGTGATGTAGACAAGAAACGGACGCGCACGTTTGCCCCCAAGCAATAAGCCATAACGCATTGCTTCAATAAGAGGTAGATTTTGGTGTGGCAGTGCTTGCAGCCAGTTTTCGAGCTGAGTATTGTTTCGCTGTTGAAGTGAGGTTAATGCCTCATGCATGGCAGACATCTTCTATAAATTATTGTTCAGGCTGAGCGTTAAAATCAGATAGTGGAGATTCATCATCATTTTGCAACAAGATGCTAACGCGCTGTTCTGCATCGCTCAGTTTTGATTGTCCTGAACGAGCAAGGGCAATGCCGCGCTCGAATTTTTTCAACGCATCTTCTAGTGCTAAATCACCATTTTCGAGGTTTTCAACGATCACATCAAGCTCTTCAATGGTCGCCTCAAAGGTCATGTTTTCTGGTTTCTTGCTCGCCATAACTATTCTACCGAGATAAAGATGCACGAAAGTTACCTTAGCCGATAATGATGGTCAAATTTAACCGAGTAAATTTGTCAGAAAAATCGAGCTTGTACGGTCATATTCTGCGAAGGTACTCAATATAGGGCTAAAGTCTATTAGGGTCTGTTGACCTTTTGCGGTTAAATTTTGTTCGAGATAAAAGCGTTTTAATCGCGGCGAGAGGTTTGTCGCCTAGCATTCTAAGCAAAACACCTCTCAACAAAGAGTAAAACGCTTTTAGCCGAACCCTTCGGGCAGCGTTTGTGGCTCCTTTCTGCTGCGTTATCGGCTTTATCGGGTAGGGCAACTACAATTCAAAGCCTCTGCCTTGCATAAAGAACCCACAAACTGCTGCAAAAATCAGCTCAAAAGGTCAACAGACCCTAGGCACCTGGCACTCAGCATCTATATTTATGTGAGTACAGTACCAATAAAATACTAAAGATCTTAAGATGTTGCCGATATAATTTGTTAGAAGCTTAAAGATAGCATGAGGAGTGCTCTGTGGATTTAGCAACGCTGGTAGGACTGATTGGCGGTTTTGCTTTCGTCATCATGGCAATGATACTGGGCGGAAGCATCATGATGTTCGTCGACGTAACGTCGATTCTTATCGTGGTGGGTGGTTCTACCTTCGTAGTGTTGATGAAATTCACTATGGGGCAGTTCTTTGGCGCAGCCAAAATCGCTGGTAAAGCGTTTATGTTTAAAGCTGACGAGCCAGAAGACTTGATTGCTAAAGTTGTTGAAATGGCGGATGCGGCACGTAAAGGTGGTTTTCTTGCTCTCGAAGAGATGGAAATTACCAATAGCTTCATGCAAAAGGGTATCGACTTGCTGGTGGATGGTCACGATGCCGACGTAGTTCGCGCAGCACTGCAAAAAGATATTGCCTTAACTGATGAGCGACATGATTTTGGTTCTAGCGTGTTTAGAGCCTTCGGTGATGTTGCACCTGCAATGGGCATGATCGGTACTCTCGTCGGTCTGGTTGCCATGCTATCAAACATGGATGACCCGAAAGCAATCGGCCCTGCAATGGCTGTTGCACTTCTTACCACACTCTATGGCGCAATTCTTTCCAACATGGTGTTCTTCCCGATCGCCGATAAGCTTTCCCTTCGTCGTGAGCAAGAAAAACTCAATCGTCGCCTTATTATGGATGGTGTGCTTGCGATTCAAGATGGTCAAAACCCACGCGTTATCGACAGCTATCTGAAGAATTACCTCAATGAAGGTAAGCGTGCCCTTGATGTAGATAACGAGTAAGGTCGCTGATATGGAAGAAGAAGAACCAAAATGTCCGCCACCCGGCCTCCCGCTGTGGATGGGGACTTTTGCTGACTTAATGTCGCTCTTGATGTGTTTCTTCGTACTACTGCTCTCGTTCTCTGAAATGGATGTACTGAAGTTTAAACAGATCGCGGGTTCAATGAAGTTCGCTTTTGGTGTGCAAAACCGATTGGAAGTGAAAGACATTCCAAAAGGAACCAGCATTATTGCTCAAGAATTTAGGCCGGGTCGACCTGAGCCGACGCCTATCGACGTTATCATGCAGCAAACCATAGATATTACTCAGCAGACTCTAGAATTCCATGAAGGAGAGTCAGACAGAGCCGGTGGTACGCAGCGTGATGAGGGCAAATTGACGGGCGGGCAATCGCCGGATACCTCGACGCAAAACAATCAAAACTCTGAGTCAGACAATGAACAGCAGCAATCGGCTGAGATGTCACAAGAGCTTGAAACCTTAATGGAGAGTATCAAGAAGGCCCTGGAACGAGAGATAGAACAAGGTGCGATTGAAGTAGAAAACCTCGGTCAGCAGATTGATATCCGTATTCGTGAGAAAGGCGCGTTTCCTGAAGGGTCGGCATTCTTGCAACCTAAATTCCGTCCACTGGTTCGACAGATTGCCGATCTAGTGAAGGATATACCGGGAATCATTCGAGTATCAGGGCATACTGACAATCAACGCATTGACTCTGAACTTTACCGCTCCAATTGGGATTTATCGGCACAGCGAGCGGTTTCTGTCGCTCAGGAGATGGAGAAGGTCCGCGGCTTTGACCATCAGCGTCTTCGCGTCAGAGGTATGGCAGATACTGAGCCACTTGGCCCCAACGATACTGAAGCGCAGCGTTCTCGTAACCGCCGGGTTGAGATCAGTATTATGCAAGGGGAAGCGCTGTTAAGCGACGAAGTCCCAGTCATTCAATAAAAGATAAAAAGACGAGCACAAACGCTCGTCTTTTTTATGGTCTTTGCTTCATGTATAATCTTGCGCCCTTAGAGGCAGCACATCGCTGCTAGGCTCAATAGAGCGTGAAAATAGCGAAACAGTTAAC
Organism: Vibrio sp. R10-SG3-ISO10; assembly: GCF_059834185.1. NCBI lineage: Bacteria > Pseudomonadati > Pseudomonadota > Gammaproteobacteria > Vibrionales > Vibrionaceae > Vibrio > Vibrio sp. R10-SG3-ISO10. The sequence goes on from NZ_JCBDHG010000020.1 coordinate 123,115, forward strand.
TTGTGAAGTGAATTATGAAATTTATCGTAAAGCCCCATCCAGAAATTTTTGTAAAAAGTGAGTCTGTGCGTAAGCGCTTCACAAAGATTCTTGAATGCAACATTCGTAACGTAATCAAGAGTCGTACAGAGTCTGTTGCTGTTTTCAACCGTCGTGACCACATTGAAGTAACGGCGGAAACGGATGAATTCCACAAAGAGACAATCGAAGTATTGACTCATACGCCGGGCATCCACCACGTACTTGAAGTACAACAGTCAGAATTTAAAGACTTACACGATATCTTCGAGCAAGTACTGGAACTTAACCGTCCTAACCTTGAAGGCAAAACGTTTGTTGTTCGTGCCAAGCGTCGTGGTAAGCATGATTTCACTTCTATTGAACTAGAGCGTTACGTAGGTGGTGGTCTTAACCAAGCGATCGAAAGCGCGAGCGTAAAACTGCGTAACCCAGATGTGACGGTTAAAGTGGAAGTAGTTAACGAGAAGCTTAACCAAGTTATCAAACGTTACAAAGGTCTAGGTGGTTTCCCTCTTGGTACACAAGAAGATGTTTTGAGCCTGATCTCTGGCGGTTTTGACTCTGGCGTATCAAGCTATCTGCACATCAAACGTGGTTCAAAAGTCCATTACTGCTTCTTTAACCTCGGCGGCCCTGCGCACGAAATTGGTGTCAAACAGGTTTCTCACTATCTGTGGAACAAGTACGGTTCATCAGCAAAAGTACGCTTCATCTCGGTCGATTTTGAGCCAGTAGTGGCTGAAATTCTAGAGAAAGTCGATGATGGTCAAATGGGCGTTATCCTTAAGCGTATGTTTATGCGCGCTGCGGGTATGGTGGCTGAGAAGTTCAAGATTGAAGCGCTAGTGACTGGTGAAGCATTAGGTCAGGTATCAAGCCAAACCCTAACGAACCTGCGTCATATCGACAATGTGACAGATACTTTGATTCTTCGTCCGCTTATCAACTGGGATAAAGAAGACATCATCAATCTAGCTCGTGACATCGGTACTGAAGATTTCGCTAAGACCATGCCGGAATATTGTGGCGTAATTTCTAAGAAGCCAACGGTTAAAGCGGTTAAAGCGAAACTGGACACTGAAGAAGAGAAGTTCGACTTTGATATTCTAGAGCAGGTTGTTCGTGACGCGCGTGTCATGGATATTCGTGATATTGCCAAAGAAACCGAACAAGCTGCACCAGAAGTTGAGCAAGTTCAAGCAGTGGAAGAGCACGCGATCGTACTCGATATCCGTAGCCCCGAAGAAGAAGACGACAATCCACTTGAGATTGATGGCGTTGAAGTGAAACACATCCCATTCTTCAAGCTAGGCACTCAGTTCGGTGATTTAGACCAATCTAAATCTTACCTGCTTTACTGTGACCGTGGCGTGATGAGTCGTCTACAAGCTCTTTATCTTCAAGAGCAAGGCTTTAACAACGTTAAGGTTTACCGCCCGTAGCGAGCACTCCATATAGTACTAAAAGCGCAAATCGTTGATTCGGTTTGCGCTTTTTAGTTTGTAGCGAGTGGAATTTGGCGCATAAAAAAACACCGCCATCGAGGCGGTGCTAAATATTTGACAGACAGGTCAAAATAAATACAGGAAGTATATGTTTCGTTTCCTATGGAAACAAAACTGGTAGAAACCTACCGAACTCGAAATACGAGTTTGCAAACACAACATCGCAACAAAAGGTCAATTGATTTAAAGCATAAATCAAGCCGTTCTGACTTCTTGCTGCGGGGTGAAATATAGAATTTCTCTGGTCGTCAGGCAACGGACATTTTATAATGTTTCAGATAAAAAAAACTAATCCAATTTATAGAAGGTCACTATGTCCAGAAGATTGCCTCCTTTGAACTCATTAAAAGTGTTCGAAGCCGCGGCTCGACATCTGAGTTTTACTCGCGCAGCCGAAGAGTTGTTTGTGACTCAAGCTGCCGTCAGTCATCAGATTAAGGCGCTAGAAGAATTCCTTGGCTTAAAGTTATTCAGACGCAGAAACCGCTCGTTACTGCTTACAGAAGAAGGTCAAAGTTACTTTCTTGATATAAAAGATATTTTCACATCGTTAGCAGAAGCTACTGATAAAGTACTCGAGCGCAGTGAGAAAGGGGCATTAACCATCAGTTTACCGCCAAGCTTTGCGATTCAATGGTTAGTCCCTAGATTAGCGGATTTTAATCAACAAGAGCCTGATATTGATGTTCGAATTAAAGCGGTCGATATGGACGAAGGCTCGTTGACCGATGACGTCGACGTGGCGATTTATTATGGTCGCGGTAATTGGCCAGGTTTGCGAGCGGACAAACTGTATCAAGAATTTTTGATCCCACTCTGTTCACCTTCATTACTTTTAGGTAACAAACCATTAGAAACTCTAAGTGACTTGAAGCAACATACCTTACTTCATGACACCTCTCGCAAAGATTGGAAACAGTTTGCTAAGCAAAATGGCATTGAAGGAGTTAACGTTAATCACGGGCCTATTTTTAGCCACTCAACTATGGTACTTCAAGCCGCTGCTCACGGTCAGGGGGTTGCACTTGGTAACAATGTTTTAGCTCAACCCGAGCTTGAAGCAGGCCGTCTGATCGCACCGTTTGATGAGGTCTTGGTGTCTAAAAATGCTTTCTATGTTGTTTGTCATGACAAACAGGCCGATATGGGGCGTATTGCTACTTTTCGTGATTGGATGTTAGCCAAAGCGCAAAGCGAGCAAGAGGAGCTTTTAGATGACTGATTACCTCATTGACGGTGACAAAGGCAATCCGTTGTTTATTTTTGCTCACGGAGCTGGTGCTGGAATGGACCACACCTTTATGGAAGCAGTGGCAAAGGGCCTTGCTCAAAAAGGTATTCAGGTGGTGCGCTTTAATTTTCCTTATATGGTTAAGCGAGCTGAGGATGGTAAGAAACGTCCGCCAGATAGAGCACCTAAATTACTGGAAGCCTACCAAGCCGTTGTTGACCAGTACTGTCCAACAGGGGCGGTTATCATTGGTGGCAAATCAATGGGAGGGCGTATGGCAAGCCTTCTCTCTAGTGAGGACAAGGTTGCGGGAGTTGCTTGTTTAGGCTTTCCGTTCCATCCGCCCGGTAAACCTGAGAACTACAAAGGTGGTCACTTAGCAGAGCTAGAAAAGCCTTGTCTCATCCTTCAAGGTGAGCGCGATACCTTTGGTAAGAAAGAAGAATTTGAAAAGTTTGATCTCTCTAGTGCAATCAAGGTGGAATTTATTCCCGATGGCGACCATAGCTTCAAACCTCGTAAGAGTTCAGGGTATACCGAAGTCGGTAACATCGAGCTGGCGATCGATCACTTAGCCAAGTTTATCCTAGAGGTGTCTGATGCGAAGTAGGTTCTGGTTAGCGTTGGGTGGTGTATTGTGCGGCCTTGGTGTTGCTTTGGGGGCGTTTGCTGCTCATGGTTTGAAGAAAATGCTCTCACCTTATCTGATTGAGGTTTTCTCTACGGGCGTGCAGTACCAATTCATTCATGGCATTGCTATTTTGCTTTGTGGCGTGTTACTTGGGTTAAAATTGCCGCTTAAGTCACAAAAATATTTCTCCCTTGCCGCGGTTTGCTTTATCATCGGCATCCTTTGTTTTAGCGGCAGCCTCTACGCGTTGGCATTAACAGGCATTAAATGGTTTGGTCCTATCACGCCATTAGGTGGTTTAACGTTTATGCTTGGTTGGGGTTTGTTCGTATACGCAGCACTACAGGTTAAAGAGGTGAACCAGTGAAACAATTAATGCTCTACTGCCGCAGCGGCTTTGAAAAAGAGTGTGCCGGAGAAATTCAAGATCGTGCTACTCAGTTAGAAGTGTTTGGTTTCCCACGTCTTAAAAAAAACACTGGTTATGTGCTGTTTGAGTGTTACCAAGATGGTGATGCAGAAAAGCTTGTCAAAGAGCTCGATTTTAAATCGTTGATCTTTGCTCGCCAGATCTTTGCTGTCGCAGCTGAAATTCAAGAACTGCCACGTGAAGATCGTATCTCGCCGATTTTGCATGATTTAAGCTTCGTAGAGACCATGCCTCGTTGTGGTGATATTCGCGTTGAAACGCCAGATACCAACGAAGCGAAAGAGCTACTTAAGTTTTGTCGTAAGTTCACTGTGCCAATGCGCCAAGCTTTACGTGGCAAAGAGATTCTGTTCCCGAAAGACAGCCCTAAAAAGCCTGTGTTACATATTTGCTTTGTCGCTCCGACGCATTGCTTCATCGGTTATTCTTTACCTAGCAATAACTCGCAGTTCTTCATGGGTATCCCTCGCCTTAAGTTCCCAGCGGACGCACCGAGTCGTTCAACTCTGAAGTTAGAAGAAGCGTTTCACGTGTTTATTCCTCGTGAAGAGTGGGATGAACGCTTAGCCGCAGGTATGTGGGGCGTTGACTTAGGGGCGTGTCCTGGCGGTTGGACGTACCAACTAGTGAAGCGTTCGATGTTTGTCCACTCTGTCGATAACGGCATGATGGCTGATAGCCTAATGGAAACCGGGCAGGTTAAACACCACCAAGAAGATGGCTTTAAGTTTGAACCTGCGCGTAAAAACGTAACATGGCTAGTGTGTGACATGATCGAAAAGCCATCACGCGTTGCTCAGCTGATGGGCGAGTGGATTATTAGCGGCTGGGCTAAAGAAGCGATCTTTAACCTTAAGCTGCCGATGAAAGGCCGTTACGACGAAGTGTTAGAAGATATCGAGAACTTAAAACTCTTCCTGATTGAAAATGGTGTGAAGTTTAAGCTTCAAGCTAAGCATCTGTACCATGATAGAGAAGAAATCACGGTACATGTTCAGTGTTTATCGAATATCTCACCGCGCTAAATTAAAAACGCTCCCTAGATAGGGAGCGTTTTTTAGTTGGACGTTGGCCACATTTCCCACAGTTGCGCTTCCATGCTCTCTTCAGTGCTGTTAGCTATAAGAGAAAAGAAGTCCAATCCAGTTTGCTGCTCAACCGCATCGATTGTAGTGACGAAGCTTGCAAGCTCACTGCTAAAGACATCTCTATGTGGAACAATGAAGGCTATGGCTTCATTGAAAGCAGGATCTAAGATTACTTTGTAAAAAGCGCTCGGTATGATGACATTGTTGCCTATCGAGTTTTCGTTTCCTTGATAGATAGGTCCAGTGACCACGTAGAGCTCATTGTACTCATTCGCAAGATCACGTACGTGCTCTTCCAAAATGCGCCAACCTACGCGGTTAAAACCCGGAAGCTGAGGAGACATATTGCTCATCAAAAAGCTCTGCTTCATAGAGTCTTGGCTAAAATCCATTGTGGCAGATGGTGCTAGGTGTCCTCGGTCATAGCCAGAGCCGCTGTAATCGGCGAGCGTGGAGCGAGCATAGTCGGGGAGCTCACTGTCTTCTTTGAAGCTATTACTACGTTTAAAGCTGGCGTTAACGCTTTCTGCGGTAATGTGGTAAGCCACCCAGTCGGCATTTTTGGTTTGATAGTTGTAGCCAACGGCATACCCATCCCGGCAAAGTAATTGATCAGGTTGCTCTGAAGGCAAGCCTACGTCTAAGTGCTTTCCACAGGTTTGCGCGAAAGTTGGTAGGGAAAAGACAACAGCAAGTGTTAGTAAAACAGTATTTTTCATTATTATGCTCCTTGTTATTGGAGCTATGAAAAATAGTCGATTGGCTTTGCGTTACTGTGATAGTGGTTAAATGTTAATCAATACTTGGTCCGGTATTGAGCAGGTAAATATTAAGCTTGTGAAAGTAACCGATTTCACAACAGATTCGATTAACATTGCTTTTCTAATCAGCTAGTTAATATGTTCTATGCATTATTGAGTAGCTTCATTCTCACCATTAAAACGAATATCTTGCAGGTTAAAACCGAGTTCCATATCGGTTTTGAGTGCTGCAATCGTCTTACATTTTCGCGCTGATTCAATATGCTCATCTAGTTTCTTACGATACTTAGTAGGGAGCTCTTCACTGGCGAATGCTTGTTCAATATCGCTAAACTGGGTGAGAATTTCTTTGGCAGCTTTTGGTCCTACCCCTGGCACACCGGGAACCTGACTAGAGCTTATGCCTGTTAGCCCCCAATAATCGGCAAGCTGACTCGGCTTAACGCCAAATTCTGCTTCGATAAATGGTTCGTCTAACCAGCGGTGCTGAAAATAATCTCGGATTTGCAGAGTTGGAGAAAGGAGCTGACAGTAGCCTTTATCCGTCGACACTATCGTCACTTTTTCACCATGATTCGCCACCTTAGTTGCCAATGTGGCGACCAAGTCATCAGCTTCGTCACCATCTGAAAGTAGCGAGTCTATTCCCAGTTTCCACCATGCATCTTGAATTGACTCTAAGCCTTGTAACAAAGGCTCTGGCATAGGTTTTCTGTTTTGTTTGTACTCTGGCAAGATCTCCGCTCGCCATCCTCGTTCTTGAAGATGATGATCGAACACGGCAATGATATGAGTGGGCTGTGACTCAGATAAAATACGATTCAAGGTTCGTGTGGTCGTATTAATGGTTCTTGCTATATCGGTAGGATCGGGTTGCGCGGAGTGAACGCGTCGGATCAGGTTAAGAGCATCGATGATAACAAGATGAATAGACATACAAATCAAAAAAATAAGGGCTTGAAGCCCTTATTGTATAGATTGAGGTTGAGATTACCAGTCAGTGCGGTAAACAGTCGCTAACCTGATGTCTTAATTTGGTAGCAAGGCTCGTAAGCAGTACCACCTGGCAACTTCATGCGGTCTTGTTCAACGAAGTCTTTTAGCAGTTTATCCATCTTCTTCATCAAGCTTGCATCACCATCTAAGATAAATGGGCCGTGACGCTCGATTTCACGAATCCCTTCTGCTTTGACATTACCTGCAACGATACCTGAGAACGCCTGACGCAGTGCTGCTGCAAGGTTCTCTGGACGCTGATTAAGATGCAAGTCCAAACTCGCCATATTGTCGTGAGTTGGGTCGAACGGTAGCTGGAACTCTGGCTCAATTTTTAATGACCAGTTGAAGCTGTAGGCATCACCGGTATCTTTACGGTACTGACGAACATCCGACATGCTCTGCTTCATGATCTGAGCGACTTTGGCTGGGTCGTCAACAACGATTTGGTAGTGTTTCTGCGCCTCTACGCCAAGCGTATCACCAATAAAGCGGTCTATAGAGCGGAAGTACTCTTCGCTCTCTTTCGGGCCTGTCAGTACGATAGGTAGTGGCTGGTCGGTATTGTCAGGGTGCATCATAATACCAAGAATATAGAGAAGCTCTTCTGCTGTCCCTGCGCCCCCCGGAAAAATCACAATCCCGTGGGCCATACGTACAAAGGCTTCTAAACGCTTTTCGATGTCTGGCATGATGACCAGTTCATTGACGATAGGGTTTGGTGGCTCTGCGGCAATGATTGAAGGTTCCGTTAGGCCCAAATAACGCTGTTCATAGTAACGCTGCTTCGCGTGACCAATCGCTGCGCCTTTCATCGGGCCTTCCATCGCGCCCGGTCCACAGCCGGTACAAATGTTTAACTCGCGCAGACCAAGTTCGTTACCGACCTCTCGAGTGTATTGATATTCGGTGGGATTGATTGAGTGCCCACCCCAACATACCACTAGGTTCGGTTCGATACCCGGCGTCAGGGTGCCAGCATTGCGTAAGATGCCGAAAACAAGGTTAGTGATATGACTAGCGTTAGTCAGGTTAAGACGCTGATTATCAGCAAGGTGCATATTGACGTACACGATGTCACGCAAAACTGAGAATAGGTGTTCTTGAATCCCTTTGATGATCTCACCATCGACAAAGGCGTGCTCTGGCGCATTGGTGAGTTCGAGCTTAATGCCACGCTCACGACGCACGACGTTGACATCAAAAGATTTGTATTTGTCGAGTAGTTCTTTAGAGTTATCGGTGTGGCTGCCGGAGTTAAGAACCGCAAGGGTACAGTTGCGGTAAAGTTGGTAAAGATCACTTGCAGCGGTTTTCTTAAGGCGCTCAACTTCAAGTTGAGAAAGTAGATCCATACTACCTGCTGGACTAATGTGTGTGATCATAGTGACCTCCTTGACGAAACAGCACTCATAGAGAGTGAGATATCATTATTGTTATTGTCCATATACGTTGCCAATCCGCGAACAAATTAAGCAAACGTCTAATAAGCTTAGCAGCTTTTTACAGATAATAAACCTAACTAATTGATATCTATAGATCAATCACACTAATGAAACATCATGGTGGGTTTGTGAAGTGCCGTCTAGCGCCAAACGAGTTGGTTCTTACCGAGCGTTTTTGCTTCATTAAGGCACAAGTTGAGTCGCTCTAAGATCTCTTCGGGTGTATCCGAATCTTTGAATGCAGTACTTGCGGCGGAAAGGGTGATGGTTAAGTTTCGATCACGGAACTTAAATGGCAGCTTAGATACCTGACCCTGAATCGCTTGAATCATATTGAAAGCGTTGCTGTCAGAGAGCTCTGGGAGCAACAACACGAATTCTTCACCAGAGAAGCGCGCCACGGTATCTGTATCGCGGATCTCTTTCTTAATTGTGCGAGCAATAATTTTCAGTGCCTTGTCACCTGCGGCATAACCAAAACTGTCGTTGATCGCTTTAAAGCCATCGACATCGAGTATAACGACACGAAGAGTATGTTGTGCGCGTATCCAGCGGCGGTACTCTAACTCAAGGCGATCGCCAAATGCGGCTCGGTTATATACCTTGGTCAGTGGGTCAAGCAGCATACGTTGTGCTTGATCTTCTAAGCGGCGGCGATAGTCCTGAGTCACTTCATACAGTGCTTCTAGTTGGTTTTTGCCGTAATCCATGCGCTCAATCAAGGCTTGTTCACGTTGTTCGGCGTGTTTCAAGCGCTCAGTCAATGAGTTCAGTTGAGCCAGTAAAGGGTTCACCTGTTCTTTCAGCGAATCTAAACTTTCTGCATTGGACACTTTGGACTGCGTATCGGTGACGAGTTCAGACAACTCAGTGTTCATCTCCTGGCGATGAGCAAAATAGCTTTGGGATTGCTGTGAGTTTTGCTGTGAGCTTTTCAGTGACGACGAAAGCGAAGAGTTGATTTGTTCGAGAAACTGTTCTGAAGTTTTACGCTCATAATGGGTGCCATCAATCACCAACTTAAGCGTTTGTAGCGTTAACTCTAACAAAACGTGGCTGTTTACCCCAATCAGTAACTTAGCGCGAATGTCTGTTAGCAGCTCCCCAGACTCGCCTTCAAAATCAAGTTCAGTAATCAAATGCTGCAATTCTTCGGAAAGGCGAAGCAACAGCTCACGATCGGAACTAGCCGCGATTTGGTTAACGCTGTAGTCAGGGTTGGTTGTGATGATTTTTACGGAGCGCTCATAAAGGTTAAGCAGTCTTAGGGCTTGTTCTGCTCTTGGATGCTTAAGGCCATCGGAGTAACTGAGTAAATCGCGTAGGTCGCGTTTGATCTTCGGAGGCAGCCCAGTCAAGCGCAGTAGCGTTTCACCACTATGCTTAATTTGGGAATCCAAATGTTCAGTTTGTTGTTCCATAGCCAAGCCTTGTTGTTTTAGCAAACGCTCCAATACCGCCAGTTTTGGTATTAGTGAGCTGACGTCTTGCTGCTGCTCGATAGCTTGTTTCAGTTCCATGAGTCCCGCTTGTAGTCGCGGGTTTTCACATTTATAAGCACTACTTAACGACGAGATGACACGCTGAAGTACCTTTTGTTCTCTATTAAATTTGAACGAGGTATCCCTTTGTGTCAATCGAACTTGTTCCAATTGAGATTTCAGGTTGTGCAGCTGTGACTGAAGATCTTGTTCGATTACGCCCATGAATAAACTTAAAAATAGAATCTACTTATATCTAGTGATCTGTCGATAATATCAAATAAATCACGGGCGTCACGACTTACAACGTTTGATTGATGCGCTTTTATTCATCTTTTAGCAGTTTTTTGATACCGTCCTCATTCTTGAAAGAAGAGTGAACTTTTATTAACCCCTGATTGATGGAGTGCTTGCACGCCTTACGGATATTACCGGTGGCTAAACTTGCAGCAGGCGCGTTCTCAATCGCTTTCAAGTAGACCCACTGACTAGAGTGCTCTTTCATGCTCAGCGTTCTTGCCGTACTGGTTGACATTAGTAGCACATCAACTAGTTCCTTATCATTAACCGCAGTATACGCCCTTGGTAGGAAAGGGTAGTCCGCCATACCAATACGAATGATGCGGTTGAGTAAACGATCGGGTTCGAACTCAAGGATCCATTGTTGGATCTTTTCAAACAACTGTTCAGGGTCGGTATTACGTTCGCTGTTTGGTTCAATATACAGCAGGTTGGCATCAGAAAAATGATAAATTCTTGCTGGATGTTCTACGCGCTGTTTTAAATAATCACCAAAAGCACGTTCTAGCTTTAAGCCTTCTTGGTAACCATGTTGCAAATACATGTTGCGTAAAAATGGCACGTCAATCATTACAAAGCGCAGACGGTCGTTGAGTGGTTCATGGATCAACTCACCAACATGCCACTTCTCAAACTTATGACTGCTCTCCTCTAAAGAGGCAGGAAGTTTAGCATTAAGCATACGTAAGTTTTTTAACCCAGAGCGAGAATGGGTATAAAGATCTTCGTTAAGAACATCGAGCTCTTCTTTTTGCACATTGATCACGTGACCACGACGTAAAATGAAGATAAACAGCAACGCGGATAAGACAAACAAGGTGAAGGTTATCTTCTGGAATTTTCGATATTCGTTATGGGTTTCTTCTAACTCTTGTTGCTGGCCGCTTAAATGTAGAGTTTGTTCTACAAACTCTTTCTGTTGTCGGAAAGCATCTTCACTGATCAGATCTAACTCTTGCTGTTCAATGGTTGCTAGAGAGTTGTAGTGCTTAAGGTACTCTAAAGCCTTTTGATACTGGCCATTGAGTTCGTAGCCTAAATAGAGCATCTGATAAGAAGACTTCTGCATGCTGATATCTTGCAATTGCTGTGCTATCTCAAGCGCTTGATTCGCGCTTTCCAGTACCTTTTTAGGCTCTTGTTTATGGCGAGCTAATCCGGCTTCTAGTAGTAAAGCGTAGGCCTTTAACCTTGGAATATCTGCGTATTGGAGTAGCTCTTGCGCGCGTTCAAGATATTGTTCAGCCAAAGTATAATTGACTAAGTGTAAGTAGGTTGTCGCAAGCGAGATGCGAATATCGATCACGCTTTCAATGTTGTTTTGCAGCCGTTCATGATCCATTGCGTTGAAGTAGTGAACCAGTGCGAGATTGTATTTACCTTGGTAATAGTAAATATCGCCCATGCGCTTAAGCAGTGGCGCTAATGCAGGCGAGTTCTCATAGTTATCATAAAAATCAGCCGCTTGCGAAAAGTGGTCATTGGCTTTATCTAACACGCGGCGATCATAAAATAGCTGCCCCAGAATACGGTTAACTTCAGCAAGTTGACGCGCAGAGTCGGTTTCTATAGCCGTCCAGTAACTGATCAGTAACTCTGACAAGGCACGGTTGTACTTCTTGTTGGCAAGGAGTTGTTTACCCACTGTGGTGTGGTATTCAATTACGGTGTGAATCGACTTTGAGCTGTCTACATACGGCTTTACTTCTGCATAGAGTTGGTCAGCGAGCTTTAGGTTACCTTCAGAAGAGGCAATCTCTGCTTTCAGCATTGTCATACGGTACTTTAGACCGCGAGCTAACTGCTGTGGATTATCAATGTGACTGAACTCTTCTTCTATCTGCGCCATTTTATCTCTGGCAGCTTCAGCGTCACCATTGATAAGCCAAGTTAGTCTGATCTCAACTAACTTTAGATCCAGCAGTAAATAAGGCAGCTTGTAAGTTATTGCTAAAGATTTTGCTTCTTTCAGAAAACTCAATGCTTCAAGCTGATTGCCTAAGTTAAACTCCGCTCTGGCGAGAATGCGCAACGCGTCAATTGTGCCGCCCGGGGTTCGAGTGCGGCTGTCTGCTTCATCGCGAGAGATGGCAGAAGGGCTTTTTTCAGTTTTGTCGGTCAAAGTACGCTGGGTTAGATAATCTGTGGCAAGTTGCTTGGCCTGTTTCGGAACAATGTTGACCAAACTGTTTGCCTCACTCAGGACGGCTGATGAGTACAGAGTGTTTGCCCAAAGTGGCGCAGAGAACAGAACCAATAACGCGCCAAGCAAGCGCTTCCAGCGTACATTTACCATTAGAGTCGACTTCCTATTGACGAGCCATGCGTTGATTATGACTAGGTTGGTTGTTTACGTTGGAGCGGTAAGGGTTGATATCCAAACCACCACGCCTTGTATAACGTGCGTAAACCGTCAACGATTCAGGCTGACAGAATTCCATAATGTCAGTAAAAATACGCTCAACACATTGTTCATGAAACTCATTGTGCTCGCGGAATGAGACAAGGTAGCGAAGTAGGGCTTCACGATCGATTTGTTTACCCTTGTATTGAATTTCGACACTGCCCCAATCCGGTTGGTTTGTGATTAGACAGTTTGATTTCAATAAGTGGCTGTGCAGGCTCTCTTCGACAACGTCACCGATTGCAGCTCCTTGAATAAGCGTGCGGTCAAAGTCGTAGCTAGTGATCTCAATATCTTGCTCGTCAATGCAGTCGCCATCCATTGTGACCACAACGGAGTCCGTGTAATCCACGACAGAACGAACCGTTACAGAGACTATTTCACCCGCGCAGGTTGAAAGGTCTTTAACCAGTGTTTGTTCTACTTGATCCCAAGAAGAAAAACGAGTTTGGTTGAAGCTGTTTAGATATAACTTGAATGACTTAGATTCAATCAGGTTGGCGCTAGTCGCAGGAATTGAAACTTCACCAATCGCCACTTGTGGTAAGCCTTTCTCATTGAGCCAAGAGAGTTCGTAAAGTGTCCAGATATCGCAGCCTTGAAAAGGCAGTGAGTCACCTAAGTTAAGGTCATCACGATTGAGGCTACGAGGTACAGGTTGCAACAGGCTGGCGTCATATTGGTTTGAATATTCGGTCTTTTGACCAAGCGTTAGGCCAGCAAGCTCTTTCGCATCAGAATATTTGCTCATACTTTTGTTCGTTTTCTATTAGAATGTCGAGAATTTTACGCAATCCCGCACCTAAAAGCGAATATTCATGTTGGAGAATCTAATGGCTGATCATGCCTTGCAAGCGTTACTCTCATTCAGTGAAAAATACCGTCAGGCCCATCTTGATGCACATGGCCACCTGCCACAAAGCGAAGAGTTGGTCGATCTTGTATCACCATGTGTCGAGCGCAAAATGGATGATGCAGTTGAGTGGCAGGCTTTTACAAGAGAACAAGCTGCAGATTTTACCAATGTAGAAAATGGTATTGAGCTAACACTTCATGAAGACATCAAAACCTTTTATGGCTCTCAATACAGTGCAGATATGGATGCGACTTGGCAGGGGAACGAGCTAACGCTGCTGCAAGTATGGAGCGATGATGACTTTGTTCGTTTACAAGAGAACATTCTAGGCCACCTCGTGACTCAGCGCCGTTTGAAGTTAAAGCCAACTGTGTTTATCGGCGCTACGGATGCGGAATTGGATGTCGTCTCAATCTGTAACTTAACAGGGAACGTGATTTTAGAGCGACTAGGCACAGATAAGCGCGATGTCTTAGCACAAGACATCGCCGAGTTTTTGGCCAACCTAGAACCTGTGGTGTAATCATGTACGTTGTAGAACTTCAGTTTGAGTGTTTTGATAACACCACGGTTAGTGCGGTAGACAAAGCGATCAATGGTTTGATGGATGCTCTGCGCTATAACGGCCAAGTGTTGGGGCGTGAGTTTCCAATTGTGATGGGGGATGGGGAGTTCTTTGTCCGCGTGGTTTGCCCTGAACAAGATAGTCTACATCCGAGTTACCATTCAGACTTTGTAAAGGTCTGTTTAAACCGCCTGTCTGAGGCAAGTCTACTAGCGCCTAAAATGCGTCTTCTTGGCCGTGACCTTAATTCTGAAGAGGCTGCGGAAGAGGAGCAACCAAGTTGGCAGGTTCTATATACCACGTATGTTCATACCTGCTCTCCACTCAGAAGTGGTGAAACACTGTTACCGATCCCGCTCTATCGTAATGGAGCGACATTGAATGGCGATCATAAAGCTGTGGTAAAATGGCAAACCGAGTGGCAAGCGTGTGACGAAATACAGATGGCTGGTGGTTGCCGAGCCGAGCATGCTGCGCTGCATGAGATTTGCGATACTGACAGCGTGTTGTTCAAACGTGGTTGGGATTTACGCGGTCGCATCGAATACATCACTAAGATACCGACATACTACTATCAGTATCGAGTCGGTGGACAAAGTCTCGCAGACGAAAAAGCACGGAAATGTCCTAAGTGCGGTGGTGAATGGTTATTAGATGAGCCACTACACGATATCTTCTACTTTAAGTGCGATGATTGCCGAATTGTCTCCAATATTTCTTGGGATCACCTCAAGTAATACCTGAAAATAAAAAAGACGCTAATTTAAGCGTCTTTTTTTGAATCTTGCGACTCTGGTGTCGTCTCTTCGCCGTCGGTGTGTGGTTTCTTTTCAGACTGACCAAACTTCATATTGGCTGTGTATTTAAGGGCAGCAATGTTACCTATTACGACGCTCAACACAATAACAATGATAACCCATGGGTTAGTCAGTAAATCCATCACCGCACCTATTTTGAAATATTGCTAACAAACTGATTGTAGATCGTTTCGAGCTGTTCTAACACCGTCTTCTTACCCAAAATCGACGTCGAGGCAAGCTGTTGTTTGAGTGTCGACGCATCCAATTGTTTTAAGCATTGCTCTGATATGGCTTGGTGGCTGATGTGCCATGGTTCAGGTGCGACACCACCAAGATCTTGGGCATAAGGGAAAAAGAACCCGTAATCATGGAGATTGTGGCTCAACCAATCATAAAAGGTTTTCTGATGCCCAGTGAGGTATTCCCATGGCTCGAGCTTGAGAGTTTCCCCCTGAGGTAAGCTATCTCGATCAAACACATCAAAATCTGTTCCCCAGTGGTGGCGACTGCCGCCCGGTAAGGCAGACCAGCGGAGAATCGCTATCACCTTATCGAGTTCAGATAGAGAATCCGCCGAGATGACTTGGCTCTCGCTATCCAAGATGTCCGTTTTACCTGACATCTTGTTATTCCAGATCGTCGCTTGACGATCAAAATCGCGAAAGCCACTGGCAATATTGAGATTGAATCCAGCCAACGTTGCTGACTGTTTGAGTGCCAATAAATCTTGGCTCACAGCAGTGTGAACCAAGAATGCTTTTTGTCCGACTATTGTCTCTACAAGGTGGCTAGTCACTCGCCCTGTCAGTTGCTCTGGCGTCATCATTAAGCGAGTAGGTTTTCTAATGTCTTCTGGTACATTTGTGTCAGCTTCTCTAAATCTGAAACCTTAACGCACTCGTTAACTTTATGAATGGTGGCGTTTACTGGGCCTAGCTCAACTACTTGACCACCCATGCGGGCAATAAATCGACCGTCAGAAGTACCACCTGTCGTCAGCAGCGCAGGTTTAGTTTGGTTAACCGCATCAACCGCATCAACCACTGCATCAAGTAGTGCACCGGTATCGGTTAGGAATGGGTCGCCATTGAACGTCCATTTAAGGTCATAGTCTAAGTCATGCTTGTTTAATGTTTCAGTTACACGAGAAACAATGGCATCGTTGTTGAGCTCGGTACTGAATCGCAAGTTGAACTGAACGTTAAACTCACCAGGAATGACATTTGATGCGCCTGTCCCTGCGTGGACATTAGGGATCTGGAAACTGGTTGGCGGGAAGTAAGCATTGCCTTTGTCCCACTCAGTGGTTGCCAATTCATGGATAGCCATCAGAGATTGGTGAACCGGGTTTTTCGCCAGATGGGGGTAGGCGACATGACCTTGAATTCCTTTGACTGTTAGATCGCCAGTAATAGACCCACGGCGACCATTCTTCACGACATCACCCACCACCTCTGTACTTGAAGGCTCACCGACAATACACATGTCGATGTTTTCTCCGCGTTCCATCAGTGCTTCTACCACACGGACTGTTCCGTTAATAAATGGGCCTTCTTCATCTGATGTGATTAAGAAACCAATTGAGCCTTTGTGATCTGGGTTATCAGCAATGAACTGTTCAACCGCGACAATCATACTTGCCAAAGAACCTTTCATATCGGCTGCACCGCGACCGTGTAAGAAACCATCCTTGATGGTTGGCTCAAAAGGAGGGGTGTCCCATAGTTCAATCTTGCCCGCTGGCACGACATCAGTGTGGCCAGCAAAAGCGAATAGGGGAGCTTGTGTGCCACGGCGAGCCCAGAAGTTGGTGGTATCTTCAAATACCATGACTTCAATTTCAAAGCCTAGTGCTTTGAGTCGCTCAATCATTACCTCTTGGCAACCTGCATCTTCAGGTGTTACCGATTGGCGACTAATTAAATCTTTTGCGAGAGCCAGAGTTGGGCTATCTGTCATCCTTGAAATCCTTACGAGAAATTATGAAAAAATAGAAGCGTATTGATCAGCTTTGAAGCCTAGGTGGTATTCAGAACCCGAAACCAGAATTGGGCGTTTGATCATCGCTGGCTGCTCAACCAAAAGCGCAATTGCATTTGCTTCGTTTAGCGACTCTTTTTGCTCTTGAGTCAACTGGCGGTAGGTTGTGCCGCGCTTGTTGAGGACGTTTTCCCAGCCAAGTTGTTGGCAGAAAGTTTCTACTAAAGCTTTATCGATACCTTGCTTACGGTAATCGTGAAAGTTGTACTCCACTCCCTCTGCTTCGAGCCACTTTTTGGCTTTTTTGATCGTGTCGCAGTTAGGAATGCCATACATGGTGATTGTCATAGTGGAACCTTTGAAAGTGACTTTGGGCAATCTGCCCTTGTTGTTTTTTAGTTTGTTTTTGCATCCTAGCAGGAAGTGAGGAGTGAGACAAAAGTGTGATAGATATATTTTATTGAGCAAAAAAAATGTGTTTCAAGCAAAGGCGATCGTCGAGTTTTTGATCAAACTCAACACACTTACGAGCAAAACAGAAATAATGACTCTAGAAATTTTAAGGAGGTATCAATGGAATTGAGTCCTGTTTTTGCAAGGCGCTTGTATCTTGCACTGCTTGTTGAAAATCTAGAGCGCCCAAATGTGCCCAAATTAATTGAGCAAACAGGTTGGCCACGTCGCACTATCCAAGACGTGATTAAAGCTTTACCGGGGATTGGCATTGAATTGATGTTTGTCCAAGATGGACGACGTCATAATGATGGTTATTATCAGCTGTCTGACTGGGGACCTTTCGATAGCCAGTGGGTACTCGACAGGGAGACTGACATCGCTGCAAGCCTTGGCTTTTGAAATTAGAATTTAATGAACAAACCTAACGTGAAAACGCTAGGTTTGTTTTTATAGGTTGTTATTTTTTGCGAGGGCAGCGGTAAGCATTGCCTAACACCGTAAATGAAGTCACAAAGTCTTGCGGTTGCACTAAATAAACTGTGTTTGCTCCAAGTTCATTAGCTTGATTTTTAATTTCATTCAGTGCACCACGTACCATCACATCATTAGGGAAGAAGATATAACTGTACCAGTGACCTTCGCTTCCCGTTACTTCCCCTAGCCACTGACAATCGTCGGCATTAAATTGAGCATCTAGGCGTAGATGTACCTCACTGGCATCGGGATCCAATTTGGCGATTGGTGTTGAGCATCCAGCAAGCAAAGCAAGAGTGGCTGCGAATACAATGTATTTAGTTTTGGCTAACATAGGCGATAAACCCTACCCAACTGATGACGAGTAATGCCCAAGGCAGAATTGAAGGTTTAGTTTTGTCGACTTGGTTTTCAATGTCTACTTGTGTTTGGTTTGTGCTCACCTCTACGTCGGCTTTCTTAGCTTTTTGCGCCTTTTTCTTCGCTTTATCCGCTTGTCGTGAGCGTTCTTTCTGCTGTTTTTTGTATTGGGCGATACCTTTCTCGATACCTTGAGCAATCAGCTTAGTTTGTTCTTTTGTTTGACCAGGCTTTTGAGTTGCTTTAGCTATCTTCATCGCTTCTTGTTGCGTTTCTTGAGAAGGAACCACTTTGTTTTTCATATTGATAGGTCTTGCTAGATCAAAGATGTATTTATCCTAACAGGATATACTTTGTCAGTGATGAACAAAAGCTTTGGAGTGCTGATGAAACGAGTTTTACTCGCCAGCTTGGTAATTACTGTACCTGTATATATTTGGCTTCAAGGTGAACCACCTGCACCCATTGCCGAGCTTGAGCCGCAGCAAACTCATCAAGAGTGGATGTTGTCTTTGCAAGATCAGCTCAAACAAGATCCAAATCAAGCTGAGCTTTGGTTTCAACTCGGACATGGCTATCTCAACAATCAAGATTTTTCCTCTGCTTTGACTTGTTTTGACTATGCAGTACGTTTAAGCCAACCGCCGTCCGCTAATCAATTATCTGCGAAAGCCACAGCTCTTTACTATGTGCATAAGCAGAGAATGACACCAGAAGTCTCTTCTCTACTTGAACAGGCATTGCGCATAGAACCCAATAACCTCACCGCCTTAACCTTGATCGCGAGTGATCATTTTATTAGTTTCCGCTACCAAGAAGCGATTGATACTTGGACGCGTATGCTGGACTCTAATCAGCCTGAATTGGATCGTGAAAGCGTGATCCGATCTTTAAACCAAGCCAAAGCTTTGAATAAGGGCTAAGCTTCGACTGAGACAATTTAGAAGGATAAATAATGGTACTAATCACTGGTGCGAGTAGTGGCCTTGGCGCGGCACTGGCTGAGCTTTACGATGCTCAGAATCATCGCGTGCATTTGACGGGTCGAAGCGAGAGTAAGCTGTTAGATGTACAACGTCGATTGTCTGAACGAGCGAGATATCAAGCTTGCGATCTCGCCAACCACGATGATGTCGAGTCTTTGTTTGAGCAATTGGATGAAGTGCCAACTAAGATCATTCATTGCGCCGGAAGTGGCTACTTTGGGCTGTTAGAAGAGCAGAATCCTGAACAGATAGATGCGCTAATTAAGAATAATCTCAGCTCAGCCATCAATGTTGTGCGTGAGTCAGTAAAACGCTACAAAGCGCAACCCGTTACGCTAGTTATGATTATGTCTACTGCGGCGCAACAACCTAAAGCTCAAGAGTCAACGTATTGCGCAGTGAAGTGGGCCGTTAAAGGGCTTATCGAATCAGTCCGCATCGAATTAAAAGGTCAGCCAATGAAAATTGTTGCCGTATATCCCGGAGGGATGGCAACGGAGTTTTGGACAACAAGCGGCAAAGAGCTGATTACTGATAGCTTCATGTCTGCAGAGGATGCTGCCTCGATGATATACAGTGCGCTTTCTGAACTTGGGAATGGTTACGTGTCGGACATTACGCTTAATCGTGTGTAGCTGATTTCTATCAACCTAAAATTCGTTTCTCCACTAAATAACAAAGCCAGCAAATGCTGGCTTTGTCTATGAGAGCGTGCCTTACTTACTGTTCGTAACTGGCTTCGCGTTTTTCAGCGGCTTTCTTCCACTCTGGAACCACAGTTTTTAAGAAGTTCTCTTTATCCGAGTTCATCTTGTCCATATCCATACCCAATGCTTGTTGCGCAGCGGCTTTAGTTGAAATATCTGGCAGTTCTACTGGCTCTGTAATGCCTTTCTTCGCGAGTAGGCGAACAATCTTAGTACGAGCATCTGCAGCGCGGTCAACCGCAGTACCTAATACTTCAAGCGCAACTTCTGGAGCGTGCATATGTACGCCGTGTGAAGCGATGGCGTAGTCCCAACGCCATTGAGCGTGGCGGATATCTTGAAGAATATCTTTCATTTCTTCTTCCGTGGCTCCTGCTTTCCAAGCTGCGCCTGCTTCGAAGTGAGCGGCAACAATTTGCTTCTCAGCTGTCAGCTTCATGTTGAGCACTTGAGCTTTGCGAGTAGAAACAATGTCACGTAGCTGATCTTTTGATTGCGTATGACAATTTGCACAAGTGTCTTCGAAGCGATCAAATGGGTTACCAACTTTATGATCGGTATAGACAGTGCCATCTTCTTTGGTCACTTTCGGCATATGACAATCAACACACGCCACTTTGTTTTTGCCATGAATACCATCACGCCATGTTTCGTAACCTGGGTGTTGCGCTTTTAACATCGGCGCTTTAGAAACTTTGTGAGTCCAATCTTTAAAGCCAAGTGCATCGTAGTACTCTTCCATATCATCGACGGTGGTGCCCATATCCCATGGGAATTTGACCGACTTGTTTGGACCTGTGAAGTAGTACTCTACGTGGCACTGACCACAGACAGAGGCTTGTTGGTCAAGGCGAGATTGTTGTTCAAAAGGTTTGTCTATCGCCTGAAATGCGCGTTCAACATAAGGTTTTGCCAACGCAAGTGCTGGCTCACCATTCTTGAAGGCTTCACTACGTGTATCGTGACAGTCTGCACAACCAATAGGGTTGTTAATTTGGTCACCTAAACGAGCCCATTTGCCTTTAAAGTAGCCGTCTTCACCACGTTCATCGATCACGCGACCAACGTCAGGGCTTTTACAGCTCCAACATGCCATTGGCATTGGGCCGGAAGTTTCATCTTGCGGCGCACCTGTACGCAATGTTTGGCGTACGTCATCCACCGCGTAAAAGTGGCCACGAGCCTTGTTGTAATCTTTAGCAAAGCCATACCCTGCCCACAAAATCACCATATTTGGATCTTCTGCAAGTGCGTCTTCGATATGTTCGCTTTCTGAGGTGGCTTTCCAAGAGTGGTATTGATCAGGGTGTTGTTGCTCATACGCATCGTTGCGAGGATCAATTAAGCCTTTTTCTTCGGATGCAGCAAAGCTTGTGACACTCATCAGTGAAGTGGCCACAATTGCTAATGCTGCAGCGGATTTTGGTATCCAATGCAATTTATTCACAGTGCTATCTCCGTATTCTGTTTTTTATTAGCAGCGTTGTGAACTGGCTATATTCCAAACTAAGAATTGGAGAACTGAAATATATTGTAATAAATAGAAATAAAATAAATAACTTAGTAATAGTACTTAATTGTTCAAGATCAATTTTAGTTAGTGATCCAGCTCAAACTCACTCTTATATAACCCTAAAGGGGTACTGGGTGTGTTGAGAAGAGTAAAATGAAACTTATTATCATCAATGACTTAGCGCATTAACCATGAAAGGTATATGGTGATAAAGATCGAATTTTGAACAGTTTTGCCTACCCCTTTAGTGTAGGCGTTGTAATATATAATTTATTAGCGTTGTGGCTTTTCCAAAATAAGAATTGATCTCATTTGATGTGCTTTGTGCGCATTGAAGGATTTTAATTTTTAACCGTATTTTTAATTTGTTGATTGTTTTACGAATTAGTACGGAATAAGGAAAGGATAATATGGGCAATATAAAGTTGGCCATAGTCATAATGCTTAAGTCTCTTCTAGCATTTTGCCTCTATGGTTATTCTCTTCATGCCGTAGCCGACACTTCAACTGTGCAGTCTGAAGACAAATCCGCACGTCATGAAGTCACGCTTATCCGTGACAAGGATTATAAGTGTATCCAATGTCATAAGGATTCGCAGCAGACCATCCATCAAACGCACACCACTGAGAAATTTGAGCAGATCGGCAAAACGCTGAACTGTACCACCTGTCACGGAAACATCGGGCCTGATCATCGTGAAGGGGCGCCAGTCGTGACTAAGTACGCGCCAGCTCAATCGCAGATGGGAAGTGATAAGGTGCAAATGCCGCATCAGGGAATACTTGATGCGAATAGCCAGTGTACCAACTGTCATACTTCAGAGCGATTACATAAAGCGAGCTGGACGCATGACGTGCATGCCAAAAATCTTACCTGTTCAAATTGCCACAATGTTCACGCTGAGAAGAAATCAAAAATTCTTAGTCTAGAACGTAAGGACAAAATCAAGATGTGCGTGGACTGTCACTCGGATATCACCCAGCTAAAAGAAGAGGAGAAGTAGTATGAGTTGCTCAAGACGAAACTTCTTAACTGGCGCAGGCGCGGTTATCTTCACTACGGGTGTGGCGGGAACCGCTGTTATCAGTAGTCGAAAAACACTCGCTAACGTTGAACAAGATGGTAACAAACTTTACGGGATGGTTCATGATGAAACCGCCTGTATCGGTTGTACCGCTTGTACTGATGCTTGTCGTGATGTGAACAAGGTTCCTGAAGGCGTATCGCGTCTCGAAATTATACGCAGTGAACCACAAGGCGAATTCCCGAATGTTGATTACCGTTTTACTCGCAAATCTTGCCAACATTGTGAAAACCCTCCTTGTGTTTATGTGTGCCCAACAGGTGCGGCGTACAAAGATGAGAAAACAGGTATTGTTGATGTCCATAAAGAGAAATGTGTCGGTTGTGGTTACTGTTTAGCCGCTTGTCCGTATCAAGTGCGTTTCTTTAACCCTGAAGATCACTCGGCTGATAAATGTAACTTCTGCCGCGATACCAACCTTGCCCAGGGCAAATTACCTGCTTGTGTTGAGTCTTGCCCAACTAAGGCACTGATATTTGGAGACCTCAACGATCCAAATAGCGAAATTAACCAAGTGTTAAACAGCGAAGTCGTTTATCGAGACAAGGCACACTTAGGCACTAAGCCTAAATTGTACAAAGTGCCTCATCAGAAAGGGGAGGTTTAATCATGACTGGTTTCGAAAGTGCATTCCACTTTGACTCTCTGGTGTGGGATTGGATTATTGCGGTTTACCTGTTCTTAGCGGGTATGTCTGCAGGGGCGGTAATGATTGCGCTTTATCTAAGGCGCAAAGTGATTGAAGGGGATCCGGCCAATAACGGTATCTTGAAGGCAATGGCATGGCTAGCGCCATTTGGCATCATCTCGGGTCTAACGATCTTGATTTTCCACCTGACCAAACCTTTGGAGTTTTGGAAGATCATGATCTACTTCAATATGAACTCCGTGATGTCGATGGGGGTTATCCTATTCCAGGTCTACATGATCGTCTTGTTTATCTGGATTGGTATTCTGTTCCGTCATCAAATCATCGGTTTCGCTGAAGGTAAACTGCCTAGTAAGTTGCTCGATTTTGTCGATGGATTCTTGATTAAATCAGGTAAATACAACAATGCTATTGAACTGTTTTTAGGTTTCCTTGCGGTTGTTCTTGCTGCTTATACTGGCTTCCTACTTTCAGCATTGAAAACATACCCAATGCTGAACAATCCAGTGTTGCCGATTTTGTTCTTGTTCTCCAGCCTTTCATCTGGAGCGGCTGCTTGTTTGATGTTTGGCATTTTAGTGTTCAAAGAGTCAGCGACAAGTCCAAGTGTTTCTTGGGTGCATAGTTTCGAGCGACCTGTCGTGTTGTTTGAACTATTTGTGCTAGTCACCTTCTTCACCGGGCTTATTTTTAGTGGTGGTCAGAATGAAGTCGCTGCTTGGAACGCGATCGGTGGCGGTTTTTGGTCGAACTGGTTCTGGTTTGGGGTGGTGTTAATCGGCATGCTTTTACCATTGACGCTCAATGCGGTTGCGCCAAAAGATACACGCCATAATGGTGGGTATATCTTCATGGTGACCACACTCAGCCTAGTCGGTGTGCTTATGCTACGGACCTTTATCCTCTACGCAGGCCAGATGACGGTAGTGTAAGTATGGTCGGAGAGCTAGGACACTTTGCATTAGTCTGGGTCGCCGTTTCAAGTTCGCTTATCTCGGCTGCTTATGCATGGAATAAATGGCAACAGCGAAATGCCGCTCTCTCTTTATCATTGTTAGCAAGGCTTAATGGCGTTGTGGCGTCGTTGAGCCTTGTCCTTCTTGGCTACCTATTTGTTACTGATCAGTTCCAGTTTCACTATATCGCCTCCCACTCGAACACAGCGTTACCTGATTTCTTCAAAATTGCCGCGGTGTGGGGAGGTCACGAAGGGTCGATGCTATTTTGGGTTTTCACCTTAGCCATCTGGTCGGCATGTATCTCTTTTATCCAACAGACTTCTAAAAAATACCTCGATGACGTGCTGTGGGTAATGCAGTTGTTTATCGCTGCGTTTGCCTGGTTCACCCTAATCACTTCCAATCCATTCTCTTATGCTGAAGTTTGGTTAGAGCAAGGTCGAGATCTCAATCCAATGCTGCAAGATATCGGATTGATCTTCCACCCACCGCTGCTCTATTTGGGGTATATCGGTTTTTCTACCGTGTTGGCATTTGCACTCGCTGCGCTGATGCAAGAAACGTTCGTTGATGACTGGGTAAAGCTCGCGGCACCTTGGGCAATATCTGCGTGGGCATTTTTGACGCTGGGCATTTTGGTGGGTTCATGGTGGGCCTATAATGAACTAGGCTGGGGAGGCTGGTGGTTCTGGGATCCTGTTGAAAATGCGTCACTTCTGCCGTGGTTAACTGGGACCGCATTACTGCACGCTTTACTTGCGGCTAGTCGCTATCAGCAGCAGCGAAAAACCGCTCTGGTGCTGGCGTTGGTTACCTTTAGCCTGAGTATCCTAGGAACCTTTATAGTGCGCTCTGGCGTACTGACATCCGTTCACGCTTTTGCCGTTGATCCTGGCAAAGGAATTGCCCTGCTTGCCATTCTTGCCGTGACCTTGATTGCCTCATTTGCCTTGCTGTTTGAGCGAGGCGAGGCGATCAAGAGCAAACATGTTCAATCGCTCTTTGGGCGCAGCTATCTTGCCATCGCTTCGGTCGGCATGCTAGCGGTGGCAGCGTTTACTGTTTTTCTCGGGACTTTCTATCCTATGGTGTATGAACTTGTAGGGTTAGGCTCGGTATCGGTTGGCGCTCCTTATTTTAATACCTTGTTCTTACCTTTAGTTCTGCTTGCTCTCATTGGTATGGGGTTGGTTCCATTACTTAAGTGGCATAAAGGCAGTCACTATTCCAAACAGCAGATCGTCTTGTTATTTATCACCTCCATGCTCGTCGGCATGGTGATGTATTGGTTGCAAGATATGTGGTTCTCGCTAGCTGTCTCTGTGGTTTGGGGGCTAGGGGCCTGGGTGGTAATCAGTCATCTACTATTGGTAGCGAAGCAGCAAAAGCTGACCTTTATGGTGCTTGCTCACATTGGTCTGGCGATGAGCAGTATTGGCGCAGTGATGAATGCAGAGCATTCTTTCGAAGTGAACCATAAAATGGCTGCAGGTAGCACTTTGGAATTTGGTGAGTGGCAAGTCGAGTACCTTGATACTCATTGGGTTATTGGCCCTAACTATAGCGCTGAACAGGCGGAATTGAAGTTCTCCTCCGAACAGCGAAGCTTTACCCTGATACCAGAGCGTCGTCATTATCCCGTTCGAGTGATGAATATGAGTGAACCTGCAATCCGGCCATTTTGGCATGGTGACTACTATGTCACGCTAGGTAGTAAAGTTGATGCTGATTCTTATGCGGTCAAGATCCAATATAAGGCGTATATCAGTTGGATTTGGGGCGGGGCGCTAGTCGCTATGCTCGGTGCTGTGTTACCTTTTCTCTCTCGTCGACGAAAGGAAGTGGCTCATGGCTTTATCAAGCAAGCATAAAATTACCCTCTTTAGCGTGGTTTTATTGGGCTTTATTGGCTTTCTTGTCGCAGGGCTTAACACCCAGCAGTTTGGTCCAGCCTCCCAGCCCGTGGTTAGGCAGTTTCCAACACAATCAATAGCGCTGCTTTTGAAGCAGGAACAAGCGCAAAGCACGCAGCTATTCCGCCATGAATATCAGCTAGTGAATGTCTGGGCATCATGGTGTGGCGTATGTCGTAAAGAACATGCTTACCTTAATCAGCTTGCGAAACTCGGCATTCCTATCATTGGATTAAATTACCGTGATCAACGTTCAGGTGCGGTGAACTATCTTGGCCAGCTTGGTAATCCCTATAGTGAAGTCATGTTCGATCCCAAAGGTATTCTCTCTCTTGATCTCGGAGTGGTAGGAACGCCAGAAACTTATCTCGTCGATCAAAATGGGGCGATTGTTTATAAACATCTCGGCGTACTGAATCAAAAAGTATGGGACAAGCACTTTGCTGATTTCTTTGCTGGTGGGGCGAACTCATGAGCTTAAGGTTGGCTTCTGTGCAATACCTGTTGTTATTGCTTTCGATAGTAGCGCCACTAAGTCTTGCGAGTGCAAATCAAGATATCTTTGCAGCGGCTACGACAGAGCAAAACGTTCAAGTCGAGCTATTCCAATTTGATTCGCCACATAAACAAAAGGTTGCCATTGAACTAGCAAAATCATTACGTTGCCCACAGTGTCAGAATCAAAATTTAGTCGAGTCCAACTCGCCGATTGCGAAAGACTTACGCTTGATTGTGTTTAGTAAAATCAATCAAGGCCAAAGCGAAAAGCAAGTGATTGATTTTATGACAGCTAGATATGGTGAATTTGTTCTCTATAAGCCAGCCTTTAGCGCTAGCAATGCTCTACTTTGGTTAGCGCCTGCTTTCCTTCTGCTACTGTTTTTTATCGTTTCCCTAAAACGAGTCCGAACCAAGCATCAGCAATAACCTCGCCGTGGCTATTCGCTATTATCTATCACTCTAATATGCAATATCTGATAGCAAAATATGCCAATTGGTATAGAGTGGAGTCTAATTGAATTCAAGCAGTGACATAGCAGTGCGTTACGCGTTAGAACAATATGATAAACATGGTTTTTTAAGAGCACCGAAACTGGTTTGGCTAGGGTGGTTGTTCTTAGCCAAAGCTTGGGTCGTATTTGTGGTCGCCGGTGCCAGTCGCGAGAGTGGCAGTAAAATTCTTGCGATAGTTTACCCAGACCATAATATGCTTTATCTCGGGCTAGCGATGGGAATTCCGAGTATTCTACTAATGTGGATGGTGAGTCTGCGCAGCCCAGAGCGAGCATGGATAAATCACATTGTGGCTTACGGTAGAGGGATTACACTTGTGACCGCAGCCGCTCAGCTATCTCAAACTCTGTATCATGTCTATCTAGTCCATGGTGCATTTAGCTGGACAAATGGCGCTGTGATGTTGTTGCTATTATGGTTGATTATTTACTTCGCTAAGAGTCGTAGTGTCAGAGATAGCTTTAAGAAAGTTCCGACACAGTGATCGCACTAAGCGATGATCACTATCAATATATAAAATTAATAACGAAATACACTGAGCAAAAAAATCGAGTGAGGAATTAAAAATGTCATACCCTCAAAGTGCAATTCTTCCTGAAGCAGGTCCTTTCGCGCAATACACCTTGCTTAAGGTCAATCAAAACGAAACTAAAGTGTTGGAGCAACTTCAGGCTCTACCGACGTTAGTTGAAGAACTCAATACGCAGCAACCTGGTGCCGAGCTAACGCTGTCTATTGCGTTTACTAAGGCATTTTGGAGCAAGCTTGATATGGCTGTGCCAGCGGAGCTTATCGACTTCCCACAACTCGGTGAAGGCGATGTCGTTGCACCTAGTTCTGATGTTGATGTGTTGATTCACTGCCACTCGAACCGTCATGACCTGCATTTTTACCTATTGCGTAAATTCTTTGCGCAAGTGTCTGAAGATGTAGCCGTCATTGATGAAACATACGGCTACCGCTATTTAGATTCTCGTGATATGACGGATTTTGTCGATGGGACAGAAAACCCGAAAGACGCTCAACGTGAAGAAGTGGCTATCATTCCACAAGGTGATTTTGTTGGTGGCAGTTATGTGATGGTGCAACGTTTCATCCACAACTTACCTTCTTGGAACCGCTTGAATGTTTCGGCGCAAGAAAAAGTGATTGGCCGTACCAAGCCCGATTCGATTGAACTTGATGACGTACCCGCAGCGTCGCACGTTGGACGCGTTGATATTAAGGAAGAGGGCAAAGGCTTAAAAATTGTACGCCATAGCTTGCCTTATGGTAGCGTCTCTGGTGAACATGGCCTGTTGTTCATTGCTTACTGTAATACTCTTCATAACTTTAAAGCGATGCTCGAAAGCATGTATGGCGTGACGGATGGTAAGACAGACCAACTGCTTCGTTTTACTAAGGCAGTCACAGGCGCCTATTTCTTTGCTCCTTCTAGTGAAATGCTAGCGGGCTTAACGCTTAAGTAAAACGATACAACTATCGATACTTCAAAGATTTAACACCGAACCTTAGAGTTCGGTTTTTTGCATTTTTTCGTTAAAGAAACTCTGTTTTTGCCGATAAAGTGAGTAACCCGAAGAAGGATTACAGCACTTTATGACCATTACTGTTAATACCAATGTATCAGCCATGACTGCGCAGCGTCACTTGACCAATGCGACAGATATGCTGAATCAATCGCTGGAGAGACTCTCTTCAGGGTATCGTATTAACAGCACCAAAGATGATGCTGCCGGGCTGCAGATTTCCAATCGCCTTGAATCCCAGATGCGTGGTTTAGATGTCGCTATGCGCAATGCCAATGACGGCATCTCCATTATGCAGACGGCAGAAGGGGCGATGAATGAAACCACCAACTTACTGCAACGGATGCGAGATCTTTCGCTTCAATCTGCCAATGGTTCAAACAGTCATGCGGAACGAGTTGCATTACAAGAGGAAATGGCGGCTTTAAACGATGAATTGAATAGAATTGCTGAAACCACCTCTTTTGGTGGTCGAAAATTGCTCAATGGTTCGTTTGCCTCTTCTTCTTTTCAGATTGGTGCAAGCTCTGGTGAAGCGGTGCAAGTTTCGCTAAAAAACATGCGCTCCGACAGTTTAGACATGGGTGGTTTTAGCTATATTGCAGCTGGTCAAGCTGACAGTAATTGGCAAGTTGCGCAGGGTAACAATCAGTTAGTGATGCAATACACCAATGCTCTAGGTCAGCAAGAAACGATCAATATCGAAGCGAAAGCTGGTGATGATATTGAAGAGCTTGCGACCTATATCAATGGTCAAACAGATGAAGTATCAGCCTCTGTTAATGAAGACGGCCAGTTACAAATCTTTATGGCTGGTGATAAAACCTCAGGAACGATTTCATTTTCTGGCGGTTTAGCAAATCAACTTAATATGAACCTCAGTGGCTATGAAGCGGTTGATAATATAGATATTTCTCAGGTCGGTGGTGCTCAAAGAGCGGTTTCTATCATTGATACGGCACTGAAGTATGTCGATAGCCATAGGGCCGAGTTAGGTGCGATGCAGAATCGTTTTAATCATGCGATTAATAATCTTTCTAATGTTAATGAGAATTTGTCGGCATCGAACAGTCGTATTAAAGATACTGACTATGCCAAAGAAACCACACAGATGGTTAAACAGCAGATCTTGCAGCAAGTGAGCACCTCTATTTTGGCGCAGGCAAAGCAACAGCCTAATCTTGCTTTAACTTTGTTGGGATGATTCTCAAAAAAGAGAATGTTATCGACAGTCGATTCTAAAGCTTTAGCGAAAAAATAACTTTATTGGCAGTTTTTTCCTATTAGTCACGTTTTCCCTTCGAAATGAACTTTTTTCAAAAAAAACTCAAAAAAATACTCAAGGTTTTCTGATTCACGCCGTTAATAAAAGTAACTTTAAGAGAAAACGACTTTGGTTTTCCGAGACGTCGGAAACCGGTTACATCGGAAAATCAAATGGAGAAATCACCATGGCAGTAAATGTAAACACTAACGTATCAGCAATGACAGCTCAGCGTTACCTAAATAGCGCGACTAATGCTCAACAAACTTCAATGGAGCGTTTGTCATCTGGTTTTAAGATCAACAGTGCAAAAGACGACGCAGCGGGTCTTCAAATCTCGAACCGCTTAAACGTACAAAGCCGTGGTCTTGATGTTGCTGTACGTAACGCGAACGATGGTATCTCTATCGCGCAAACTGCTGAAGGTGCGATGAACGAAACCACTAACATTCTACAGCGTATGCGTGACCTATCGCTACAGTCTGCAAACGGCTCAAACTCTAAATCTGAGCGTGTTGCGATTCAAGAAGAAGTAACAGCGTTAAACGATGAACTAAACCGTATTGCGGAAACGACTTCGTTTGGTGGTAACAAGCTACTAAACGGAACTTACGCGACAAAATCATTCCAAATTGGTGCGGACAACGGTGAAGCAGTAATGCTAACTCTGAACGATATGCGTTCTGACAACGTTGGTATGGGTGGTACTGCTTACCAAGCTGCAAACTCTAAAGATAAAGATTGGACTGTTCAAGCAGGTGCTAACGACCTAACGATCACTCTTACTGATAACGCGGGGCAGCCGCAAACAATCAACATCAATGCCAAAGAAGGCGATGATATTGAGGAGCTTGCAACTTACATCAACGGTCAAACTGACCAAGTGACAGCTTCTGTTGACGAAGAAGGTCGTCTACAAGTGTTCGCTGGAACAGATAAAGTTCAAGGTGCAGTATCGTTTGGTGGTGGTCTAGCTGGCGAGTTGAGCATGGGTGCTGGCACAGCGGTAACGGTTGATACGATTGACGTAACGAGTGTGGGTGGCGCACAAGAATCTGTCGCTATCGTTGACGCGGCACTGAAATATGTTGATAGCCACCGTGCAGAGCTAGGTGCTTTCCAAAACCGCTTCTCACATGCTATCAGCAACTTAGATAACATTAACGAAAATGTGAATGCATCTAACAGCCGAATCAAAGACACTGACTTTGCGAAAGAAACGACAGCACTAACTAAGTCGCAAATTCTTTCTCAAGCATCTAGTTCAGTACTTGCTCAAGCGAAGCAAGCGCCAAACTCAGCATTGAGCCTACTGGGATAAACCCAATCTTAATCACAAAAATCCAGCTCCGGCTGGATTTTTTTGTTTATGTTAACTTTTTGATCTCTAAAGCAATTCTTACGGAATACGGAAAAAACTAAAAAAGTTCGCTAATTTTTTTCTAAAGGTATTTTTTAGCTCGCCGTTAAAGGATTGAGAGAAATGAGATGTGTTGAAGCGAGGTGAGAGACGCTGATACACATCGCCCTAATGCCTAAGGAGATCAAATATGGCAATTAACGTAAACACGAACGTGTCTGCGATGACTGCTCAGCGCTACCTTAATGGTGCGACTGATGGTATGCAGAAATCGATGGAGCGTCTATCTTCGGGTTACAAAATCAACAGTGCCCGTGATGATGCTGCTGGCCTTCAAATCTCAAACCGCTTGAATGCGCAAAGCCGTGGCTTAGACATGGCTGTAAAAAATGCGAATGATGGTATTTCGATTGCTCAAACCGCTGAAGGTGCGATGAACGAAACCACCAACATCTTGCAGCGTATGCGCGATCTATCATTGCAATCCTCTAACGGCTCGAACTCACGTTCGGAACGTATTGCGATTCAAGAAGAAGTTACCGCACTGAATGACGAGCTTAACCGTATTGCAGAAACCACTTCATTTGGTGGTAACAAATTGCTTAACGGCACGTTCGGTACTCAGTCATTCCAAATTGGAGCGAGCTCAGGGGAGGCTGTTCAGCTTTCTATGGGTAGCATGCGTTCTGATACTGTAGGAATGGGTGGTAAAGCGTATATTGCCCAAGCAGGAAAAGCGTCAGATTGGACTGTTTCCGCAGGTACAACTGACCTCACACTAGACTATACTGATGTACATGGAGAGGCAAAAACACTCACCATAAATGCAAAAGCTGGCGACGATATCGAGCAGCTTGCAACGTATATTAATGGTCAAAGTGAAGATGTGAAGGCTTCAGTGGGTGAGGAAGGTAAGCTTCAACTTTTCGCAGCTTCCAATAAAGTCGCAACAGATGTCACGATTGGTGGAGGACTTGGTGGTGAAATAGGCTTTGGTGCAGGACAAGATCGTACTGTCGCCGACGTCGATGTTTCAACAGTTGCCGGTTCTCAGCTAGCGGTATCTGTTATTGACGGCGCATTGAAAACGGTAGACAGTCAGCGTGCTGAACTGGGTGCTTTCCAAAACCGTTTTGGCCATGCTATCAGTAACCTAGATAACATTAACGAGAATGTTAATGCGTCTAGAAGCCGGATCGTTGATACTGACTATGCGAAAGAAACTACGCAAATGACTAAGTCGCAGATTCTTCAGCAAGCAAGTACATCTGTTCTAGCGCAAGCCAAGCAGTCTCCGTCGGCAGCTCTTAGCTTATTAGGTTAATCGATAGGTTCGATAGGAGCTTATTGGTGCAACAGAATGTTGTAACCTGCTAAGGTGGAAGGGAGATCGTTATGGAAATACCATCCTACACATCGAACATCCAGCCTTATGGCTCAGATAGTGGCACTAAACTTGCTTCAAAACACGATGTACAGCAAGTTTCCTCTGAAAAGGAACAGGTCTCTACTAGGGAGATGAGCGAAAAAGCGACTCAGTCTGTTGAAAAAGCGATAGAAGCCTCGAAAGAGCGTGAAAAGCTAAATAGGGCAGAGCGTGAAAGGATTGTTCAACAGATGAATGATTTCATCTCGTCGATCAATAAAGGCTTATCATTTCGTGTAGACGAAGAATCTGGTCGAGATGTTGTAACGATATATGAAGCGGATACTGGTGATATTATTCGTCAGATACCCGATGAGGAAATGCTAGTTATCTTACGTCGCCTAAGGGAGCAAACCGCCCGATATTCATCGGGGATTGTGAACCAGACGGTGTAATCGTACTTGAGGTGAGTAAATGAGTTTTGGCCCTATAGGCATGAATTCTGGCATGGATATCAATTCCATGGTCAGCAAAATTGTAGATTCGGAGCGCGTACCTAAGCAGCAACGAATCGACAATGAGCGGACCCAAATTGATTCTAGTATCAGTGCCTATGGTCGACTCAGAGAGTCGCTGGATACGATGAAAAACTTGATGGCGAGCTTTCGTCAGGAGAAAGCTTTCGCCGCAAGAACAGTCGAATCAACGGATGAAGCTGTAGTATCCGCGACAGCAACCACTGAAGCTATCGCTGGTCGATATGCTATCGATGTGTTGCAGCTTGCCCAAAGCCACAAAATTGCGTCAGATGTATTGCCGGAGGACGCAAAATTTGGCCCGGGTAAGCTGCAGATTTCAATGGGGGACAAAAAGTTCTCGATTGATGTGCAAGAAAACTCAAAATTAGTTGATATCGTACGCGGTATTAACGGAAGTAAATCTAATCCAGGGGTTCGTGCTGCGGTCATTAATGACACACAAGGCCCTCGTCTTATCGTCGCATCCAACGTTTCTGGGCAAGATAATGACATTTCAATGCGCGCTGAAGCGAAAGCTGGCGACCCGCTTAAACTTCTTGAATACAAAACGCTTGAGCAACGAGTTAAAGATCTAGAACGCGCTCGTGCTGCCGCTCAAGATTTGCTTGCCCCTTTGACTCCAGAGGAGCAAAAAATTGCCGATAAAATTGCTCAAAATAACATCGATGCGGCAAAAGCTGTCGATGATGAGATCGCGGCGACTTCAAAGCAAGCGGCAATTCAAGCTGATCCTAACGCTGCGAAAGACGCAACGGCTGACAATGAGTTGTCAAAAAGTGCAACTGCCGCTGCTGCACAGGCGGGGATAGAAGCAAACAAGTACATCAAACCCGAAGAGCGCATTCCCGGATGGACAGAAACGGCGTCGGGGACCTTGCTCAGTTCTTACTGGGAACCTGAGCCTCAGCTCGATGATAAAGCGCGTGAAAAAGCGCCAGATGTGCCAGGTTGGTCTAACAGTGCTTCTGGAACTTTAACGGATTCTTATGTTACGCCAAAAGAAGCGCAAGCTAAGCTGGACGCAGAACAAGCGCGAATTGAGCAGAAAGTCGCGGATGAAAAAGCGCTGCTTGCTCAACGCGTGGCGGCAGGAGAGCTGACACCTGAACAAGCCAAAGAGATGGAGCGGGCTAAGCTTCCAAAAGAAGAACGTGAGTACCTTGAGCGCATCGACCAAGCTCAAGCTGATTTAGCAGCGGCGCAGCAATCATTTGATACTTACCGAGGGATGACAGAAGTACAGTCAGCGCAAGATGCTAAAGTTTTACTCGATGGTGTTGCTCAGCTTTCAAGTAATAACAATATTATTGAAGATGCCATTGACGGCGTTGACTTAACTCTAAAAGGGCGTACACCAGTAGGTAAGCCCGCTTCAGAGATTGATATTGAGTATGACCGTCAAGGTGTGCGTAACGACATTGAGCAGTTTGTCGCAGCTTACAACCAGTTCTATCAAACTTCTCAGGAGCTTGGTGGTGTAGACCCAAGAACTGGTGCCGCAGGCCCACTGGCCGGTGATAGTATTGTTCGAAGTGCGGATTCTCGTCTTAAGTCGGTATTTTCTTCTCGGGTAGAGCCTGCGCCAGAGGATCTAAAAACATTGACGGAGTTTGGTATTACCACTACCCGTCAAGGCACATTAGAGATCAACTATGACATGCTTGATCGCCAGTTGAACAATAACTTCAACAAGCTTGAGGACTTTTTTGGCGGGAACCAAGGTTTTGCTAAAAAAGTGGAAGACGCAATTCAAGGTTTGACTGGTGTAACGGGCTCGATACGCAATCGAGAAAAAAGCATGACTGAGCGGACTTATCGCTTACAGGATGATCAAGCGGCATTGGATCGCCGTATGGATAATCTAGAGAAACGTACACACGCCAAATTTACGGCAATGCAAGATGCGACAAGTAAAATGCACTCTCAGTTAGCAGGTATGATGAATGCGCTTGGATAGTCAATTTCTCGGCCAACTAGCTGATTTATGTGAATTAGATCAAAAAATTTCTGAAACCCTTGCATCGGAGGAAATAAATGCTGAAGAAATTGTTCAGCTGGTCGATATAAGGGAACAGTTATTGCAAAGTTTGTTAGATGTAATAGAAACACATCCAGAACTTGCACAACTACAGCAGTGGCATGATGCGGTCAAAAGAACCCAAACTGTTGTAGAATTAATGCAAAAGAAAACTTCTGAACTCGGACAGGCGTTGCAAAAGTTTCGTCATGGCAAACGTTCAGTTCAGCAGTATCAAAAGTTTTTATAGAAGAAAGAGGGTTGTTATGCGTGGTTCACTACAGGCTTACAAGAAGGTATCGGTTGATAGCCAGCTCAGTGCGGCCTCCCCGCATAAAATTGTTCAAATGCTGATGGCTGGCGCTATTGAACGTTTGATTCAAGGTAAGGCGGCAATGCAGGCGGGAAACATTCCTGCCAAGGGCGAGCGTTTGGGTAAGGCTCTAGATATCATAATCAGCTTGCGTAGCTGCCTGTCTATGGATGACGGTGGCGACATCGCTCAAAACCTAGATCAGTTGTACGAATTTATGATTACTCAGATTACAGAAGCTAATCATCAGAATAATCCACAACCCATTGATGATGTGATTGAGATTATCCGTGAAATTAAGTCTGCGTGGGATCAGATCCCGACTGAATATCACAATCTAACAGCATCAGATGTTGGTTTATAAACTGAACTAAGTTTTTAGGAAATTTCAGACATAAATAAGTATGCATTGAAATATTATGCTTATTGAGCTTTTGGGCTAACATCACATCAAGTAATTGCTTGGTTGCCTTATTTTTTTTATCAAATAGAATAGAAGCCACTAACTAGCCTAGTGGCTTTTTTTTGTTGCTGAAATTTCTAAATTGTCTAACACGGTTTCTGAACTATAGTTACAAGTGACGTTTAGATTTTTAACCCAGCCACAACGTTTCAAAATAAAGGCAAACATTCTCACCTATGCAAGGTTTAGCAAAACTACTTGTGATTGAAGATGATGCGCAAGCACGAGTCAATCTCAGTAATATTTTAGAATTTGTTGGAGAACAGTGTGAGGCGATCACTTCTGATCAGCTTGATGACCTAGATTGGTCTCGAGTGTGGGCCGGTTGTATTCTTGGTTCTCTAAATAATAATAAATTACCTTCCAAGCTGAGCGATAAATTATCCCAGGCTAATCATATTCCTTTACTTATTGCCGGAAAGCATTCTTATCCAGTTGAAGAGCTAACAAACTATGTTGGTGAGCTGGAGTATCCATTAAATTATCCGCAATTAAGTGAAGCGCTGCGCCACTGTAAAGACTTTTTAGGCCGTAAAGGTGTAAATGTTCTTTCCTCTTCTCGTAAAAACACTTTGTTCCGTAGCCTTGTTGGCCAAAGCCACGGCATTAAAGAAGTCCGCCATCTTATTGAGCAGGTTTCTGGAACAGAAGCAAATGTGTTGATTTTGGGGGAGTCTGGCACAGGTAAAGAAGTCGTCGCTCGCAACATTCACTATCATTCAGCTCGTCGCAATGGTCCATTTGTGCCAATTAATTGCGGGGCGATCCCTCCTGACCTCCTTGAAAGTGAGTTGTTTGGTCATGAGAAAGGGGCGTTTACAGGAGCGATTACGTCACGTAAAGGCCGCTTTGAACTTGCTGAAGGTGGTACGCTGTTTCTAGATGAAATTGGCGATATGCCAATGCCTATGCAGGTTAAATTGCTTCGAGTGCTTCAAGAGCGTTGTTTTGAGCGTGTCGGTGGCAATACCACTATCCGAGTCAATGTTCGTGTTATTGCAGCAACGCACCGCAACCTGGAAACAATGATTGATGAAGAGTCTTTCCGCGAAGATCTCTATTATCGTCTCAATGTGTTCCCAATCGAGATGCCTGCACTGCGCGATCGCAAAGATGATATACCTTTGTTGCTTCAGGAATTAATGACTCGTATGGAATCAGAAGGTGCTCAGCCTATCTGCTTTACGCCGCGTTCAATCAACTCATTGATGGAGCATGAATGGCCTGGTAACGTTCGTGAGCTTGCTAACCTTGTAGAGCGAATGATCATCCTGTATCCAAACAGCTTGGTTGATGTGAATCATCTACCGACCAAGTATCGCTATAGTGATATTCCGGAGTTCCAGCCAGAGTACAACAACCTTGAATCTGTCGAAGAGCAAGAACGCGATGCGCTGCAAGATATCTTCTCTGAAGATTTCAGCTTAGAGTCTAATGATATTTTCCAAGAGCATGAAAATGCTCCGCAAAGTCTTCCACCTGAAGGTGTCAATCTTAAAGAGATGCTGGCGGATCTTGAGGTCAACATGATTAACCAAGCTTTAGAGGCGCAAGGTGGTATTGTCGCAAGAGCGGCAGACATGCTGGGTATGCGCCGAACGACTTTGGTTGAGAAGATGCGTAAGTACAATTTACAGCGCTAGTTTGACGTAAAATCTGACTGTCAATTTACTGACCTTAGGTTAAGTGATTGAAATATAAAACAAATAGCTTGGCGTGTCTTTTGCATGTCAGGCTATTGTAGTTTTTAAG
This sequence comes from Vibrio sp. R10-SG3-ISO10, assembly GCF_059834185.1. Taxonomy (NCBI): domain Bacteria; kingdom Pseudomonadati; phylum Pseudomonadota; class Gammaproteobacteria; order Vibrionales; family Vibrionaceae; genus Vibrio; species Vibrio sp. R10-SG3-ISO10. The sequence goes on from NZ_JCBDHG010000020.1 coordinate 160,328, forward strand.
GCAGAAATACGTCATGCAGTTAACCCCGTCGGTCGATAATCCGATGCCACTAGGCACACTAGAGCAACAAGTAGAACGCTATCAGCAGGTACTCGATGTCATGCCTGCTGGTGTTATATTGCTAGATACTCAAGGTGTCGTGCAGGAAGCTAATCCAGAAGCTTTGCGCTTATTGGAAGTCCCCTTAGTAGGTGAAAAGTGGTTTGAGGTTATTCAGCAAGCTTTCGCACCAAGGGAGGACGATGGCCACGAGATTTCGCTTCGCAATGGTCGTAAAGTTCGTTTAGCTATTTCAGCCTCAAAGACTGGACAGTTGATTCTGATTACCGATTTGACTGAGACACGTCTCTTACAATCGCGAATTAGTGATTTGCAACGTCTCTCTTCTCTTGGTCGCATGGTGGCTTCACTGGCGCACCAAGTTCGAACACCACTTTCAAGCGCAATGTTATATGCCTCAAACTTAGGCGCACCCAATTTACCACCCGCGACAAAAGACAGGTTTCAAACCAAGCTGATGGATCGCCTCCACGACCTTGAAAAGCAGGTCAATGACATGTTGTTGTTTGCTAAAGGTGGTGACAATAAGGTTGTTAAGCCGTTCACCGTGGCAGATTTGGTAGCAGAGTTTTCTCCTATGGTTGAAACCGCTCTGAAAAACAATCAGATCGATTACTGTTTGGAAGTTGAGCAAGAACAAACCCAGTTGCTTGGCAATGCAAATGCTATTGCGTCGGCGTTAAGTAATTTGGTAATGAATGCGATTCAAATTGCAGGTAAGCAATCCCAAGTAGACGTGTTTTTTAGACCTGTTAACGGCGAATTAAAAATCTCCGTACAAGATAGCGGTCCTGGCGTTCCCGCCGAACTGCAAAACAAAATTATGGAACCTTTCTTCACCACTCGCTCGCAAGGGACTGGACTCGGTCTTGCGGTAGTGCAGATGGTGTGTCGTGCTCACAATGGAAGGTTGGAACTCATTTCAGAGCAAGGTGACGGCGCATGCTTTACCGTGTGTATTCCGCTTGAACGTCACCCTCACCCTGATCAACAAGCTATGACTGGAGAAGAATAATGGCTCAAAGCAAAGTACTGATCGTAGAAGATGATGAAGGTCTACGCGAAGCCTTAGTCGACACTTTGGCTCTGGCTGGTTATGAATGGCTTGAGGCGGACAGCGCGGAAGACGCCTTAGTGAAGCTTAAGACAAACAGCGTAGATATTGTTGTGTCAGACGTGCAAATGGCTGGTATGGGCGGCTTGGCGTTGCTTAGAAACATCAAACAGCACTGGCCAAATCTGCCGGTACTTCTAATGACGGCTTATGCCAACATTGAAGATGCAGTTTCCGCGATGAAAGATGGCGCCATTGACTATATGGCGAAGCCTTTTGCACCAGAAGTTCTGCTAAATATGGTTAGTCGTTACGCGCCAGTTAAATCTGATGATAATGGTGACGCCGTTGTCGCTGACGAAAAAAGCATTAAATTGTTAGCGCTTGCCGACAAAGTTGCGAAAACGGATGCCAGCGTAATGGTATTAGGTCCAAGCGGATCTGGTAAAGAAGTCATGTCACGCTACATTCACAACGCTTCGAATCGGAAAGATGGTCCATTTGTTGCGATTAACTGTGCGGCGATACCTGACAACATGCTAGAAGCGACACTGTTCGGCTATGAAAAAGGAGCGTTTACCGGTGCGGTTCAAGCGTGTCCGGGTAAGTTTGAACAGGCGCAAGGCGGAACCATCCTACTGGATGAAATCAGCGAAATGGATCTGAGCCTGCAAGCTAAGCTTTTGCGTGTTCTGCAAGAGCGTGAAGTCGAACGATTAGGGAGCCGAAAGAGCATCAAGCTTGATGTTCGTGTTCTTGCGACCAGTAACCGCGACTTAAAGTTATATGTTCAAGAAGGCAATTTCCGTGAAGACTTGTACTACCGCTTAAATGTTTTCCCAATTGCTTGGCCTGCACTTTGCGAGCGCGTCGGTGACATTGAACCGCTAGCCAAACACCTTGTGGAGCGTCACTGCCAGAAGTTGGGAATGCCAGTCCCTAGCATAACGGCGAATGCCATCAACAAGCTCCTTTCTTACACATGGCCGGGTAACGTACGTGAGTTGGATAACGTGGTACAGAGAGCGTTAATCTTAAGTGAAAGTGGTCAGATTGACTCAGAGCACATTCTACTTGAAGGACTTGATTGGCAAGATGCATCTAGTTTACAAGTCGCGGTAGAAACCGGTGATTGCATTGTTCCTAACGTTAAGCCAGTTGCTGAGCAAAGTAGCAACCTGACGTCTGGCAGCGGGTTGGGTGGCGAACTGCGCGATCAAGAATACGCCATTATTCTGGATACCTTGGAAGAGTGTAATGGCCGACGTAAAGAAATGGCGGAGAAGCTGGGGATTAGCCCACGTACTCTGCGTTACAAATTAGCAAAAATGCGTGATGCCGGGATTGAAATACCAAACTAAGGTGTTATTTTTCTTCTAGTACTGACGTGGCACGATGATTGCAGCGTCAGTACACAAGCACTAATTTAAGTCAAAGAGTTGACTACTGAGGTTTTGATGAGAGTTGACGGTTTTCAAAGCGAAATGCAAGCGATGATGTTTGAGGCTAGTGGCACCAAACCTGCGGCTACTGGACAAACAGTAGGTGCGGATTTTGGTCAACTGCTCAATAATGCTATCAACAACGTTAATAGCCTCTCAAAGACGTCTAGCGACCTTCAAATGCGATTTGATCGTGGTGATGCTGATGTTTCACTCTCTGACGTAATGATTGCTAGAAACAAATCTAGCGTTGCTTTCGAAGCCACAATTCAAGTACGAAACAAGCTTGTTGAGTCGTACAAAGAATTGATGAATATGCCAGTTTAAAGTTAGGTAAAGTCTGTGTCAGAGCAAAATTCATCAACCGATCTAACCGTGACTGAAGGTGCTGGCGAAAGCGCAATGGTGGCTACGTCGGATCTTGATACGCAAGTTCAAAACCCTGATTTGGACGAAAAATCCAGCTCCAAGTTTGATATGGCGGTAGGTGATCTCGATTTACTTCGTCAGGTAGTACTGGTTCTTTCTATATCTATCTGTGTTGCTCTGATTGTTATGCTGTTCTTCTGGGTTAGAGAACCAGAGATGCGTCCTTTGGGCATCTATGAAACAGAAGAATTGATTCCTGTCTTAGATTATCTCGATCAACAAAAGCTCGATTACAAACTTGAAGGCAATACCATTTTGGTTCCTGCAAGTAATTTCAATTCGCTTAAGCTTGATATGGTTCGTGCTGGTCTTAATCAAGAGAAACAAGCCGGCGATGAAATTCTTCTGCAAGATATGGGCTTTGGTGTATCTCAGCGTCTAGAACAAGAACGTCTCAAGCTAAGTCGTGAACGTCAACTGTCTAAAGCGATAGAAGAGATGAAGCAAGTTCGCAAAGCGCGTGTCCTGCTTGCGTTGCCAAAACAGAGTGTATTCGTTCGCCATAACCAAGAAGCATCCGCATCAGTATTTCTAACGCTCAATATGGGCGCTAACCTCAAACAAGAAGAAGTGGATTCAGTCGTTGATATGGTGGCTAGTGCGGTACCAGGAATGAAACCTAACCGCATTACCGTCACTGATCAGCATGGTCGCTTGCTTAGCTCAGGTTCCCAAGACCCAGCATCAGCAGCGCGTCGCAAAGAGCATGAATTAGAGCGTAAGCAAGAACAAGCGCTGCGTGAAAAAATTGACTCAGTGCTCATTCCAATCTTAGGTTTTGGTAACTATACCGCTCAAGTGGATATTGAACTCGACTTTAGCGCGGTTGAACAAACCAGTAAGCGTTTTGACCCTAATACACCTTCAACACGAAGCGAATACACGCTAGAGGATTACAACAACGGTAACGTCGTTGCAGGTGTACCTGGTGCACTAAGCAACCAGCCTCCTGCAGATGCATCTATTCCACAAGATGTGGCGCAGATGAAAGATGGCACGACCTTAGGTCAAGGCTCCGTACATAAAGAGGCGACGCGTAACTTTGAACTTGATACCACGATCAGCCACGAACGTCGTCAAACAGGAGTGGTGAATCGTCAAACTGTCGCGGTAGCTGTGAAGAATCGTGCGGTTGTTAATCCGGATACCGGAGAGACCAGTTATCAACCAATTTCTGACGCTGAACTAAACTCTATTAAGCAGCTATTGATTGGTACCGTAGGGTTTAGTGAAGCACGTGGTGACTTACTTAATGTACTGAGTATGCAGTTTGCAGAGCCTGAAGTTGAAGTCTTGGCGGACGTGCCTATTTGGGAACACCCTAACTTCAATGACTGGATTCGTTGGTTCGCAAGTGCATTGGTCATCATTGTTGTGGTCTTGGTACTTGTCCGCCCAGCATTGAAAAAACTCCTCAACCCTGCGTCGGATGAAGATGAAGATCAACTTTACGGACCAGATGGACTACCAATTGGTGCTGATGGTGAAACTAGCCTAATTGGTGGAGACCTAGACGGTGGCGAGTTGTTTGAGTTTGGCTCAAGTATTGACTTGCCTAACCTACACAAAGATGAAGATGTGCTGAAAGCAGTGCGTGCACTGGTTGCTAATGAACCTGAGCTGGCAGCACAAGTAGTGAAGAATTGGATGCAGGATGCCTAACGAAATAGTTCCACAGGAAGAGGGCGGTGAGGTAGTAGAAAACACCGTGGATATATCAACCATCCCGGGCGAAGAGCGCGCGGCGATTCTTTTACTCAGTCTTAATGAGGAAGACGCTGCGGGTATTATTCGCCATTTAGAACCGAAACAAGTTCAACGAGTAGGTAGCGCGATGGCGCGCGCTGCGGACTTAAGCCAAGAAAAGGTCGGTGCTGTTCACCGTGCCTTTTTAGAAGATATTCAGAAATACACCAACATTGGTATGGGCAGCGAAGACTTTATGCGCAATGCGCTAGTCGCCGCACTGGGTGAAGACAAAGCCAACAACCTCGTTGACCAAATCTTATTGGGTACAGGTTCGAAAGGTCTCGATTCGCTGAAATGGATGGACCCTCGTCAGGTAGCGAGCATCATCATCAACGAACACCCGCAGATTCAAACCATTGTACTCTCATACTTAGAGCCTGATCAGTCAGCTGAGATCCTTAACCAGTTCGCTGAGCGGGACCGCTTAGATCTAATGATGCGTATTGCCAACCTAGAAGAAGTTCAGCCTTCGGCACTGGCTGAACTGAACGAAATCATGGAGAAACAGTTCGCAGGTCAAGCAGGTGCTCAAGCAGCCAAAATTGGCGGCCTGAAGGCTGCGGCAGAGATCATGAACTACATGGACAACAATGTCGAAGGTATCTTGATGGAGCAAATTCGCGATCAAGACGAAGACATGGCAACACAGATTCAAGATCTTATGTTTGTATTCGAGAACCTTATCGAAGTGGACGACCAAGGCATCCAGAAATTGCTGCGTGATGTTCCGCAAGATGCGCTACAGCGAGCACTTAAAGGTGCCGATGAGCCTCTACGCGAGAAGATCTTCAAGAATATGTCTAAACGTGCCGCTGAGATGATGCGCGATGACCTTGAGGCAATGCCACCAATCAAGGTATCTGATGTGGAAGCAGCGCAGAAAGAAGTATTGGCAATTGCACGACGCATGGCTGACTCTGGCGAGATCATGCTGGGTGGCGGTGCGGACGAGTTCCTATAATTTAACTGAACAAGGTATCTATGTCTTTGGAAAGGAAACGCGGTTTTTTACGTCTGGATAACGATGAGCTGGTAGAAAAACCAGAGCGATGGGGTATGCCTGATTACACCTCGCAAACTCATAAGCAGGCCAAAGAAACGGCGATGAATTACGATCCGAGCTGGATGCCTATCGCTGAACCTGTAGCGGAAGAAGCGCCGAAAGAGCTCACTGAAGAAGAAATTGAGCTGATTAAACAGCAGGCTTATCAGGAAGGGCTTCATCAGGGGCAAGAGGCTGGCTTCAAGCAAGGGTACGAAAAAGGCAAAGAGCAAGGAACTCAAGAGGGCCATCAAGAGGGCCTAGAAGCCGGTAAGATCGAAGGTGTTGCTGCTGGACAAGAGTTTATTCAGCAGCAGGTTCAGACGTTTGTGAATCTGGCTAACCAATTTGCTCAACCACTTGAGTTAATGAATGCTCAAGTCGAGAAACAACTCGTCGACATGGTACTGACTTTAGTCAGGGAAGTCGTTCATGTTGAGGTACAAACCAACCCTCAAGTTATCTTAGATACCATTAAGCAATCGGTAGAGTCGCTTCCGATCTCGGGGCACGCGATCACTCTGAAACTTCATCCTGATGATGTTGAAATTATTCGCTCTTCATACGGAGCTGAAGAACTTGAATTCCGCAATTGGACACTGATGGCTGAGCCAGCGCTAAATCGTGGTGATGTTCAGATTGAAGCTGGGGAGTCGAGTGTCAACTACCGTATGGAAGATCGTATCCGTAGCGTTATTCAAAGCTTTTGTGGAGTGAATCGCCACCAGGGTGGTGAGTAGTGCTAGCTCTCGCCGATCGCCTTTCACAATACAAAACTCAAGGGCTCACATGCCGACCTGTCGCTGCGGGTAAATTAGTCCGCGTTGTCGGGTTAACTCTCGAAGCAACAGGATGTCGAGCGCCAATCGGCAGTTTATGTAGAGTTGAAACCATGCATGGTGAGATGGAAGCGGAAGTCGTCGGCTTTTCCGGTGAAAGCTTATACCTAATGCCTAGTGAACAAATCACAGGTGTTCTACCTGGTGCGAAAGTCACGCCTTTAACCAGTGAGTCTGGCTTACCTGTGGGTATGGAATTACTTGGGCGAGTTATTGATGGTGTGGGCAACCCACTTGATGGTCTTGGCCCGATCTATACCGAAAAACGCGCTTCCTTTAATGCAGACCCAATTAACCCTCTTGCCCGTAAACCTATCTCTGAACCACTTGATGTCGGCATTAAAGCCATCAATGGTCTGTTGACCGTAGGCAAAGGCCAACGTATTGGCCTATTTGCCGGCTCTGGTGTTGGTAAATCGGTCACCTTGGGTATGATGACCCGAGGTACAACTGCGCAAGTTGTTGTTGTCGGCTTGATTGGCGAACGTGGCCGTGAGGTTAAAGAGTTTATTGAAGAAATTTTGGGTGTTGATGGCCGTCAGCGTTCTGTCGTGGTCGCCGCGCCTGCCGACTCTTCACCACTGATGCGATTAAAAGGGTGTCAGACCGCGTTAACCATCGCTGAGTATTTCCGTGATCAAGGACTCGATGTCCTACTCTTGATGGATTCTTTGACCCGCTTTGCCCAAGCTCAGCGTGAAATAGCACTTTCTGTCGGTGAGCCTCCAGCAACCAAAGGTTATCCGCCTTCAGTGTTTGCTAAGTTACCTGCTTTGGTTGAACGAGCGGGTAATGGTAGTCCTGAACAAGGCTCTATCACTGCGTTTTTTACTGTTCTTACTGAAGGTGATGACTTACAGGACCCAATTGCTGATGCGTCACGTGCTATTCTTGATGGTCACGTAGTACTGTCTCGTGAAATGGCGGATGCCGGACATTATCCAGCGATTGATGTAGAGAAATCAGTCAGTCGTGTTATGCCTCAGATCACTTCTGAGGAGCATGTGTTGATGTCGAAAGCAGTACGTCAGGTTCTGTCTGTGTGCCGTAAGAATCAAGATCTTGTTTCAATTGGAGCTTATAAGCCAGGGACAGACCCTGCAATAGACGGAGCGTTTACGCTTAAACCTAAGTTGGACGGATATTTGCAGCAGACGATGAAAGAGACGGTGCCATACGACATGTGTCTCAACATGCTTCGCGGGCTGTTACAAGGCGAGTAATAAGCGATGGATAACGCACTAGAATTTCTTTTAGAACAGGCAAAAGAGCGAGAAAACCAAGCGGTTTTGGCGCTAGGACAAGCTCGTTCTGAGCTAGAAGGGTATTATCAGCAGCTTGAACAAATCGAAAAATACCGTCTTGATTATTGCCAGCAACTCGTTGATCGTGGTCAACAAGGTCTCACAGCCAGTCAATATTCCCACCTTAATCGCTTCTTAACCACGCTCGATGAAACTTTGGCTAAGCAGAAGCAAGCAGAATCGCACTTTAAAGGCCAAGTAGAAGGGTGTGAGCAGAACTGGTTGGAGAGTCGTAAACAAAGACGCTCCTACGAATGGATGATAGAGAAGAAACAGGCGGAAAAAGAACGTCAGCAAAACATTCGAGAACAAAAACAGATGGATGAATTTGCGACCCTTCAGTTTTCCCGCAGAAGTTTGAATTAACCTCATAAGCTTAGCTGAACGTCAATGTGCTGCTTTAAATGGCGTGCTTCTTGCAGTATATCTAGAAATTAACGCAATCCTATTGGCACCTTGCCGCCTAGAGTCTGACTGGCGCTGAGCAATTAAGAGTGAACCTGGTATGAATATCAATCTATCGTCGGTATCTGAAAGTCCTAAAGTGACTAACGCCACAACAGAAGGTGGTGACGCGACCTCTGAATCTTCAGAGTCAGGTGGTTTTTTCTCCAAACTTGCTGCACTTATTAAGGGTGAAGGTGAGTCAGAGGGCAAAGTTGACAAGAGCCAAGCGACAACCAGCGCAGAAGGTGAAGAGGCGAGCGTAGAGAGTGATGCTGAAGTTAAAAGTGTCAAGGTCGCAGCAACCGAGAGCCAAAGTGCTGATGAGCTTTTGGATTCAGAAGAGAGCCCGTCTATCAAGTCAGAGAAGTCTTCGGCTGAAGGTGAGGTCAGCGAGACTGCAAAGTCAGTAGTTTCCGATAAGGAAGTCGCTCAAGCCAGTTCCCAATCCGCGGAAAAAATCGTTTCAGACAATGATGAAGTCTTGCAGAGACTTGATCACTCAAATAAGGCGCTTCAACCAAAAGACGGCAAACCGTTGCCACAAGATGATTCTACTCAGCAGGTTGTTACCGACAAAGCTGCGCAAGGCAATGAAGAGGCGGCGGCACTGAGCGCTGCTAAAGCGGTGAGCAATAATGTCGATGATGATCAAGTTCAGTCGACTAACTTAAGTCCAAAGGCAGAGAATACTGACCCTGAAACCAAGCAAGCGATGACGTCGCAGCAGCATGAGACCGTTGTCGTAAAATCTGCCGATGGTGAAGAGGTTGAGGTTCCAGCGTCTGCAGAGCGCTTTGTCCAACAACCTTCAGAGCAGAAAAACGGTAAGTTAGATCAACAACAGCCAAGCGAAAAGGTACCGACTTCGGTGACAGGGGCAACGGTACTTAATCAAGATGACGTTGTTAAAGCTGCAGACCAACCAATTAAACCTCAAGTTGATAGTGAACACTTACACGCTGAGCATGTTGCGAGTAGTGAAACAAAAGTGCAGGCGAATTCCGATTTAGAACAATCAGAAGCTTCGGACTCAGCTGTTGTTGAAGGGGCCGCCTTGGCCGCAGGAGCTACGGTATTGGGGGGAGCAGCGGTAGCTGCAGCGTCTAGTGCCGAAAAAGCGCCTGATGCCGCCAGCACTGTCGCGGTGCAGGCTCCGAGCGGAGTGCAATCATTAGCAGCGGCAGGCGATAATAAAACTGAAAAAGACATTGATCCTAGTATCGCAGCCGCGGCAGTAGCCGCTGGCGCTATCCCTTGGGCTGCTTCGGCAGAAGGCCAAGCGAAAGAAGACGTCGCCATTAAAACGGACGCTATGCCTAAGGCTCAGCAAGCGCCAGTCGCTCAGTCGGTACATCAAGCCATTGTTAACCAGCAATCTCAAGCACAGCTTGCACATTCTGCGCAGCAGCAAACTGTTGTCCCAACCATGCCGACTGACTTAGCCGCGGCTCAAATACAGCAAATGGCAGCGTCACCAAATGCAGCTATGGTTCAAGACCAAGCCATGCTTAAAGCGGTTATGGGGGCAAAAGCGGCGGGTACGCTTGGGCAAATGGCGGCCAACAAAGATGGGGCCCAGCAAGGCGCTGAATCCAATACAGGTTTCGCTCAGCAATTGTCGCAGGCTTCAGGCCAGCAAGGCCCGGGGGCTTTAGGTCAGGTTAGAGCTGAACAAGCCGCTCAAGCGCCATTGCAATTAAATCGAGAGCTTGCTGGAGAGCAAGTTGCTGAGCGCGTGCAGATGATGATGTCGAAGAACCTGAAAAACATCGATATTCGTCTCGACCCACCAGAGCTTGGTCGAATGCAGATACGTATGCATATGAATGGTGATGCAGCGACGGTGCACTTTACGGTTGCCAACCAACAAGCCCGCGATGTGATTGAACAATCAATGCCGAGATTACGCGAAATGCTTGCTCAACAGGGTGTACAATTAGGAGACAGTTCTGTTCAGCAACAAGCGTCCGGTCAGCAGCAAAGACGCTACGCCGACAATGGACAAGGAAATAATGGTCAAGGTAACAGCAATCAGGGCTTCTCAGGAGAAGAAAACCTTGAACCAGACATCAATCTTGATTTGAATGTCGCAGCAAAGCGTGATGGAATTAGTTATTACGCTTAAACTGTTAAAAACAAAAGAATAGAGAACGTTAAGTTATGGCAGACGAAGAACTCGAAACGGAAGCACCCAAAGGAAAAAGTAAACTACTTATCATCATTATTGCAGTAGTCGTTTTGCTTGCAGGTGGTGGCGGAGCTGCTTTCTTCTTAATGGGCTCAGATGAGCCAACAGAGGGACAAGAAGCAATGCAACAAGAAATTGCTGCGCCAACAGACCCAGTGGCTTACGTCAATATTCCTCAACCATTTCTGTTTAATGTTACGGGTGATAAGAAAGATCGCCTAGTTCAGATTAAAGTTCAGCTCATGGTGCGTGGTAGTGAGAACGAGAACCTTGCCCGTTACCATTCTCCACTGATTGAAAGTTCGCTATTAAGTACGTTTGCTTCTGCCACTGTAGACCAGTTACGTACGGTGAATGGTCGAGTTGAACTACGCGATAAAGCGACTGATGACATTAAAGCCAGTTTGAATAGAGCAGTAGGGCAGCCTGTGATTGAACGTGTGCTGTTTACTGACTTTGTAATGCAATAGGTGACGAGTGACTGATCTATTAAGCCAAGATGAGATTGATGCTCTCTTACACGGTGTAGATGACGTTGATGAGGCCGAAGAGGAAGAAGTTGCCTCGGATGCCAGTGCGGTAGACTTCGACTTCTCATCACAAGACCGCATTGTTCGTGGTCGAATGCCAACGCTAGAGTTGATCAATGAACGTTTCGCCCGCCATATGCGAATCAGCTTGTTCAACATGCTACGAAAAACGGCTGAAGTCTCTATTAATGGCGTACAGATGATGAAGTTTGGTGAATACCAAAATACGTTGTATGTACCGACTAGTTTGAACATGGTTCGCTTCAGGCCGCTTAAGGGTACTGCGCTGATCACCATGGAAGCACGTTTGGTGTTTATCTTAGTAGAGAACTTTTTTGGTGGCGATGGTCGTTTCCATGCTCGTATCGAAGGTCGTGAATTTACGCCAACCGAGCGTCGAATTGTTCAATTGCTACTGAAAATTGTCTTCGAAGACTATAAAGAAGCTTGGTCGCCAGTAATGGGGGTTGAGTTTGAGTATCTTGATTCTGAAGTGAACCCGAGCATGGCGAACATCGTCAGCCCGACGGAAGTGATTGTCGTGAGCTCCTTCCATATTGAAGTGGATGGCGGAGGCGGTGACTTCCACGTGGTGATGCCGTATTCCATGGTTGAACCGATTCGCGAACTGTTAGATGCGGGTGTTCAATCAGACAAGATGGAAACTGATGTTCGTTGGAGCACAGCTCTGCGCGAAGAGATTATGGATGTTCCGGTTAACTTCCGCGTAGACTTGCTAGAACAAGACATCTCGCTACGAGACCTTATGGAGCTTCAACCTGGAGATATCATCCCAGTTGATATGCCTGAGCATGCGGTGATGTTTGTCGAAGAGTTACCAACCTATCGTGTCAAGATGGGGCGCTCCGGTGACAAGCTAGCCATTCAAGTTTCAGAAGAAATTAAACGACCAGATGTGGTTAAAACGGATATCGCCTTCTTAGGTAAAGACGTCATTTCTGAATTAGAAGAAGACGAAGGCGAAATCGAAGATTAAGAGAGTGAATAGGTAACAAATATGGAACCGAGTGACGACCAAAAACTGGCGGACGAATGGGCGGCGGCATTAGGAGAAGATCCAGATGCACCTGAGGTAGACGTCGATGAGGTAATGAACGCTCAGCTCGACGAACTACAAGATACTTCGTCACCAATCTCAGAAGATGAGCGCCGTAAGCTAGATACTATCTTAGACATTCCGGTCACTATCTCGATGGAAGTTGGCCGTTCGCAGATCAGTATCCGTAACTTGCTGCAGCTAAACCAAGGCTCTGTTGTTGAATTAGAGCGTTTAGCGGGTGAGTCACTGGATGTATTAGTTAACGGTACCTTGATTGCTCACGGAGAAGTGGTTGTTGTTAACGATAAGTTTGGTATCCGTCTTACAGACGTTATTAGTCAAACTGAGCGTATTAAGAAACTTCGATAGTGTAAGGATAAGTATGTCTTTAAAGGTTAACGAGTGCTTACTTTACTCGTTTCTACTGCTTTCTCCTTCTGCAATGGCTACCTCGACTGCGCCAGGTAGTCAGTTAGATTGGGCGACCACCTTTGGGTCGCTCTTATTCGTTATAGTCTTTATTTTATTTTTGGCGTGGTTACTCAAGCGTATGCGAGTTCCTGGACTCGTTAATCAAAAAGGCTTAAGTGTTGTGCGACAAATTGCGGTTGGTCATAAAGAGCGTATCGTGATTGTTCAAGCTGGAGAGGAGCAGTTTTTGGTTGGTGTCACCGCGCAGTCGATACAGTTAATCTCGAAACTGGAGAAACCTTTGTCTCAGGAGGAGATGGCTACGAGTCCTTTTTCCAATCAACTGACTCAGCTATTAAAGAAGAATGATTAAAGCTAATAACCTAACACTGATTGTCTTAGCGTTTGTTCTGACACTGTTTTCTACGCTCACTCTTGCTCAGCAGGAGCTAGAAACTCCTGTGCCTGCTAATGTTGCTCCATCTGATTCAGTGACAGTCACTGCGATGGAAAAGGAGCAAGGGGCGTCACGCACGATAGCCGCAGGCACGACGACAGGAGGGGGCATTCCAGCCTTTACTATGACCACCAATGCTGACGGTGGTGAAGACTACTCCATCAACCTACAAATTCTCGCGTTGATGACCATGCTTGGTTTCTTGCCAGCCATGGTTATTTTGATGACATCATTCACGCGAATTGTCGTTGTTATGTCTATCCTCCGCCAGGCGATGGGTTTGCAACAAACGCCATCAAACCAAGTCATTATTGGTATTGCTATCTTCCTCACCTTTTTCATCATGTCGCCAGTGCTAAACAAAATTAACGATGACGCGATTCAGCCATACATCAATGAGCAGATAACCGCTCGCGAGGCATTTGATGTGGCTCAAGTGCCAATGAAAGACTTTATGCTCAAGCAAACGCGTGTCAAAGACTTAGAAACCTTCGTCAATATTTCAGGTTCGACGGCAACAAATCCGGAAGATGTTTCGATGGCGGTGTTAATCCCTGCCTTTATCACTTCGGAGCTTAAAACGGCTTTCCAGATAGGCTTTATGCTGTTTTTGCCCTTTTTGATTATCGACTTGGTGGTGGCATCGGTATTGATGGCGATGGGTATGATGATGCTTTCTCCTATGATCGTTTCACTTCCATTTAAATTGATGTTGTTTGTCTTAGTAGATGGCTGGAACCTAATTTTGTCGACCTTGGCCGGCAGTTTCGCCTTGTGACGGGAGAAAGACTATGACTCCTGAAATGTTCGTTGAGCTGTTTCGTGAAGCACTTTGGATGGTACTCATCATGGTGTGTGCGATCATTATTCCCAGTCTGCTGATTGGTTTAGTGGTTGCTATTTTCCAAGCGGCGACCTCGATCAACGAACAAACCTTAAGTTTCTTACCCCGTTTGATTGTTACGCTACTCGCGCTGATGTTGTTTGCTCACTGGATGACCCAAATGCTGATGGAGTTTTTCTTTAGCATGATTGAGCGACTGCCTCAGGTTCTCTACTAGGTAGCGCTATGGAATACCCAACGAGCGTTGTTTTAGACTGGATAGCCAACTATTTTTGGCCTTATACCCGAATTGCAGCCATGCTAATGGTGATGTCGGTAACGGGCGCTCGTTTTGTTTCTACTCGTGTTCGTCTTTATTTGGGGTTAGCGATTACCTTTGCGGTTATGCCTGCGATCCCGGCGGTGCCGGATAATATTGAACTGCTCTCTTTTGCCGGTTTCATGACCTTGCTAGAGCAGATTATTATCGGTGTTGCGATGGGCACCGTGACCCAATTTATGATCCAGATTTTCGTTATCCTCGGTCAGATCTTAGGTATGCAGTCGAGCTTAGGTTTTGCGTCAATGGTTGACCCTGCCAACGGCCAGAACACCCCCTTACTTGGTCAGCTATTTATGTTTCTAGCGACCATGTTCTTCTTAGCAACCGATGGCCATTTAAAGATGATCATGTTGGTCGTTATGAGCTTCAAGTCACTGCCAATTGGCACTGGCTCACTAACCACGGTCGATTTTAGAGAGTTAGCCTTGTGGTTAGGCATTATGTTTAAAGCGGCGTTGAGTATGTCGCTATCAGGCATTATCGCACTACTAACGATCAACTTGTCGTTTGGTGTTATGACGCGTGCTGCGCCGCAGTTGAACATTTTCTCATTAGGCTTTGCTTTTGCGCTTATGGTCGGTTTGTTACTGTGTTGGTACATTATTGCCGGGCTCTTTAACCACTATGAGCTAATCTGGTTACAGGGTGAACAGCAAGTTTGCTCGTTCATCAGGTTGAACTGCTAGGAGGCTGAATGGCAGAGTCAGACGGTCAAGAACGCACAGAAGACGCCACGCCCAGACGCTTGCAGCAGGCTCGTGAAAAAGGGCAGGTTGCAAGGTCAAAAGAGTTAGCGTCGGTATCTGTATTGGTCGTAGGAGCCATCTCCCTCATGTGGTTTGGGGAGGGGCTTGCACGCGCGCTATTTGGTTCTATGGGCAGGATGTTTACTCTCTCACGAGAAGAGATTTTTGACCAAGTTAAGCTGTTTGATATTGCTTTGGGCTCATTAGGTAGTTTGCTCCTACCTTTGTTGCTTATTCTAGTCACTCTATTTCTAGCGGCTTTGATAGGGGCTGCCGGGGTTGGCGGAGTTAGCTTTTCAGCGGAAGCCGCAATGCCTAAATGGTCGAAGATGAATCCGTTAAGCGGCTTAAAGCGTATGGTCGGTTTGCAAAGCTGGGTTGAGCTGATTAAGTCCATCCTCAAAGTAGCTTTGGTGTCTGGCATGGCGTTCTATTTGATCAGTGCTGCCAAGGAAGACCTATTTCAATTGAGCTTGGACGTTTATCCGCAGAACATTTTTCACTCGCTGGATATATTGCTCGACTTCATCTTGCTGATTAGCTGTACCTTGTTAATTGTCGCGGCAATTGATATTCCATTTCAGATTTGGCAACACGCCAATCAACTAAAAATGACAAAGCAAGAAGTCAAAGACGAATACAAAGAGACCGAAGGTAAACCGGAAGTCAAAGGCCGTATTCGCCAACTGCAACGAGAGGCTGCGCAGCGCAGAATGATGTCTGAAGTGCCACAAGCCGATGTTATCGTAACCAACCCAGAGCACTTTTCCGTTGCGCTGCGCTATAAGCAAGACACAGATCGTGCTCCAATTGTGGTGGCGAAAGGGACAGACCATATGGCACTTAAAATTCGTGAGATTGCTCGCGAGCACGATATCTATGTTGTTCCCGCTCCGCCATTAGCCCGTGCGCTGTATCATTCAACAGAATTAGAGCAAGAGATCCCAGACGGGTTATTTACCGCTGTCGCGCAGATCCTTGCCTACGTATTCCAGTTGAAACAATACCGCAAACGCGGTGGCCAAAGACCAAACCTCAAAGCGTCAGAGCTGCCGATTCCACCGGAGTATAGGAAATAGGAACGGACTACGCCTTCGAGAATGCTACGCTACGAGAATCGAGAGCGGGCTTCGCCCTGCGAGATGGGTATGCTAGTATTCTATCAGAAGTCGTTGACGTGAGTTGTTCTCAAAGAGATACAATTATCTCGTATCTCGTATCTCGTATCTCGTATCTCGTATCTCGTATCTCGTATCTCGTTACTTCTCTGGAATTGAAAGCAACACCAACAGTGCGCCATCGCCGCCAAATTCTAACGGCGCTTGGTGGAAAGCCATCACGTCAGGGTGCTGAGCAAGCCATAGTGGGGCTTTTTGCTTAAGGATATGTTTACCGATGCCATGCTGCACACAAGCACAAGAGATTTCATTCTTGATGCAATAGGCGATCATCGCGCCAAGTTCGCGCTTCGCTTCTTGCTGCGTCATGCCGTGCATATCCAAAAACACATCGGGTACATACACACCACGGCGCAGGCGTTTTACTTCGTACTGGGAAACATCATCACGCGCATAACGTGTTGGACCATCTTCATTGAGAAGCGGAACAAACTCATCTGAGAAGTAAAACTCTGTATCGCTTGCTTCACGGGCGGTTCGAGTAATTTCTTTTTGCTTAGTATTTTTTTTTGGCTGCTGGACTATGGTATCCTGTGACAACTTTTTTACGCCTTGTACTGCATCCCTAAAAAGGGCGAAGTCGTCATCCATATCGGTGTCTTTTTTGCTCATGGGACTAATTAGTAAATATATAAATGCAATTAGCAGTATTGTAGCGCTTTTCGGAGGCAATTTTGGATAAGATTTTTGTAGAAGAAGCGGTTTCAGAACTTCACACGCTTCAAGATATGATTCGTTGGACTGTCAGTCGTTTCAACGCTGCGAACCTTTTTTACGGTCATGGCACTGATAACGCTTGGGATGAAGCGGTACAGCTGATTCTACCAACACTGTACTTGCCAATTGATGTGCCTCCGCATGTACTGAATTCTCGCCTGACAACCAGCGAGCGTATGCGTATTGTTGAGCGTGTAGTAAAGCGCATTAACGAACGCACTCCAACGGCTTACCTAACCAACCGCGCTTGGTTCTGCGGGTTAGAATTCTTTGTTGATGAGCGTGTATTAGTGCCACGCTCTCCGATTGGTGAGATGATTCAAGCTGAGTTCCAGCCTTGGTTAGTTGAAGAACCAACACGCATTATGGATCTTTGTACCGGCAGTGGTTGTATTGCTATTGCTTGTGCGCACGCTTTCCCTGAAGCGGAAGTGGATGCGATTGATATCTCAACCGATGCTTTACAAGTTGCTGAGCAGAACGTTCAAGATCATGGTATGGAGCAACAAGTTTTCCCAATCCGTTCTGACCTATTCCGTGATCTGCCTAAAGAGAAGTACAACCTAATTGTGTCTAACCCACCTTATGTGGATGAAGAAGACATGAATAGCCTACCAGACGAGTTCACTCACGAGCCAGAGCTAGGCTTGGCGGCAGGTACAGATGGTCTGAAACTTGTACGTCGCATTTTAGCGAACGCGCCAGATTACCTCACCGACAACGGCATTCTTATCTGTGAGGTAGGCAACTCTATGGTGCATATGATGGAGCAATACCCACATATTCCATTTACATGGATAGAGTTCGAAAACGGCGGTCACGGTGTGTTTATGCTTACTCGTGAACAGATGTTAGAACACGCAGCAGAGTTTTCTATCTACAAAGACTAGTTGTTCTATTTGATGATTTTAACAAAACGCCAAGCAGATTATGCTTGGCGTTTTTTATTGCGGGTTAAAAAGCAAAATAGATCCTTTTTAGGGGTTTACATCAAACCGTAATAAAGCGACTATGAATTTACGAAGAATTGAAGTGTAAAGCCCACTTTACGGGCTTATAAGATTGAGGAAGTAATGGCAGGAAACAGTATCGGACAACATTTCCGAGTCACCACGTTCGGGGAAAGTCACGGTATCGCACTAGGATGTATCGTCGACGGATGTCCTCCGGGTTTAGAAATCACTGAAGCGGATATTCAAGTTGATTTGGATCGCCGTCGCCCAGGCACTTCTCGTTATACCACTCAACGCCGCGAACCGGATGAAGTAAAGATTCTATCTGGCGTATTTGAAGGTAAAACAACGGGTACTTCAATTGGTCTGTTGATTGAAAATACCGATCAACGCTCGAAAGACTATTCAGAAATTAAAGACAAATTCCGTCCGGGCCACGCGGATTACACTTACCATCAAAAGTATGGAGTGCGTGATTACCGAGGTGGTGGTCGTTCTTCTGCACGTGAAACGGCAATGCGTGTTGCAGCAGGGTCAATTGCTAAGAAATACCTTCAGCAAGAATTTGGCGTTGAAATCCGTGCTTATCTTTCTCAAATGGGTGATGTTTCAATTGAGAAAGTGGATTGGGACGAGATTGAAAACAATGCATTCTTCTGCCCAGATGCTGACAAGGTAGACGCATTTGATCAACTTATTCGTGATCTGAAAAAGCAAGGTGACTCTATTGGTGCCAAGCTTCAAGTGGTTGCGACCAATGTTCCTGTTGGTCTTGGTGAGCCAGTATTTGACCGTTTAGATGCAGACATTGCCCATGCACTAATGAGCATCAATGCGGTGAAAGGTGTCGAGATTGGTGACGGATTCGATGTTGTAAACCAAAAGGGCAGCGAGCACAGAGATGAGCTAACTCCAGACGGTTTTGCCAGCAACCACGCTGGTGGCATCTTAGGCGGTATTTCTACGGGTCAAGATATCGTGGCGAATATTGCGCTAAAGCCGACTTCAAGTATTACTGTGCCAGGTGAAACCATCACTAAACAGGGTGAGCCAACGCAACTGATCACTAAAGGTCGTCATGACCCATGTGTGGGTATTCGCGCAGTACCTATTGCTGAAGCCATGTTAGCGATTGTGGTATTGGATCATTTGCTTCGTCATCGCGGTCAAAATCAAGGTGTGATGACAGAAACACCAAAGATTTAATCAACCAAAGATTTGAAAACGGCCTCCATTTATGGAGGCCGTTTAGTATGTGCGTCAATAAATGTGAGGGCTATCTATTGGCTGGCTAAATGCTAAAGTTTGATGGTGATATATGTCACAATTTTATTTGTAATAGTAAGGTCAAGTTATCTGTTGTAATGACAGAGATCACACATATATGTCCGTCTTTATACTAGTATCCGCCTGGTTTATTAACAACTAGGTGAATAAAAAATGAACAAGAAGCTGTTATCTTGTGCAATCCCTTTTTTCCTCTCTTTTCCTACATTCGCCGCTGATGGAGACATTCATCAGGTTACCATCTTAGGTACATCTGATATTCATGGTCATTTTATGCCATGGGACTACGCCGCGGATAAACTCAACATGCGTGGAAGCCTTAGCCAAATTGCGACAAAAGTTAAGGACATTCGTCAGCAAGAGTCTAATGTCATCTTGGTTGATGCAGGCGATACGATTCAAGGTAACTTTGTCGAGACATTCAAAGATGAACCGATTGATCCTATGATGCTTGGCTTCAATGAGATGGATTATGACGTTTGGGTCTTGGGTAACCATGAATTTGATTTTGGCGTCAGTGTGCTCAATCGTTCTCTTAAACAGTTTAAAGGTCAAAGTTTAGCTGGCAACATTAAGCGCCCAGACGGTAACCGATTCCTACCAGGCTACACAATTATCGAGCGTGGCGGCATAAAAATTGGTGTGATTGGCATGGATACTCCTATGACGGAAGTGTTTGCCAAAGGTACTAACCGTTTAGATGGTATGACATTTACTAACCCTAGCCTCGAAGTGAAAAAGATCATTAAAAAGCTGGATGATCAAGTTGATGCGCTAGTGCTCGTTGCGCACATGGGGATTGATAATGAAAATGACATTGCTGATACGGGTGTGACAGATATTGCCAATATCAACCCAGAGCTAGATGCTATTGTCGCAGGCCATATGCATACACGCATTGATAAGGTTGTCGTCAATGGCGTTATTGTTACAGAGCCAGATAAGTATGGACGTGCACTTTCGCGTGTCGATCTTCAATTTGAAGAACGCGATGGACAATACACCTTAGTCAACAAAGACAGCTTTACTTATAAGATCGATGGCATTGTCTCGGACGAAAAAATGGAAGAGTTGTATCAGCCATACCACAAGCGCTTAAGAGAGATGGCTAACCGCCCAATCGCTGAGCTAAAAGGTGTTGACCTAGTCCCTGAAAATGAAATTCGCGGAATTCCGCAGGTTCACGTGCAAGATACGGGGATAAGTGCCTTGTACCAAGAAGCGAGCTTCTATTACTCACCGAAAGCAAATGTGATTGCTCTACAAATTGACAACGATAAAGCGCAGCTTAATGTTGGGACAATTAAGGCTAAAGACATCGCCTACAACTATCAGTATGCAGGTGGCGAAATTACCGTTTATGAGATGACGGGTAAAGACCTTAAAACTTACATGGAGTGGTCAGCAGGGTACTTTAATTCGGTGAAGCCCGGTGATGTGACTTACAGCTTTGACCCAGAACGTCGCGCATCAAAATACTCGACGAACGACTTTTTTGCAGGTGTCACCTATAAGATCGATTTAACTCAACCGAAAGGTCAACGAATCACAGATCTTAAGTTCGCAGATGGAACCCCTGTTAAAGATGAGACGGCGATTCGACTAGGTATGAATAGCTATCGTATGGGCCACTTGACCAAGCAAGGCGGAGTACTTGAAGGTCGTGACTTTAAAGTGTTGTCTGATTCGAAAGCGGTGTATGGTGAAGAACAAGGTACGATTCGCAACTTAACCATCCGCTATTTGACCGAACAGAAGAAAGGCCACTACCAAAGCAAGCCGCAAAAGCGTTGGCAGCTAGTGGGTATGGATGATAGTTACAACAAAGAACGAGAAGTGGTTAAAACTCTTATTAATAAAGGTAAGATCTCTGTACCAAGTAGTGAAGATGGTAGATACACCAACATTGCTTCAATCAATGTCAAAGGGCTTAAGTTTGCCAATGACCAAGCAGCGAAAGAAGCGGTGAAAATGCGTCAAAACAAATTTGCCTCAGCTTCAGATTATGAAAAACAGGCTCTTGAGAGAGACATCGCAATAATAGAAGCGATTAACTAAATAGCATGGGCTTGGTAATACCAAGCCCATTTTCTATCTCTATTTTTTTGACGTTATCCAATTGTTGATGTTTTCGCGTACCACTTCCATAGGTTGCTGCCCATAGCGCAGTAGCTGATCATGAAACTCGGCATAGCTGAATTGATCACCTAGCTCACTTTGTGCTTTAGCCAGCATTTCTTTGATCACCAAGTAACCTGATTTGTAAGAAACAGCTTGGCCTACATAGGCAGCATAGCGGAAGCTTTCCGATTCGATATCTCCGTCCCCAAGCGCCGAGTTAACTTTCATATAGTCACGCGCTTGTTGAATGCTCCATCCTTGGCTGTGAATGCCTGTATCAATAGCTAAGCGCATATTACGCAACTGTGCTTCATTTAAGCTGCCAAAGTATTGAAGGGCGTTACACTCTTGTTCATCCTTATAGATACCACCTTGTAGTTGGCTGTAATCGGCGTTAGTGGTACACATTCCTGTCCCGTTGCTAAAGCTCGGTTTGCCATGGTTATCCAACTCACCGTAGATGCCCATTTCTAATCCTAGCCATTCGGTATAAAGTGCCCAACCTTCGCCGTAAGCGGTGTACCAAACATCCTCCATATAGGCGGGTTTGTTTGCTGGTGGGTATTCAAGCGCATAAGCATTTTGGAAATGGTGCCCTGGCGCGGCTTCATGAAGCAATAGCGTGGAAACATTCCATTTCTGCAAACTGTAATCCGGGTTCGTGTTAAGGGTGAAGACATTGTCATCATAGGAGGCGACACCAGCGTATAGCTCGTCTTCTGCCGCGGTTGGCTCAATCGAGTAGTCGGTTTTGATCGGTTTGAAATAACCTTGTACGACATCATTGGCGTTGACTTTGAACAGGTAGTAATCCGTTAATGCGCTTTCACACGCCGTGGGAGTTGAAGCTTGGCTGCATACTTCACTGTACTGCTTGTTACCAATCGAATGTCCATCTCGCCCATAGAAAAATTGTTCGCTATTGAGGTATTTAAAAAACTCATCAAGATTAATTTTTCCTGAATCATTGGCAAGCTCAAAGGTGTGTTTTTCAACTTTACCTGTGATTGGGTTCCGATAGTCAGCTTCGACGATTGTGCCCCGTTTCTTAACGACAAGCTCCGCAACCCGAATCATTTCAGCTTTGGCATCTTCTACCAGTTGTTCTCCTAATCGATGTAATTCTGCAGCGGATTTTCCAGTGGTACTGTTTCTATCTAAATGCCACTGATACCAGCTTTGTCCGTTGGGTAAGTCTCCCCAACCGATGTTTGTATCAGTAAGCTGTCCATCGCCCCGCGCGGCTTTGGTGTACTGACCGTGAAGGTAAGCGAGTAGCTTTTGCGTCGCGAGCTGCGCTTTACCCACTTCTTTTTCGTACTGGTGGACAAATTTAGGGCTGTATTGAGATTGAGTCTTGAGATCTTTCAAACCGACTTTGAGGATAGAGAAATCATCATAGCTAATTGCATCGACGCTGCTTTGGTAAAGCCTTTCAGCAAGAATTGCAGACAACTGTATGCCTTCTAGCTGGCCTTGCTTGTATTGGCTGCGTAGGTTGTTTACCCAAGACGTGTACTCTTGAAGAGTTTCGAGTTGATCGTGATATGTTTTCGATTCATCGTCATCGGTATCGATCGCAGCGCCTGCTTCTTCGGCGTTCCATTGAATGTAGTTATAGAAGTGGGTAACGGGTACATCTAGGTTGCCAAAGCGAGCATTGGTAAAGCTAGCGCCACGGATTGCAGTGGTTCGATCGAAGCGAAATGTGTCGTAGTAAACCTTCTCTTCATTCGATAAAGCACTACGGTCAATTTCGAGTAGTTTACTCAGGTAGAGCCTATCAAGCGTTTGTTTCGCGTTCGCCATTTGATCGTTAACAATGCCAAATTGCGAGCTGTCCAGTGACTTATATTCGGAGCCATATTCATCTAGCAAAGCAGACAACTGTTGAGACGCGTCCGGTGTGGACAAAGAGCTACATCCGGATAGGGAGAGTGTAAGTACAGAGAGAGTAAGACCTAGTCTATTTTTCATTGTTAGACCTTTTGCTTATTAATTGTAGTAGGAGTAAAAAGGAAAGGTCTTGGTTGGACTAATGCCTGAACTTTCCTTGTTGGCGATAAGGGTAAGATAAATGGCTCGCTAGGATTGTGCAAAAGGTCACAGGATTAACTTACTGATAACTAACCACTTGTGTACGGCAATTTGAAAGTTCGTGGCTATGTAAGCGGTGGGTAAAGAGATGAGTCGATATAAAAACGCCCTGTAAAACAGGGCGAATGCGAGATTAGTGCAGTGAACCTTCGGTTTCGAGATGGAATGACGGCAGTCGCCACTTAAAGCGAACCGCGGCCATACGCAGCAAGTAACCGACTATCAGAGTCGAAATCGTTGCTGTCACGTCATTAACACCAAACTCTAGCTGAAGTAGGTACATTCCCGATGCGATAAGTGCTACCGAGGCATACAGTTCTTCATGCAGTACCAACGGTGTTTGACGACAGATTAAATCTCGCAATAAGCCACCGAAGACACCGGTAACCAATGCTGAGACCATACAAATCAGCGCATGGTGACCCATTCCCATCGCAACTTTGGTACCGATAATACTAAATACAATAAGACCTAAGGCATCTAATCGAATGAATAAGCCTTTTAGTTTAAGGACCCACTTTGCTAAACCTGTAGTCAGTACGCCTGCCACACAGGTAATGGCAAGAAACTCTGGATTTTTAACCCAACCAAGTGGGTAGTGACCCAGTAGAATGTCGCGAACTGTACCGCCACCAATTGCCGTTGCACTGGCAACAAGCATGACACCAAACCAATCCATTTTGCGTCTGCCTGCACTCAAAGCACCCGTCATCGCTTCCGCAGTAATACCGATAATATATAAAACACTTAGCAGCATGGTGAATTCTCAATAAATGGCCAAAAAGTTAGGCTTATCACATAAATTTAAGGCGTGAGTGTAGTAGGAAATGTGATCTGTGACGAATGAGATTTTGTTGGTGTGAAATTACTTTTCAGATAACTATTTCTAATATCACTATAGAAGTTGTGGATTTGCAATTACCAATAAAAATGCGAGAATGCTTGCCGCTGTATGAAAACGCTAACCACTGAGCTATGAACCACGACTACCAAGACTTAATCCGTATTTTTAATAACACATTTTTGGCTGACTATAACACCAAACTTGAGCTAGGTGGTGACGAGCCAATCTATCTGCCTGCAGATGAAAAAATACCGCATCATCGGATTATTTTTGCTCGTGGTTTCTATGCGTCAGGAATGCACGAAATTGCTCATTGGTGTGTTGCAGGGCCTAAGCGTCGTTTATTGGAAGATTTTGGCTACTGGTACGAGCCAGATGGTCGCACTGAACAAGTACAGGCTGAGTTTGAAAAGGTAGAGATTCGCCCACAGGCTTACGAGTGGATTCTTTCTCAAAGTGCTGGGTTTCCATTTACAGTCAGTTGCGACAACCTCAATGGTGATTTTGAACCTGACCGCTTAGCCTTTATGGCGAAAGTGCATGCAGAAGTGATGTCAATTTTGGCAACCGGTTTGCCGCCAAGAGTTAAAATGTTGTCGGATGCATTGCGAGATTTTTACTCTACGCCAGAACTCATCCCTCAGCACTTTGAAGTTGCTTGAACATCTAAGCATGCAGGCATCACTAATTTGAAATCAGTGATGCCTGCACATTGCTAACCTTGTTTCTTACCCATAATAATGGCAACCATGTCATCAAATACGGAAATCAATTGATCTAATTCCTCTTCGGTATGCTGAGGACAGACAAGCAGCATATTGAAAAATGGCATGATGAGTATGCCGTGGTACCACAAGTAAGAGTGAACAAACTCAAACAGTCCGCCAAAGCCAACTTGCACTAAGCCGCTGAGTGGATCAAATGCTTGCTCGGGAATAAAGTGAAAGCAAAGCCTGTTGCCCATACGTTCGGCCCGAAATGGCGCAGAGTACTTTTCGAAGCTGCTGTTTATGCCGATCAACACTCGTTCAGCTTTGTCATGAATCGGAGCAAAAAACTCTGGGTTTAAGATTTCCTTGAGGGTGACCTCTAGCGCTTGAGTAGACATAGTGTTACCTGTTAGCGCATTACCTAAGAATCCGAGGCCAGCACCAGACATGGATCCTGCCTCGTTTTGCCAGTCTTCAACTAAGTCAGCGATTTCTCGAGTCATACCAAAAACAGCGCCCGGGATGCCTGATGAAATCGCCTTACCGCACGTCCACATATCATATTCTAGATTCTGAACATTCACAGACCCATTCCAGTCATGGCCGAGGGTGTGAGTTTCATCGTAGATTAAAACGGTGCCATATTTCTTAGTCAGCTCTCTGACACCTTGGTGCCAGCCATCATCGGGCCATACCCAGCCTAAATTGGACATGATCGGTTCAATGAGTACCGCCGCGACAGTTTGATCTTGCAAGCACTCTTCGAGGGAGGCGAGATCATTCCAAGTGAATACCTTCGTCCCATGATCAACTTCGCCATGATAGAGTGGAATTTCATGAGCACGAGATATTACCCCAGGGCTAACCATGATTTTCTGCGTCTCATCTATTGTCCCATGATAGGAAAAATTAGCGATAGCGATATTGGGGCGTCCTGTGACCGTCCGAGCGATAGCAAGTGAGTAGCGGTTAGCATCAGAAGCAGTAAGAGCGTGCATCCATACGGGTAAGTTGAAGTGTTTTTCTAGTTCCTGAGCCGCTGTGGCTTGCTGTTCTGTACCCATCATAGGATCAATGCCTGTTTGTAACAGGGACTCAGCTGCCGCGCGAATCGCGGGATTTTCAGCCCCGTGACCAAACATTGAAGGTGTGTCGCCAAACTGAAAATCTATATATTCATTATCATCTACATCAGTCAGTCGTCCTCCCCAGCAATGTTTAGCATAAGGCAGTATAGGGGTGTGCCAATCTTTCTGGTAAGAGCCGAAGACCCCCCAAAGCATATTTTTTCTCGCTTTCTGTTGCAAAGAAGCTGAGGTTGGCATTTTAGCTTGCCAAAGCGCTAGGTATTTTTCATGCAACTCAAGGAGTTGTGTTTGGGGTAACACGCCATATTCTTCAATCTGGGATGGATAAAGGCTGGTAAAATCGAAAAAGTTTGCCTCAGGTGCCCAGCGATGAGCTTGGGAATAATCGTGAGGTTGGCTACTTGCCATATTTGAAGGTTTGCAAAACACTCGGTCAGCGCGACTGACTTGATACCCGTCTTGATGTGCGGGGGTATTGAAAGCATTTCTGTTCATGGTTACTTCCCTGTAAATGACAAAAAAACTGTTTAGGCAGAGTGGATAAAAACTGTGCTCGATCACCAAACTACAGTGTCTTGTTAGGAAAAAATTGACCAATTGAGAGTCTTTTCATACATTTTGAGACAGCTTTTTAAGGATGAGCGCTATGATGTATGTCAATAAAAGAGTGTTTTTGAGGGGCAGGGCGGCATTATCTCTTACACATTGGTTGTTCGATTTTGTGCAAGATTCGGGTTTGCAGATACAGCAGGCGAGTCGAGACTTGGGGTTGCAACTAACCAATTTTGCCTCAGATACGGAGTTTGTATCCTATCGAAGCTACAGTGAGCTATTTGAGTGGACAGCAAAAGCGCTCAACAATGAAAACATAGCGCTAGATCTGGCTAAGAGTAGAGGACTAAACAGCTTAGGTGTGTATGGCTATTTGCTAAGCAATAGTCAAACCCTCGCTCAAGCCTTTCAACATGCACAGCGCTACTTTCCAATTATCCAAGAAGACTCAGCTCTGACATGTTTAGAAGCGAATAACGAATTTCATATCTCTTATCAAGTGACGCTCCCTGAGGTCGTCGCGAATCATCAAGATGTCGTTTTTACCCTAGCGACATGTATTCTGTTCATTCGCCAATATTGTGGTCAAGATTGGCTACCAACTCGTGTATTGCTTACTTCTCCACCTCCTAGTGATACTAGTCAACATAAGACTGTTTTTGGCGAAGGTGTGCATTACAACCAGAATGTAAATCGCATCGAACTGCCTGCGCAACTATTGACGACTGCAATTCCAAATGCTGACCCGACATTATTAAGTATTCTCGAAAAACAGTGTATGGATCTACTTAATAGAGCGTCTGAAAGACTCGAACTTAGCTCGTACGTGCGCTCCGTATTACTTGAATCTTGGCACAACAAAAGGGTCGATGCTGAAAGTATCGCGACCCAACTTAATATGTCGAGACGAACACTAAATCGGTACTTACTTGAAGAAGGGTATACTTTTCGCCAGATAAAGGAAGGAGTGCTAGTAGAGCTAGCCAAGTCCGCCTTGATTGAATCGGATGCTAGTGTGACGGATATTGCCCTTAATTTAGGGTACTCAGAGATAAGCCCATTTGTACGAGCGTTTAAGCGGCTAACTCAGCAAACTCCTAACCGGTTTAGACGTACTCATCGAAGTACGAGTTAACGTGTTCAATCGCTGATGCTAACAAATGAACCCCTCGCTTTGATGACGAGGAGCTCAACATATTTATTGAATTAACCAGTTAGTTTGAGGCTGGTTGTTGTGGTTAAGAGTGTACACAAGCGGCGCTGTATTGGGTTCCATTACAGACACAACAGCAATTAGCGATTCACAGTGATTTGGGACCTGAAGCTGGTAGCTACCCGTGCCAGATTGTAGCGCTGCCTTAACCAAGCACTTGTTGTAATCCACTGACTCTAGATTACCGCCTGCGTTGTCACAAATGGAGATGTAAACTTGTGACGAGGCTAAGTGAGGCAGGCTCACATCGACATCTACTTTGTAAACAGAAGTCAGGTTATTGGAAGGATCAATTTGCAGTGTGCTGAGAGAGACTAGCGTACTGCTGCCCGCAGGAGATGAAGAGCCCGTTGACCCTGAAGCGCTTCCATCACCACCACCTCCTCCTCCACAACCGTAGATAGGGAGGATTAAAGCGAGTCCAAGTAACATTGTTGTATTTGAATTCCACATAATATTCTCTCCCTTAGTCGACATAAATTTTACTGTTGTTTGGAATGGTGTACCAAGTCGGTTCGGTCAATCCGGTCGCATCTTGAGCAAAGTCAGCAAACTTTGAATAGGCTTGTAAGATGTTTTGTTGTTCAAGCGGATGCTGCCATGTGTTCGGAATCTCAATTGCCCAAGGCAGACCATTGGCATTGTGGTAATGAGTGTCGCCATTAGAAGCGTCTACGCCATTCGCCTTATATCGCGAGTCAAATTTACTGGTAGGAGCTTG
Source organism: Vibrio sp. R10-SG3-ISO10 (assembly GCF_059834185.1). Taxonomy (NCBI): domain Bacteria; kingdom Pseudomonadati; phylum Pseudomonadota; class Gammaproteobacteria; order Vibrionales; family Vibrionaceae; genus Vibrio; species Vibrio sp. R10-SG3-ISO10. Next base: position 188,733 of record NZ_JCBDHG010000020.1, read on the forward strand.
ATTTTTAAGATGGATTTCAAGTGCTCGCCCAGGATAGCCCCCACTTAGCTGATATCCGACGTCACCGTAATAATGACCAGGAGAGGCGAAGATAAATGGGTCGTAAGGGAAGTTTGGCATTGTGTCGGTATTAACCGCATTTTCTAATGAGAAGGTTAAGCTCCATGTCGGGCGGTAACTGGTACCACAATTTTCTTGGGTCCGGAACATGGTACAGCCTTCCGCTTCGCCCGGTTCGGTGATATCCCAAAGATCTTGATGAATAATAAACACGGCATCTGTGGTATCACTTTCTAAGCTGCCAGATTGAAGTGTATTGTTCACATAGAGCTGAACAGAATCAGACTTTATATCCTCACGAGCGATGCCTGGCAAACGAATGGCGAAACCCGAGTGGTAGTCACCGCCTAATGCAGCCACTTTGCCCTCGATTTTCATACGTATGACCTGATTGTTGAGCTGGTATTCGGTGAATTTAACGTTCATTAAAACGTCATTCATGTCGTAGTCACCGACAAGTGGGTATTGATCTTCGTAGGCAAAGGTAGTGAAGCCCCCACCACTTGGATACACTTCTGTAACCACACCACTTTCCGTAATATCTACGAGGTAATCTTCTACTTCGCCTGCAGGCACGCCGCCGCTAGGACCTATACCAGAGGTATTCGAAACACGGAAGCGTGCCCAAGTTTCTCCTGCAACCGCCCACGTTGGTACTGAGAAGAAGATGTCACCTGTGTTGGCATCCACTGACTGGTCTGTGATGATAATCTCACCAGATTCAAATTCGCCATCACGATCAAAGTCTATCCAAGCGTTGAGCACTGAGTTCTCCGTTGCACCAGAGACGGTTGCAATTATTTTACTGGTTTGTCCAACTTGAATGGGGACAGGGAACTGAATTCCGTCATCGTCATTGCTGCCGTCAGAAGTATCATCACTCATAGGGTAAGGGCTAGCATCGGTTTCACCGTCAACTAAAGTACCGAGCTTAAGATCAGACATACCGTGCCTAGCACCTGATGAAGCGAAGGTTGTTTTGTAAGAATCTGGCGCATCACCAAAGTCGGTGTATTCACTAGGCTCGACAGGTGCTAAAGCACATCGAGCACCGTCATTCGAATTACTTGATGGACCATAAGCAAAGAACTCGGCAGTTGAGCTGGTTCCATTGATCGAGACTTTAAACACATAGCCATTACTGTTGTTACTGGCATAGAAGTTACCATCGACGTCAAAGTAGACGGCGCCAAAGGTTAGGCGATAGCCAAGTACATTTTTGTCGAGTAATTGGTTTAGTCGGGTTGAGGTACCTGCGCTGACATCTATCTGCCACAGATAACCATTGGCATCGATAGAGTAAGCGAGGCTGTTATCAGGGTGGAAAGCCAAATCATAGATGGAAGGGTTACCAAATTGACTTGGTGGAGAAGAGAGCTCCATAACCAAGCTATCTAAATTTATTCGATATAAGCCGTAGTTTGGTCGGTAGCCATACCAAGCGTTTTCATCCAGTGATACGTCACCGACATAAATGGACGTTGGAGCCCCTGCAGGCTTTGAAATATTGAGTAGGGTTTTGGTAAACGTTGAGTCAATGCGAGAAAGTGAGGCGACACCGTAGTCCCAACCATAGATAAAGTCATCGTGCTTGCTGTATCCAACGCCGTTGAGTTTATCTAAACCTAAGTTCGAATCTAAAGTGATGTAGCTACCGACATCGATGTTCACGCCGTAAGCGACTGGCGTACCGGTTGGGTTTTGAATTAAGAAAGCTTGTGTTGGACACTCAGAAAAAGGCGTTTCTGCCATAACCATTGATGAGCCAGTTAAAGCGACAGTGACCATAGCTATTTGAAGAGCGGTAGGTTTTATTTTCATTGGTTCTTCCTCGCTGAACTTAGGTGAATATTTGAGGAAGTGCACAGGGCGTGCCATGCGTCTAAGCCTTGCTATGACTAGGGTTTGCGTTGGAATTCTCAATGTGAGAAGCTTGGCATTCTTTTTGAGAAGCAAACTGATTAGGCGTTAACGCAAAATGATTATTGAATTTGAAGAACAGCTGCTAGAGCTAATTGATGCACGTATTTCATCGGCATCGGATGATGAGTTATTTGCTGGTGGCTATCTACGTGGTCATATTTCTTTGTCAGCAGCAGCATGTGAAGAAGAAGGCATTAACGATGTAGAAACGTTAAAAGAGCGAATTCAAGCCAGCTTAGATGACGCGCGCTCGGAACTGACGCCTGCTGACCGTACAATTGTCAATGACCTATGGGTTGAGCTAGTCAACAACGCGTAATCAGAAGCGCACTAAATTATCTTAAATAAGGGGTTGTTCGAATTTTTCGAACAACCCCTTAAATTATTTATGGTTGTTGCTTTTCTGTTCAGTGATATTCTTCTAAGCACATATCGAGGAACGAATAGGAAATCAGATTATGAAAATTGTAGCCTTTGGAGCATCAACCAGTTCAACATCCATCAACAAGACTTTAGCGACATATGCAGCCAATCTTATTGAGGGTGCAGAAGTAACGATTCTCGATTTAAATGACTACCAAGTCCCTATGTTTAGTGAAGATACAGAAAAAGAAATTGGTCAGGCTGAGGGAGCGATAGCATTCTTAGCTGATTTAGCTAACGCTGATGCGATAATCGTTTCCTTTGCTGAGCATAACGGATCTTACCCTGCGGCATACAAAAATCTCTTTGATTGGTCGACGCGTATTGAGCGTAATGTGTTCCAAGAAAAACCAGTCGTGTATTTAGCAACCTCTCCGGGGCCTGGCGGCGCGCAAACGGTTCTTGCTGCTGCAACTGGCTCAGCGCCTTACTTCGGCGCAGAGGTGAAGGCTTCTGTTTCCGTACCAAGCTTTTATGACAACTTCGATTTAGAAACAGGTCAGTTCCGCAATCAAGAAATTGCTGAGCAAGTAAAGCAAGCGGTCGCTAATCTAGTTTAGGACACAAGCAGATACCAAAACGCCGCCACTCTCTGCGTGAGGGTGGCGGCGTTTTATTTTCTGGGTAGCTAGAGTTCGGTAATCGCTTTACCTTTGCGTAATTTTCGAACCCACATACGGCTTGGATGAAGCTGTTCTAGCACATCGATTGGCAAGGGTAACGGATCGCCACAAATCTGTGAGGCGAGGGTCTCTGCCAATAATGGCGCCGAACTTAAGCCTCTAGAGCCCAACCCAAGCATGCAAAATAGATTTGGATAACTTGGAACGTCTACCGCGTTTTTGGCTGGCTTCTTTTTATGTAGTTCGGCATAGACTTGTTTAATCTGCTCTAACTGACCGACATTGCCAACAAAAGGTAGATGGTCTCGGCTTACGCAACGAATCCCCTGACGAGAAAGGTTCCCAGAGGTATCAACCTGGTTCGGCCAGCTTGGGTTTGGAACACACTTGCGCAGTTTGTCGCCATTATCTTGCTGCGCGGCAGAGTCAAACTCGTAATCAAGATGAGTTCGGTCATAGCTTGCACCAATACAGTGGTGACCATTATTCGGGTTAACCGGAGTCATGTAGCCGTCATAACACAGCACGGTTTTAAGCTGCTGCAAATCATCGGTGGTTGGAATATGGCTGACTTGTCCTTTCACCTGACCGAGAGGGATGTTTGCCGACTGTTCTAGTTGGTCAAACTGATGACCATTGGCAATCACAACACTTGAGTGAGTGAAGCTGTTATCGCCAGATTTGAGAGTCCATGTTTGCGACTCATCATTCCAAGTTAGCGCCTCTATCTTGGTAGCAAAAAACGTCTCAAATTGTTCGCTTTTCTCTAGTTCGGCGATTAAACCTTGAGTCAGCTCGGCAGGACATAACCAACCGCCAAGCGGGTAGTGAATACTCGCCATGTCAATTGGCAAACCAATTGTCGCTTCGGTTTGTGCTTGGTCTAAACGGTGAATCAACTGTTTGTCAAAGTTGCCGCTCAGCATTCGCTCAAGTTTGTCCGTTGATTTGTCATCCCACATTAATTGGGTAACGCCGCACCAACTATGATCAAACTTGATCTTCTCGGCCGCTTGCTCGACAAATTGTCTGGCAAAAAGGAAAGCCGGAGCGAAAACGCGAGATACCCCAGAGTGATCACCATTAAGCAGCGGATAAACGGCACCCTGACGATTACCAGAAGCTCCTTGAGCTGGTTGAGCATCTTGGCAATACAATGCAACTTTCTTTCCGCGTCTCAGTAGAGTTTTAGCTAATGTTGCACTAGCAATACCGCCACCAATGATGGCAATAGACTCTGATTGACTAGAAGGTGTGCGAGCAAACCAAGGTTTAAAATTAGTCTCCGCTTGGCGCTGTGTCAGGCTGCCGGCAATCATATCTCGTTTGGTACCAAAGCCTTTGACCTTCTTCATTTCAAAGCCAGCTTCAATTAGTCCTCTACGCACAAAACCTGCTGCAGTGAAAGTCGCACAGGTACAATCTTGCTTGGCGAGCTTGGCCATACCATTGAAGAGATCCTGATTCCACATTTCAGGGTTCTTGCTTGGAGCAAAACCATCTAAGAACCAAGCATCAACAAGACCTTGCTCGGCCACCGGTACTTTAGGCATACAGTCTTTAATATCGCCAAACCACAGATCCAACGTTATCGCACCATCTTCAAGCACAATGCGGTGACATTCTGGAACCGCAATAGGGTAGTGCTTTTGCAATTTCTCCGCATATTCAGCCAGCTCTGGCCAAGATTGATGCGCTTTAATCAGATCTTCCTGACTGAGCGGATACTTCTCGAAGCTCACGAAATGGAGCTCTTTTAGTGGCGCATCTGGGTGTTGCTGCTTAAATTGATCGAACCATTGCCATGCAGCTAGGAAATTCAACCCAGTACCAAAGCCAGTTTCGGCGATGACGAAACGGCGTTGGTCATACGTTTGCCATCTTTGCGGGAGATGATTTTGGTGTAGAAACACATAGCGGGTTTCTTCAAGGCCATTGACGTTAGAAAAGTAGACATCATCAAACTGATCTGAAACAGGCGTACCCGCATCGTTCCAGCCTAGTTGGGCATTAGTAATCGAGGTCATAGTGTCGGAAATATGTGAATAAAAACGATAATATGATTGCAATTGTACGGTTTTAAGGGAAAGCTGACCACTTTTCCCCGCTATCTTAGTTATCATCTAGCGGATTTTTGAATTATAGGAATGTCATAATGAAACGAGTCGTAATCACCGGTATGGGTATTGTTTCAAGTATCGGTAACAACGTCGAAGAAGTTTTAGCGTCTCTAAAAGCAGGTAAATCTGGTATTACTGCCTCTGAGCAGTTTAAAGAACAAGGTCTTCGTTCACAGGTATGGGGTGATCTAAAAATCAACCCAGCAGAGCACATTGACCGTAAACAGATGCGCTTTATGGGTGATGCGGCTGCGTATGCATACCTATCAATGCAGCAAGCAATTGAAGATGCGGGTCTAACTGACGAGCAAGTTTCTAACGATCGCACGGGTATTGTTGCTGGTTCGGGTGGTGCATCTGCACTAAACCAAACTGTTGCGACAGACACAATGCGTGCGAAAGGCGTAAAACGTGTTGGTCCTTACATGGTTCCACGCACTATGTCTTCAACGGTTTCTGCATGTCTTGCAACGCCATTTAAGATTCGCGGCGTGAACTACTCAATGAGTTCTGCATGTGCAACTTCTGCACACTGTATTGGCCACGCAATGGAGCTTATCCAGTTAGGCAAACAAGACATCGTATTCGCTGGTGGTGGTGAAGAGCTAGATTGGTCTCAAACTATGATGTTTGACGCAATGGGCGCACTATCAACTAAGTACAACGAAACACCAGACAAAGCGTCTCGTACTTACGATGCAAACCGTGACGGTTTCGTTATCTCTGGCGGTGGCGGCATGATGGTTATCGAAGAGCTTGAGCACGCTCTAGCACGTGGCGCGAAAATCTACGGTGAGATCGTTGGCTACGGCGCAACTTCTGACGGCTACGACATGGTAGCACCATCAGGTGAAGGCGCGATTCGTTGTATGAAGATGGCGATGCAAGATGTAGACAGCATCGACTACGTAAACACGCACGGTACTTCTACACCTGTCGGTGACGTGAAAGAGCTAGGTGCTATCCAAGAGCTATTTGGTGACAACAGCCCAGCAATTTCAGCAACTAAAGCGATGACAGGTCATGCGCTAGGTGCAGCAGGCGTTCACGAAGCAATTTACTCAACGCTAATGCTAGAAAACAGCTTTATCGCACCAAGCGTAAACGTTGAGACTCTAGATGACGCAGCACAAGGTCTAGATATCGTGACTGAGAAGCGTGACGCAGAGTTGACGACAGTAATGTCAAACAGTTTTGGTTTTGGTGGCACAAACGCTACGCTAGTTATCAAGAAATACCAAGGCTAACTGAATTTGCTCATTAGCGAGCAATCCAGTTTCCAGAGCTGACTAACCTTTAGTAATAAAGGTTAGTCTAACAGACGCAGACTTTAACCCATGGAGAGCGGGTTAAGATCCTTTTGTTCTGGACCATTGCCCGGCCAAGTGCCGGGCATTTTTCTATCTAATACCCTCGTGATATAGAGATGATCAGATAATTGCTCGACACTGACTCACCTTTTTTGCACAATCAATGCCATTCAAAGCCAAATCGATAAACCCATGAAAATTCTTGTAGATGAAAATATGCCTTATGCTGAACAGCTTTTTAGTCAGCTAGGTGAGGTTGTTTTAAAATCCGGTCGCACCTTGACCGCCGATGACTTAATCGATGTTGATGCGTTAATGATTCGCTCAGTGACTAAGGTTAACGCAGAGCTAATCGCTAAAGCGAACAAGCTAAAATTTGTCGGCACAGCCACTGCGGGGATGGATCACGTCGATCAAGCGCTACTCAAAGAAAAAGGCATTTACTTTACTGCCGCGCCAGGTTGTAACAAAGTAGGCGTCGCAGAATATGCTTTCAGTGTAATGATGGTGCTTGCTCAGCAGCATGGCTTCTCTGTGTTTGATAAAACCGTGGGCATTATTGGTGCGGGCCAAGTGGGAAGCTATCTACAGAAATGCTTAGAAGGCATCGGCATTAATGTATTGATCAACGACCCACCTAAACAAGCTGAAGGGGACACTCGTCAATTTACCCCTTTGCCTGAGCTGTTAGAGCAAGCTGACATTATCACTCTGCATACCCCTATCACGCGTGATGGTGAGCACCCAACCCATCACCTAATTAATCAAGCAGTGTTGGAAACGTTACGCGGTGACCAAATTTTAATCAATGCGGCTCGTGGCCCAATTGTCGATAACGCTGCACTAAAAGCGCGCTTACAGAAGAATGATGGGTTCGTAGCGGCATTAGACGTATTTGAATTTGAGCCAGAGGTTGATATGGAGCTTCTGCCTCTGCTAGCATTCGCAACCCCTCATGTGGCAGGTTATGGCTTAGAGGGGAAAGCTCGCGGTACGACAATGATCTTCAATAGCTACTGTGAGTTTCTAAACAATGAATTACGTGCGCATGCCAGTGACTTGCTGCCCATTGCGCCAGTCCCACAGCTCAATTTAGATCGTGAGTGGGATGAAGCAACGCTGCACAACATCACGCAGCTAGTCTATGATGTGCGTAAAGATGACGCCTTATTCCGACGTGAAATCAGCAAGCCTGGTTCGTTTGACCTGATGCGTAAAAACTATTGGGATCGTCGAGAGTACAGTGCAGTCACGTTAGTCGGTGGAGAGTCATGCAATCTATCCCCACTAGCAAAACTAGGTTTTCAGGTTGAGGTAAGTCAATGAGCCAACAATATAATGTTGCAGTTTTAGGCGCGACTGGTGCAGTCGGCGAAACAATTATCGAAGTGCTGCAAGAGCGCAAATTCCCAGTGGGTGAAATTTACCTGCTAGCCAGTGAGCGCAGTGAAGGTAAGACTTATCGCTTTAACGGTAAAACAGTTCGCGTTCAAAATGTAGAAGAGTTTGACTGGTCTCAAGCGCATATCGCGCTATTCTCAGCGGGTGGAGATTTGTCTGCTAAATGGGCGCCAATCGCGGCAGATGAAGGTGTTATCGTGATTGATAACACCTCACAGTTCCGCTACGAGTACGATATTCCACTAGTCGTGCCTGAAGTGAACCCTGAAGCGATTGCCGAGTTCCGTAACCGCAATATCATCGCTAATCCAAACTGTTCAACAATTCAGATGTTGGTTGCTTTAAAACCAATTCATGATGCAGTTGGTATTGAGCGTATCAACGTATCTACTTATCAGTCAGTGTCGGGCGCAGGTAAAGCGGGTATTGATGAATTAGCAGGCCAAACGGCTAAGCTACTTAACGGCATGCCAGCAGAGAACGAAGAGTTCTCTCAACAAATCGCGTTTAACTGTATTCCGCAAATCGATCAGTTCATGGAAAACGGTTATACCCGTGAAGAAATGAAGATGGTTTGGGAAACACAGAAAATCTTCAACGATCCAGGTATTACTGTAAACCCTACCTGTGTTCGTGTACCTGTTTTCTATGGTCATGCGGAAGCAGTCCATCTAGAAACATGTGCACCAATCGATGCGCAAGAAGTGATTAATCTGCTAGAGCAAACTGAAGGTGTTGAAGTTTTCCATGGTGATGACTTCCCAACACAAGTTCGCGATGCAGGCGGTAAAGATCACGTGATGGTAGGTCGTATCCGTAACGACATCAGCCACCATAGTGGTGTCAACTTGTGGGTAGTGGCAGACAACGTTCGCAAGGGTGCGGCAACTAATGCTGTTCAAATCGCCGAAGTACTGATTCGCGACTACTACTAGACAAACTAAAACTCTGCTGTTGCTGATAATTGTCTAATCAAAGCCTCGCCATAGTGTGAGGCTTTTTTAATCGAATTTTGAAAAATTGTGTGAGATTAATGCGAATATGGCGCCGGACACACATTTTTTGCCTATCCACCTATAGTTTTGAGTGGTTTATCCGATATATTTAACAGATCATCGTCATTAATTTAATTGAGCACATAGCTGAGCCTTATATGCGTCGACTTTTACAGCGTCTACTATTGCCTCTAGCAATGGTTGCCGTGACTCAAACTACTATCGTAAACGCGGAGAGCATTCGCCTTAAAGGGCCAAATGGTGAGATCCAGTCATCTCCCCAATTTTCAGAGCCTCTTGCTCGTGATGCGCGTACGGCAGAACCGTCAAGATTTTATGGCCCTACAACGGAGCAAGAGACGTTGTGGAGTATTGCCTCTCAGTTACGCCCTTCTAACGCAGTTACTGTTCAACAAACGCTCTACGCCATTTTTCAACTCAACCCTCAAGCGTTTGAAAACCAAAATATCCACGAGCTGATCCCTCAGAGTACCATTCGTATTCCTTCTCTGAGCCAAGTTCGTAGTGTCTCCACTCAAGAAGCTGTCAACGTGATGGCAGCGCACCAAGCTCGCTTGGGTAAAGCACCTAGTATTGCAACGCCTCAACCACAGGCTCCAGCAGTCAATGTTGTTCCAGTGGATAAGCCTGATGAAATGGCTAAGCCGATGGAAAAAGCAGTTGAAACTGCCCCGGAGATGATGCCTGAGAAAGACAGTGATTTAAAAGCTATCGCATCGCAAGAAAAGCAGAAACAGGTTAAGTCACTCGAGAACCAGCTTGAAACCTCTGAAACAGAGTTGATGGCACTAGAAGAGAAGAACCATAAGCTGCGCTTAATGTTGGCCGAGGTTCAATCCGAAGTTGATGTGCTAAAAGACGAGCTCGGAGATGAAGACCGGATACGCACAGAAGTCGAAAAACTTCTAGAAGCTGAACGTATGCGCCTAGCAGAAGAGCAAAAAATGGCGCCTTCGGCAATGGACCAACTGTTCTCAAATACTTGGTTAGTTGCAGCATTAGCCATCATCCCGGGATTATTGATTGGTCTCATCATCATGATGCTGTTGGGCCGTCGCTCTAAAGAAGAGCCACAAGCCGCACCAACAGAGCAGCAACCTGTTCAACCTGTTGCGCCAGTCGTGCCTGAAACGCTTAATGAAGATATCGACGATGATTTACTGCTCGATGACGACTTGTTTGGCGAATCGGATAAGGATGAAGAAGAACTATTTGGCGACGACTCAGTCGACCCTGACGCTGATTCAGATGAAGTGGATGTATTTGCCGACCTAGATGATAGCGATCTTGATTTCAACCTTGAAGGTGAAGACAGCGATGACCCATTTGCAGGGATAGGCGATGACGGTGATCTAGATGAATCACTGGCTGATGTCGATGTTGATATGAGCTCGAACGGCATTAGTGTCAACGGTGATGAAAAGGCACTTGGTCTTGAAGAGATGGAGCGCGCTCTCGATGAGGTGGTCATTGATGATTCCGATGACGAAGGTTTCGATCTGTCCGATGATGGTGAGTTCTCGCAAGATGAGTTGGACTCACTTCTAGCCGAAGATGGTGATAGCGAGGAGCTAGGCTCCGATGAGTTGGATCAGTCATTATTGGATGATCTATTTAACGAAGCTCAAGATGACAGCAGTGATGACCTCGATTTTGATAGCTTGCTTGATGAAGGCGAAGACAGCTTCGATTTAAGCGATGACTCAACGGAACCGAGCTTAGCTTCTGATAGCGAAATCGATGATATCTTTGCCCAAATGGAAGCGCAGGCGGATCTAGAAACGCTAGAAGCGAATGCGCTTGATGAAACAGCGCTGCTTGATGAAGTTGTCGATGAAGAAGGTGTCGAAGTCAGTGCAGATAGCACAGACCTTTTAGATGAGCTTCTTGAAGAGTCGGCTGCACCGCAAGAGGCTAGCGATGAAGTCGATGCCTTTGATGAGCTAATCTCGGTTGATGAACCTGCTGAAGAAAGCACCGACCTTTTAGATGAATTTATCGCTGAGTCAGAAGGTGCAGACGAATTTGATTTAGACACTGAACTTGACGAGCTTATTGGTGAAGATACGTCAGCTCAAGAGATCGATTTAGCGGATAGTACAGAATTACTCGGAGATGTGGTTGACTCTGATCCTCAAGCAGACAGCAACGAAGATCTGGGTGACGATGCGACCGACTTATTTGAAGAACTGCTTGAAATCGATCAACAAGAAGAGCTGCCAGAGCCGGCATCAGAACCTGAACTGGAAGCTGATTCTACTGATGAGCCGTCTATTGAACTAGAGACGCCAGCAACTGACAACAAAGACTTCGCTAGTGAAGATTTTATCGATGACTTGTTAAGTGTAGCTCCGGAGGGGGACCCACTTCTTGATGAACTCGATCTAGACGATGTTCCTGCTGCCAACGTAACCGATGAAGTTGCGTTAGACACAGAGATTGACCAAGCTCAGCTTGCAGAGCCAGAGCCAGAGCCAGAGCCAGAGCCAGAGCCAGAGCCAGAGCCAGAGCCAGAGCCAGAGCCAGAGCCAGAGCCAGAGCCAGAGCCAGAAGAAGATGATGAAGACGATTGGCTAACATCTGCGATTGAAGAAGTTGAAAACCCTCAGTTTGACAGCGAAGAAGCGGAACAACTGGGTGATGAAGCGGAGCAAGTGGCCGATGAAAGTCAGCCATCTAACGAAGCAGAATCTGAAGACTTTTCGAGTGCTGAGACACAAGACGATGATTGGCTAACCTCAGCAATTGATGAAGTTGAGAGACCTGAAAGTACTCCCGAGTCAGCACAAGTTGTAGAAAGCCCATCGGTTGGATTGGATGAGGCAACGTCGGCTTCAGGTGCTGAGCAACAAGAAATTGTTGAAGATGATGTGCTTGCACAACAAGAGCAAAGCGACACACTGAAAGAAGAGACTCCAGAAATCGCTGAAGCAGTCGAGGATATTCAAGAAGTTCCTGAATCGACACAGGCACCAGTTGAAGCTCAATCTACTGCTCCGATGCCAGAGGCGATTCCAAATGAATTTGGTGTCCCTCAAGATGATGATTGGCTAATTGATGACGAGCCGCAAACCGAGCAGCCTCAAGCAGAAGATAGCTTAGCGTCGCAAGCTGAGTCTGAAGTAGAAGGCCCAGTTGAATTGGATTTGCCTGATATCGCGGATGAAGCGTTCTCTGAAGTCACCGAAGAACCCCAAGCAGAAATTGAAGATCCAAGCGCTGAACTTGCAGACGAGTCGTTTGAGTTAGACGAAATAGAGCAACCGGAGCTTGGTGAAGAAGAGGCACTGGCAGATGTTGCTGAGGAGCCTCAGTCAGAAATTGAAGCACCTTCGGGCGATCTAGCGGACGAAGCATTCGAACTTGATGATCTAGAGCTACCAGAGTTTGGTGAAGAAGAAGCACTCGCTGATGTTGCGCAGGAGCCTCAGCCAGAAGTTGAAGCACCCGCTGCGGAACTTGCAGACGAGTCGTTCGAGCTTGATGACCTTGAACTACCAGAGTTTGGTGAAGAAGAAGCATTGGCTGAAGTCGCTGAAGAGCCTCAACCAGAAGCTGAAGCACCAACGGCAGAGCTCGAAGACGAGTCGTTCGAGCTAGACGACCTTGAGCTACCAGAATTTGGTGAAGAAGAAGCTTTAGCCGAAGCTGCCGAGCAGCCTCAGCCAGAAGTTGAAGCACCAACGGCTGAACTCGAAGACGAGTCGTTCAATCTAGATGACTTAGAGCTACCAGAATTTGGTGAAGAAGCACTGGCGGGTGTTGCGCAGGAGCCTCAACCACAAGTTGAAGCACCAATGGCAGAACTAGCAGACGAGTCGTTTGAGCTTGATGATCTAGAACTGCCAGAATTTGGTGAAGAAGAAGCATTAGCTGATGTTGCGCCGGAGCCTCAACCAGAGGTTGAAGCACCAAGCGCTGAACTAGCAGACGAGTCGTTTGAGCTTGATGACCTAGAGCTACCAGAATTTGGTGAAGAAGAAGCTTTAGCTGATGTTGCCGAGGAGCCTCAGCCAGAGGTTGAAGCACCAAGCGCTGAACTAGCAGACGAGTCGTTTGAGCTTGATGACCTAGAACTGCCAGAGTTTGGCGAGGAAGAAGCATTAGCAGATGTTGCGCAGGAGCCGCAACCAGAAGTTGAAGCACCAACTGCTGAACTCGAAGATGAGTCTTTCGAGCTTGATGACCTAGAACTGCCAGAGTTTGGCGAGGAAGAAGCATTAGCAGATGTTGCGCAGGAGCCGCAACCAGAAGTTGAAGCACCAACTGCTGAACTCGAAGATGAGTCTTTCGAGCTTGATGACCTAGAGCTGCCAGAGTTTGGAGAGGAAGAAGCTTTAGTTGATGTTGCCGAGGAACCTCAACCAGAAACTGAAGCACCAGCGGCAGAACTCGAAGACGAGTCGTTCGAGCTAGATGATCTAGAGCTGCCAGAATTTGGTGAAGAAGAAGCATTAGCTGATGTTGCACAGGAGCCTCAGTCAGAAACTGAAGCACCAGCGGCAGAACTCGAAGACGAGTCGTTTGAGCTTGATGACCTAGAACTGCCAGAGTTTGGTGAAGAAGAAGCATTAGTTGAAGTCGTTGAAGAGCTCCAGCCAGAAGTTGAAGCACCAACAGCTGAGCTAGCGGACGAAGCGTTTGAGCTTGATGCTCTAGAGCTACCAGAGTTTGGTGAAGAAGAAGCTTTAGCGGATGTTGCCGAGGAGCCTGAGCCAGAAGTTGAAGCACCAAATGCGGAACTAGAAGACGAAGCGTTTGAACTTGATGACCTAGAGCTACCAGAGTTTGGTGAAGAAGAGGTGTTGGCTGATGTAGCCGAGGAGCCTCAGCCAGAGGTTGAAGTACCAACAGCTGAGCTAGCGGATGAAGCATTCGAGCTTGATGATCTAGAGCTACCGGAGTTTGGTGAAGAAGAAGCTTTAGCTGATGTTGCTGATGAACCTTTACTAGACAGTGAGGCTCCTGTAGCGGAACCGAGCAATGAGTCGATTGAAATTGCTGAAGCCGATCTTCCTCAATATAACGAAGAAGACGCGCTGGATGATCTTGAACCAACCAGTGACGAACTGACAGAAGATGATTTTGAGTTAGAGCCTGTTGAGCTTCCAGAGCTGAGTGAGATCCCTTCAGAAAATGTTGCTCCATCTGCGCAAGAGATTGACCTCGCTCATCAAGACTACGATGAGAAAGCGTTTGATGAACTGTTATCGGAAGAACAGCCTGAAACAGCAAACTTCTCGTTTGATACCCCGATAGATGCCACCACTTCTGACAGTGCGGGCATGGATATCGATGCCATGCTTGAAATGGGAGAGGATTGGAATGGATTCAATCTGTCACCTGAGCAGCAGGCAAGTATTCCTGATGAGATCCCTGAAGATGAGGCGGATGTTTGGGCGCAAGATAATCAGCCTGAACAAGCTCAGATACTGGATGAAAACTGGGAAGACCAGCCAGAGCTTGAAGAGTTCAACCCGAATGACAACAGCTACCGAACCATTGATGAGTTAATGGCGGAAGTCGAGTCGGAAGAAGAGCAAGCGATTGATGATGAGCTTAAGCTCGATGTCGGTTTGAATGACTTCCCTGATGTGATTGGTGATATTGGTGATGCGGCAGATGTTGATGCCAATGCAGAAGCGGCCGGTAAGCTAGATCTAGCGAAAATCTACGTTGAGATGAATGATGCTCAAGGAGCGATTAAGCTGCTAGAAGAGGCCATCGTTGATGGTAGTGATGAGATTCGCCGAGAAGCGAAGAACCTGATTGATACCATCAATAAGGGCTAGGTGAATCTAGATAACAAGTGAAAAGGGGGCTGCTGTTTAGCCCCCTTGTTTTTTGGTATATACTGCCGCCCCCAAGATTTGGTCACCAGACCTTAGTAGCAACAATTCAACGAGAACATCCTGATGAGAATTGCTTTAGGCATCGAATACAACGGCACTCAATATTTTGGTTGGCAACGCCAGCGAGAAGTAAAAAGCGTACAAGAGAAGCTAGAACGCGCATTGAGCATCGTTGCAAACCATCCTATTGAAGTCCAATGTGCGGGTCGTACTGACGCAGGCGTACACGGTACAGGGCAGGTGGTTCATTTCGATACCACAGCAACACGCAAAATGGTCGCTTGGACGATGGGAGCCAACGCGAATCTGCCAGACGATATCGCTGTACGCTGGGCAAAAGAAGTGCCTGACGAGTTTCACGCGCGTTTCTCTGCGACCGCTCGTCGTTATCGCTACATCATTTTTAATAGCGCGCTCAGGCCGGGTATTCTTTCATCGGGTGTCAGTCACTATCACGGTGAGTTGGATGAAAACAAGATGCATCAAGCCGCGCAGTACCTGCTTGGTGAAAACGACTTCACATCTTTTAGAGCGACACATTGTCAATCACGCAGTCCTTGGCGCAATATGATGCACATTAATGTGACGCGCCATAACCAGTATGTCGTGATCGATATTAAAGCCAATGCATTTGTTCACCATATGGTTCGTAACATTACAGGTAGCTTGATTTGTGTTGGTCGAGGCGAACAGAAACCAGAGTGGATAAAAGAGCTACTCGAGATCAAAGATCGTAAGCAAGCAGGGGCGACGGCGAAAGCGGAAGGCTTGTACTTGGTGGATGTTGATTACCCAGAAGAATTCCAATTGCCAAGAGTGCCGATTGGGCCACTATTTTTGCCAGACAATTTGAACTAAACCGTGGTAAATTGTCGAACTAATCAGGTCTTTAGTGTGTGAGGAATTGATTCAAGAAATAGGTACAACCAGTTTTTTGTCTACACTTGGCATTTAATATGCTTTAATCCTCACGCGTAAATTCAGAATTTGTATCCCTCGCTTTAGGCGTGGGAGTAGAGAGAAAAGGTCTTCCATGAGTTGGCTTGAAAAGATTTTAGAAAAAAGCAACATCGTTAGTTCACGTAAAGCGTCTATCCCTGAAGGGGTTTGGACTAAATGTACTTCATGTGAACAGGTGCTTTACCACGCTGAACTAGAGCGTAACCTAGAAGTGTGTCCGAAATGTGACCATCACATGCGTATGAGAGCGCGTCGTCGCCTTGAAACATTCCTAGACGAAGATAATCGTGTAGAGATTGCCGACGAGCTTGAGCCGCAAGATAAACTGAAGTTCAGAGACTCGAAGAAATACAAAGATCGTATTTCTGCGGCTCAGAAAAGCAGTGGCGAGAAAGATGCACTAGTTGTAATGAAAGGTGAGCTTCTTGGCCAACCTATCGTTGCGTGTGCATTTGACTTCTCTTTCATGGGTGGTTCAATGGGTTCTGTTGTTGGTGCGCGTTTTGTTCGTGCAGCAGAAGCAGCGATGGAAGCAAACTGTGGTCTAGTGTGTTTCTCAGCAAGTGGTGGTGCACGTATGCAAGAGGCGCTAATGTCTCTAATGCAGATGGCAAAAACCAGTGCAGCGCTAGAGCGCATGTCTGCAAAAGGTCTACCTTTCATTTCAGTGATGACTGACCCTACTATGGGTGGTGTATCTGCGAGTTTAGCGATGCTGGGTGATATCAACATCGGTGAGCCAAAAGCACTGATCGGTTTTGCAGGTCGTCGTGTAATTGAACAAACTGTACGTGAAGATCTACCGGAAGGTTTCCAGCGTAGTGAATTCCTTCTGGAGCATGGTGCAATCGATATGATCGTTGACCGCCGTGAAATGCGTCAGCGTATTGGTAGCCTAATGGCGAAGATGAACAACAATCCATCACCTTTGGTGGTTTCTGTTAACGATTCGCCAAATGAAGCTGCTTATTCTGTACCAGAAGCAGACGAAAAAGGGTAAAGTAACTCACTAACAAGCAACCACAATCAATTGGTTATAGTTAGATGAGTCAAAGCCAAATTCCTCAAGCCACATCTCCACTGTCGATGTGGCTTGATTATTTAACCAACATCCATACCTCTGCGATAGACCTAGGTCTAGACCGCGTTCAAGCTGTTGCTCAATCAGCAAACCTTACTAAACCTGCTCCTACTGTTATTACTGTTGCTGGTACTAATGGCAAAGGTTCTACTTGTGCCTTAATGGAAGCGATCTTACTTGATGCTGGCTACTCTGTTGGTGTCTACAGTTCTCCTCATCTCATTCGTTACAACGAACGTGTTCGTATCAATGGCGAAGATCTTAGTGATGATAAGCATGCGCAAGCGTTTGATTTTATCGAGAAACAGCGCGGCGAAATCAGCTTAAGCTTATTCGAATATGGCACCCTAGCTGCCTTGCGTCTTTTCCAAACAGAGAAAGTAGATGTTGTTCTGCTTGAAGTTGGATTAGGTGGTCGCTTAGATGCGACCAATGTGGTGGATCATGATGTTTCTGTGATTACTAGCCTAGCCATCGATCATGTTGATTGGCTTGGTGATGATATCAATGTGATCGGTTTCGAGAAGGCGGGTATTTTCCGCAGCGGTAAACCTGCAATCTGTGGTCAACCAAAAGCGCCTGCGACTGTTGCAGCTCACGCTGATGATATTGGTGCAGAGTTCTACCCTGTTGATATTCAGTACAGCTACAAGCTGCAAAACGAGTCGATTTGGCAGTGGACACATGGAAGTTACACCCTCGACGAACTCCCTGTCCCAGGTTTACCCCTACAAAATGCAGCGACCGCGCTTATGGCACTGGCGACAGCGAACTTAGACCTAAGCGATGTGAACATCGTGAATGGACTTAAAAACGCGCAATTACCCGGTCGTATGCAAGTGATCAGCACAGAGCCAACAATCTTGTTAGATGTTGCGCACAACCCGCACTCTGCAGAGTACTTAGTTGAACGTGTTGGGCAAAAATACCAAGGTAAGAACATTCATACTGTGGTGGCAATGCTGCACGATAAAGACGTTGAAGCGACGCTCAATGCGCTAAGCCCAATCGCTGCCAATTGGTATCCAGCTTCTCTTTCTGGTCCACGTGCGGCGAGTTCAGATGAACTATGTCAGTACCTGCCGTCAGGGACTGCCGAGTATTCGAATCCAGTTGAAGCATTTGAAGCGGCATTGACAAACGCAACGCCACAAGATGTCATCCTCGTTGTTGGTTCTTTCCACACTGTGGGTGAAGTGCTAGAGCATTGGCAAAACAAAGGTGAATAAATGGCAAGCAAATTTCAGAGCCGTCTCGTTGGTACCATTATCCTTGTCGCAATAGGGATTATTGTTTTACCAGATGTATTAGATGGCAAGAAAACCCATTACAAAGAAGAAATCGCAAGCATCCCCCTTAAACCAGAGCTCGACAGCGAGCTTGAAAGTTTTGAAATACTTGATCCGGTTGATGATAGTCAAAGTTTACCTGACACGCCGATTGAAGTTGCGGTGACTCAGGAACCTATAGCTGAAGATAAGCCGTTGCCAGTGGTAATAAAAGAAGTCCCAGAGCGTAACGAATACCAAGATAGCGCCTGGATCGTCCAGCTCATGGCATTGAAGAATGCTGACAACGCCAAAAATCTGGTTAAGGATCTACAAAAGCGCGGTTATCAGGCACACACCAAACCCGAAAATGGTTTTACCCGAGTCATTATTGGTCCTGATGTTTCAAAGAGTAAGCTTGAGCGCCAGATCATCGAACTGGAAAAAATTACCGGTTCAAAAGGTCAATTGCTCAAATTTAAACCACTAAATCCATAAGAAAACGTTTGCGTCAGCGTTTTTTCTGTTAAAATGCGCGCCAACTTAAGATGTAAGTACAGAATGAATCCGTTAGATATTGTCATTTTAGGTGTGATCGGCCTGTCGGCTTTGATCAGTTTAGTTCGTGGTTTCGCTAAAGAAGCGTTGTCATTAGTGATTTGGTTTGGAGCGTTTTTTATCGCGAGTCAGTACTACGCGAAACTAGCGGTCTACTTTACCAATATCCAAGATGACATGTTCCGCAACGGTGCCGCGATTGCAGCCTTGTTTATTGCCACTTTAATCGTTGGTGCTCTCGTCAACTACGTGATCGCCCAACTGGTGCAAAAAACAGGTTTGTCGGGGACAGATAGAGTATTAGGCGTCGTCTTTGGCGGTTTGCGTGGTGTTCTTATTGTGTCTGCCGGGCTATTTTTTATGGATGCGTTTACATCGTTTCCAGACTCACAGTGGTGGAAAGGTTCGCAACTGGTGCCGGAGTTTAGCCGCGTCATTGCCCCTTTCTTCGAACACTTACAAGCAACATCTAGTTTCTTATCTGGCGCGCTATAACGCGCCAGTCATTGTCAAAATCGAGGGTTAGGACATGTGTGGTATTGTTGGAATCGTGGGCACTTCGCCTGTAAACCAGTCTATCTATGATGCATTGACGGTATTGCAGCATCGTGGCCAAGATGCCGCGGGTATTTGTACCATAGAAAGCAATCGTTTTCGTCTGAGAAAAGCGAATGGTTTGGTCAAAGATGTGTTTGAAGCTAAACACATGCAAAGACTCCAAGGCAACGTAGGTATCGGCCATGTTCGTTACCCAACGGCAGGCAGTTCAAGCGCGTCAGAAGCTCAACCTTTCTATGTAAACTCTCCATTTGGTATCACGCTAGCGCACAACGGTAACCTTACCAATGCGTCTGAAGTCCGTGAAAAACTGTTTGAGAAAGACCGTCGTCACGTAAACACAACTTCAGACTCTGAAGTGTTACTTAACGTACTTGCTCATGAAATTGATACCGTAAAAGGTAACGTCACGGCTGACGACGTGTTCCGCGCAGTCACCAACGTTCACCGTACTATCCGTGGCGCATACGCAGTAACAGCGATGATTATTGGCCACGGTATGGTAGCCTTTCGCGACCCTAACGGCATTCGCCCTCTATGCCTAGGTAAACGCGAAGTTGCAGGTACAACCGAATACATGGTTGCTTCAGAGTCTGTGGCGCTAGATGCAGTTGGTTTTGACTTCCTACGCGACGTTGCACCAGGTGAAGCGATTTACGCGACGTTTGATGGCCAACTGCACACTAAGCAGTGTGCTGACAATCCAGTACTCAACCCATGTATCTTCGAGTTTGTTTACTTCGCTCGTCCAGACTCATTTATCGACAAAATCTCGGTATACAGCGCACGCGTTGAAATGGGTAAAAAGCTCGGTGACCGCATCCGTGACGAGTACGACCACCTAGATATCGATGTGGTAATTCCAATTCCAGAAACATCATGTGATATCGCACTACAGATTGCTCAAGCGATTGATAAGCCATACCGCCAAGGTTTCGTGAAAAACCGTTACGTTGGCCGTACCTTCATCATGCCGGGTCAGCAACAACGTAAGAAATCTGTACGTCGTAAGCTAAACGCAATCCGTTCTGAGTTTAAAGATAAGAACGTACTTCTGGTTGATGACTCTATTGTACGTGGCACCACCTCTGAGCAAATCATCGAGATGGCTCGCGACTCAGGTGCGAAGAAAGTCTTCATGGTATCGGCTGCACCAGAAATTCGCTTCCCGAATGTGTACGGCATTGACATGCCAAGCGCAACTGAGCTTATCGCTCACGGCCGTGACAATGACGCAATCTGTCAGCAAATCGGCGCAGATGAGCTTATCTTCCAAACCATCGATGACCTAGTCGACGCAGTTGGCATGGGTAACCGTGATGTTGAGAAGTTTGAAACGTCAGTCTTCAGTGGCGAATACGTTACAGGCGATATCGACCAAGCTTACCTAGACTTCCTAGAGTCTCTACGCAGCGATGACGCGAAAGTACAACGCGAGATCCAGCAAGACCTAGCAAACCTAGAGCTGCATAACGAAGGCGCGTAGAGCGGGAACGCTGCGCTCGGGAACGGGCTTCGCTCTACGGAGCGCTTCGCTGCTGGAAAGCTAATTAGCAAGAGATAGACAAAAACCGATGCTGTGCATCGGTTTTTTTGTTTTGAGAACGGACTTCGTCCTTCGAGAACGCTTCGCTTCGAGAGTCTAGAATCGAGATCGGGCTTCTCACTTCGTGTTGCTTCGTTTCGCTGAAACAACGCCAAGGTCATTTTATAGAGAGACGAAGGAACGAGTAGGAAATCTCTGAAGGTTATCTGCTCGCTGAAAGAGATCCCCAACTCGCTCGTGCCTCACTCTTGAGGATGACAGCATCATAAGGGTTGACGTGACCATCAGCTCTGCAAACTATTTCCAGTTTTCCAGTTTTCCAGTTTTCCAGTTTTCCAGTTTTCCAGTTTTCCAGTTTTCCAGTTTTCCAGTTTTCCAGTTTTCCAGTTTTCCAGTTTTCCTTAGGACGAAGTCCGTTCCCGCATCTCGCTCTTAGCCCTTAACCCGATAAAGCTGACTCAACATAAACATCGCTGTTGCACTGATAACCACAGACGGGCCAGCAGGGGTGTCGTAGTGCCAAGACATACTCAAACCAAGCAGAACTGCAATTGCACCTATGATAGAGGCGAGCAGTGCCATTTGCTCTGGTGCTTTGGCAAAGCGGCGCGCGGTTGCGGCAGGGATGATCAATAGAGATGTCATGATGAGTGCTCCAACGAACTTCATACCAATGGCGATCACAAGACCAACCATGAGCATCAAGATTAGGCGCATTAAGTCGACGTTGTGGCCTTCTACTGCTGCTAAATCTTCATTGACTGTAGTAGAGAGTAGTGAGCGCCAAAATAGGGCGAGTACCGAAGAGACAATAGCTACGCCGATGTAAATGTAAACAAGGTCTTCAGGTGTTACTGCTAATAAGTCACCGAAAAGATAACTCATTAAATCAATACGCACGTTATCAAGGAAGCTGACTGCGACTAAACCGAGTGATAGGGCACTGTGAGCAAGAATACCGAGTAGGGTATCTGTGGCAACAAGTTGCTGTTTTTGCAAGGTGACTAAGATAACCGCTAGCGCCAAACAACAAACCGTGAGTGCTAGGTAAAGGTTAATATCTAACAAGAAGCCGAGTGCTAACCCCATTAGAGACGCGTGAGCTAATGTATCGCCAAAGTAGGCCATACGACGCCAAACGACAAAAGAGCCTAAAGGTCCGGCGATTAATGCGATACCTAAGCCCGCCAAAATGGAAGGAAGTAAAAACTCAATCATGATGATGACCGTGAGAATGATTTGAACAATTGTCAGCATCACCATCGACGGGATCGCCAGCGAGATCATGATGGTGATGGTTGTGCTGATGGTGATAGAAGGCAAAGGGTTGCTGATGAGTATGACCAAACAGCGCGATATAACTTGGGTGCTGTGCAATATCAGCAGGCGCGCCAGAGCAGCAGACATGGTGGTTAATACATACGACGTCATCTGTTTTTGCCATCACCAAGTGTAAATCGTGAGAAACCATAAACACGGCACAGTTAAAGCGATGACGAATTGTATCTATCAGCTCATACAAATCAATCTGACCTTGAACGTCGACACCTTGCGCAGGTTCATCCAGCACTAAAATGTCAGGACGTTGAAGCAATGCTCGTGCAAGGAGAACACGTTGGTTCTCACCGCCTGATAGAGAATGCATGTTGCTCTTGAATAGGTGCTCAGCACCGACTAACTTCAGCGCATCGTTCAACTCTTGTTTGCTGTATTTACCTGCTAAACGCAGAAAACGCTCAACATTAAGTGGCAACGAGTCATTGAGCCTAAGCTTTTGCGGTACATAACCGATCTTTAGCCCTTTCGGCTTGGTGACTGTTCCGCTGAAGGTTTTTTGTAGACCAAGAAGCACTTTGACCAGAGTAGACTTTCCTGCTCCGTTCGGGCCTATTAGTGTGGTTATCTCGCCTCTGTTAAGACGAAGAGAAATGTTATCAAGTACTTTTCGTTCACCAAATTGAACGCAAATATTATTGAGTTCGACTAGAGTCGACATGAATGGAACTCATTTGCAATTGACTAATGTTATAATGTAACATTTATTCACTCTTATAACTAGTCGGTAATCATCATAATATGAAACGTTTTCTAACGGCTTGCGCGATTGTACTTGCAAGTACGTCTATTGCCCAAGCATCAACCGTTCTAACCAGTATCAAACCAATTCAGCTGATCACAATTGAATTGACAAAAAACATCTCGCAACCTGATGTACTCCTGGGTTCTAATACCTCACCTCATGACTATGCATTGCGTCCTTCAGATGTAAAGCGTCTGCGAAATGCGGATCTTGTAGTTTGGTACGGTAATGACTTAGAACCGTTCTTAACGAAAGTCCTTAAAGAGCAAGGTAATGTACTTACATTGAGTGATATCAATGGATTAGAGTTGCGTGAGTTTGCTGGTGGCCATCACGACCACCATGGTCACGACGGGCATGATCATGGTTCTCACGATCCTCACTTTTGGTTAGGCTATAAACCGACAATGCAAGTTGCTGAAGCGATCACGCAAAAACTTGTTGAACTAGATGCGAGCAACAAGGCTGAGTACGCAAAAAACCTAGAAGCGTTTAAGCAGCAGTTAACTGAACAGAAAGCGGCAATTACTAAACAGCTAGCGCCTGTTGCGGACGCTGGCTACTATGTTTTCCATGATGCTTACGGTTACTTTGAGCAAGACTTTCCTCTAAATCACCTTGGTTACTTTACGGTGAGCCCTGAACGCAAACCTGGCGCGAAAACCCTGATCTCTATCCGTAAAACGCTAGCGGCAGAAAAAGCTCGATGTGTATTTTCAGAGCCTCAATTCACTCCAGCAGTGGTTGAATCTGTCACTCGTGGTAGCAACGCTAAAACAGGTGTACTTGATCCGTTAGGAATTGACGTCGAAGCGGTTGAAGGTGGCTACTTTAAGTTCAAGCAGAATCTTGCTGATAGTTTTAGTAATTGCTTAATGCGTTAAATATGACATTCAGCCAAAGGTTTGTGCCTTTGGCTGACTTATTATCTGTGAACTCCTCGAAAAACTTACCAACTATTTCCTTTCCTTACTTGTTAATCCTCCGATTTCCTAGATAATTATTATCACAAAATAACAATAGAGCTTTTAGGCTCAGCGCACCAACGAATGGATCTTTATTCTCTGCTGCTAGGAAATGGATTATCTTGAGTAAGATTGTTACTTTGCTGCTTTTTATTCTCTATTCGGGAGTAACGATCGCGGCAAACACGTCACCTAAGCTGTTTTATCCTTTGCCAACTTTAGCGCAGGGGAAGGTATTCGCTGCCAAGCAGTTATTCCTTGCTGATGAGGGAGGGATATGGTTGCAGGACGTACGCGATCAAGTGTTGTTTTTTGATGGGCAACATATCCTCCCTGAGAAGGGCTCGGCGCTTGATCATGAAGCGTCACAAATCGCTTTTCTAGATAACGCATTTTGGTCGTTCTTCCAAAACGAAATCTACCGTACTGTTCCTAATCAAGAGAAGGAGTTGGTGTTTAGTTTAACGCCAGGTACAGAGATTCTAAAAATTGGCTCATCCAAACGCTTTATCTGGGTTTCTGATGAACGTAATTTTTATACTTATCAAATTGATAGCGGTGAGTTTCAGACTTTCTCGCTGATGGAGTTGTATCAGTACAACCAGTCGTCTCAAATCGCGATTAATGACGCTAAGTTTATTTTCTCTAAGTGGGTCGTTGCGACCAATGCTGGTGTTTACCTCTCTGAGGGGAGCCATTTTGAGCATGTTTCAAGCTCTGGTAAAAACTATGTCGAAAAGCTCTACTTCTCTGAAAAGCGACGTGAACTGATCATTGGTTCACTTAATGGCGCGCTTATTTTCAACATTAATAAGCCGAACGAGCCAATTCGCACCATCGCGGGTAGTCATGTATTGAGCATTACCGAAACAGATCAGGAGTACTGGATTGGCACCGAAAAGGGTCTGTTTGTTTATACCTTCTTAACAGGTGAAACTCAGAAGTTTGAGCAGGGGATTGGAGTAGGCAACAGCTTAGCAGGCGAAAAGATCTACTCTCTTCTCAACGACAATACCGGTGGGATCTGGGTCGCCACCGATCGCGGTGTCCGCTATTTTTCTCTCTACTCACATAAGTTTACCCGCTATTCAAATGAAGATATGTCCGTCGTTAGCCGAGGAGAAAAGCTCGTCGAACTTTATCGTAGTAAAGGACAAGACGGTTATTGGCTACTGACCAATAAGGGCGTGTTTAGGTTAAATCTAGTTAAATCTGCTTCTCGCAAGCCGATATTTCGCGGCAAAGTGCATGACATAGAAGAGCATAATGGCGTCCTGTGGTTGGCAACGGATAAAGGAATCGTCTGCGTTGACGCAGATACCGGCGACGTTATTGAAGACGACTTGCCCAACTTCCTAAAAAACACCACAGTGAAGTTTCTAGAGTTTAATCATGATCAAATGCTCTGGGGAGCAAGTGATACGCAGCTGTGGAGCTTCGATTTGGTCAGTCGTAAGCTAACACAGTATGGTTCTGAATGGATGATCGACAAGTATCTACCTGCTCAGTTAACCCAAATGTACGTGACTTCACAAGATTACGTCACATTAGGTACAGAGCACGGAATATATCTAGTCCGTGATGGCCAGATTCGTTTCGTGGGTGAAAGTATCCCGTTTGGAGAGGTGATTGATGCAGTTCAGCCATCCGAAAGTGAGCTGTGGGTGGCTAGTCGTTATGGGTTATATCGTTTAGATTTGTTCACAAATAACGTCGAGCCCATTGATATGGTTGATGGGCACGTGACACCAAAATGCTTGATCCACAACCAAGACGGTATCTGGCTGACCTCATCGACAGGATTATCGCGT
Organism: Vibrio sp. R10-SG3-ISO10; assembly: GCF_059834185.1. Lineage (NCBI taxonomy): Bacteria > Pseudomonadati > Pseudomonadota > Gammaproteobacteria > Vibrionales > Vibrionaceae > Vibrio > Vibrio sp. R10-SG3-ISO10. Next base: position 214,288 of record NZ_JCBDHG010000020.1, read on the forward strand.
TACACACCTCAAGGCTCACTTACTCAGCATTATGGTGAGCCATTCGGTGTCATCAGTAATGAGTTTTTGCCAGGAGTGTGTACTTTTGGTAGTGACAGCGAAAGAACCATTTTCTTAGGCGCGGATAGTAGCCTAGTGAAAGTGAATACCCAGCAATTAATGGTGAGTCGTTTACCTGATACCCGCGTGGTATTTAGCCAAATCAAACGCAATCAAAAACTTTTCTCATTAGCCAACACTGTGCAAGAGACACCACAAATAGGTTATGGAGAGTCTATCTTTTTCCAATTTGGCTTCGTGCCAAGTGCAAGCAATATCAATCTCGAATATCGATTGAATCAAAGCAGTGACTGGCAAGCTCTGGATGGCAGTACCTTGACCATAGAACATCTCATGCCTGGTGAATATAGCTTAGAAGTTCGTGCCGTCAGAAATGGGCGAGTAAAAGGGGAAAGTAACAGCTATCAGTTTACGGTCACTGAGCCTTGGTTCTTTAGTCACATAGCGATAGTCAGCTATGTGTTAGCGGTACTGATCGTTATCGCGGGCATTGTTTACTGGCGTTCACGCTTAATGGCGAAGTCAAACCGATTACTTAAAGCTCAAGTAGCGCTCAAAACGAATCAGCTACGTCATCAAAGCCGTGTTTTACTTGGAAACAACAATCAGCTGCGCAAACAGCTCGAAGTTCGTTGGCTGATTTATAGTCAATCTGTCAATGAGTTAAAAGAGAGGCTCAAAACAACGGCTTCCCAATCGTTGACCCATGAACAGCTTATTGGCTATTTGCAGGCAGAACTGGAAACGTTAATCAATGTTCGTTCAACTAACGGACAAGCTCTACCTGTGTTTAATCTGACAATGATAGTGAACTCGGTGATCAGTAGTTGGAAAGACGAATTAGCAAAGGTGGGAGTGACTGTTGAGTTTGAGTCTGAGCAAGAGCTATTTATTGGCCTCAATGATTTTAATCTCGATGAGTTATTTAACCTATTGTTTGATGGTATTTTAAGACGCTGCTATCGCAATCAAACGGTAGTGATTCAGTTAGTGCAAAAAGGGGAGATGGTTGTTTTCTCTATGCTGGATCAAGGGGATGCCTTTGACTCCAACTCTGGTAGCGTTACATCATCAGATAACTTGCATAAGCTTGTCACCCAAAGCGGTGGTGAGATGAACTTGTTTAGCTCACAGGATCGAAACCTATTGGAAATCAGTTGGCAAGAGAGCGTCTCGTTCGAAAGCAGCCCTATTGTGATGCCAGCAGATGAAGAGTGCGCTGAACTTGTTCAAGATGATCCATGGTTATCAAAAGTGATTCAATTAGTTGACGAGCACTTTACCGATCCAGAGTTTAGTACTTCATCGGCGGCAAAGATGTTGTACGTATCGGAACGAAGCCTCCAGCGTAGGCTTAAATCATCAATAGAAAAAACCTTCACTGAGTATTTGACCGAAGTGCGTTTAGACAACGCATGCCGCCGATTGCTCGCCGGAGAAAAGGTGTCGGATGTTGCCTTCGAGTGTGGCTTTAACGATCCTTCTTACTTTAGTCATAGGTTCAAACACCGTTTCGGCATGTCACCTACTCAGTTTGTCGAGCAACAAAGCCGCTATTAACCGCAATAAGCAATCAGCGCGTGCCACAGTGTACTGATAGCGAGTTAATAATACGCTGTCAGGCATTCGCTTCTTTAGCTCGAATAATCCAATCCGAACAGGTAAAAGCTGATAGTTTTTAGGAATGCCACTCTGATACCAAGCAAGCTAAATATCGGGTTACTATTCTTGCGCGATTAACTGACCACCTATTTACCTCTAGTAGTATAGCTCTGTTTTGAAACTACGATTTAAATCCTCAAAAAGCTATTGCAGATACGGCTAAAGGATATAATCGCTTTGCGTGGATTGCGTGGATTGCGTGGATTGCGTGGATTGCGTGGATTGCGTGGATTGCGTGGATTGCGTGGATTGCGTGGATTGCGTGAATGTGGAGGGATAGGAAGAAAAAAATATCGTGGTATAGCCGGGGGGACTATACCACGGGTGCCAACGACACCTTCGCTTGCTGCCGGAGTGACGCTGGTGCGCCACCTCTGGAATTCAATGTTGTCTTAAGGGATTCCCTCTTGACGTGATTAACTATAACGAGTGGGACTTTTTTTACTTATAAAATTAACGCCAAGATGACATAAGAAAAGCGACAGGTGTCTAACTTGTTGTAATTTAAGAGTAAATGGAAAATTCTGCTTATTTGTATCAGTAATTGTTCTGACTGAATCGTAAGGAAAATCTATCTTTTGACGTAATTGACGAGTGTGGTTTTAACGTTTTTATCTGGAATGAGCCAAGTTAACGACATTCAATTACTAATTAAAGAGAGTCTTATAAGAGAGCATGTAATTTACCTAATACTCGTTCCAGGCCCTCATAGATAACGGCGAGCGTAATCCCTATCTATAACTTCTTAATCGATAAATTGAGCCAGATATTCTCAACGCATCTATCGAAACTTGGAAACATTGATTTCAGGCAAGATCTGCTAAAAGAGATGAAGATAAAATTGTAAGCATAAATAACAATCCTTCTCATTATAAATAACTGGTCTCGCAATGAAACTCTCACAGCTACAACAAGGGCAAGTGGCCACTATTACTGGTTTCTCGGAGCTCTCTAACGACGTTCGTAAAAAACTGATGGTGATGGGGCTTTTGCCACAAACACCTGTCACTCTGATTCGAAAAGCACCAATGGGTGACCCGCTACAGGTCGAAGTTCGCGGAGTTTCGCTTGCTGTTCGCGTTAACATTGCCGATGCAATCACAGTGGAGACTAACTAATGGAATACAAGATTCTAACTGTTGGTAACCCTAACAGTGGTAAAACGACACTTTTCAATGGCCTAACAGGTGCTAAACAACAAGTTGGTAACTGGGCAGGGGTGACTGTTGAGAAGAAAACCGGTAAGTACTCACATTCTAGCGACGACTTCTTGCTTACCGACCTTCCAGGCATCTATGCATTAGACAGTGGGAATGATGGTAACAGTATTGATGAGTCCATTGCGTCAAGAGCGGTGTTAACTCACCCGGCTGACTTAATTATCAATGTCGTAGACGCCACCTGTCTCGAACGCAGCTTATATATGACTTTGCAGTTGCGTGAGCTTGGCCGCCCTATGGTTGTTGTGCTTAACAAGATGGATGCACTAAAGCGTGAACGTCAGACTATCGACATTAAAGCACTCGAAAAAGTCCTTGGTTGTCCTGTGATGGCAATCTCCGCTAACAACAAATCTCAAGTTCATGCCTTTAAGGACCGCCTACATAAGGCTTTGGTACAAGGGGTTGCATTAAATGAAATACGCCTAGACTACGGGGCAGAATTTGAGCAAGCAATTGAAACTATTGCACCAATCTTTAAATCGCAATCTGAAGTTTCAGAGCGAGCATTGGCGATTCGTGCACTAGAAAACGATCTTCTGGTGATTAACTCTTTGGCGGAATCTGACCGAGTAATTGTTAAAGCGGAGCAGCAAAAAGTCGCTCTCGATATCGATCTATTGGTTGCAGATGTGAAATACACTTTCCTTCATCAGCAGTGCCAGAAAGTCCGTCGTAGCGAGGGCAAGTTAAGCCATAGTTTTACCGAGAAAGTCGATGCCGTCATTCTCAACAAATGGGTAGGTGTGCCATTCTTCTTCATTGTCATGTACCTGATGTTTATGTTCTCGATCAACATCGGTAGTGCCTTTATCGACTTCTTTGACATCGGTGTTGGCGCTTTACTTGTTGATGGTGGACACTACTTACTCGATGACCACCTGCCTGTATGGCTAGTGACCTTATTAGCCGACGGCGTTGGTGGTGGTATCCAAACAGTGGCTACATTTATTCCAGTGATTGCTTGTCTGTATCTTTTCCTGGCGGTGCTCGAAAGTTCTGGCTATATGTCTCGCGCGGCATTTGTGCTTGATAAAGTGATGCAGAAAATTGGCCTACCGGGCAAAGCCTTTGTTCCACTGGTTTTAGGCTTTGGATGTAACGTGCCTTCCATTATGGCAACGCGTACGCTCGATCAAGAGCGTGAAAGAAAACTCGCGGCTTCTATGGCACCCTTTATGTCATGTGGTGCGCGACTGCCTGTTTATGCATTATTCGCCGCGGCATTCTTTCCGCAAAGTGGTCAAAACATTGTTTTCGCACTGTATCTATTGGGTATCGTTGCAGCTGTGTTTACGGGGCTGGTTCTGAAGAAGACACTTTACCCAGGCTCAAGTGATAGCCTAGTAATGGAGATGCCAGACTACGAACTGCCGACGATGCGCAATGTCGTGATTAAGACGTGGCAAAAGTTGAAGCGCTTTGTTTTGGGCGCGGGTAAAACCATCGTTGTGGTTGTAACGATTCTGAGCTTCCTAAACTCGGTAGGTACAGATGGTTCATTTGGCAACCAAGACAGCGAAAACTCCGTGCTTTCTAAAGCATCGCAAATTGTTACGCCAGTGTTCGCTCCTATTGGCATTCAAGAGGATAATTGGCCTGCGACGGTTGGTATCATCACGGGTATCTTTGCCAAAGAAGCGGTAGTCGGTACATTAAATAGTCTTTATGCACCAAGCGAAGAAGAAGGTGGTGAATACGACTTGATGGTGAGCCTTGAAGAAGCGGTGATGTCAATTCCAGATAATCTAGCAGGGCTTAGCTACTCAGATCCACTAGGTATCGAAGTCGGTGACTTGACTGACAGCCAAGCGGTTGCAGAGGAGCAAGAAGTAGACACGTCTATCTTTGGTAACTTGAAAGGCTATTTTGCTTCAAGCAATGCGGCATTTGCATATCTGATCTTTATCTTGCTTTACACACCATGTGTTGCGGCAATGGGTGCTTACGTGCGTGAGTTTGGTCAGAAATATGCCCGCTTTATTGCGGTATGGACGATGGGCTTAGCTTACGGTAGTGCGGCGCTTTATTACCAAGTTACTCACTTCGTTGATCACCCTGTTACCAGTTCAGCGTGGATCGCAGGTATCTTGTTAGTGAGCTTTGCGACCTATCGTGTTCTTAAGTCAGTAGGTAGCAAGCAAAGCCAAACTTTAGAGGTACAAACCGCATGATTCTTTCTGAGCTAAAGCAATGTATTGAACAAAGCGGGAGCATCTCTCGTCGCGAGTTAGCGAAGAAGTTTGCTATGAGTGAAGACGGTGTTGATGCGATGCTCTCAGTGTGGATAAAAAAGGGAAAGATCTCACGATTTGTCGACACTAATGCGTCACACAATGTCACTCGTATCAGGTACGTGAAAGTCAAGGCTGATGCCTTAGCTCTGAATGTCACCATGTAGGTGATTTGTGATAGCAAAAGCCGTTCTTGATAGAACGGCTTTTTAATACGCGCTTAGGGAAAATCAGCTACGCGGGAGTGAAAATAGAGCTCAATGAGAGAACATTTTTAATTCGACTCAAAAGCTGCTCTTGCTCCTCATCACTGCGGAATTGACCATCTGTATTACCCCAAACTGGGCCCGGCCAAGCGATGTCATCTTTAAAGCGAGCAATGTGGTGAATGTGCAGTTGAGGTACCATGTTGCCAAGTGCACCAAGATTCAACTTGTCAGGCTGGAGTGTGGCTTCTAACGCTTGGCTTACCGCTTGTGATTCTAACAAGAACTGTTGCTGCTCTTTCATCGGCAAGTGATGTAACTCTTTTAAGTTGCTTCGCTTAGGTACCAGGATAACCCAAGGTACAGCGTTGTCTTTATGCAGTAGAGCAAGGCATAAAGGGAATTGACCAATCACAGTGGTATCTTTAGCGAGTTGAGGGTGCAGTTCAAAACTCATGTCATAATCCGGTAGGTAATTAACTGATTGGCTTAGTATACGCCAAATAAAACAAAAGGTTGACGCTCTCACGCCAACCTTCCAATTTCTCTCGATTCTCGATTCTCGATTCTCGATTCTCTTACATACGCTCTAGCGTATCGATACCAAGTAGAGATAGACCTTGCTTGATAGTTTTCGCTGTTAAAGCGGCTAGCTTCAAGCGGCTTTGCTTCACAGACTCATCTTCACTGCTTAGGATCGGGCAAGCTTCATAGAAGCTAGAGAACTGACCCGCTAGCTCGAATAGGTAGCTACACATAATGTGTGGTTGACCTTCACGAGCAACAGATTGAACCGCCTCTTCGAATTGAAGAAGTTTAGCAATCAGCGCTTTCTCTTTCTCTTCAGTAACTTTGATCTCACCAGACAACTCATCCATAGAGATACCTGCTTTAGCGAAGATAGAAGAAACACGAGTAAAGGCGTATTGCATGTACGGTGCAGTGTTACCTTCGAATGCTAGCATGTTGTCCCAGTCAAACACGTAGTCTGTGGTACGGTGCTTAGATAGGTCAGCATACTTAACCGCTGCCATAGCGACCGTTTTCGCGATGTTTGCTTTCTCTTCAGACTCAAGGTCAGCGTTCTTCGATTCGATCAGCTTAATTGCGCGCTCTTCTGCTTCATCAAGAAGATCAGCAAGACGAACTGTACCACCTGCACGAGTCTTAAATGGACGACCATCTTTGCCTAGCATCATACCGAAAGCGTGGTGCTCTAAAGAAACTTCTTCTGGCACATAGCCCGCTTTACGAACGATAGTCCAAGCTTGCATTAGGTGTTGGTGCTGACGAGAGTCAATAAAGTAAAGTACGCGATCTGCGCCTAGTGTTTCATAACGGTACTTAGCACAAGCGATATCTGTGGTTGTGTATAGGAAACCGCCATCACGCTTCTGGATGATAACACCCATCGCTTCGCCGTCTTTGTTTTTGTATTCATCTAGGAACACAACTTGAGCGCCGTCATCTTCTTGCGCTAGACCTTGCTGTTTAAGGTCAGCAACAATGCCAGGTAACATGTCGTTGTACATGCTTTCGCCCATCACGTCATCGCGAGTTAGAGAGACGTTTAGACGATCGTAGTTACGTTGGTTTTGAACCATAGTAACGTCGACAAGCTTTTTCCACATTTCAGCGCAGTATTCGTCACCGCTCTGAAGTTTTACAACGTAGTTACGCGCTCTTACGGCGAACTCTTCGTCTTCGTCGTATAGCTTCTTAGACTCGCGGTAGAAAGCTTCAAGGTCTGAAAGCTCCATTGAAACTTCACCAGACTCTTTTTGTACGCGTTCTAGGTTAGCGATAAGCATACCGAACTGAGTACCCCAGTCACCGATGTGGTTAGCACGAACAACTTTGTGGCCAAGGAACTCTAGCGTACGAACAACAGCATCACCGATGATAGTTGAACGTAGGTGGCCTACGTGCATTTCTTTAGCAACGTTTGGTGCAGAGTAGTCAGCAACAATCGTTTTCTGTTCTTCTGCTGCAACGCCTAAACGAGCATCTGCTAGAGCTACGTCAGCTTGCTTAGCAAGGAACTCTTCGCTTAAGAAAATGTTGATGAAGCCAGGGCCTGCGATTTCTGTTTTGCTCGCGATACCATCTAGGTCTAGAACATCCAATACTTTTTGCGCGAACTCGCGTGGGTTAGTCCCTAGTTTTTTTGCAACGCCCATCACACCATTGGCTTGGTAGTCACCAAACTGAGGTTTTGCAGATTGGCGAACAGCTGCAGGGCTGCCTGCAGGTGCGCCAGCGGCTTCTAAAGCCTGAGAAACTTTGTCATTAATAAGTGCTTGGATATTCACACGCGCTTCCTTCAATTCTTGGGAATTGGTTAGCTATGCATTCTTTACCATTCGGGTGATTCATCGAGAAGAACCATGAATAATATCCACCAAGTGGAGTGAATGCATATCTCGATCTAGTTCATAAATTTGGCGCACATAATAGCAACTTTATTGCTTCTCTTATAGGGAGTGAACTGGGAAATTTACTACTTTTCCTGATGATCTTGTTACTATTAGGAAAAAAATAACGTTTTGACTAAATCATTCAAGAGGAATGACTGTTCAAATCGTAAAGAACTGGGTTACGAACCAAACGCGAACGGTTTGATTTTATGCATAAAATTCATGGTTTAAGCGAGTTTCTGCATATTAATTGCCCATGTTTTGATTCGTTGGAGCACATGAACGAAAAAGACGGCTACAAAAGTGCCGTCTTTAGCGGTTTTTTAGTTTAGTTCAGTGACTAAAACTTTAGCTCTGCACCAAGGTAGTAGCCGTCCATACGGAAGCTAGTGTCCTTCGTCGCTTTATGTTTAAACTCGTTGTCCATAATTCGGTAACCTGCTTTTAGGCCTAAATCAAGTGGGCCCATTCCTATGGTCCATTTCGCACCAGCCTCACCGTCAAACGTTCGTGTACCATCATATTTACCCGCGGAAGCAGTAGAGTACAGGGTGATCGGTGTTGCCGGGATAGTAAACTCTACGTCACCGTAAAGGGCAGGTTGCCAATCGTTGTCTTTCACGCCAGAAAAATGCTGCATGTTTAGGCCGAAATCGAGACCGAGCATATTGGTATCAATTAAACGATAGTAAGCGATGTAGTCTACTTGTCGATAAGATAGGTCAGAGTTGTCAGACTTTACGTTTGTTGAGCGGATTTTTGCATTAGGAATTAACGGAACGAAGTGTTCAAAGCCGACGTAGTAAGAGTTCTGAGTACGGCGCTTATCTGCGTTAACGTCATTTACTTTGGATTTACCTGACCAGTAATCGTAGCCGCCTTTAATTTCAAACGTATCACCAGGTGCAGATAAGGCCGCAAATGGAGTTAAAGCAGAAAGGACTAGGCTAGCGCCCAGAAGAGTTTTCTTAAAAGACATGATAATGATCCCTTACTGATAGATGATTAAAATAAACGGCGCGCAATATAGCAGTATTCGCGGCTTTTAAAGTCCGGATAATGTCATTGTTTTACGTCGAACTAATGGTTTTGCTATCAACCATCATGTAAGGAATATAAGTGGCTGGGCGTTTGAATGATGTCTTCGCTGGTACTAGGCAAAATTCGACGGTAACATTCGCGCATTAGTACATAAAGGAAAGTTCGATGACTAGCCAATTACAGCAAGCTACTCTTTTGCCATCGCAAATGCAGCAAACCCTGCCTGAGTTCATTTCTCAAATCAAAACTCTCGCTGACAAGCTCGGATTAGACTTGTCTAACTATCAAGCCGATCATATTGCAATGCGCATTAATGAGCAGGATCTAGCTAAACAAGCTCATCAGGAGTGGCAAGAGTATGGGCAAGTTATCTCACAAGCGCAGATTAATGGCCGACCTATCGTGGTTATCGCGTTCGATAAGCCTCTTGAGAGCCATGGCTGGAGTTTTGAGTGTTTAGAATTACCTTATCCAGCAGAAGGGAAAATTTACCCGAAACAGGGCTGGGAGCACGTAGAGTTTGTGGTGCCTTCAATGGCGCAAACCGCAGATGATTACCTAGCTGATCTACAGAACCAATTCCCTGAATTTGCGGCTCAGTGGGAGAGGCTGCCAGAACTTGGTATCAAAACCAAGCTCTCAAGCCCGAAAGGAGAAGGTGAGCGTTTGAACAACCCAACGGTGGCATTCAAATGGCAAGGGGTGTGCATTAAGCTTCACCCCCATTCATTGAAAAAGATTGTTGAGTCTGAGCAGGCCGCTTAAGACTACAAGGTTAGACAGCAGTTAACCGAGTTCGATATCTTTAGGTCTCAATTGAAACTCTTCAATTGAGCCTATCTCCAAACCAAGATTTAGCTTCTCCGACTCATGATGCGCATTACCTTGAGTATGCATAATGAGGCGATTTGCTGTTCGCGGTTTAAGTTCGTTAACCACAAAACGAATCATGTCTGTGCGGGTTAACGCCTTAAGCTCTTCTAGCACCACTTCTCTCTGGTTGAATTCTGTATCCTTATTGCCAATAGCCACCCATAAGCGTTGAGCGCGTCCGCGTAAGGTAGTATCTGGGGTAGAGATTTGGTTCCACAGCCCTCGTTTACTACTATGCCACTGGTACTCATTCAGCTCGAGTAGCACCATATAGAAGGCGTTGAGGAACTCGTCAATGGAACTGATAAGGTCGATTGGTGCCGCATTAGGCGATTGAACATAAAGCGCAATCCCTGGGTGTCTATTCAACGGTAGGTTCCCCGTACCGACCATATAACCAAGTTGCTGCTTGGTCCGGATCTCATGGAAGAAAGTTGCAGACATCAAGTGGTTAGCTAAAGAGTACAAAGCGATGCTCTTTGGGCTGGTGTCATCACATTGGTAGTACAGCACGGTGGCCGAATCTTCTTGATCGCAGAAGACCTCTCTCTGGAATGAACCATTTTTGCCAAGCATGATAAGGGGACGCAAAGCTTCTTCATATTGCTGGTTTTGGACTCTCAATGCATCTTTGAGCGTGTTGCCAAGTGACAGTGCATCAGCTCTCGTCCAATCACCATAGACAAACATTTCGACGTGTAACTCGGCCAGAATTGCGTCGACAAAACTGGCTAACTCGTCCACTTCTATTGACTCTAAGGCTTCAACTAAGACTGAGTAAGGAGGGTTGTTTGGCTGTAAAATGCCCGTAAGTGCATTGAAAAGCTGTGAAATTGGACGATCTTGGGCGGAGTTACGCCAGTTCCTTAGCAGCTGCTGTTTGATAGTGCTAAATCGCTGGCTACTGAATTCACGCTTGGCAAACCTCTCAAGGATCTGTTTCATTAACTCGGGTTGTTTTTGGCTAAACCCTGAAATAGTGAGCGTCACTCCACCTTGATGGGCGTACATGTTGTAGCCCATCCCTGCGATTTCTGCTTGATAGGTATCAGCAGCTAAGCTATCCAAAAACATCTCTACGCAAAGGCGCGTCTTGACGATGTTTCGAGGGTTTTCGACGGCATGTGGGCTATCTATCGCGATGTAAACGACGCCTTTTGGTACGCGAAACTCATCATCTTGTAAATGCCACAGTTTAAAACCTGGTAACTCTTCCAACACTTGAGGGGTCGCGTGCGAAATCTCTAGCTCTTTAGGGTCAAGGTCGTAGCAAATGAAAGGATTTTTCTCTGGTAGTTTAAACACTAGTGGACTTGGCTGAAGATAGTGTTCAATTTGTTGCTGAGTAAACTCTGTCACTGAGTAGGGTGTGAAGTACCAATTGGCCGTTTTATCGTATTCATAGCCATGCGCGACCAGCGTCGTACGCAAATTCGTCGGTGAAAAATATTCAAGTAGTGATTTAAGCAGCACCTCATCGTAGCGCTCCATCATGAAATCACCGTAAACGATGTCTTGCTCTTGATAGTGCTGCATGTTGACAACCAAGTGGCTTACCAGATCGAGAGGGCGAGTGGGTTCTTGGAAGCGAAATGCAGATTCTAGAACGGCTTGCTTTTCTAGGTAACGCCACTCATCTAATCCGCTGTGTGCGATTAAAGAGATATAACTAAACACCGCTTGAGTAATATCGTCTATGTAGTCAAGGCCTAGAGGGGTGAGCGCACAACTGATTGTAAACTCGCGATAATTACTGCCACTTGTCCCGCCTCCAGCAGATAAAGAGGTAATCCAGCCTTTATCTTTTAGTACCAGCATCAAACTTCCTGCACCTTCGTAACCGAGTAGATGGGCAAAGTAGGACAAAGGTTTAGACTGATAGTGTTCATCCATACTTGGCATTGGGAAGGTTAGTATGAGTTTACGTATCTCTTTTACAGGTTCGACATTGACCAAGATAGAAGTCGATTGATTGTCGGTGTACGGCGCAGTGATACATTTTCCTGATAGCTCATGATTAGGAATCGCCGAGAATTTTTCGTGGCACCACGCTTCTAACTCATCTAGCTCTTGAGGACCAATCATTGTGAGCGTCATTAAGTCGGCGGAGTACTGTTCATAATGGAAGTTGACGATCTCATCTCGAATCGATTGCCCATTTCTATCAGCCAAAGTCTCTAAATTACCGACCGAAAACTTGCTAAAAGGATGGGCAGGGTTAACCAACTCTTTATGGACTTGGTACAGCCTTCTAGAGTCATCATTAAGTTTTAGCTTGTATTCAGATTCAACCGCTTGACGTTCTTTATCTAGCGCCTCTGGGTTAAAAAGAGGCGCGGTAAAAAACTGACTAAAACGATCGAGGCTTTGTTCAAAGGCGCTAGGAGAGACATCAAAAAAGAAACATGTGTGTTCTGTGCCAGTCCATGCGTTATTGCTACCGCCGTGTTGGTTAATATAGTTTTGAAACTCGCCAACTTTAGGGTACTTTTCTGTGCCCAAAAATAACATGTGCTCTAAGTAGTGGGCGAGACCTTCTCTATCGGAGGGGTCGTCGAAGTGACCAACATTCACTGCCAATGCAGCTGCGGACTTTTGCGCACTGTGATCGTGAATTAGTAAAACCTGTACACCGTTAGCTAAGGTGAGGTAACGGTACTGGTTCGTATCATTTGGACTAATGTGCACAATACACTCTCCGAACTTATGAAGTGGCCTTATAGACAATAGAGTAATTATGACTCGGATATGAGCGACTGCAAACTATCTGTTTGAGAAATATGAGCAAAATGGATTAATGATAGTTAACATTTTGACTTTAAATAGTGTTAAGAAAGTCAGCGTCTTTGTTCAAAGAATTGATATAATTATTTACAGTTCAACGAAATTTAGCGGTTTCAGAATTTTCCGCTCAATAATAATTACGCTGTGAATAAACAGTGAGACAACAATAATCCGCATAAAACCACAGTGGATAGTATTAGGAATATGCCATGAAAATTTTCATCATGCGTCATGGAGAAGCCGAGCATTTTGCCCAATCAGATGCTGAAAGAGAGCTCACTCAAAATGGTAGAAGTGCCTCTGTTGCCGTAGCCCGCGCTTGTGCAGATAGAGGTTTTTCACAGTTCGATAAAGTGTTAGTTAGCCCTTATGTTCGTGCTCAGCAAACTTGGCGAGAAATATCGAGCTGTTTTCAATCTGAGCAAGTCGAAACATGTGAAGACATTACACCCTACGGTGAATCCGAGCAGGTTGCGGATTATGTATCCGCGCTTATCGATGTTCATCAATACGAAACTATCTTATTAGTGTCGCATCTTCCATTAGTCGGCTATCTGACTGCTGAGTTTGTCACTGACATCCACCCACCTATGTTTCCAACTTCTGGTTTAACATGCATTGAATATTCGCCGGAAAAAAGGTCTGGTGAGATCGCCTTCAATATTCAACCGTAACTGCAGCGTTTGGCAGGGATCAAGACGACATTCCTGCTAATCCTATGTTCCTACGCTTAATCGTCGCTCAGCCATTAATTTGACAGAGTAGCTGGACTAGATATTGCATAACTAGTCCAAGTTCTTCTTTTTTCCGACTATTGTAGCTACTCAACTATGAAGTTTTCTTTGCCGTTTGCGGACAAGTTACCATCAATTCCTCAAAGAGCGATGCCAGCTATTGGTGCGCCAGTCATGGTACTGGCTACATTGGCAATGGTCATCTTGCCAATTCCAGCATTTTTGCTCGACTTATTCTTTACCTTCAATATCGCTTTGGCGATGGTTGTCCTATTGGTGACGGTATATACCCGCAGACCACTCGATTTTGCAGCGTTTCCTACTGTACTCCTGATTTCGACACTTTTGCGATTGGCGTTAAACGTAGCGTCAACGCGTGTTGTACTACTTTATGGTCATGAAGGTTCAGGCGCGGCTGGTAAAGTAATCGAAGCGTTTGGTAGCGTCGTGATTGGTGGAAACTACGCGGTTGGTCTCGTGGTCTTTATGATCTTGATGATCATTAACTTCATGGTTGTGACCAAAGGTGCAGGTCGTATTTCTGAAGTAAGCGCGCGTTTTACCTTAGACGCCTTACCGGGCAAACAGATGGCGATTGATGCCGATTTAAATGCTGGGTTGATTGACCAAGACCAAGCAAGAACTCGCCGCCAAGAAGTCACCAAAGAAGCTGACTTCTACGGTTCAATGGATGGTGCGTCAAAATTCGTAAAAGGTGATGCGATCGCCGGTATCTTGATCCTATTTATCAACATTATCGGCGGCCTATCCATCGGTATGGCGCAGTATGACCTAGGTTTTCAAGAAGCGCTTCAAATCTACACCTTGTTGACGATTGGTGATGGCTTAGTTGCTCAAATTCCGTCGTTACTACTTTCAATCGGTGCGGCGATCATGGTGACTCGCCAAAATACTGATGAAGATATGGGGCAGCAGGTTGTCTTCCAAATGTTCGACAATCCTAAAGCCTTGATGATCACTGCTGGCATCCTCGGTGTAATGGGGTTAGTACCTGGAATGCCACATTTTGCGTTCTTGCTGCTTGCGATTATCGCTGGTGGCGGGGCTTACTGGATCTACCGCAAACAGAAGAAAGCAGCAGAGCAACCGAGTACTCCTGCAACAACCGAACAAGAAACGGCGACACCCAAAGAGCTTTCTTGGGACGACGTTCAGCCGGTCGATATCATTGGTTTAGAAGTGGGCTATCGACTTATTCCTCTGGTTGATAAAGACCAAGGTGGCGAGTTGTTGGAGCGTGTCAAAGGGGTACGTAAAAAACTATCGCAAGATTTCGGATTCTTAATTCCAGCAGTCCATATTCGCGATAATCTAGAGCTTACCCCTAATAGCTATCGTATTACCTTAATGGGCGTTGCGGTTGGTGAAGCAGAAATTCGACCTGATATGGAACTAGCCATTAACCCGGGACAGGTCTATGGGATGATTGAAGGCGAACCGACAATCGACCCTGCGTTCGGCCTAGAAGCGGTTTGGATTCGCGAAGAGCAACGAGAGCATGCACAGGCGCTTGGCTATACCGTAGTGGATTCATCGACGGTACTGGCTACTCATTTAAGCCAATTGTTGACCAACAATGCTTCTCAGCTTATCGGCCATGAAGAAGTTCAAAATCTGCTTGAAATGCTGGGTCGAAGCACGCCTAAGTTAGTGGAAAGCTTTGTGCCAGATCAGCTTCAATTAGGTGTAGTGGTGAAAGTGCTGCAAAACCTGCTTAATGAAGCCGTTCCGATCCGAGATATCCGAACTATTGTACAAACCTTGTCAGAGTACTCAAGTAAGAGTCAAGAACCCGACATTCTCACCGCTGCGGTTCGCATTTCGCTTAAACGATTAATTGTTCAAGAAATCAATGGGATAGAGCCTGAATTGCCAGTGATAACTCTCATTCCTGAGCTGGAACAAATATTGCATCAGACAATGCAGGCTTCTGGCGGGGAATCTGCGGGAATTGAGCCAGGCTTAGCTGAGCGACTACAATCATCATTGAGCCAAGCAACTCAAGAGCAAGAGCTAAAAGGTGAACCTGCGGTGCTTCTGACATCTGGCGTGCTGCGTTCTACACTCGCTAAATTTGTTAAGAACACGATTCCTTCACTAAGAGTTCTCTCTTATCAAGAAGTCCCTGACGAGAAACAAATTCGCATTGTTCAGGCTGTCGGAAACTAGGTCTAATGCGTTGATATACGGTACTTAATTTGAAGATTAAACGATTTTTTGCCAAGGATATGCGTACCGCCTTACTCCAAGTGAAAGGGGAGTTGGGCGATGACGCGGTGATCATGTCAAATAAAAAAGTCGCAGGTGGTGTAGAAATTGTCGCTGCTGTTGATGGGGCTGAAGGAGCGCAGCGTCAAAGCAACGGTTATAACTCCAGCCCTCGCCATAATAACACTCGACAGGCACCTGCAAGTATTCCTACACCAAACCAACGTGCATTGGATGATGACCGTGTAAGCTTGCAGTCCCAAGCGGATTCTGGTCGTTCTATGACCAAGCGTTTTGCCAACATGCTTAAGCAGTATAGCAATGGCGCAGACGGCTCACAGCAGGAACGCGATGACAATCCTGATTCATTATCAGCCTTACTCAAAAGGCAATCGGCAACGCGAGACCAATCTCGTGAAAACGTCCAGATTAAAGAAGATTCACCGTTAGCGCGTTTGATCGCAGAAGATCGACGAGTAGAAAGGCCAGCAGCCAAACTTGATCCGACTCGTTATGAGCGTCAACGCCGCGAAGACCCTTCAGTATCGAATGAAGACCTAGAAGAGATGAAAGAAGAGATGACGTCTATTCGTCAGCTTCTAGAACATCAAGTGTCGGGCTTAATGTGGCAAGAGGTAGAGCGCCGTGAGCCTTTACGTGCCATGTTGATTAAACGCCTTGAACGTATGGGTGTCTCTTCAGACCTTGCTGATCAGCTCGCGTGCTATATTCCTGAGGATACGCCACCAACTAAAGCGTGGAAAGCGCTGCTTGGTTTAGTTTCTGACCAGATTCCTATTTCCCGTCAAGACATCTTAAAACGTGGTGGTGTGGTTGCACTGTTAGGTCCAACTGGCGTGGGTAAAACTACAACAGTTGCAAAGCTGGCGGCGCGCGCTGCAATGGAGTACGGATCAGACAATGTGGCACTGGTTTCGACAGATACATATCGTATTGGTGCCCACGAGCAATTGGCGATTTACGGAAGAATTATGGGATGTCCTGTAAAAGTCGCTAAAGATTCCAATGAGTTAGCCGATGTAATATATCAATTAAGAAATCGTCGCCTAATTCTGGTTGATACCGCAGGTATGGGACAGCGTGATGTAAGGTTGTCTGAACAATTAGATACGCTTATGCATGAAAGTGGAGAAATGATTCACAGCTACTTGGTTTTGCCTGCAACGGCGCAACGAAAAGTACTGCAAGAGACCATTGACCACTTTAAGCGCATACCGTTATCAGGGTGCATTATGACTAAACTGGATGAATCGCTAAGTCTCGGTGAGTTTGTCAGTGTAGTTGTACAGAATTCTCTGCCCGTTGCTTACATAGCGAATGGACAACGAGTTCCGGAAGATATTGTGATAGCGCAACCGAAGTACATGGTCGCTAAAGCAAACGAATTATTAGAGAAGTCGACAGATGACGAACCTCACTACTGGAATAGTGAAGCGGAGAGGTTCTAGGCGGCGGACGATTATGACTAAAGATATGATACAAGACCAAGCAAGCGGACTACGCCGCTTAACACAGCCATCATTAACCAAGGTTATTTCTGTAACTGGTGGTAAAGGCGGTGTTGGTAAATCAAACGTAACGTTGGGTATGGCTATCTCAATGGCACGCCAGGGCAAAAAAGTCATGGTGCTAGATGCCGATTTGGGACTTGCCAATGTCGATGTAATGCTCGGTATTCGACCAAAGCGTAACCTAGGCCATGTGCTTGCGGGTGAATGTGAGCTTAAAGATGCGATTGTAGAAGGTCCGCATGGCATTAGGATCATTCCTGCGACATCCGGAACCCAATCGATGACCGAGCTTTCGCACGCTCAGCATATTGGCTTGATCCGGGCGTTTGGCAGTTTAGAAGATGAAATGGACGTTCTGCTGATTGATACGGCGGCGGGTATTTCAGACATGGTGGTGAGTTTTTCTCGAGCTGCGCAAGATGTTGTAGTAGTAGTTTGTGACGAACCTACGTCAATCACTGATGCATATGCTTTAATTAAGTTGTTAAGCAAAGAACATCAGGTGCAACGTTTTAAAATCGTTGCAAATATGGTCAGAAGCTATCGTGAAGGCAGAGAATTGTTCGCAAAGTTGACCTTGGTCACAGAGCGATTCTTGAATGTGAGCCTAGAGCTCGTAGCATGTATTCCGTTGGATGATAAAGTTAGACAATCTGTTAAGAAACAAAAGATTGTTGTAGACGCGTTCCCAAGATCTCCGGCGGCTCTCGCAATTGGCTCCTTAGCGAATAAAGCGCTGACATGGCCAATTCCGAAAACACCGAGTGGACATCTTGAGTTTTTTGTAGAACGCTTACTAAATAGACCTGAGATGCTAGAGGAACCATTTGGTGAATAAGGCTTTGACCTATGAACAGTATGCGAATCAAGATGGCCAACGAGCATTTTTAGAGAAATACTCGGTGTTGGTGAAGCGTATTGCTCACCATTTGCTAGGGCGTCTGCCACCTAGTGTCCAAGTAGAAGATCTTATTCAAGCGGGCATGATCGGATTGCTCGAAGCGCAAAAGAACTACGATGGTAGCAAAGGCGCGAGTTTTGAAACGTATGCTGGCATTCGTATCCGAGGTGCTATGCTTGACGATATACGTCGAGGGGATTGGGTACCTCGTTCTGTTCATAAACATAATCGTGAGGTTAGTCAGGCTATATCGACTCTAGAGGGGTTACTTAATAGAGACCCAACGGATGCAGAAGTTGCACAGCATTTAGGGATTAGCCTTGATCAATACCATACAATTTTAACAGATATTAACTGCTCCCGTTTGGTCGGAATCGAAGATCTGGGCGTTTCAGAAGATGCGATTTCACCCGAAGATACTGACAAAGAGAACCTTCCATTCCAAGGTGTAGCAGATGAGTTTTTCCGAAAAGCGCTAGTAGATTCAATTAAATCGCTTCCAGAACGTGAAGCTCTAGTACTTTCGCTTTATTATGATGAAGAGTTAAACTTAAAAGAAATCGGTGAGGTGATTGGTGTTAGCGAGTCACGCGTTAGCCAAATACTAAGCCAGTCAATGCAGCGTCTACGCACAAAGTTAAGTGCTTGGACAAATAATGAGTAAACATCACTGATCTCGAACTCAGTGGAGGCAATTTTGAATAAAAACATGAAAATCCTTATTGTTGACGACTTTTCAACAATGCGCCGTATTGTTAAGAACTTACTTCGCGACCTTGGGTTCAACAATACACAAGAAGCGGATGATGGCTTAACGGCGTTACCTATGCTCAAAAAAGGGGAGTTCGACTTCGTCGTGACAGACTGGAATATGCCAGGCATGCAAGGTATTGACCTTCTAAAGCATATTCGAGCAGACGATGAGCTTAAGCATCTTCCAGTATTGATGATTACTGCAGAAGCAAAACGCGAGCAGATCATCGAAGCTGCGCAAGCGGGTGTAAATGGTTACATCGTAAAACCATTCACTGCAGCAACACTAAAAGAAAAACTAGATAAAATTTTTGAACGTTTATAAGTCAAGGTATTGACTTAAGGCGCTAAAGGCCAATTCAGAATGATTTCATTAGAACAGGCAAAGCAACTCGTAGAGATGTTGGAAGCTGGTCAGCAACAGGAAGCGGATCTTCTTGTTAAAGACATCTACCAAAGCGACACGAATCCAATGTTTCAAGAAATTGGAGAGTTGACTCGTGACTTACATGAGTCAATTAAACATTTCAGCATGGATGACCGTATGAGTGAAATTGCCAATGACGAAATCCCAGATGCAAGGGATCGCCTCCAATACGTCATTGACAAAACTGAGGTTGCAGCAAATAAAACCATGGATGCAGTCGATCGCTGTATGCCTATTGCGGATAACCTCCATGAAGGGCTGCTGCAAGTTCGCCCTCAGTGGAATGAACTTATGCATGGTCGAATTGAACTCGCAGAGTTTAAAGCGCTCTGTCATCGCATCGATGATCTACTCGGTGAGGTTGAAGGAGACAGCTCTGAGCTTCGCGGGCAATTGACCGAGATTCTAATGGCTCAAGACTTTCAAGATCTGACCGGTCAAATCATCCGTCGCGTGATTACCTTAGTCGACGAAGTCGAAGGTAGGTTAGTCGAAATACTAACAGCGTTTGGTTCGAGTCAGCTGGAAGAAAGCACGAATAACAAGAACAAAGCATCGACGGACCCTGAAGGTCCAATCCTTAACCCTCAAGAAAGGGATGATGCCGTTTCATCACAAGACGAAGTCGACGACTTACTCTCAAGTCTTGGGTTTTAGAGGTAACATATGAGCTACGATTTAGACGAAGACATCCTACAGGACTTTTTAGTCGAAGCAGGGGAGATTTTGGAACTTCTCTCAGAGCAGTTGGTCGAGCTGGAAAATAATCCTGAAGACAAAGATCTCCTCAATGCCATTTTCCGTGGTTTCCACACGGTGAAAGGTGGTGCGGGTTTCCTTGCGTTAACAGAACTTGTTGATACCTGTCATGGTGCAGAAAACGTGTTCGATATCTTGCGTAATGGACAACGTTCCGTCACCGCAGGCCTGATGGATACCATGCTTCAAGCGCTAGACACGGTTAATGAGCAGTTCCAAGCCGTTCAAGATCGTGAACCCCTTCCTCTGGCTGAACAGTCTCTTTTGGATGAGTTGCATCGACTGTGCAAACCTGAGTCTGAAGATGAAGTCGTGGCAGATGCTCCAGCAGCGGTAGACGCTCCTGTGGCTGAAGAACCTGTTATCGAAGAGCCAGCACCTGTTGAAGCGCCTCAAGCGGAAGTTTCTTCAGGCTCAATTGATGAAATTACTCAAGACGAGTTTGAAAAATTACTTGATGAGCTACATGGTTCAGGTAGTGCGCCTGGCGCTGCATCAAGCGAAGCCGCTCCAGCGGCCGCGACACCACCGCCACCTGCTGCTGGTGGAGATATGAGCGGTGATATCACTGATGATGAATTTGAAAAGCTGTTAGATGAACTCCATGGCACAGGGCAAGGTCCTGGCAAAGGCGATGTTGCACCAGCATCACCAGCATCACCTGCGGCTCCCGCGGCGTCAGCACCTTCGGCTCCTGCCCCAGCAGCGGGCGCTGGTGACAGTGATTTAATGACTGATGAAGAGTTCGAAAAACTGCTCGATGATCTTCATGGGTCGGGCAAAGGTCCTTCTATTGAAGAGCTAGATGCAGCAACTAAGCCTGCGACAGCAAACCCTACGCCTCCACCTCCTGCTCCTGAACCTAAGGCTGCTCCTGCACCAAAACCAGCCCCAGTGGCTAAGGCTGCGCCTAAAGAAGAACCTAAGCCGCCAGCGAAGAAAGAAGCAGCGGTTCCAGCCGCGCAAGCTAAGAAGCCACAAGCGGAAGCGACGGTACGTGTTGATACTTCAACGCTCGATACAATCATGAATATGGTTGGTGAGCTTGTACTGGTTCGAAATAGACTGCTTAGCTTGGGGTTAAACAGCAACGATGAAGAAATGTCGAAAGCGGTTGCTAACCTAGATGTCGTCACTGCGGATCTTCAAGGCGCGGTTATGAAAACGCGTATGCAGCCGATCAAAAAGGTATTTGGTCGCTTCCCTCGCGTTGTACGAGATCTCGCTCGCAGCTTGAAAAAAGACATTAATCTTGAAATGCGTGGTGAAGATACTGACCTTGATAAAAACTTGGTTGAAGCGTTAGCCGATCCATTGATTCACTTGGTTCGTAACTCGGTTGACCACGGTATTGAAATGCCTGACGCTCGTGTTGCTGCGGGTAAATCCAAAACAGGTAAAGTAATTCTTTCTGCATCGCAAGAAGGTGACCATATTGAACTTGCTATCGTTGATGATGGTGGCGGTATGGACCCAGATAAGCTGCGTGGTATTGCGGTCAAACGCGGCATCATGGATGAAGATGCTGCTTCTCGACTGACAGATAAAGAGTGTTTCAATCTTATCTTCATGCCAGGCTTCTCTAGTAAAGAGCAAATTTCAGATATCTCAGGACGTGGTGTAGGTATGGACGTTGTTAAAACAGCGATCAACACCTTAAACGGTTCAATCGATATTGACTCTGAAATGGGTAAAGGGACCAAGATCACCATCAAGGTACCGTTGACACTCGCGATATTGCCAACGCTAATGGTTGGCGTTGCGGGACACCCATTTGCACTTCCATTGGCAAGTGTGAACGAGATTTTCCACTTAGACCTAAGCCGTACCAATGTTGTTGATGGTCAGCTAACCATCATCGTACGTGAAAAGTCGATCCCATTGTTCTATCTACAAAACTGGCTAGCGCCTCAAGCCGGTCAAGTTGAGCTGCGTAAAGGTCATGGTCATGTTGTGATTGTGCAGATTGGTAGCCAACGTGTTGGCTTTGTAGTGAATACACTGATTGGTCAAGAAGAGGTGGTGATTAAGCCGCTAGATAACTTGCTACAAGGTACACCAGGTATGGCGGGTGCGACTATTACGAGTGATGGTCATATCGCCTTGATCCTAGATGTGCCAGATTTGCTTAAGCAGTATGCCGCTGCTTCTCGAATCTAAATCGCGAAATATAGAAGGACAAATATGGCGATCAAAGTATTAGTTGTAGATGATTCGAGTTTTTTCCGTCGCCGAGTGAGCGAAATCATTAACTCTGAAGCACGTTTAGAAGTTATTGATGTTGCGACCAATGGTAAGGAAGCTGTAGATAAAGCATTACGAATCAAGCCTGATGTCATCACCATGGATATCGAAATGCCAGTCATGGACGGTATTACTGCCGTTCGTGAGATTATGGCGAAAAGTCCTGTACCGATCTTGATGTTTTCTTCGCTAACCCATGACGGGGCGAAGGCAACACTGGATGCTCTCGATGCAGGCGCTTTGGACTTTTTGCCAAAGAAATTTGAGGACATCGCGCGCAATCGTGATGAGGCAGTAACCTTGCTTCAGCAGCGTGTGATCCAAATTGCATCAAAGCGTGCAATGATGCGCCGTAGTATGCCAAAGCCAGCAGCGCCTAGTAAGCCAGCGGCTCAACCTACTACAGCTCGTTCGTCACTTCGTCCCGCGACAGCGGCCCCTGTAGCTAAGCCTTCTGTAGCGACGCGTTTTAAATCGAGTGGCAAAAAGTACCAGTTAACCGCTATTGGAACGTCGACGGGTGGGCCAGTTGCACTGCAGAAAATACTCACTAAGCTACCTGCTAACTATCCTCATCCGATTGTGCTGATTCAGCACATGCCAGCAACGTTTACGGCAGCATTTGCCAGTCGTTTGAACTCACTTTGTAAGATTCAAGTGAAAGAGGCTGAAGATGGTGACCCATTGAAACCTGGTGTGGCTTATTTAGCTCCGGGTGGTAAGCAGATGATGATTGACGGCCGTCCAGGCTCTGCGAAACTGCGCATTATTGATGGCGGCGAACGCATGAACTACAAACCATGTGTCGATGTTACTTTTGGTAGTGCGGCTAAAATCTATTCTGATCAGGTACTGTCTATGGTGCTGACAGGTATGGGGGCTGATGGTCGTGAAGGTGCTCGTATGCTGAAGGGAGCGGGATCTACCATTTGGGCTCAGGACGAAGAAAGCTGCGTTGTTTATGGCATGCCTCAAGCGGTTGCTAAAGCGGGTATCTCAACAGAGGATCTACCGCTAGAAAGAATTGCTGAACGTATGTTAGTCGAAGTCGGTCTAGCATAGAGGTAACCCATGATTGTTTGGAGCATCGCGAACCAAAAAGGTGGGGTTGGAAAAACCACGACAACAATTACTTTAGCAGGATTGCTAAGTAAGCAAGGTAAGCGTGTTTTACTGGTGGATACCGACCCTCATGCATCGTTAACGACTTATCTTGGGTATGACTCCGACGGTGTGCCTGCAAGTCTGTTCGACTTATTCCAACTTAAGGAGTACACCGCACAAACGGTCATGCCGCTTGTAATGCAATCTGATATCGAAGGTATCGATTTGATTCCGGCGCATATGTCATTAGCGACGTTAGATCGTGTTATGGGAAATCGAAGTGGCATGGGATTAATCCTTAAACGTGCGCTTTTGGCGATCAAAGAGCGTTACGATTACGTCTTGATCGATTGCCCTCCCATTCTTGGTGTCATGATGGTCAACGCGCTAGCGGCAAGTGACAGAATACTGATCCCTGTTCAGACTGAATTCCTAGCCATGAAGGGCCTTGAGCGAATGATTCGCACCTTGGCAATAATGCAAAAGTCACGCAATAAGGCATTTAATGTAACGATTGTTCCGACGATGTACGACAAGCGTACGCGCGCGTCGTTACAGACTTTGCAACAGCTTAAGAAAGACTATCCAAGTCAAGTATGGTCGTCAGCAGTCCCGATAGATACCAAGTTTAGGGACGCAAGTCTGAAGCATCTACCCGTTTCTCACTTTGCTTCGGGTAGTCGCGGTGTATTTGCATACAAGCAACTGTTAATTTACCTAGAGAGGTTAGCGATTGATGACTAGCCACTCTTCGCTCTCAAGTGAACAAGCGTTAGATGACTACTTTTCAGCATTGTTGGAAGAGTCTATCGAGGCGGATGAAACAGAACAGACTCACACTCCAGAATTGTCTGTTGTGTCAGAACCAGAACTTGACGAAGTTGCTTTAGAGCCGATGGTTCAATCAGTGGAAGAAAAAAGCTATTACCAGCTTCCAACTGAAGAAGTCGAGGTGCCAAATCTAGAAGATGTTGAGCGTCTTTTAGAGCAGTTAGAAAACACTAACCCGGTTGCTGAGCTCGAACTTGAAGAGGTGATGGAGCAAAACACGGCTGATATTGCTCAAGTTCAGACAGAAATTGCCGTTGAAGAAGAAGAGATTCAAGAGTGGGTAGTTGAAGAACCTGAAATTGTGGCTGAAGAACCAGAATTTAAGGTTGATGTGCCCGATCTTGATGAAGTTGTCGCTGAACCAGTGATTTCTGAGCCAGACGTCGTAGTTGACACCAGCATTGAAACTGAGCAGAGCCTTGAAACACAGGCAGGTGGCAGCGAGCTTGGTGTTTGGCATTCAACGCAACGAGATGTTGATTTTCAAGTGCTCTATTTTGATGTCAATAGCGTGACTTTTGCGGTCCCGCTTGATGAGCTTGGGGGTATTCATAGAATAGCCGAGCTAAACCATTTAATTGGCCGTCCTGATTGGTATTTAGGGTTACAGACCAGCCGTGAGGCGCAATTGGATGTCGTAGACACTGCAAAATGGGTGATGGCTGAGAAGCTACAAGACGACAGTTACAAAGAGCAGTACCAATATATAGTAATGCTAGGTGCGAGTATGTGGGGCTTAGCGTCAACACAGCTTATGGGTACTGAAGCTTTAAATCCAGAAATGGTACGCTGGCGAGAAACGGCAGGGAAACGCCCTTGGCTTGCTGGTATGGTAAAAGAAAAAATGTGTGCTTTGATCCACGTTGAAGCATTGATAGCTATGCTTAATGCAGGACTTGATGTTAAAGCATTAGATAAATAGAACATTTGTGCCGATTTAGGCTTGGAGAGGATAAGGTATGTCTCAAACAAATGAAGTAGAAGTAAGAAAAGAGCAGTCTAACGACGAAGTGCTTCAGTGGGTGACGTTCCAGTTAGAAGAAGAAACCTATGGCATCAATGTAATGCAGGTGCGAGAAGTACTTCGTTACACTGAGATTGCGCCAGTACCAGGAGCACCAGACTACGTACTCGGTATTATCAACCTGCGTGGTAATGTTGTGACGGTTATTGATACACGCTCGCGCTTTGGTTTGATGGAAGGTGAAATCACGGATAATACTCGTATCATCGTGATTGAATCTGAGCACCAAGTGATTGGTATCCTAGTCGACAGTGTTGCTGAAGTGGTTTACCTACGTTCTTCAGAAATCGATACCACACCAAGTGTTGGTACAGATGAGAGTGCTAAGTTTATCCAAGGTGTTAGCAACCGTGATGGTAAGCTACTTATTTTGGTTGATCTTAACAAGCTACTGACTGATGAAGAATGGGATGAGATGGCTCACCTATAATGGACAGTAGTTGGATGACCAGTGCTCCAGTTATGGCTGGAGCAATAGCGTTAGTTTTTCTGTTTATCTGCTTAGCGCTGTTTAGACTTAAACGCGGTCAAGTGCGTTCAGCAGAGCATTTACGCCAGCAAAATCGTCATCTCGACAAAGAGCTACAAAAAGCTAACAAGCAGCTACTCGAAGTACGCTCAGTTGTGGTTGGGCTTGGTCAAAGAGTCAGTGAACAGCAAGATATTATTCAGCACTTAAATGAGCGGATTACAGAACTAGAACAAGCGGATAGCGATGGCCGCTTATACTCAAGAGCAAGTAAAATGGTTCAGCTAGGAGCCGATGTTAACGAGCTTATTGAGGAATGTGAGCTACCGAAAGCTGAAGCTGAGCTGATGATGTCTTTGCAAAACAAAATCTCTGGAAAAGAGAAAGTCCCCCCTCTTGAAACTCGCCCACAGCGGCAAAAGTTTGCAGCAAAAAAAAGAAGCGCCAAATGATGGTTTGCATAAAAAGTGCCTTAGGGCACTTTTTTTATATCCGAATGTAACCATTTAGTGGTAGTTACTAAGATTTATGTTTGAATATTAACAGATTCTTACTTAGTTTCGTGATTCGTATAGGTCTAATTCTATTTTGAGAGGAATAGGCTGTGGTAAGATACTAGCTCGAAGTTTATCTAGTGACTGCAAATGTTAGAAGTATCTCAACTGACAGCAATAAGAGATGAAAGAATTCTCTTTGAATCCCTCTCTTTTACCATAGATTCTGGTGAATTAGTTCAAGTCGAAGGACGCAACGGAACAGGTAAGACAACGTTACTGCGTATTATCACCGGATTAGGTGATCGCGATAATGGAGAGATCTATTGGAACGGCGAGAACATTGAATCTAACCGAGATGCTTTTCACCAAGACCTACTTTTCCTAGGTCACCAAACGGGTGTGAAACGTGAGCTTACGGCTTACGAAAATCTGCGCTTCTATTTAAGCATCCATTCGCGTGAGCCTGTCGATAAGCAAACCATTTATAACGCACTAACTAAGGTAGGACTTGCTGGTCGTGAAGACGTGCCAGTGGCTCAGTTATCAGCAGGGCAACAACGTCGAGTCGCTTTAGCGCGTTTGTGGCTAAGTACTCACAAATTGTGGATTCTTGACGAGCCTTTGACTGCAATTGATAAACAAGGTGTGAAAGTGCTCGAGTCGCTGTTTCTCCAGCATGCAGAGAACGGTGGTATTGTCATGCTTACTACACACCAAGATATGTTTGCAGATAACCCTAAACTCAGAAAAATTAAACTAGGTAACTAATCATGCTCGGCACCATAAATAGTATTATAAGACGCGAGCTGTTGATTGCCTTTCGTCGCCAAGCCGATATTTTTAACCCTCTGTGGTTTTTTATTATTGTTATTACGCTGTTTCCATTAAGTATTGGTCCAGAGCCTAATCTGCTAGCGAGGATCGCAGCAGGGATTGTGTGGGTCGCTGCGTTACTTTCTGCTTTACTGTCTCTTGAGCGTCTGTTCCGTGATGACTTTCAAGATGGCGCACTGGAGCAAATGATGCTGATGCCTGTCCCTTTGCCTGTTGTGGTTATTTCAAAGGTGATTGCACATTGGCTTTTAACTGGTTTGCCATTAATTCTGATTAGCCCACTACTCTCCATTTTGCTGTCTCTAGACTTCAATACTTGGTTAGCGGTGGTACTGACGCTACTTGTCGGCACACCAACGCTCAGCTTTATTGGGGCTATTGGTGTTGCACTGACAGTAGGGTTACAAAAAGGGGGCGTGTTGCTCAGCCTGCTCGTTTTGCCGCTTTACATTCCAATTTTGATTTTTGCGACGTCGGCCATTGATGCTGCGTCACTGGGAATGGCGTACAACGGGCAGTTAGCAATTCTAGGTGCGATGTTTATGGGAGCAATGACTCTCACGCCGTTTGCAATTAGTGCTGCACTACGAGTAAGTGTCAATTAGTTGTTTTTGATCAAGCACGAAAATTCCCCTTTATATAAATTACAAAACTAATAATTGTTTAACGAAAAAGTTAAATGAACTTGAAGTAAGAGTGAGAACGACGATGTGGAAATGGCTCCATCCTTATGCCAAGCCCGAATCAGCCTACCAGCTTTGCGGTAAGCTTTTGCCCTGGTTCTCTGTACTGGCGCTGGTGTGTTTAACCGTCGGCACAGTATGGGGATTAGCTTTCGCACCTTCTGATTATCAGCAAGGTGATAGCTTTCGAATTATCTATATCCATGTGCCTTCTGCTATTTGGTCTATGGGCGTTTATATGTCTATGGCTATCGCAGCTTTCATTGGTATCGTTTGGCAAGTTCGTTTGTCAGATATGGCAGCGTCTGCCATGGCACCTATTGGTGCGGTCTACACCTTTATTGCGCTACTAACTGGCGCGATCTGGGGTAAACCAATGTGGGGTACATGGTGGGTATGGGATGCGCGTTTAACTTCTGAACTTATTCTTCTTTTCCTCTACTTGGGTGTTATTGCTCTTTACCATGCGTTTGACGACCAAAAAACAGCAGCAAAAGCGGCGGGTATTTTGGCAATCGTCGGTGTGGTGAACTTACCTATCATTCACTTCTCTGTAGAGTGGTGGAACACTCTTCACCAAGGCGCAACTATTACAAAATTTGAGAAACCATCTATCTCAAGCAATATGTTGTGGCCTTTGCTACTGAACATTTTTGGATTTGCTTTCTTCTTTGGCTCCGTCACCATGATTCGTTTCCGTAACGAAATTATTAGCAAAGAGAGTCATCGCCCTTGGGTGATCAAGTTAGCAGCAGATAAGTCTCAGAGAGGGAGTTAAACATGCATTTTGAATCTTTGAGTGATTTCTTTGCCATGGGCGGCTATGCCGGTTATGTCTGGACAGCATTTGGTGTCACGTTCGGTGTGATGATTGTCTTATTGGTATTGAGTGTGAGAAGAGGTCAATCTCTACTCGGTGAAGTACAAGCGAAAATAGACAGACAAGCGCGAATTGATGCGGCGAAAAATTTGGAGAACACATTATGAACCCAAGACGTAAAAAGAGGCTCGGCATTGTTCTTGCGATCTTTATCGGTATCAGTGCCACAATCGGTTTGATGCTATATGCACTGAATCAAAATATGGATCTTTTCTACACCCCGACAGAGCTTGTGAACGGTAAACCTGATGGGACTAAACCTGAAGTCGGTCAGCGCCTTCGTATCGGTGGTATGGTTGTGGTTGGCTCAGTTAAGCGCGACTCAGAGTCCCTACGTGTATCGTTCGACTTGCATGATGTCGGCCCAACAGTAACGATTGTTTACGACGGTATTCTTCCAGATTTGTTCCGTGAAGGGCAGGGTATTGTCGCTCAAGGCGTGTTAAAAGACGCGACGACAGTTGAAGCCTTTGAAGTATTGGCTAAGCACGATGAAGAGTACATGCCTCCAGAAATCGCAGAAGCAATGAAGAAAACCCATGAACCATTGCAATACACAGAACAACAAAAACAAGGAAGCGGTCAATGATTGCTGAAATTGGTCACTTTGCACTGATCATCTCACTGGCATTAGCAGTATTGCTAAGTATTCTGCCGTTGGTTGGTGCATCCAAAAACAATACTTTACTGATGAACAGCGCCAGACCTTTGTCTTGGGGCATGTTCTTACTACTAGCGGTTTCATTTGCAATTCTGCTTTGGGCTTTTTATACCAACGACTTCACGCTCAACTATGTTGCAAGCAACTCTAACAGCCAGTTGCCGTGGTATTACCGCTTAACCGCAGTTTGGGGCGCGCATGAAGGCTCATTGCTACTTTGGGTATTGATCCAAGCAGCATGGACGGTAGCGGTTGCGACATTCAGTCGTGGTATGCCACAAGAATCTGTCGCACGTGTTCTAGCGGTTATGGGTATGATCACAGTCGGTTTCCTACTGTTTATCATCCTAACGTCGAACCCATTCTTGCGTACCTTACCATTCTTCCCAGTTGATGGTCGTGATTTAAACCCACTGCTTCAGGATCCGGGCTTAATCATTCACCCGCCAATGCTTTACATGGGCTATGTAGGTTTCTCGGTTGCTTTCTCATTTGCGATTGCCTCTCTGATGACAGGTCGCTTAGATACAGCATGGGCACGCTGGTCTCGTCCTTGGACAACCGCAGCTTGGTTATTCCTCACCTTAGGTATCGCGCTTGGTTCTTGGTGGGCGTATTACGAGCTTGGCTGGGGCGGCTGGTGGTTCTGGGATCCAGTTGAAAATGCATCCTTTATGCCTTGGCTGGCGGGTACTGCCTTGATGCACTCTTTAGCGGTAACCGAAAAACGCGGCACGTTTAAAGCGTGGACGGTATTGTTAGCTATCTCTGCGTTTTCGCTAAGCTTGTTAGGTACTTTCCTAGTACGTTCAGGCATTCTGGTCTCTGTACACGCGTTTGCTTCGGATCCATCGCGAGGCATGTTTATCCTTGGCTTCCTAGTCTTTGTTATTGGCGGCTCATTACTTCTATTTGCACTGAAGGGTGCGTCGGTAAGAGTGCGTGGTAATTTTGACCTAGTGTCACGTGAAAACGCGTTGCTAGCTAACAATGTTCTGCTGATTGCTGCCCTTGTGGTGGTGTTAGTTGGTACACTTCTACCTCTTGTACACAAGCAGATTGGTTTAGGCTCAGTATCCATTGGTGCGCCATTCTTTGACATGCTATTTGCGTGGTTAATGATCCCATTTGCATTCCTATTAGGTATAGGTCCACTTATACGTTGGAAGCGTGACAACCTATCAGCGCTTAAGAAGCCAATGCTAATTTCAGGGGTTATCTCACTGGTATTGGCGGGTGTGTTTGTGACTATCTTCTCTGAACACTTCCTATTTATGGCTTACCTAGGTTGGGTAATGTCTCTGTGGATTATCTGCTTACACGCTTTTGAATTGTACGAGCGCGCGACCCACCGTCATCCATTTATGGAAGGTGTTAAAAAGCTACAACGCAGCCACTGGGCAATGATGTTAGGCCACCTAGGTTTAGCGGTGAGTGTTATTGGCATTGCGATGGTGCAAAACTACAGTATCGAGCGTGATGTTCGTTTAGCGCCAGGTGAACATATCCAGATTCAAGGCTACGATTTCCATTTTGAAGGTCTTCGTGACAAAGATGGTCCAAACTATGATGGTTACATCGCGGACTTTAAGATCACGCGAGATGGCAAATACATCAACACCCTGCATGCAGAGAAACGTTTCTACACCACAGCGCGTTCTATGATGACGGAAGCGGCCATTGACCGTGGTGTCACTCGTGACTTGTACATTGCAATGGGTGAGCGCCTTGATGACAACAAATCATGGGCGGTGCGTATTTACCACAAACCGTTTGTTCGCTGGATTTGGGCTGGGTCATTGTTGATGGCACTCGGCGGTGCAATCGCAATCAGTGACAAGCGCTACCGTTTTAGAAAAAGTGCTAGGAAGCAGGAGGCATAATGAATAAGAAGTTTTTATTTATCCCCTTAGTGGCATTTTTAGGCTTGGTTGCAGTCTTTGCGACCCAGCTGATTAAAAACCAACATGGTGACGATCCAACGAAACTTGAGTCCGTATTAGTTGGTAAAGAGGTGCCTGAGTTTCGTTTAGAAGACTTAGCAGAACCGGGTAAGCTTTACGACCAAGCGATCTTTAAAGGTGAACCGCTCTTGCTTAACGTTTGGGCGACCTGGTGTCCGACTTGTTATGCCGAGCATCAATATCTTAATGAGCTAGCAGGCCAAGGCGTCAAAATTATTGGCCTGAACTACAAAGATCAACGTGATAAAGCAGTCGGTTGGCTGACGGACCTTGGTAATCCTTACCTGATCAGTTTATTCGATGGAAATGGCATGCTCGGGCTAGACCTGGGTGTTTATGGCGCGCCAGAGACCTTCCTTATCGATGCCAATGGCATTATTCGCTACCGTCACGTTGGTGATGTTAACGACCGTAACTGGAATGAGAAGCTTAAGCCGATGTACGAAGCGATGCTAGCGGAGGCGAAATCATGAAGAAATGGATGATTGCGCTAGTTGCAAGCTTAAGTTTTGCAATGTCAGCGCATGCCGCGATTGAAATTCACGAGTTCGACTCTTTGGAGCAAGAGCTTCAGTTCAAAGAACTTGGAGATACGTTACGCTGCCCGAAATGTCAGAATAACACCATTGCTGATTCCAACGCTGAACTAGCGGTCGATTTGCGTCAGAAAGTCTATGAAATGACCAAAGAGGGTAAATCAAAGCAAGAGATCATTGATTATATGATTGCTCGTTACGGCAACTTTGTTACCTACAATCCGCCATTTACGATTGCGACATCCATCTTATGGATTGGTCCGATTGCTGTCGTGCTTTTTGGGTTTGGATTTATCTTAGTTCGTAGTCGTAAACGCAAAGTAGACGTTATAGAAGACGACGAACAGCAGTGGGATTCAGAAAAAGAAGCACGTTTAAAAGCGTTGCTTGATGAAAAGAATGATGGAGAAAAGCAGTAATGACACTATTTTGGATAGCTTCTGTCATTCTAGTCGCAGTGAGTGTTTTGCTGATTGCACTACCTTTTATCAAGAAGAAATCAAACAACGACGAGCAGCTTCGTGACGAACTCAATAAAGCGTTTTACAAGGATCGCTTAGAAGAGCTCGAAGAAGAGACAGATGAAGGTTTAGTTGAAGACCAACAAGAGTTAATCGACGATCTTAAACAGTCGCTGCTTGATGATATTCCAAACCAAGAGCAGAAAAAGCAAGAGAGCAGCATCTCTGCAATGGCTGTGCTTGTACCTTCTACGCTACTTGTCATTGGTCTGTCTTACGGCTTGTACTTCAAATTTGGTGCGTCTGAAGATGTGCAGCAGTGGCAGGAAGTTAGTGCTAACTTACCTGCACTATCTAAGAAGCTGATGTCACCGGAAGGGGCGGCTCTTAGTGAAGATGAAATGCAGGATTTGACTTTAGCGCTGCGTACACGTCTTCACTATCAGCCTGATGACTCAACGGGTTGGTTGCTATTAGGCCGTATTGCATTGGCTAACCGTGATGTCGGTACCGCAGTGGGTGCGATGAAGAAGGCCTACAACCTTGAGTCAGACAACCCTGATGTCATGTTGGGCTACGCCCAAGCGCTGATGCTATCGCAAGACGATACCGATCAAGATAAGGCTCGTCGTTTACTAGGTCAGCTAGTACAGCAAGATTATGTTGATCTGCGAGTATTCTCACTTTTGGCATTTGATGCTTATGAGCGAAAAGATTATCCTGCAGCGGTTCGTTACTGGAGTATCATGCAGCAGATGATTGGCCCGAAAGATAGCCGTTATGAAATGCTGTCAAGAAGCATCGAAAATGCGCAGAAGCAGATGGGTCAACAGGTAGGAACTGGAAAATCAGTCTCAGTCACTATCTCTTTAGGCGACGCCGTTAACGCAGATCCTAACTCATCGTTAATTGTTTCTGTTCATACAGCTGATGGTTCACCAATGCCAGTAGCAGCAGCGAGATACCCGCTAGGAACTTTTCCACGTACCGTTGTCTTAGATGATGGCAATAGTATGCTTGAAGGTAGAAAGCTCTCTTCTCTTGAATCTTTAATGGTGCGCGTACGTATAGACAGTGATGGTAACGTTGCAACCAAACAAGGGGACTGGTTTGGTGAGAGCGAAGCCGTTAGAATAGGCGAACCAGTTGAAGTTATGATTGATAGTCAATATTAATAGTTATTGATTATGAATTAACGAAGGCCGGTAACATTACCGGCCTTTTTTATGGATTGATAATAATGAGAAAAATAAAGCCGCAGATATGGATGTTGTTACTAACCCTTGGGTTAGGCGGGTGTGCGTCAGCGCCCGAAGATGAGTCTGCATTCAGCGAATCCGAAGTTTATGACCCTATGGAGAGTTTTAACCGCTCTATGTGGACATTTAACTACGATTACCTCGATCCTTATTTTGTTCGACCTGTCTCTTTAGCGTATGTAAATTATGTGCCTTCACCGATTCGAACCGGTATCAGTAATTTTTTAGGTAACCTCGACGAGCCATCAAGTATGGTTAACAATCTTATTATGGGGAATGGTGGCAAAGCGCTCGACCACTTTAACCGCTTTTGGATCAACTCCACTATTGGCCTTGCAGGTCTTATTGATGTTGCCTCTGAAGCGGGCATTACGGACCACAACGACAAAACATTCAGTGATGCCGTAGGTCATTATGGCGTTGGTAATGGTCCTTATGTGATGGTGCCAGGTTACGGCCCTTGGACTGTTCGTGAGACCGCAGATCTCGTTGATAAAACCTATGTTCCGTTATCATTTCTCAATTTCTGGGCTGGCCTAGGGAAATGGGCATTGGAGGGGATGGAAACGCGAGCGGCTTTAGTCAATCAAGAAGCTCTACTTGATAACTCACCAGATCCTTATGCGGTCGCGCGCGATGCTTACATACAGCGTCAGGACTATAATGCTGAGATAGAAAAAGATGACTACAACCATGAAGAAGAAGAGTACTTAAATGAGTACTTGGAAGAGTTTTAGCGGTTGATAGCGAGTTAGAAGAAAGGCTTGGGTGAAACCAAGCCTTTTTGCTTTGTATTTTATGACTAGAAAGTGTAGTTCGCTTGTAGGCCGATTAGCCATACATCGCCTGAAATCTCACCCTCGAAGTTACCACCAGTCAATGCAGCAGTTTGATCAGAGGCATCACGTGGTTCTTTAATTGGCGCATCTTTGGCCAGAATATAAGTAAAGCCACCGTCAAGTGAGAATTGGTCAGTGAACTGGTAGCTAGCTCCTAGGCTCAACCATGTACGGTCAGTTTCAGGAATTGTTGTGGTACGGTTTTTATCATCAACAGCTGAAGTGTCATAAGCCACACCAGTGCGTAATGCTAGCTTAGCATCGTATTGATAAGTTGCACCTACAGCAAAGCGGTAGTTGTCCTTCCAGTTTTCGGTTTTTATCGTATCTGGACCAGTCGCGAATTGCGCTTGAAGCTCCTTGAATTTGCTCCAATCTGTCCAGTTGACGCTTGCATGAATAGATACTGTATCCGTTAATTGGTGGAAGCTTGCAACTTCTAATGTTGCTGGGAGCGGGATAGAAAGTGTTCCTGGCTTAGATGGTGTGTAAGATAGCCCAGATGCCGTTCCTTCAAAGTCCATCGTAACTTCTGATTTGTAAGCTACGCCTATTCGGTTGTGTTCATTGATATCCCATGCGGCACCTAGTTGGTAACCCCAGGATGTATCGTCCCCTTCCATATATTTGAGGGTTGTCACTGAGCCATCTACCACGCTTTTAAGGCTTGCACCAAAGTGTCCTTCGCCTGTCACGTAACGAACGCCTGCGCCAACACTGAAGCTGTCAACGACTTGGTAGCCAAGGCTGGCAACTGCTTCGACCGTCTTAACACTGGCTTTGTCACCGAAATGAAGAGCTGTGAAGCTTGATTCAAGCTCAGTTTCCATACCGTAATTTGTACCAAGGGCAAAGCCAATAGCTAACTTGTCGTTATATTTGTGCGAGAGGTACAGGTTAGGGATAACCGCACTATGAGCAATATCTTTAGAGGAGGTTGCACCGCGGCGATCACCCGTAGCAGAATTCGTTGTTACTTCACCGTTGATGTCTATGTTTGGATCAACATAAATCGCACCAGTAGAGATCTGAGTACCTTCAAGGTGAGTTAGCATAGCTGGGTTACGCCACTGTGCGCTTGCGTTGTCTGCCATTGCCGCTTCACCAGCGTAAGCACGGCCTAGACCTGTTGCTGAGTATTCTGCCAACTGGAAGCCCGCTGCGTTTACGGCTGAAGAGGTTGCCACTAGGCCGCATGTTACAGCAAGTGATAGAAGAGTCTTATTCGTTTTCATTGTAATGTTCGCTGAACTGATTGTATTTGTGTCGAGCGATCATAGGGTTAGAGCTATTACTTTAAAAATTAAAAACACTGTACCGATACTATTTGGAGTTTTATATAACTATTATTTTATTTAATAGATGTAAATACTGGATGTTAATGTAATGTTTTGATATTTCAGCGAACATTTGTAGCACCAATATCGCTTATGGAGTACGTGTGTAAGCTTGAATTTTGGGAATGGTCAAGCAAATCGAACTGAGAAAGGTCAGAGTCAAAAGCGAGTTAACTTAAAAGAAAAAGGCCAGCAGCGCTGGCCTTTTTGTAGGTATTGTAAGCTGAGCTTAGAATTTGTGCGTGTATTGCATACCAAATAGGAAAGCAGTTGCTTGTGTTTTAGCATCTAGAGTCACTGAACCAAGCTGGTCATTAACTTGCTTCTCTTTACTTGTTAGGTAAGTGAAGCCAACATCGATCGCTTGATCTTTGTTTAGATGGTAGGTTGCACCTGCAGAGAACCATTGGCGATCAGAATCTGGTACAGACACTGAAGTTAGTTCATCTTGCACACCTTGGTCGTACATGTAACCAATGCGTGCTTCCCAGTTTTGGTTAATGTAGTAAGTACCACCGATAGAGTAGTGGTAAGTATCCTTCCACTTGTATTCTTTAATCTGAGTACCGCTAGTTGAGCCTAGCTCTTCAAAGTCACTCCAACTAATGTACTGGATGCTGTAGTGAACAGCGAACTTAGTATCTTCGATGCGGTGGTAACCGGAGAATTCAGCTCTTGATGGTAGGGCAATCTTAACCTTGCCAATATCTTCAAACTGTGAGTTTGTGGAGTTGAATTTTTTGGCCGTACCGCTAGCTTCGATTTCTGGACTGTAGTGGTAGCTTAGGCCGAAACGGTTGTTTTCGTTGAGTTCAAATACAGTACCGATATTGAAACCAACTCCATAACCATCAACATCTACGTCAAGAAGTTGTGTTTCCGGTGCTGGGGAGCCTTGGAAATTAGTTTTACGTTTCAGTTCACCTTGACCGTAAATAACATCAAGGCCGCCACCAACGCTCCATTGCTCGTTAATTCTGTAAGACGCTGCTAGTAATAGGTTCATAGAGCTTAGGTTAGTGATACCACCAAAGCCATCAGCGCCAGGTGCTGGTGCGAACCCTGTTCCTTGCCCCCAGTTATCATCAAACTCATTAGTTGTCGCATAATTAGAGTAAAGGCCAAGGCCTACCGCGAACTTGTCGTTGACTGGATGCAAAACGTAAAGGTTAGGCACGAATGAGGTAGCATCATTCGTTGTATCAAGGTTTTGGTCACCTGTGATTGAATGGCTAACATCTTTCACTTCAACTTCAGAATCAATGATATTGAAACCGAGCGACATTTCAGTACGGTCAAATAGAGCCATTGCAGCTGCGTTACGCGACATAACAGAAGCGTTATCCGCGATAACAGCATCACCTGCAAATGCACGACCTAGGCCCGTTGCAGATTGAGAGTTAAGTTGGAAACCTGCAGCGAGAGCTTGCTGCGAAGCTAGAGAAGTTGTTGCGATTGTCACTGCTAATAGTGACTTTTTAAACAGACGCGTCTTGTTCATTTTTGCTTTTTCCTTTTTGTTCGTCTCTAAGTGGACGATAAAATTTGAGCAAAAGCTCAGTGGTGGCTGATACTAGACTCAAGTATATGATATAGAAATCCGACCATTGCCGATCAGGACGATAAAATTATGGAAATGATGGTTATCTGGCAAGAAAGTGCTGCAAAAAACGTCTTTTTAGAGTCTTGACTCTAATTTTGTGCTAAAAAAATGGCTTGAACAGGATGTCCAAGCCATGACGTGGGTCACAAAATGTTGCTATTTTGTTAAATCATTGGTTTGATGATTTTAGATATGCTTTCAGCGATCTTAGCCACATCTTCACCTTCATCACCGACAATGATCATACTGGTGTCTCCCATTGGCTCCACAACTCCAGCCATACCGTCTTCATTGAAGTCGACTGCTTGGTTAGATGGAATCCCGGTTAAGAACAGTGTGACTTTGCCTTTTTCCCCTCTGAATA
The DNA here is from genome assembly GCF_059834185.1 of Vibrio sp. R10-SG3-ISO10. Taxonomy (NCBI): domain Bacteria; kingdom Pseudomonadati; phylum Pseudomonadota; class Gammaproteobacteria; order Vibrionales; family Vibrionaceae; genus Vibrio; species Vibrio sp. R10-SG3-ISO10. Next base: position 251,710 of record NZ_JCBDHG010000020.1, read on the forward strand.
CCATATGTAGCGCATTGGATTTACCGAAGCCGCAGTGGTTTAAGTAATACACATGGTACGGAAAGGTTTCAGATAGTTGGTGGTCAAAAGGCATCATCTTGGCGTTGATTTGTGATGATTTGACCTGCTCATCAAGATTTTGGATAAATGGCTTTTCATCAACGACATGCTGAAGCGCCGTTGTTGCTAAGCTCGCTTGCGCTGGAGAGACAACCAGATTGCTCCAATTTAGCTGGCCAACCAATAAACCTGCCACAAATGCTACCGACGCTGCCATTGCCATCGCCTTGCGAGCAAAGTTTGGTCGCACAACGTTATCTCTGGCGACAGACGTTTGATTAAACAAAATCTTATCAGCCAGATCTTCAGGTACGTCGACTGCCATAGCTTTTGCAATCTGTTTGTCGAGATCGAGGACTTCATCAGCGAACTGTGCGTTTTGCTCACTTTCTTTTATTGCCGCACATATCTCACTATCTCTGTGTTTAGGATCGGACATGATGCGTCGGCGAAATTCTAATTCATCCATTTTGCTGCCCCCTATGTGTATTCTCTGAATCTAACATCTCTTTTAACTGGTTCCTCGCTCTAAACAGCCGAGTCATTACCGTATTCTTATTAAGACCGAGTATCTCGCCGATTTCTTCGCCGCTGAATCCCCCCACAACTTGGAGGAACAGTGGTTCTCGATAATCCTCCTCAAGCTTCATTATCTGAGCTTGAACCCATTGAGTTTGATGGTGAGGATCGTCTGAAACCTTAGCATCGTTGCCATGGTCGTCGATATCTACCAGGTCAAATTGTTTGCGCTCGAAACGGCGCGCGTTTTCTCGTCTTAATATCGTGATAAGCCAAGATTTAGCCGCTTTTTCGTCTTGTAAGCTATCGAGAGACTTCCATGCACGCAGGCAAGTTTCTTGTACCAGATCTTCTGCAATGGTTGGATCTTTACACAACCAATAGGCGTACCTGTATAAGTCTCTGTGATAGGCCCTGACGAGCGCTTCGTATTTTCTTTGTCTGTCCATATCCGAGTTGACCGGATCATTGGACTTTTTCTTTCCAAAAAAGTTGATGATTGACACAGGAGCCTCCCTCGTTGCTCTGTGATTTTATTGTTGTTGTCACTGCGACTAGCAGGGCAGTGGTACATATTCATTACTTAGCAAGCTAAAGTTATTGCTTGATTAGAAGCCGCAATAAAAGCGCAGTAATTGATGTTGTGAATAGGTGAAGTGAAATATAACAGCATCTGTTAGCTAGTTTTCCACTTAAAATTGATCTATTTCAAAATCTGGCACACTCGAAAGGTTATAGTAACACCTGTCATCTAGTCGGTGTTTACACTGACAAGTTGAGCAAGATGACACTTCCTTTTGAAGGCTGACTTTACTTTCTCCTAATCAGGAAACTGATTATTTCAATTGGCGTAAGTTAATTGCTTTATATATTCCAACCACACAGCTTTGTGTGGTTTTTTTTTGCCTGCAATCTCTACGACAACCATTCTACCTATAAGTTACACCTATTTTATCAAGTTATCTCTTAGTCCAGTGTTATTTATCGCCATTGGCTGATAAGCAGCGTAATCTGTCGTAAGTCACGTTTATTCAAACGACCGTTTGATTGAATTAACATTCTCGTTACAATGATTCTGGTCAGACCTCTATTTATTAAGGAGCAACAATGGGCAAGCAGGAAGTGAAAACTCGCTCAGGAGAACGTGTAGCGATTGTCGCAGGTTTGCGAACACCGTTTGCGCGTCAAAGTACAGAATTTAGCCAAGTCCCGGCGGTAGACCTCGGAAAAATGGTCGTGAGCGATATGCTTGCTCGCACTGAAATCGATCCAAAACTGATTGAGCAAGTTGTGTTTGGTCAGGTTGTGCAAATGCCTGAAGCACCAAACATCGCACGTGAGATCGTGCTTGGAACAGGGATGGACATTAATACCGATGCTTACAGCGTGACACGTGCTTGTGCGACGAGCTTCCAATCGGCCGTAAACGTTGCCGAAAGCATTATGGCGGGAACCATTGATGTCGGTATTGCTGGTGGTGCAGATTCGTCGTCTGTTCTGCCAATTGGTGTTTCTAAAAAACTAGCGGCAAACCTGCTAGCACTGAGTAAAACCAAGACACTCAGCCAAAAGCTCAATATTCTTAAAACTCTGTCATTGAAAGATTTAATGCCAGTACCGCCTGCAGTCGCTGAGTATTCTACTGGCTTGTCAATGGGTCAAACGGCGGAGCAAATGGCGAAATCACATGGCATTACTCGTCAGGCGCAAGATGAACTTGCTCACCGCTCTCATACGCTTGCTGCTCAAGCTTGGAATGATGGCAAAATAGAAGGGGAAGTCATGACGGCATTCCCTGAACCCTACAAGAAGTGGATCGCGAAAGATAACAATATTCGTGAAGACTCAACGATTGAGGGTTACGCAAAACTTCGTCCTGCATTTGACCGCCAGTACGGCAGCGTAACCGCGGCCAACAGTACGCCTCTTACCGATGGTGCTGCGGCAATTATGTTGATGCGCGAAGGCAAAGCGAAGGAACTTGGCTTAGATATCATGGGTTACATTCGCTCTTACGCTTTCTCTGCAATTGGTGTGGAGAAGGACATGCTAATGGGACCTTCTTACGCGACACCGATGGCGCTCGATCGCGCGGGGATTGAGCTTTCAGATCTTACGCTGATCGATATGCATGAAGCCTTTGCCGCGCAGGCGCTTTCAAACGTTAAAATGTTCGCAAGCGATAAGTTTGCTCAAGAGAAGCTGGGTCGAACAAAAGCGATTGGCGAAATTGATATGGATAAATTCAATGTGTTAGGTGGCTCGATTGCGTATGGTCACCCATTTGCTGCGACAGGCGCGCGCATGATCACTCAAACGTTGCGTGAACTGCAACGAAGAGGTGGTGGTTTAGCATTGAATACAGCCTGTGCCGCAGGCGGTTTAGGCGCAGCTATGGTACTGGAGGTAGAGTAATGAGCGACAAAACTGCATTTAACTTATCCATTGATGATCAAGATATCGCATGGCTTTCTATCGACGTCCCAGGCGAGAAAATGAATACCCTTCAAGCAGCGTTCGCTGACGAAATGGAAGCGATCTTCAGCCAACTTGCGGAGAAAGGTGCGGCAATTAAGGGGTTAGTGGTTCATTCGCTAAAACCAGATAACTTCATTGCAGGGGCTGATGTGCGTATGCTCGATGCTTGTAGCAGTGCTAAGGAAGCGCAGGCATTGGCAGAAAAAGGTCAGCAAATGTTCCAGCAGCTTTCGGACTTGCCTTATCCTGTCGTTGCCGCTATTCACGGCCCATGTCTGGGTGGTGGACTAGAGCTCGCACTAGCTTGTGATTACCGTGTGTGTAGTGATTCAGATAAAACCCGTTTAGGCTTACCAGAAGTACAGCTTGGCCTTTTGCCAGGCTCGGGCGGCACTCAGCGACTGCCTCGTCTGATTGGTTTGTTGCCATCACTAGATATGATTCTTACTGGCAAACAGCTTCGAGCAAAGAAAGCGAAAAAACTGGGCGTGGCAGATGCGGTCGTTCCTCATACGGTGTTGCTTGATGTTGCTAAAAGCTTTGTTGAAAAGAATTCTAATAAGAAGAAAGGCAAACGTAAGGTTTCGACTAAAGAGAAACTTATCTCAAATACTGGCTTAGGCCGCAAAGTGATTTTTGAGCAAGCTGCTAAAAAGACGAAAGAGAAGACTCGAGGTAACTACCCGGCAGCTGACGCCATTTTAGAAGTGATTCGTTTTGGTCTCGAAAAGGGCTTTGAAAAAGGCCAGAAGAAAGAAGCTGAGCGTTTTGGCGAGCTAGTTATGACCTCTGAGTCAAAAGCGCTACGTTCGATCTTCTTTGCAACCACAGAGATGAAAAAAGAGCACGGCAGTGATGCTCAACCTAAACCTATTGCTAGAGCCGCGGTTCTAGGCGGTGGTCTTATGGGCGCAGGGATTAGTCATGTCAGTGTGGCTAAAGCAAAAGTGCCTGTTCGAATCAAAGATGTGTCTAATGACGGTGTACTTAACGCGCTCAAATACAATTACAAACTGTTTGAGAAGCAAAGAAAACGTCGAATCCTCTCTAAAGCGCAACTGCAAAGTAAAATGTTACAGCTTTCTGGTGGGACAGATTTTACTCGCTTTAACCACACCGATATTGTTATTGAAGCGGTATTCGAAGATCTCAACCTCAAGCAACAAATGGTGGCAGATATCGAGAGTAACGCCAAAGATAGCACCATTTTCGCGACCAATACTTCGTCTTTGCCAATTCATCAGATTGCCGAGAAAGCGGAGCGCCCGGAAAACGTCGTCGGTCTACACTATTTCAGTCCGGTAGAGAAAATGCCATTAGTAGAGGTGATTCCTCATCAAGGCACTTCGGATGAAACGATTTCAACGGTAGTGGAATTTGCGCGTAAGCAAGGCAAAACACCGATTGTGGTTAAAGATTGTGCTGGTTTCTACGTAAACCGAATCTTAGCGCCCTACATGAATGAAGCGGCGCAAGTTCTGTTGACTGGAGAGCCAATCGAACAGCTTGATACTGCACTGCTTAACTTTGGTTTCCCTGTTGGGCCAATAACCTTGCTTGATGAAGTAGGCGTTGATATTGGTGCCAAAATTATGCCTATTTTAGTCGCTGAGCTCGGTGAACGTTTCCAAGGGCCAGATGTGTTTGACAAACTGCTCAATGATGACCGTAAAGGACGTAAGAGCGGTAAAGGTTTCTATACCTACAAAGGCAAAAAGAAAGAAGTCGACAAGTCAGTATATAAGTTACTGAGCTTGAGCCCAGAATCTAAGCTTGCTGAGAAAGACATCGCTATGCGTTGTGTTCTACCAATGCTCAATGAAGCGGTTCGCTGTTTAGACGAAGGCATCATTCGCAGCCCAAGAGACGGTGATATTGGTGCTATTTTCGGTATCGGTTTCCCTCCATTCCTAGGAGGTCCATTCCGTTATATGGATCAAATTGGAATCGAAAAACTGGTGGAAATCATGAACGAGCATGCGCAGAAATATGGCGATCGATTCGCTCCATGTGATGGTTTACTCACGCGAGCAGGCATTGGTGCTAAGTTCTACGACTAAAACCAAAGCTCTACTAAGGCGAACCAATGGGTTCGCCTTTTTCGTTTATGGGCGTTATTATCAAGAAAAACAAGAAACTAAAAAGGAAGTCTCATGGATGCTCTAGATTTATTGTTGAACCGTCGCTCAATCGCAAAGTTGTCTGAGCCTGCTCCAGAAGGAAAAGCGCTGGAAAACATTATTCGCGCAGGACTAAGAGCGCCAGATCATGCAGGTTTGACTCCTTGGCGCTTTGTTATTGCGCAAGGTGAGGGGCTCAACAAATTGTCTGACATTCTAGTCAAAGCTGCACAAGCTGAGGACAGTGAACAAGCCGTTGTGGACAAGGTGAAAAATGCGCCGTTTCGTGCCCCAATGGTGATTACTGTTATTGCTAAAGTGACCGAACATGAGAAAGTGCCGGCGCTAGAGCAATACCTTTCAGCAGGTTGCGCGGTTCAAGCGATGCAGATGGCAGCGGTTGCTCAAGGTTTTCAGGGATTCTGGCGTTCGGGCAAGTGGATGTTCCACCAAGAAGTGCGCCAAGCGTTTAATCTCGAAGGTGACGATGAAATTGTTGGTTTCCTTTATCTTGGTACGCCAGGTTGCACACCAATGAAAGTACCAGAGCGGGATTTGAGTAAGTTCGTCGAGTATCTGTAAGAATTAAAAAAAGCTTGGTGATTACCAAGCTTTTTTACTTTTGGCGATTGTTTAGTGAAGATTGTAAGCAATAACAAAATCAATAAACAAACGGACTTTTTCTGGTAGATGATCTTTATGGTTATAGAGCATATAGATATCGCGTGGGTTAGCACTCCAGTCTTCGAGAACGCGAACTAAGCTACCATCCTCAATGTACTCCCTCAGCATGACATCAGGCATAAGAGTGATACCTAAACCAGAAGAACAAGAGCTTCTTACTACGTCTAAGGTATTGGCTTGAAAACGGCCTTTATCATTATTGATAACGGTTTCGCCGCTATTGTTTGACAGCTGCCATTTAAGCAGTGGCGATCCTTTAAGCAGAGAGTGGTGATGCAGGTCTTCTGCGTGCTTAGGTTCTGGATTTAACTTCAGATATTCAGGGCTAGCGACCAGAATATCAGCCACTGAGCTGATTTTACGCGCGATTAGACTAGAGTCACGCTGCGGACCAACGCGAAAAATGACATCCCACTCAGTTGGGTCCAACTGATCGGCGTGGTTGCTGGTCGTTAGCTCAATATTGATGTCAGGGTACTTAGCCATAAAGGCATTGTACATAGGCATCATCATGCGCTTAGTCAGGTTTGAAGGCGCGGTAATACGAATTTTACCCGCAGCCCCTCGGCACTCATCGGTTAACTCCTCTGCAGCTGAGGCTAAGCGGCTAAGCAGAGGAGAACATTCATTGTAAAAACGTTCACCTGCTTCTGTAAGGGAAAGTTTACGAGCATGGCGATTGAGAAGGCGTAGGTTCAAAGAATCTTCTAGAGCCTGAATACGTCGCGTTATTGTCGCTACAGGAATCATCGTTTTACGAGAAGTTGCGGTATAACTCCCGTTTTCGACTACCAGTCTAAATAGGTTTAGATCATCTAATTTCATTGTATCAGACACACATTTTTACGAATTTGGTTAATTTATATGTATATCAAACGTCAAAGTTTGAGTCACATCAACAAGTTTATCGATATTTGTTATTCCATACATATAGTATGCAACAAGGCTTCAAAGTGGAAGATTTGTATAAATCGCAGTTCGAGACTACTTTTTAAGGAGTGTGTAGAACTAAATACAACAATAACAATAAAGAGCAGTAACATTAGTTTGTGTGAGGCAAAGATTTATGCATAAAACAGTTGAAGTTGGAACCAGTGCGGCTGTGCCTGTCGCCGCTGGGCAAAAGGTGATCATGCTGGTGGATGACGATCCGATCTTCCGCCGCATCACACTCGGCTTTCTAGAATCCCAAGGCTACAAGGTTGTAGAGGCGGAGAATGGACTCGATGGGTTGCAAAAACTGCGTTCAAATGAACCGGATTTGATTCTGTGTGATCTGTCGATGCCCATTTTGGATGGTATCGAGTTCGTTGAAGAGGTGAGCCTCGAGTACCCCTCATTACCGCTAATCGTTGTTTCTGCCACTGATGAAATTTCAGATGTGGCGAAAGCACTGAGGTTTGGGATTAAAGATTTTTTACCTAAACCGATTAGCAATCATGAGCACCTAGCGTGCGCCATCGAAAACACCCTTGATGACTCGGATAACCATTTAAGCGATCAACGTGATTTTTCCAGTCAATGGTTCAGAGTCGATAGCGGTGATATGCCAGAAGAGCAAGAGTTGCATTGGCATTTAGAGTACCTTGACGAGAATCCAAGCGCAGCCAAAGATTTGCTACATGCTTTGTTACCAGACAAGGACACTTCTCAAGGCGATTGGAAATGCAGCTATCGCTTGCTCCAGTCAACGGATGTGATGCCACTCGTATTCGATTATGCATGGCTTATCAACGGTCAGTTTGCTTTTTATCTCGTTGATTCTGACAGTGAAGGGCAGCATGGAGCGGCAACTACCTTATTGGTTCGCGCACTTTTCCATGATTATCTACGTAACCTCAAGTGCTTTAATGCCGATCTTAAAGACATAGCAAGCCTGCTTGAAAAGGGGATTAAGTGCTCTGATTGCAGTACACCAGTTAAGGCCATATTTGGTATCGCTGATTTATCCGAGGGAACGTTATCACTTCTCCCTGCTGGATTAGATGCTCAATGGGCTAATGGGTATTTTTCTCAGCATATTCCGGCAGGGGTTATGCTAGGAGAAAATTGCGTTAAAAACTTTATTACCTCTGACTTGCCCATTCAGTCAGCTTGTCAGTTAACGTTAAGTCGTTTGGGTTCAAGCAGTTTTAGCTTAGATATTTATCGTGGCAGCAATGCCTAGTCGCCACAGCTAGAATCATTATCTGGGTATGACTTATCCCGATAGGTATAAGGTTCAACAGACACATTTCAAATAACCCTTTTGTTAGTCGGTGTTTGTCGACTAACGATTAGGGTATAGTCCGCCATAAAACAAAAACAACCCAAGTTATTAACATTTGATTAATCTCATGGGAGTAAAGTCAACACCTATAATTAGAGAAGCAAGCTCATGGCAGACAAAGATTTTAAAGAACCTTATAATATTTACTACTTTCTTGGATTCATAGCAGTACTGCTTATCCCAACGCTACCAGCAACCTTGACTTGGATTCGCGTGCTTAATGGATATGCGGGCTTCTAAATAGCGTTCGGAGCATACCATCTTAATTCGCAGACTCTTTCTTAATTTTGTTGGTGTGCTCAGCCTAATTCTGGGCTTTATAGGTATTTTTTTACCACTCCTACCGACCACTCCGTTTATTCTTCTTGCTAGCGCTTGTTTTATGCGCAGTAGCCCCAAGTTTCATCGTTGGCTGCATCAGCACAAAACATTTGGTCCTATTCTGACGAATTGGCATCAAAATGGCGCTGTGACCGCTAAGGTCAAAAAGCGTGGTGTGATATGCATAATCATCAGTTTTGCTTTTTCAATTTGGGTCGTACCGCACTTCTGGTTAAAGATTGCCCTTGTATTGATGCTCATCATTTTACTCAGTTGGTTTATTCGTCTGCCTGTGACTGAGTACCTTGCCGATAGAGAAGAAAATCACTAAGATTGTGAAGAAGTGTGCCCGCTTTTGAAGTGGGCGTTTGTTTTTTAGGCACAATAAACCGCGGCAGTTACGTTAGTCATTTCCAGAGGTCAGGTTGTGCTCAGAATTACGCTAGCAAATGGTCAGTGTTTAAAAAATGCGCCAACTAGCCAATCTAAGAATGAATTATGACTACTGAAACAATCTCACAGATCAAATCAAGCATTAAAAGCATCCCAGATTACCCTAAGCCAGGCATTCTATTTCGTGATGTAACAAGCCTAATGGAAGACGCAGCGGCTTATCAGGCAACGATTCAGCTGTTAGTTGATAAGTACAAAGATATGGGCTTTACCAAAATCGTTGGTACTGAAGCTCGCGGTTTTCTATTTGGCGCGCCATTGGCTTTAGAGCTTGGTCTTGGTTTTGTACCAGTACGTAAACCAGGCAAGCTACCACGTGCGACTGTTGCTCAGTCTTATGAGCTAGAGTACGGCACAGACACGCTTGAAATCCACGTTGACGCGATCAGTGAAGGTGACAAAGTTCTTGTAGTTGATGACTTACTTGCTACAGGCGGTACGATTGAAGCGACTACAAAGCTGATTCGCCAGCTTGGCGGTGAAGTTGAGCACGCTGCTTTCGTTATCAACCTGCCTGAGATTGGTGGTGATAAACGTCTTGAAGGCCTAGGCCTTAACGTTTACAGCATCTGTGAATTTGAAGGTCACTAATCGGGTAGGTTATTTATAGGTATCGTTTCATGAGTTATCTTGCCTTAGCGCGAAAGTGGCGACCAACCAAATTTAACGAAGTGGTTGGTCAAGCCCATGTTCTCACCGCGCTTGAAAATGCGTTGGCGCAAAATCGTCTTCATCATGCGTACTTGTTTAGCGGCACTCGCGGTGTGGGTAAAACCACTATCGGGCGTCTGTTCGCCAAAGGTTTGAATTGTGAAACCGGCATTACCGCATCACCTTGTGGAGTCTGTGATACCTGTAAAGAGATCGATGAGGGTCGTTTTGTTGACTTACTAGAGATCGATGCAGCTTCTCGAACTAAGGTTGAAGACACTCGTGAACTTCTTGATAACGTGCAGTACAAACCTGCACGTGGTCGATTCAAGGTCTATCTTATCGATGAAGTTCACATGCTCTCACGTCATAGTTTCAACGCCTTGTTGAAAACTTTGGAAGAGCCACCTGAGTATGTGAAATTCTTACTGGCAACCACAGACCCACAAAAACTTCCCGTGACTATTTTATCTCGCTGTCTTCAGTTCCATCTGAAACCAATCAGCGTCGATAATATTCATGAGCAGCTTGATCACATCCTTCAGCACGAGAGCGTTAATGCTGAAGCGAGAGCATTAGGTATGATCGCACATGCGGCTGATGGCAGTATGCGTGATGCGCTAAGCCTGTCTGACCAAGCGATTGCCCTAGGGAATGGTCAAGTTCTGACGGACAGCGTCGCACATATGCTCGGAACCTTAGATACCGATCAAGCTTTACACCTACTTGAAGCTATCAGTTCTAAGCAGCCACAAACGGCGATGGAGTGTATCGCAACTCTCGCTCAAAATGGCGTTGAGTGGGATGGTTTGCTCCAACAGTTAGCGACGCAACTGCATAGACTTGCCATGTATCAGGCATTGCCTGCGACATTAGACCAAAACCAGCCTGATGCGGAAAAAGTTGAGCTGCTTGCGCGTGCATTAAGCCCACAAGATGTTCAGCTTTATTACCAAATTGCGTTAAAGGGACGAGAAGACCTCCCTCTATCTCCTTCTGAAAGAGTGGGGTTAGAGATGGTTATCTTGCGTATGATGGCGTTTAGACCTGTCTCCCAGCCGCAAGCGAATGCCATTAGCACTCAAGTTGAAGCGTCTGCTCCTGTTGAACCTAAACCTGTGAACACGGTTCCTGTGGTCAACCCAGCCCTGCGTGCTCAGCCTAAGGCATCAATTCCTCAATCTCGACCTCAGGCTTCTCAACCTGATCCAACTGCAAGCGTAGTACCTCCTGTTGCGGATTATGGCTACGAGCCGCCGCAATATGATGGGCCACCGATTGAGCAATACATGCCACCAAGTGAGCAGTTTGTTCCCCCTCAGCCAGATATGGGGCAGCCAGCAGCTCAGCCGCAAAGTCAGCCATCATCGCAGCCGAGTGAACGAACTTCTTCACCTTTGAGTGGTCTACGTCATCAGTTACGTTCGCAAAGAAAAGGGTTAAACCCTGGGCAAGGTAATACGCCAAAAAAGGCTAATGCGACATCTGCAAAACCAGAGTCTGTTTTAGACCGTGTAGCAAAAAAACACGGTGGATCAGCGCAGGTGTCGCCATTGTCACAATCCAACTTCAATGCAGCACCTGAGCCAGCTAAGGATGAACCATATCAATGGAAACCGACCTTACCTCAGACTCAGAAAGAATCGATAGAGCTAACGCCAACGTTACTCAAAAAGGCGTTAGAACATGAGAAAACACCAGAAATGGTGCAAAAGCTCGTAGATGAGAGCTTAGAAAAAAATGAATGGGCGAAACTGATTAGCCAGCTAACAACAGCGAAGCTAACGGAGCAGCTTGCACTAAACTCATATTATGAGAAAAGTGGCGCGTCTATTTCATTGACGCTAAGAGCGACACAGGCGCATCTGAATACAGACAAAGCGCAAAGTGAACTGCTGGGGGAGCTCAATCGCGTTCTCGGAGAAGAGTGTCACCTAAGTGTCGAAGTAGGAGAGAGTGGTGAAACGCCACTGGAGCTGCGAGATAAGCTCTATCAAGGGCGTTTACAGCAAGCTTTCACCAGCTTAGAGCAAGATCAGAATGTTCAGTTTATCGAGAAGCGCTTTGCTGCTCAGCTCGATAAAGAGAGCGTTAGACCAATATAATTGTCGGGGTTGAGTTTTACTAATTGGGCCCCATCTAATAACGAAACAAGCTAACTAACCAGAGAGATAAACATGTTTGGTAAAGGCGGTATGGGCAATCTAATGAAGCAAGCCCAGCAAATGCAAGATCGCATGCAAAAGCTTCAAGAAGAAATCGCTAATATGGAAGTAACAGGTGAGTCTGGTGCTGGCCTAGTGAAAGTAACCATTACTGGTAGTCACAGTGTTCGTCGTGTTGACATTGATGAAAGTCTAATGGAAGACGACAAAGAAATGCTTGAAGATCTTATTGCAGCAGCTTTCAACGACGCAGCACGTCGTGTTGAAGAAACTCAAAAAGAGAAAATGGCTGGTGTAACTGGTGGTATGCAACTTCCACCAGGCATGAAGATGCCTTTCTAATAGAGTAAGAATTAATGCGCACCAGTCATATGCTGGAGCAATTGATGGAGGCCTTACGTTGTCTACCTGGGGTTGGCCCCAAGTCGGCGCAGCGTATGGCCTTTCATTTGTTACAGCGTGATAGAAAAGGCGGCTTGCAGCTCGCAGATGCGTTAAGCCATGCGATGACCGAAATTGGTCACTGTAGCGAGTGCCGTACTTTTACTGAAGAAGAAACTTGCCATATCTGTACTAATCCTAAAAGACAGGAAAATGGTCAGATTTGTGTGGTTGAAAGCCCTGCGGATATCGCAGCGGTTGAGGCAACCGGCCAATTCTCCGGTCGTTACTTCGTGCTGATGGGACACCTTTCACCACTAGATGGGATTGGTCCTAGTGATATTGGTTTAGATACGCTGGACTTCCGCCTTCGTCGCGGAGATATCAGTGAAGTGATTCTTGCTACTAACCCGACGGTTGAGGGTGAAGCAACGGCCCATTATATTGCTGAGCTTTGCCGAGAGCATCAAGTTCAAGCGAGCCGTATTGCTCATGGTGTTCCTGTCGGAGGTGAGCTAGAGCTCGTTGATGGCACAACGCTATCACATTCTTTACTTGGTAGGCAGAAGCTTTCTTAATGAAATGATAAGACCGCGGGAAACTGCGGTTTTTTATTGGAATCGATATTTGATAGCAATCCATCCCTAGATTGCGCGTGAGAAATAACCCGTTAGAAACGGTAGTCGAATGAGAGACTTATTTGATTGTTGTATGGGATTGAAACCTTGGTTGATTCGCCACTGTCCCAGTTAATGGTGTTGTCGTATGATTCAAACATATGACGGTATTGTAAATCAGCAGATAAATTATCAAGAATTTGGTATTGCGCACCAACTTGTAAACCGTAAGTGAAGTCAGTATGACTGGCTTTGTGAGAAGCGCCATCCCCTGTATCACGATTATAAATCGACATTTCAACTCGGTTGTTAACCAAACCAACCGTAGCACCCCCAAACAAAGATAAATCTGAAGTTAGTGCATGAAGGTAATCATAAGAAATCAGGTATTCTGTTTGAGCAAGATCGACACCTGAGCTCACGTGCTCAGGTTCTTCATTTAGACGGTTACGATAGAGCGAAGAGTCAAACATGCGGTTGATCGTGGCAGTAAATCGGTGGTTATCCTCTAAATATAAGCCGGCTCTTATGTGGAACGCGCCACCCTTAGCGTTATCGCTGAACGTGCCGAATTCGCTATCGCTGACTTCTCCCTTTACTCCTTGGTAGCCACCACCTGCACCGATGAAGAACTCAGTGGCGTAAACCGAACTAGAAAGGCTAGCAATCACGAGTAAGCTAAGCTGTTTTTTCATTTTAACCTCCAAAGAAATGAGGCAAACATTATCTTTGGAGCTAAATTAGAGAACTAATTAATAGGTCTTATAACGATGATAATTTTTACTTATCAGGTTAGGGTTTCAAGCTCTGTAATGTTATCTAATGCTTGTTGATTCGAAGAACCACACACCACTGGGCATGGTTTAAACTCATGGCAGACCTTTGGTCGCTCTGGCTTTCCAAATAGTTTGCAAAGATTATCTTCATTTAGCTGAATACAGCGTTGTCCTGCGGGCTTTCCTTTAGGCATGCCAGGGATAGGTGAAGAAATACTGGGGGCTATACAGCATGCGCCGCAGCCTAAACGACATTCCATTCATCACTCTCTCATGAAATTTTTTCGCATGTTAGCAGGCCGTGTGATCTATATCACTAAATTTTTCAAAATTGAACCTAGATAGTTATCACTGAACTACACGATGTGAAAAAATATTATGCTCATTTTTCCCCTCTGTTGTGAATTTTTCTCCCAAGAATCCTAGTGTCGTACGCTTTAATGCCTAGCTTATTTAATGATTGCTAATTTAGAGTTTAGTTAATCGTTATTGATTGATTGTTGCCAAATCTGCTTGTTTATCGGAATGGGTGTATCGATTTTTCGTTAATTAAATAACAATAAAATAAATTAAATTAATATCAGATCTATAAATAACATTTAGGATTCCAAACGGTATTTGTGTGATGTTATTTATTTATTATTTTATCAAAATACTAATGATAGTTTTAATGCTTAATTGGTGAGCAAAAAATTGCTTGATTCATAGGCGACTCTTTGCCTAGAATTCGCAACTACTTGCTCAGATATATATTTGCGATTTATATAGCAGGATATCATTAGCCTTTATTTTTGGTGTGTTAATTGCTTACTAGGTTGTCTTTCAAATTCTTATAACTTGTGAGGTTTTTATGGGAAATGGAATTATTGTAGGGCACATAGGAACTGAGCATGATGGATTTCCACCGACGCCTGTCACCGCTGGGTCGGCGACAGTGAAAATTGATGGTATACCTGCAGCCCGACAAGGGGATCCTTTGGAGCCTCACGATAAACCCAAGAACCCAAAACATGACCGTTCCATTGCCGCAGGTTCTGGTACGGTAAAGATTGATGGAAAGCCAGCGGCAAGAGCTGGTGACCCTGTGAGTTGTGGAGGGGTGTTGCAAGGTGGTAGCAGTGTCAATATCGGTTAGATTCCTAGCCATCGTCATCGCGGTAGCTATGCTAAATAACGCTGCCCTCGCGAGTGATAATTATGATGTAGAGAAGATGTCTGCAGCAGATGCCTATAAGCATGGAAAATTGCTTCGAGCGCAGTTCAAAAACACAGAAGCAAGAGAATACCTTAAATACTCTGCAGACAATGACTATCCCGACGGAGCCTATGCGTACGCGATGGAAACAATGGGCTACCATGATGGCGTTCGTGCAACGGGTTACGCGAGAGAATATTTGGTAAAAGCCGCAGAAAGCGGTAATAGGCCAGCACTCAAATACCTATATCGTAACGGGGATTGGTTGAGTCATGCCAAGCGTAATAAATATAAGAGCGCGTACTATAACAGTCTGATTGATTTGGGAGCTTTATCTCCGGGTTTAGCCTATTTGCACTTATCTGACTATTTTCATGAGTCGGACAGAGAGCTCTCTGAGTATTACTTGGAAAAGGCGATGGAGTTTGAAATCCCCAGTGCTTTTATGACAAGCGCCGAAAGATTAGAAAATGGAGAGGGTGATTACTTTTTTGATAGTGAAAGAGTTGCCTTATCACGTAAGAGATATATGCATGCTGCAGTGGAAGGGTATATTCCTGCAATCAAAAGATATGTTGCCATTTTGGAGTCTCGGGGCAAGTTTCAAGAAGCCCTAGAGTGGAGAGAAGTCGGTGTTGTTCAAGGTGACATTACATCTTTGGTTACCCTCGGCAATATCTACAGTGGTAACAGCCCAAGATACAGTTTTGTAAAGACAGACCTGACTAAAGCAAAAGCCTACTTCGAGCTCTATCTGGAGAACGCAGGGCAAGACAGATTAAGTAGCGTGTACCATCAGGCTGAAACCAATTACAAAGAGATAGTGGATAAAATAGCAGAGGTTCAACTTCCTCAAGCTCAAGCGTTGAAGGATGAGTTATCTGAAGTCACATACTTCTATAACCATGATTATCTTTGGAACACCTATTGAGCATGAATAAAGTATGAAATCCGAACACTGTTTTGTGGTCAGATTCATGCTGTGCATTATTTTGTTTAGGTCATATTAATAGGCCGTATTAAATTAGTGTTGTTAATTATATTAATCATTTAAATGTGATATTGGTTCAAGAGAATAATGTTTTTAAAATATAAATTCCTTTTCTCTAATAATTGATCGTTTAAGAATTATTAAAACATCTAAAAAAGTATATCTGACAATAAAGTCAATTAACCTTTTCTCCCTGTGAGTAATAGGTTGGTTACTTTATTGTCAATATAAACACCATCCTGTTTAAATTTAATTATCGGAGAACTTTGATTATGTCTAAGGAAGGAAGCGTTGCTCCTAAAGAGCGGATTAATATTAAATATATTCCTGCCACTGGTGACGCTCAGGCTGAAGTTGAACTACCACTAAAAACTCTAGTGGTTGGAGACTTTAAAGGCCATACCGAAGAAACCCCTGTCGAAGAGCGTAGTACCGTTTCAGTTGACAAAAACAACTTTGAATCTGTGATGCGTGAAAGTGAACTGAGTCTTTCAACTTCAGTAACAAGCAAACTAACTGAAGATGAAAACGCAGAGTTACCTATTGAACTACGTTTTAACTCTCTAGCTGACTTTTCACCAGACTCGATTGCTAACCAAGTTCCAGAGCTCAACAAACTTATTGAACTTAGAGAGGCCTTAGTTGCGCTAAAAGGTCCACTTGGCAACATTCCAGCATTCCGTGATCGCTTACAAGAGTTACTTCACTCACAAGATTCGCGCGACAAGCTATTAGAAGAGCTAAACCTTGTCAGTGAAGACGCTAAATAGAACAAAATGCTGACTAATAACATTCGTCATTTAATGGATTAGGAAATACCTGATGTCTACAGAAACGGTACTTGAAAGACCCCAGCTGGCTGAAGGCGGCTTACTGGATGAAATCATGGCGCAGACGAAAATCGCGCCAAGTGAAGATGGCTATGATATCGCCAAAAAGGGTGTAGCAGCCTTTATCGAAAATCTAATTGGTTCTGAGCAAGCTGAAGAAGCGGTGAACAAATCTCTTGTTGACCAAATGCTCGTTGAACTAGATAAAAAAATCAGTGCACAGATGGATGAAATCCTGCACGACAGCAAGTTCCAGCAAATGGAATCTTCTTGGCGAGGCCTTAAATTACTTGTTGATCGCACTGATTTTGGTGAAAACAACAAAATTGATCTTCTCCACGTAACCAAAGAAGAATTGTTAGAAGATTTCGAGTTTGCTCCAGAAACCACTCAGTCTGGTTTATACAAGCACGTTTATTCTTCAGGCTACGGTCAGTTTGGTGGTGAGCCTACTGGAGCAATTGTAGGTAACTTCGCATTTACTCCTTCTACACCAGACATGAAGCTTCTTCAATATATGGGTGCGTTAGGCGCGATGGCTCATGCTCCGTTTCTTTCAAGTGTTGGCCCTGAGTTTTTTGGCATCGATTCATTTGAAGAGCTACCAAATATTAAAGATGTTAAATCTATCTTTGAAAGCCCTAAATACACTAAGTGGCGCTCTTTGCGCGAATCAGAAGATGCACGTTACCTTGGTTTAACAGCCCCACGTTTCCTTCTGCGTGTACCGTACGATCCAACAGAAAACCCAATCAAATCTTTCAACTACTCTGAGAGTGTTGCTCAATCTCATGAGCACTACCTATGGGGCAATACTGCGTTTGCGTTTGCTACCCGTTTGACTGACAGCTTTGCCAAATACCGTTGGTGTCCAAATATCATTGGCCCACAAAGCGGTGGTGCAGTTGAAGATTTACCTGTACACGTATTTGAATCTATGGGTGCCCTGCAGGCCAAGATTCCGACCGAAGTGCTGATCACCGACCGTAAAGAATTTGAACTTGCTGAAGAAGGTTTCATTGCACTTACGATGCGTAAAGGCAGTGATAACGCGGCGTTTTTCTCTGCTAACTCTATCCAGAAGCCAAAAATCTTCCCGAATACTAAAGAAGGTAAAGAGGCAGAAACCAACTACAAACTGGGTACTCAACTGCCTTACATGATGATCATCAACCGCTTAGCGCACTACATCAAAGTATTGCAGCGTGAGCAAATTGGTTCGTGGAAAGAGCGTCAAGACTTAGAGCGAGAGCTAAATACTTGGATTAAGCAGTACGTAGCTGATCAGGAGAACCCGCCGGCAGACGTACGTAGTCGTCGCCCACTTCGCGCTGCGAAGATTGAAGTTGCTGATGTAGAAGGGAACCCAGGTTGGTATCAGGTTTCACTTTCTGTGCGTCCTCACTTCAAGTACATGGGTGCGAACTTTGAGCTGTCTCTGGTTGGTCGTTTAGATCAGGCTTAATTGATATGACGTACTTTGCACCAGAAGAAAGTACGTTTGGCGTTGGCTTCTTTGAACGCTTAGAAGCCAATTCCAATAACGTCTCTTTAACTCAAGGACCGGACCCGAGTGATGTACTAGAGTCGATTAAGCTCAATGTTTCCAAGATACTCAACACTCGTGTTGGTGGCTCTCAAAGCTCGCCAGAGTTAGGGCTAATCGATTTCAATGATGCGACTCTAGATACGCTTGATTTGTCTCTTAAGGTCAAACTTGCCATCCAAGATTGTTTATCCAACTTTGAGCCAAGGTTGAAAAACATCGAAGTTGCAGCCCATACCGATAGCTTTAGCCCCTTGTCTTTGCAGTTCAAGATTACAGCTCAGATCAATAGTGAAGCGATACATGATCGTGTTCAGATTAGTTTGTTACTAGATCAAAACAGAAAATACCGAGTGATTTAGGGATTATGACTCAAGATAAGTACTTCAGAGAGGAACTCGCCTTTTTAAAGGAGCAGGGGCGTGAATTCACTGAAATTCACCCACAGCTATCTCGCTTTCTCCACGGCAGAACCATGGATCCGGATGTAGAGCGTCTACTCGAAGGTTTTGCTTTCTTGACCGCTAGGCTCCGAGAAAAAGTGGAAGATGAATTCCCTGAACTCACTCATTCAATGATCAACATGCTTTGGCCCAATTATCTAAGGCCGATTCCAAGTATGAGTATTCTGGCATTTTCTCCGGATAAAAGTGTTAGTGAAAAACAGGTTATTCGTAAAGGGACACAAGTGGATAGTAAGCCTGTTTTTGGTACTAAGTGTCATTTCCAAACCTGTCGTGAGGTAGAGCTTTACCCATTGGGCTGTAATGATGTTAAAGCGCAACATACTCGTGAAGCGACAACCATTGATCTTACTTTAGATTTGCATGGTGATATCAATATCGGCAGCTCTATGCTTGATAAACTTCGCTTCTACTTGGGGGGAGATAAATATAGTTCTCAGATGCTTTATCTATGGCTAAATCACTACCTTGATAAAGTGAGCATCGATGTCAATGGCACTGAATTTCCATTAGCAGAAGGCAACTTTAAGACGGTGGGGTTTGAGAGCGAAGACGCTTTGCTGCCTTATCCAACCAATGTTTATGAAGGCTATCGCATCTTGCAAGAGTACTTGTCATTTTCCGAGGCTTTTCATTTCTTTGATCTGTCAGGGCTTGATAGGGCGATTCCGAAAAGTGTATCAGGGCGGTTTACGATAAAGCTTCATTTCTCGAAGACTTTGCCTGTCGACGTGCGGGTGACCAAAGAAAACTTCCAGCTCTACTGTACGCCCATTATCAACTTGTTTGAGCATGATGCCGATCCAATCTCGCTCTCTGGTCGTCAGTCAGAATATCGAGTTGTACCCTCGAGCCGTTATCCATCTCACTATGAAGTGTTCAATATAGAAAGTGTGTCAGGGTGGCAAGACACCACATCGAAAGGTAAACGAATTCGAGGTGCAAAGCGTGTGTATTCCTCTTTTGAAAGCTTCCAACATGAAGTGGAAAGAGTTAGAAACAGAACCGCGCTTTACTACCGAGCACGAGTAAAGCAGAGCATAAGAGGAGATGGCTTTGAATCTTTCATCTCATTTGTTCGAAGTGATGAAACAACTTCTGTTGATGTTGATGAAGCTGTATCGATTAAATTGAATTGTACCAATCGACTGCTGCCTCTGGAGTTAGGAATTGGAGACATTTGTGAGCCAACCGATACGTCACCACCGTTTGCGACATTCGCTAACATCTCTGTGCCGTCTCAATCGCTTAGGCCAGTTTTGGATGGCAGTTTGCTATGGACATTGATTTCTAACTTATCGCTCAACTATTTGTCATTGTTATCAAAAGATGCCCTTAGCAGCGTACTTAGAGCCTACGATTTTAAGGCTCTGGTCGACAGACAGGCTGAAAGAGTCTCTAGACAGCGTCTCGAAGCGATTCAAAAAATCGAATCGAAACCCGTAGATAAAATTCTTAGGGGACTGCCCGTACGTGGTCTTCAATCGACTTTATATATCGATCAGGCAGGGTTTGGCTCTGAAGGCGACTTATTCCTGTTTGGTACTGTTTTAAGCCATTTCTTTGCGTTGTACGCGAGCATTAACTCATTTCATGAACTGAATGTGGTCAATGTCACTAATCAAGAGAGGTATACATGGGGTACTCAGGCGGGGATGCAGCCACTGATTTAGTGGACCAAGCAGAACAGCCAGAGGAGGTTGTTATGCCAAGTGACGTCCATGATTACAATTTTTATCAACTGGTTGAGTTACTGCAAAAACTCAATGAGATGAACCCGGAGGGTGACGATTGGGAGCGCCAGTGCAGATTGGTGTTTAGTGCTAACCCAAGCTTAGGCTTTTCGCCCTCAGATGTAAGTCGTCTAGACACGCTCAACGACGAGAGAATGGTCATGATGACTAACTTTTTTGGTCTGTCTGGGGCGCAGTCACCACTACCAGGTTATGTGGTTGAGCAGCTATTAAATGAAGAACCTGGTGGATTCAAGAAGCCGTTTTTTGACTTCTTCAACAATCGCTTGATCAACTTAGTTTATCGAATCTGGCGTAAGTACCGCTACTTTGTACGTTTTCAGCCGGATGCACAGGATGATTTCTCAGCGCAGTTGCTTTCGCTAGTCGGTTTGGGATCTCCAGAATTGCGCGGAGATACCCCGATTAACTGGTGCAAGATGCTGGCTTACTCGGGAACGCTGGCTGGGCGTAGTCGCTCTCCACAAGTGGTATCGGGGATCATTGCGCACTGCTTTGATCTCGAAGAAGTAGAGATCCGCCAATGGACAAGGCGTACCGTAAAAATTGACCCTTCACAGCAATCTCGCGTCGGAGGTGCAAACTCCCAGTTAGGTGTGACATCAATGGTTGGGGAATCAGTGGTCGACTGCAATGGTAAGTTCACTATTTGCATTAAACAGTTATCGAGAAAGAAGTTCTCTGATTTTTTACCTTCAGGACAAGAGTACGGGCCGTTGTGCAAATTGGTTGAATTAATCTTACGTGAGCAAATGGCTTATGACCTAGAGCTAACAATGGACGATAACGAAGCGCCAGATTTCGTGTTAGGCAGTTCTGCGGATATTGCTCTTGGATGGACTTCATTCCTTGGATCCAGTGAACAAGAAAAAAGCGTACTAATTCAGGTAAGGCAGTAAAGATGGAAACGACTGAAACACTTAATTTAAATCTTTTGGTTATCAATGCGCAAAAGTTGGAGTCTGGGTTGACAGCGCTAATGCACTGGGATGCTAACGGCGGCGTGATTGGCTCGTCTTCAGCTTCTGCATGGATACTTAAAGATTCCAGTGGGCGTATTTACCCAGAACATTGCGAAATCGTTATGTTTGATGGTGCCTTCTGCCTAAGAGATTTATGCGGTGAAACCTACATCAATGGTACAGAAATGCCGGTCGGTAAAGGGTTACTCGCGAAATTGGTTCATAAAGATCAAATACAAATCGGACCTTACGAAATACGTGTCGCTTTAGGGGATCTAGAGGATGACAGCGCTACGGGGTCATTAACGAGCTTATTCGAAACCACACACTATGACCTGCTTTCAGATGAAGAACTCGATATCGAGCAAGATGATAAGAATGAGACAGATGAAAACGCAGAACCCTTGGCGGCACTGGATGAACTGATGGCAACCAATGATGAAGAGTCGCTGATTGGCGATGAGGTTTCCAAATCGCATGACGAGCTAGAACCTCAAGGATTAGTGCCTGAAGAAGATCTCACTTTAAGAGACCCCAATTTTACCGTGCAAGCTGACAGCGATAACGAGATTTCATCGTCAATGTCACTAAAACGAATTCTCAGTTTCGGCTTTGGTAGCAAGAAGCAGCCTAAGCAGCATAGCGCTAAATCAGACCGACAAGTATTCAATTCAGACCAAGCAGTAGAGCTTGAGTCTCAACAAACAACGACAAACAACGATTCAGAGGGCTTTCAAATGGATGAGCAAACACTAGATTTGCTAGAGGAAGAAGTAGCGAAGAGTATTCAACCAGAGCAAACGGCAGTTAAAAGCCCTGCGACGACAGGCGGGCATCTGTTAACGGGGCCAATGCTTAATGGTTTAGGAGCAAATGTTAACCATACTGACGACATTGAGCGTATGCATATGTTGTCACAGGAAATGGGTGAATCATTACAAGCCTGTATTCAAGGGATTTTAGATCTCCATCAACAGGTAAGTGAAGGGCGATTTGGTACCTTAAATCGCAACCTTCAGCCTATTGAAGATAATCCTCTTCGCCTTGGTCTGTCCTATGAAGAGACAATCAAAACGCTCTACGACTCTGAGAAAAGTGCTGTACACCTTTCAGCGCCCGCCGCTATTGAAGAGAGCTTGAAAAATGTACAAGCTCACAATGAAGCGATGCAGCATGCGACAGGCGAGGCGTTGACTCAAATTCTAGGCGCATTTTCACCACAAGTACTTCTGCGTCGATTCCAAAACTATAAGCGTTCACACCAAGACATCTCGCAAAACGGTGACGAGTGGGCGTGGAATATGTACTGCAATTACTACCAAGAACTGACATCACATCGTCAACAAGGTTTTGAAAAGTTGTTCTGGGAGATTTTTGAGCAAGCTTACGATAAAAAAATCCGCGAGAAACAGTTGGAGTTTTAAACGTGAGAAATTTGCTATGGATGTGCTTTCTCTCGATTTTTCTTACGGCTTGCAGTAGTGAACCTGAACCCTACGACCCGACTCAATTACCGACAAAAGTGACTTTCAGCATTGTTGCTCAAGAGGGGGTGAACCCAAGTATCTGGGGGCAGGCTTCTCCGGTAGAGATTCAGGTGTTCGAGCTGGTGGATGATTCGATGTTTATGTCATCGAGCTATGACCAGATGAAAGAAGATTATAAGAAAGCGCTGAAAAGTAACTTTGTCAAAAGTTACGACTACGTTTTGACTCCAGGTCAGTTCAAGTTCGTTAACGAAATAGAAGTTGATGAAGAGACCAACTATATCGGGATTATGGCTAACTTCTCTGATATCGAACTGAGTGAATGGAAAAAAGCTGTCAAAGTGTTGAACAAAGGTAGGGAGTATCACCTGTTGATGCTTCTTAGCGACTATGACGTCAAGTTGGAAAAGGTGGAATAAACAAGATGTTTTCACGAAATCGTGTTATTTGGAACGAAGGTTTGTTCATCAAACCACAGCATTTCCAACAACAGCAACGCTATACGGAATATTACATAGATGAGCGTTTAAGTTCTGTCAGTCGCTACTTGTATGGTGTTTCTGAGTTTTCTCTCAACCCAGAATATTTATCGTTTGGTCGTATCGCTATTGAGCGTGCCGTTGGCATCATGCCTGATGGAACGGCTTTTCGTATTCCTCAAGAAGATACGCTACCTGATGCGCTAGAAATTGATGACGCGTCTTTGGCTAACCAGCTAGTTTATTTAGCGATTCCTCTGCGCAGTGAGTCGTTGATGGAAATCAACTGGCCAGATACGCAAGGTACAGGCCGTTACGAAAGTCGCCGTCTTGAAGTGCGCGATGTCCATACCGTGCAAGGCGATATGACGACCATAGATGTGTCACCAATGCGAATCCAACTCATGTTGGAAAAAGAAGACAGAAGTGCTTATGCATCGATGGCAGTGGGGCGCATTCTAGAGAAACGACCAGATGGTAGTGTGGTCATGGATCCTGATTTTATTCCATGTCATCTCAATGTCGTTGGCAATTTGGCGTTGCACCGTTTCGTTAATGAGATATCTGGTTTGATGCGTGAGCGAGCCAAAAACATCGCTCAACGTATTAGCTCTCCATCTCAAGGCGGTGTTGCTGATGTGTCGGACTTTATGTTGCTACAAGCGCTAAACCGTTTACAGCCGCAAATTCAGCATTTGGCAGAGCTTAGAAGCCTACACCCTGAGCGTTTATTTGAGTGCTTGTCTACTATTGCGGGTGAGTTAGCCACCTTTACTGACGAAAGTCGTTTGCCACCTAAAGCGATAAGTTACAACCACGACATGCCAACAGAGTCTTTTTGGCCGTTGATCCGTAATCTACGTCAGTCTCTCAGTGTGGTTCTTGAGCCAAGAGCCGTATCTATTCAGTTAGATAAACGTAAGTACGGCTTGATGGTTGCACCGATTCAAGACCCTCAATTAATGGAGACGGCAGATTTCATCATTGCTGTTAAGGCTCGTATGCCAATGGATGAGCTGCGCCGTCAGTTTACTCAACAAACTAAAGTTTCTTCAGTTGAGAAAATTCGTGAGCTTATTTCATTGCAATTACCGGGTATCCCTTTGGTGGTGTTGCCGGTTGCTCCTCGTCAATTGCCATACCACGCTGGCTATACCTATTACCAACTTGATAAATCGAGCAGTGAGTGGGAGATGCTAACGCACTCTAGTGGATTTGCTTTCCATGTTGCTGCTGCCTTTGAAGAACTCGACCTTCAGTTCTGGGCCATTAGGAGTTAATCCATGGATATCAATAAAAAAGAGAGTAAGTACAGCAGCTTACTTTTCGATGATGTAGAAAAAATAAACCATGATCAGGATTATTGGTTTCAACTTAGAGGGAGTTTGTCTAACCCTTTAATTGATGCAGCGACGCCACTGCTAGGCTTGTCACTGCGTGTTAGACAGTTGTCTGAGTGCGAAAACATTGAAGCGATTTACGAGCAAACGATTGAAGAGATTAAAACCATCGAAATTGAGCTCACTGAGCAGGGCTTCGAACATGCGGTATTGATGGCTTACCGCTACATCTTATGTACGTTTCTAGATGAAGCGGTAATGGGAACCGAGTGGGGCTCTTCCACGGTCTGGGCTGAGCACTCGATGCTGTCACGCTTCCATAATGAAACTTGGGGTGGAGAAAAGGTTTTTACCATTCTGAAACGATTAGAGGCGGAACCGCAGCAATACAAACCACTGCTTGAGTTTATCTACCAGTGTCTAGTTTTGGGTTTTGAAGGCAAATATCGTGTTATTGAGTCAGGCAAGTTAGAGCGAGAAAAAGTCATTGCTCACTTACATAAACTGATTAATCAAGATCAAGAAGTCGATATCGCTCATTTAACCAGTGCAACTGAACACGTTGTGCGTTCGAAATACAAGCTAAGCAAGCAAATCCCATTATGGTCGATTTTTGCTGGTTTTGTATTGCTTTGGGTCGGCACTTTCCTTGGTTATAGCTACCTACTGCACGTCAAGACCAGTGACGTTATCGAACAACTAAATCAAATCTTATAAATAGAATAATTAAAGGCTAGGTGATTGCCGTGATACGTATTGAACTACCGACACTAATCTCAAAACTAAATGAACAAAGTAAGCTTGCACTAGAACAAGCTGCGACCGTGTGTATGGAGCGCCAGCACAGTGAAATTACGTTTGAACATTACCTTGAGGTTCTTTTAGACAACCCTCTCTCAGATATTCGAGTCATTTTTAAGCAGTCTGAACTGGCGATGGACGATGTTAAGCAAGCCATATCCAGTAGCTTTGTGCGTGATCAGTCTTTAGATAGCTACCCTGCGTTTTCTCCATTACTTGTTGAACTTCTTCAAGAAGCTTGGTTGCTGTCGACGACAGAACTGAATCAAACGGAACTTCGCTCTGGTGCGATTCTGCTTGCCGCTTTAACTCGCGCGGATCGCTACATGGAGCAGAAGCTGGTTCGTCTATTGGATGTGATTAACCGAGAAAGTTTGAAAAAGCACTTCGATGTGATTCTGTCAGAATCTTCAGAAACCCAAGTGGTTGAACAAACCAAGGGTGCTTTACCGACAAACGCCAATGCAGATACCTCTGTTTTAGCAAAGTACTGTACAAATGTGACCGAACAAGCGCGTCAGGACGAGTTAGACCCTGTTCTCTGCCGTGAAAGTGAAATCAATTTGATGATTGACATCCTCTGCCGTCGTCGTAAAAACAACCCTATTGTGGTCGGTGATGCAGGTGTTGGTAAAAGTGCCATGATCGAAGGACTAGCACTTCGTGTCGTAGCAGGCACAGTGCCTATGCAGCTTCAAGGTGTTGAGCTCTATTCGCTAGACTTGGGTCTACTGCAAGCAGGCGCGTCAGTGAAAGGTGAATTTGAAAAGCGCTTAAAAGGGGTGATTGATGCCATTAAGCACTCTCCAAAGCCAATCATCTTATTTATCGATGAAGCGCATACCTTGATCGGTGCCGGAAACCAAGAAGGTGGTGGTGATGCGGCTAACTTGCTTAAGCCTGCTTTGGCTCGTGGTGAGCTGTCGACCATTGCTGCTACCACATGGAAAGAGTACAAAAAGTATTTCGAAAAAGACCCAGCGTTAACGCGTCGATTCCAACTAGTTAAGCTTGACGAACCAAGTGTAGAGCAAGCGGTGGACATTCTGCGTGGGCTGAACTCGGTATACGAGAAAACTCATGATGTTCTTATTACCGATGACGCGCTAAAAGCAGCAGCTGAACTTTCTGTACGTTATATCTCAGGTAGACAGTTACCGGATAAAGCGATTGATGTTCTTGATACGGCTTGCGCACGGATTGCTATTAACCTAACGGCACCGCCAAAACGTTTGGCATTTATTGAAACTGCGTGCCATCAACGCCAACTTGAAATTGATATGCTCGAGCGTGCTCAGCTATTGGGCAAAGATGTGAATCAACAAAGACTTGATGAACTCAAAACAGAAGAAGTCGCTGATGAGCAAGAACGTGAACGTTTAACCGAGCAGTGGCAGCAGCAAAAGCAATTAGTTGAAGAGATTATTGAGCTTAGAGCTTCACTCAATGAAGTCAACGATGAAGAGCCGCTTACTGATGAGCAACGCAGTGAAACTCTAGCTCAAATTCGTACTAAGTATGAAGAGTTAGAAGCGATTCCACATGATGAACGTTTGATCCACCCTCAAGTTGACGCCCAGCAGGTGGCTGAGGTGATCGCTGACTGGACGGGTGTGCCTGTCGACCAGATGAACAGTGACGAGCTACACAAGATCACTCACCTAACTTCGATTCTTGGTGAAGCCATCAAAGGGCAAGATGTTGCGATTAAACGCGTTCATAAACATCTTCTGACTGCTCGAGCTGATTTGCGTCGACCAGGTCGTCCGAAGGGGGCATTCTTACTTGTCGGGCCTAGTGGGGTTGGTAAAACCGAAACCGTTGTTCAGCTTGCTGAAAACCTTTACGGAGGTAAACAATTCCTGACGACGATTAATATGTCTGAGTACCAAGAGAAGCATACTGTATCACGCTTGATTGGCTCTCCTCCGGGTTATGTTGGATATGGTGAAGGCGGTGTACTGACCGAAGCAATCCGCAAGATGCCATATTCTGTTGTCCTGCTTGATGAAGTTGAGAAAGCGCATCCAGAAGTACTCAATCTTTTCTATCAAGCGTTTGATAAGGGCGAGCTTGCCGACGGCGAAGGTCGCTTAATTGATTGTCAAAACATTGTATTTTTCCTTACCTCAAACTTAGGCTTCCAGACGATTGTTGATCATGAAGAGAAGTTAGATGAACTCGATGATGCGCTTTATCCAGAGCTAGCAGCCTTCTTCAAACCTGCATTGCTTGCTCGTATGGAAGTGATTCCTTACATGCCACTTAACCCAGAAGTTCTGGAACAAATTGTGCGTGGCAAACTGACTCGTCTAGAGAAACTGTTCAGAGAACGTTACGACGCTGAAGTGGTTATTGAAGACTCGTTGATCGATGAAATCCTGTCGAGAGCAACGCGTTCAGAAAATGGCGCTCGTATGCTCGAGGCAATTATCGAAGGCCAACTGCTTCCGCCAATATCACTGGCTCTATTGAATAAGCTTTCTGAGCAGCAACCAGTCACACGGATTTATTTAGCAGCTCAAGACGGTGAGTTTATCGGAGAGGTAGAGTAGCTATGTCTAATTGGCTAGAACGAGTGACTGACCTAATCGGAATCAAAACCAAACATGAGCTTACGGCGAAGTTTGCAATGATTCTTAGTGATGAACTCAGTCTATCACAATGCTTGATTCTAATGCCGACATCAGATGGTCGTCGATTGGTACCTCATGAAGGTCAAATCGACGCGTCTTGGGCAGTGAATGACTTAAACAATCCATTTGCGCATGTACTCCAAAGCGCGAAGAGTATGTCGCTCACTGCCGATGAACTTTTATTTTGGCAATCCGATCGAGCATTTGCTGAATTAGTGTCAAATGTTGGTATGTTTGAAAGTGTCTGCATTCAACCTTTACCACTGCGTTCCAATCAGGTTCAGCTCGTGTTGTTTATGTTGGGTGATGAGGGAGCCATTTCTAAAGCGTTTAACAACGCAGATGGCATCAAATTTATTGATGTATTTACTAAGCAGTGGAATTTGCTTGAAGAAATGGAGCGTGAGCAACGAGATATTCAAGTGCTTACCGAGTCATTAAATGACATGCAGCGAGATACCAAGCAAAGAGATCAAGCCGATCAACTTTCTCAGTCCCTGATTGGTCAGAGCCCAGTGATGCAGAGGTTACGTCAGCAGATAGTCAGTGCAGCTGAATCTCAGTTATCCGTTATGGTGCAAGGTGATACGGGGACAGGTAAAGAGTTAGTCGCTCAAGCTATTCACCAGCTATCGAGCCGCAATTCAGAGCCTTTGGTGGCGATCAACTGTGCGGCGATTCCAGAAAACTTGCTCGAAAGTGAACTCTTTGGGTATTGCAAAGGGGCGTTCTCTGGGGCTGAGTCGGATAGAAAAGGCTTAATTGCACAGGCAGATGGTGGAACGCTGTTCTTGGATGAAATCGGTGATATGCCGCTGTCTCTTCAGGCGAAGTTACTCCGTGTTCTCGAGACAAAACAGTTCAGACCTATCGGTGGTAAAGAGGAGCTCAGTTCAGACTTTCGCCTTGTTTCTGCAACCCACGTTAACCTGCTTGCTCAGGTGAGAAATAAACAGTTTAGGCAAGATCTATACTACCGCTTGTTCCAGTATCCGTTGACGTTACCCAAACTATCTGAGCGTCTTGAGGATATTGATCTTTTAAGCCAGCACTTTGTCAAAGAGTTCAACTTACAACATGGTACGCAGATTCGTGGTCTGCACTATCGAGCGTTAGATTGCTTAAAACAATACACTTTCCCTGGCAATGTGCGTGAGCTAAAGCACTTAATTGAATTTGGCTGTGCTCAATGTCGCGATGAGTTAGAAGTCAGTGAAGGAAGCTTTGCCAATCGTATTGCCTGCCTCAACTTTGAGTTACAAAGTGCGGAGCAGCCAGTCATGACTCAAGCACTTTCTCAACCGACATTTATTACTGATAACCCATACCCAGCACAACAAGGTGATTTCTCAGCTATCAACGATTTGAAACAAGCCATGAATGACTACGAGGAAAGTATCATTCGCGAGCGTTTAAATCAGTTCTCTGGTGATAGAGGCAAGGCTGCAAAAAGCTTGGGTATTCCCAAGCGAACGCTTGCTTATAAATGCCAAAAGCTGGAGATCAAAGCTGTATGAAGATGCTGAACTCGCTTGCTTTGGTGTTTACCGCCAGTGTGTTTGCAACAGGAGTTAGTGCTGCGGATACAACGACTACTATGCTGCTAGAAAAAGCGCAGCAATGCACCTCTATATCAGAGCGGTTAGAACGCTTGAGCTGTTTTGACGAGGCATTCCAAACGCCTACAGTGTCGAATCTTGCGGTCAAGTCTGATGACAGACCGCCAGCTTGGCATACCGCTTTTGATAGCTCGAAGGGGAGTGAACCTTTAAATGTTGTTGAGAAGGGCACCGAGAAAGAAGGGGATGCTTGGGTAACAGTGACCGCTAAGCATACTGATGGAGTGCCTTCCCCAGTTCTGATGATGAGCTGTATTAATAAGATCAGTCGTATCGAACTAGCGCTCCCACAAGCGATGGAAGACGCTCGGATTCGAGTTTCTGTGGCTGGTGGACCGAATCAAAGCTGGAGAAGTGACGATATTGGTGTTCTGTTCTCTTCAGCACGTGGGGTTCCGGCGATATCGATGATGAAGGTGATGTCTAGGGAATCAAGGCTGACTCTGCGCTCAAACTCACCGGTAGTTGACGGATTACAATTTGATACCACAGGTTTAAGCCAAGCTTTAAAACCGCTGCGTTCAAGGTGTGGGTGGTAGTAATGGAATTGACCCAATACCGAACAAGCATAGTTAGACCGATTAGTAGTGAATCTCCCGTGGGAGAGAGGCTATTAGATGAGCCTTTGTTTGATTTTGTTGAAGACCAAATGATGAAGGTCGGTTCTCTTTCTCATGCAAGCGTTCAATGGCAAGAAGTAGAGCACAGCGCAATTACCCTTCTAAATGAGAAGAGTAAAGACATCAAACTGCTGGTGTATCTACTACAGTGTTTGCATAACCAACTGACCCCTAGTCGTTTTATTACCTCATTTGGAGTGATGAGCGACTTTATTGAGCACTACTGGAATGATTGCTTTCCAGCGCCAGGCAAAAGAGGAAACCTGCCGCGCAGAAAATTCTTTAGCCAAATGTGTCAGCGATTCTCAATGGCCGTTGATAAATTTGACTTTGCCAGTCTAGACAGCCAAGACAGAGAAGAGCTCCAGCAAGCCGTGGAATGTTGGCAGAAAACGATAGAAGCCAATGAACTCTCTTCTGACGTCGCGGAATCTGTTGTGCTGACGATAGTCAATCAGCTCAAAAGAGCGCAAGAGCGAGAGAAGCTGCAACAAAGTACGGCGCAATCTGCCTCGTCTCATTCCACTTCATCTCAAACGCCTGCAACCACTGCACCTGCTCTAGCCGTTGATAACTCAAGTGATAAAGCAGCGAAACAAACTTTGTTGAAAGTGGCAGAGTATCTTTCTGAACAAGAGTCGGGAAGTGCTTTGGCAGTTCGAGTTCGCCGGCATGCGCTATGGGGCGCTATCACAACATTACCTGACCATGATCACCACGGAAAGACCTTGCTTCGCGGCATGCAAACGGAGCGAGTGAAAGAGTATCAAGATCAGTTGAAGCAACCCGATCTCGCGTTATGGAGAAAGGTTGAACAAAGTTTGACGATTGCCCCGTATTGGTTTGATGGTCAGTTAATGAGTCACGATATTGCCAAAGCGCTCGGTCAAGAGAGCTGGTGTCAGGCTATTCGTGAAGAAACTCAATCATTTATCCAACGCTTTCCAAGTGTCTCTGAGCTCAAGTTTAAAGATGGTGCGCCATTTTTGACTGACTCAGTGCGTGAATGGCTGGGTAGTAGTGAGATGACTTCTTCAGGCGGCAGTGTTTCGGGGAGTTGGCAAGAGCAGCGAGAGGAAGCCTTTAGCCTTGCTAAAGAAGGTGGTATTGCGGTTGCGATGTCGATGCTTAACGACGGGCTTGTCGCGGCGACTGAGCCTCGTGATCGTTTTTACTGGCGTTTGTTAAGCGCAGACCTTCTGCAACACAATCACCTGGATGCCATGGCCAAAGAACAGTATCAAACATTGAAACAAGAAATTATGCAGACGAGCGTCACCGACTGGGAGCCGTCTTTAATAGAACAACTAGAACGAAATACAGCGTCAGATTAAGCTAAGGGACTATCCATGTGGAAAAGTATCATTGGGATTGTTAAGAAATTTAAGCCGGGTATAGCAGCTGCCCTTCCTATTTTGCTGTTCACTCTATTTATACTACTCAACGTTGCCATTTGGTGGGCCGGCCCTTGGCTAGAAATCAGAGGCACCAAACCGCTTGAAACGCTGATGGCTCGTGGTATGGCGAGTGCACTATTTATCTTACTTTCTTTGTCTGGATGGGGGATTTGGCAGTGGCGCAAGCTGCAAGGTTTCAAAAGCCAGCAGAAGCGTGAAGAGCAGTTAAAGCTAGACCCGATCACGGTATATGAGGAGCGTCAGGAAGTTGAGCTCAATGACGTGATGCAAGAGATGAAGCAAAGTCTCAATACACGCAATTACCTCTATTCATTGCCTTGGTATTTGGTGCTTGGTCTTGAGAATGCGGGCAAAACGAGTTTGATCAACCGCTCTGGCCAGAACTTTGCACTTTCGTCTGTTATGCGTGCTTCTGGGCAGAAGAGCGAGAACCCTTACTCTTTTGATTGGTGGATTGGTGACGAGTCAGTATTGATCGATCCTGATGGTGAACTGCTTACTCAGGGAAATCGCAACGAAGACAATGATGGCGAACTAGAGCGTCGTTTGTGGCTTAATTTCGTTAACTGGTTAGAAAAAACGCGCAGCAGAAGACCGTTAAACGGTATTGTTCTCGCGCTTGATGTTTCACATCTAGCAACGTCAACTGCATCTGAGCGTAAAGCTTACGCGAACCTTCTGCGCGCGCGTATTCGCGAGCTGATGGAAACATTGGCAACTCGATTGCCAGTCTATATTACTTTGACCAAGCTTGATTTACTGTATGGATTTGAACCTTTCTTTAAGCATTACTCAAAGTCACAGCGTGATGAGGTGTTGGGTTTCACTTTCTCATTGGAATCGGTTGATAACTTAGATCATTGGTTAGAAGAGTTTTCGAAAGACTACGGACAGTTTGTATCAAAGATCAACGAGCTTTTCCCACATGCCGTCGCTGAGCCGCTAGAACAAGAAGAACGTGATGCCATCTATAGCTTTACGCGTCAGATGTCTGGCTTACAAGATATCCTTAAAGAGTTTTTCCAAGACGCTTTATCGAGTGATCAATTCTCTACCTCTGCATTGGTCCGTGGTGCTTATTTTACGTCGGTTTATCAGCAAGGGGTTCCAAGCAATGCATTTGGTGATTCTGCATCACGCCGATACGGCTTATCGCACGCGGTAAATAAAGCGCAAAATGCTAAAAATTCGACAGTGTATTTTACTCAACAACTGTTCAGTAACATCATCTATCCGGAAGCTGGGTTGGCTTCGGACAACTTCCGTGTTGCCAAACATAAACGCCGTTTAATGGGGCTCTCATTCACGGCTTGTATGGTGGCAACTGTGCTGTTAGTCGGCACTTGGCACCGTTATTACTTGGCCAACGTCAACCAATCAGATGCTGTATTGGCCAAAGTGAATGAGTATAAAGCTCAGTACCCGTCGAACCTTTCTTTGGCTTCCCAGAAAGACATTCTTGAGCCGTTAAACAAGATTCGACAGGCGACGTTGGAATTTGGTTTCTTCCGCGAAAAGCCTCGTTACATCTCCGATTTTGGTCTTTATCAGGGGCATACGATTGGCCCAATGGTTGAAGATACGTATCTAAATTTACTAGAGAATCGATTCTTGCCTCTGTTGATGGCTGATGTTGTTGTTGCCCTTGAGCAGGCGGACAATGAAGAAGAGAAACTCGCCGTTCTGCGTGTCTACCGAATGATGGTTGATAAGAGTGGCCGCTACAAAGACTATGTATTGGATTATTTTGGCAAATACTGGCAAAGCGCGTTTGCAGGTCAAAAACAGGTGCAGGGTGAGTTATTAGATCACTTAGATTATGCTATGCGCCACACTGATCTTGCGGGTGCAAGAGAGCAAGGTGATGAGTTCGCAGAACGGGTGATGAAACCTTACGATCGTACGATTGCCAATGTACAAGCTGAGCTAAGTACTATGCCTAACGATCAACGTGTTTATCGAAACCTTAAGTTGAATGCGCAAACGGTACTTGGTCCAGCGATCAGCATTCGTAATCTCGTTGGCCCAATCTTTGATATCGTTTTTGAAGAGCGAGTCGCGAACAGCAGTTTATATATTCCACAGATGCTGACCAAAGAAGGTTTTGAAAGTTACTTTATGCCGCGTTCAGAGTCAGTCTCTGAGCTAGCTCTGATTGATAGTTGGGTATTAGGTCAGTCGAAAACGGCGCAGTTTAGCGAAGCAGATAAACAAGTACTGCGTGAAAAGATCCGTAATTTGTATGTCGCTGACTATGTGAATACTTGGCGAGCGGCATTGAATGATATCGATATGAAGTATTTCGGTGACATTAACGATGCGGTAATGGTGTTAGAGAACCTAACCGGAAACGTTGAGCCGATGCAGCGCTTACTCAGAACGCTTGAGAACAATACTCAGGTCATCGCGGGTCTAGACCCTGATAGCGATGCAGGAGAAGAACTATTAAAGAGCGCTAAATATAAGGTGGCTTCAAGCATTCAATCTCCATTTGCTGAGTTGAATTTAATGTTGAAACCCGTGGGAGACCAACCTGCTTATATTAATGAAGTGCTCGCATCTGTCGATGAACTCAAAACATATCTAAAAGCGATTCAAGAATCACCGGATGTGGGAATGGCAGCACTTGACGCGACCAAGGCTCGAGTTAAGTTGGTCAGTGCCGATCCAATCTATACACTGAAACGAATCTCCTCTGGTTTGCCAAGACCGCTTGATAGTATGGTCGCCAAACTCGCGGATGAGAGCTGGTATGTGGTTAAGCAAGAAGCGATTAAGCACCTAGAAGTTCGTTGGTATGAGGATGTTTATAAGCCGTACTACACTAAGTTGGCGAGTCGTTATCCGTTTAATACGAAATCGAAGAAAGATGTCGCACTGGAAGATTTTGAATCCTTCTTTGCACCAAAAGGGACGCTAGATAACTTCTACAATAATCAGTTGAAAGTGTTTATCGAAGAAAACATCGCGGTTGATGAATACGATACTGCTCAATCGATCATTCGCCCAGAAGTCTTAGCGCAGATCGAACAAGCACAAAGAATTCGTCAAGCATTCTTTAATCGCAAAGGGATTTTGGACGTCAATTTCTCGGTTGAACCGCTTCAGTTAAGTGGTAATAAGCGTCGAAGTGTCCTGAACGTTGACGGCCAGTACCTGACTTACAGTCATGGTCCTCGTGAAGGTGTGGAGTTGATTTGGCCAAATACGTTGCGTGATTCTGCGGTGTCTAAGGTGACCTTAGTTCCGACTAAATCGAACTTGTCGCCTAGAAGCATTAATATAAAAGGGCCTTGGGCATTCTTCCGCTTATTAGAAGAAGGCAACGTAATGTCGGCAAGCAAGACTTCCGTTGATTATCGATTCGCCGTGGATGGTGGTGACATGATCTATCGTATCAATGCCGAATCAGATGCGAATCCATTCACTGAACGCCTATTTAAATCGTTCAAACTCTCTAAGACTCTTTATTAAAACAATCAAAGGAGCGAGGTGACTCGCTCCTTTCATCGGGACGAAGTATCTATGTCCAATACAGTTTTGCTTGACCAAGTTGTCTACCATATTACGTCTGATTCTGACTCAATCAGACACCTAGAAAGCTACCAAAAAGTTAGAGACGAAATTAATAGCCGTTTCAACCCCTTGTCTGGAGGCACCAACTGGCAAGAGGTGTACGATGCTTGTGAGCTACTTGCTAAGGGGCCGGGCGTTGATTTACTCATGAGTAGCTATCTCACTATTGCTAAACTTAAAATTGAGGGCTTGTCAGGTTATGCCAATGGCTTAGAGCTTATAATGCAAAGTTTGAGTTTGTTAGCCAAACCTGACTCTAAGTCGGCGAAAATGCGCAAAGAGGTTTTGGACTGGCTTAATAGCAAGGCCATTCCTGAACTAAAGAAAATGAAACCTTCTCAGGAGCAGCTACGCGACCTCTATCGAAGTGAAAGGGTATGTGAAAGAATTCATCACTGGATTACACTTCAACAACCAGAGGTTGAAGTAGACTTTGAAGGGGTTGGGTTTGTTTTGTTTGAACACATTGATCAAATTGAAACCCGTTATCATACCGCGATAAAGCGTCAAGAAAAGCAACGCGAGAATGATAACAAAGTGACACGAAAGCGCTATCATTGGAGTTTGGCTGCGGTGTGTATTTCGACCGCTGTCGTCAGTCTGACAAGTTTATGGCTTTACTATAATCCGAGCGTGCTCAATCAGTATCAATTCAAGCAATCAATTGAAGTGCCTGTGCTGACAGCTGGCAACCTCAACAATTATGTAGAGCATACCAAGCCTTCCAAGCTAGCTTCTATTCAATCTGAACTGGTGCCTATGTATCAATCATCGATTGAGGCAAAAACGCATGTGTCGATTGAACAACCTTATTTAAAGGCTATTGAACAGTTAAACGTATTGCAGAAGCTTTATCAGGGGGATGACCAAGTCATTCAAATTGGTCAGACGTTACATCAAGACCAACAATTGGCGCTTGAACAGGCCGATGAGTTTGTTGCTCGGTTTGGTGAAATTCGAACTAAGATGGCGAATATTGCGCTGCTTGCTAAAAAGCGCCGTTGGACTCAGGTCGCCAATGAAACCAAATCGTTAGAGGAATTTGCAGTTAGTTTGTCGCCTATTTATGGTCGTGTTGGTT
This sequence comes from Vibrio sp. R10-SG3-ISO10, assembly GCF_059834185.1. Taxonomy (NCBI): domain Bacteria; kingdom Pseudomonadati; phylum Pseudomonadota; class Gammaproteobacteria; order Vibrionales; family Vibrionaceae; genus Vibrio; species Vibrio sp. R10-SG3-ISO10. Next base: position 288,003 of record NZ_JCBDHG010000020.1, read on the forward strand.
ACGTAGAAAACTTGATTGAGAAGAAGCAGTACCAACAAGCACATGAAGAATTTGAAGAGCTAAAAAGACGCCTTAACAATTTGAGCTGGAAAGTTGCTCAGTTAAATCAGATGCTTGAAGAGTAAGGACTGTTTTGAGCTTATTTTAATCGGGGAACCCCTTGTAGAATCACTTGCACTTTGGATAAAGGATCTATATAAATTCGGCTTTCCTTTTTCCACACTGATATTTGAACACTTGGGGTTACCACATGACGCAATTTTGGCAGCAAAAAGCTCTCGAAGAGATGACCGAAGACGAATGGGAATCGCTTTGTGACGGTTGTGGTAAATGTTGTCTTCACAAACTGATGGATGAGGACAGCGACGAGATCTATTACACCAACGTTGCATGTAGTTGGCTAAACAGCAAAACATGCTCGTGTAAGGATTACCCAAATCGTTTTACCTCAGGTGAGGAGTGCACCAAGTTAACTCGTGATGATATCGATGACTTCACTTGGTTACCGCACACCTGTGCTTACCGCTTGCTTGCGGAAAAGCAGCCTTTGCCAGAGTGGCACCCACTCATTACAGGCTCAAAGTCAGCCATGCATGCCGCTGGTGAGAGTGTTCGCAACAAAGTGGTATACGAAATTGATGTAGTGGATTGGGAAGATCACATCCTCAATCACCCAAATCGAGCTTAGATTCAAACAGTCGCCATTGGCGGCTGTTTTTGTATTTGCGCCTAGTTAACACTCAATATGCATTTTGTGGTGTACAATTAAGAGCATCAATATAATAAACAAAGACTTGTATTCATTCTTTTGAGGTCATCATGGACTTAATGTCTTGTAAAACCCTACGAGCATTTGCGGTGGGGCTAGTTATCTCTCTTGGCTTTCTTTTTGGCACTGGCGCATACGCTTCGCAAGAGGGCGATCAGCTTTCTAAGCAGGAAAGAGAAATTGCAAATATCACGAGTGAGTTTACCGAGTTAGTCGATTCGATCGAAACCGCAACGGGTGGGGAAAAAGATGCCCTTCAGCTTAAGCTTTTCCAAAAAAATGAAAGCTTAAGAGCGGCACTTCAAGCGGCGGTAAGAAAAGGAACCATTCCAACAGACAAGCTTGTTGCGCACATTAAGATGCAGCAGACCTATGTTAATGGTGCCATGTCCTATCTCGAAGAAAAGATTAAGCTTTTGAATGCTGAAATTGACTCAGCACAAAGTGAAGAGAAGCTAGCCTTATTGAATGACTTCCAAGAACTACAACATTACTTCGATAATGTTATGGAATCTGCTTGGGAAAACATTGAGTGGTTAAACAAGCTTGGTCAGGACGAGTCGATTGCTCAAGCTCAGTTTAAAGATTCATTAAACAAGCGACTGCGCTTGACGTCCGCATCGGTAGAATACTTTAACCAACAAATCAGCGTTATTGGACGTCAGTTAGCCGTAAGCCCAGAATCGGAACTTGCTACTTTACAGCTAGGCCAACTGATTGTTCAGCAGCGTATGAACATTACGGTTGATAGCCTCAATTCTTTGATTTCTATCGCGGATCAAGTAGGGCTAGATACAGCAGAGTACAAGCGCCTAATCTTTGAGGTGACGGGAAGTATCACTCAAGACCTGCTTGAGGGCAGAGTCATCCTCTCTGTCATTTCGCATTGGTCTGACAAACTTTGGGATTGGGTAGCAAATAACGCCCCTCAGCATGTTTTTCACCTATTTATATTTGTCCTGATTATCTTCTCGACCAGCTTGATAGCTAAGCTGGTGCGAAAAATTACCAGCAAAACAGTGGTGTCAAAGAACCTTAAATTGTCCCAATTGATGCAAGACTTTTTTATTGGCATGTCGGGCAATATTGTATGGGTCATCGGTATTTTAGTTGGCTTGTCGCAGATAGGCTTGAACCTTGCCCCTGTTTTGACGGGTTTTGGTATCGCAGGTGTGATTATTGGTTTTGCGCTGCAAGATACCTTATCTAACTTTGCCGCCGGTATGATGTTATTGATATACAAGCCTTTTGATGTTGGTGACTTTGTCTTCGCTGGTGGCGTAGACGGTAAAGTTAGCCATATGAGCTTAGTGAACACCACGATCAAGACCTTCGATAACCAGATCATTATTATTCCTAACGGTAAGATATGGGGAGATGTGATTAAGAATGTGACCCATGAACGCGTAAGACGTGTTGATATGGTGTTTGGCATTGGCTATAGCGACGATTTGCTAAAGGCGGAAAGCATTCTTAATGAAATAGTCACCACGCACCCAGCGGTACTGCGCACTCCTGAGCCTAATATTCGTGTCCATACACTAAACACTTCTTCTGTGGACTTTATTGTTCGCCCTTGGGTCAAAACAGACGACTACTGGGATGTGTACTGGGATGTGACTAAAGAGGTAAAACTTAGATTTGATCGCGAAGGCATCTCAATTCCATTCCCGCAACAAGATGTTCATCTGCATATGGTTAAGCAGCAACAGTTAGAAGATTAAGTCGTTTCTGTTAGCAATAAATAAAAAAGCTCACCGCATGGTGAGCTTTGTCTTAGAGGAAGGAAGAGTAGGCAAGGGCTAACTAGTTGGTACAGCGGAAACTGCTTGGTTGAATTCACTACGTGCTGCTTGAGCTTGCTCTGACGCTTCTTGTTTACGGTCTTGAGCTTTAGCGACGGCATCGAGCGCTGCTTGCAGTTCAATTTGCAGCTCTTGCGGAATATGATGATCGCCGAACTCTTCGTCACCATCATGTTCAAGAGCAAAGGCGCGAATACGTTTCTTAACTTTGTGCACTTGGGCGAATGCTTCACGCTCTAATTCTGCGGCTTCTTGCGCGGCGTCACGACTGCGTTCGAATCTTGCCAGTGCAATACCTTCAGACGACCAAGGATCCATTTCGGGTAAGTCTTCAATGTTAATCGTCGGTTCAACGTAGTCCTCTTGATGGCGCAGATCTAGGCTGGTGGCGCGAACAGCTGAAATCATCAACATCACTGAAATCACCAATAAAGGTAAACCACCCACGATAGCAGCAGTTTGTAACGTGCTAAGTCCGCCTAGGAACATTAATACGGTTGGCAGGAATGATAAGGTGAATGCCCAGAACATACGGTTCCAGCGCATTGGCTCTTCGGTCACATTGTTTTGGACCACAGAAGCCAAGATGTAAGAGATGGAGTCAAAAGTCGTGGCGGTAAAGATCACACACAAGATGGTAAATACGGCAATCACTAATGTGCCCATAGGCAGAGCGCTGAGCATGGAGAAGATCGCCTTGGTGGCCCCTTCTGTATTGAGAATGCCTACAATGTCCATTTCACCAGAGAGTTGCAGTGAGAGGCCATAGTTACCGAGAATCATAAAGAAAAGGAAACAACCCAGAGAACCGAAGAAGATCGAACCTGACACCATTTGCTTGATTGTTCTACCGCGAGAGATACGCGCGACAAACAGACCCATGCTTGGCGCAAAGACGAGCCACCACGCCCAGTAGAAGATGGTCCAGTCTTGTGGGAAGTGCGTATTCTCAAAGCTACCGTATCCGCCAAAAGGTTCCGCCCAAGTTGCCATCACGAAGAAGTTAGACAGCATGCGACCGATTGAATCCAAACCAGTCTCAAGCATGAAAATGGTAGGGCCAGCGATAAGGACAAAAGCTAACAGCCCCATTGCACCCCAGAAGTTGATATTGCTGAGTACCTTGATGCCTTTTTCCATCCCCGCATAGGAGGAGTAGGCAAAAATAGCGGTACAAACTAACAACACCGCTACCTGACTTAAAGTGGATTGAGGGATGCCAAACAGAAAGTTTAACCCTTCGCCAATAAGTGGGGCGGCTAAGCCCAATGTTGTTGCTGCTCCGCCTAGTAGGCCGAAGATAAACAAAACGTCGACGATTTTACCTGCTACTCCTTTGGTGCGTTCTTCTCCGAGTACAGGCATCAATGCACTAGACACCTTAAGTACAGGCTGTTTGCGCACATAGAAGAAGTAAGCGATCGGGAGTGCAGGAATGAGGTAGATAGCCCAAGCTATAGGGCCCCAGTGGAAAATCCCATAAGTGGCTGCCCATCGAACGGCTTCTTCACTACCTGGTTCTAATTGAAAAGGTGGGGATTGATAGTAGTAGGCCCACTCGATACATCCCCAGTAAAGAATACTCGCGCCGATACCACCGCAAAACAGCATTGCCGCCCAAGACGAAGTGGCAAACTCGGGCTTTTCATCAGGGTCACCGAGCTTGATTTGACCCATATCGCTGAATACGACATAAATCATAAAGAAGAATGCCCCAAGGCCAAGTGCAAGGTAGAGGAAACCGAGTTTATCGGTCATAAAGCTTTTAGCAATTGCTATCCAGTCTGCTCCTTGCTGGGGGAACAGAATTAAAGGGAAAACAATGGCAACAAGCAGTGCGATAGCGCCGAAAAAGGTAGGCTTATCGATAAGTGAAAAGGTGTTTCGCACAGCGTAAATTCCATAACATTGAAAGCCAAAATTATGGAATGCGTATGCTATCTACGACAAATGACATCCTTTGTCGTGAGGAGAAAAGGCGTCTATTGTCGAGGTAAGTTTCAAGCAGCTAGAGGATGGCTAAGAGAATGCCTCCGACAGTTGCCGCAGCGGAAAGATATTGCCCCGCTGAATATGAACCATCTTGCTCTTCTTCAATCTTATCCGGATGATCAATACCTAGTGCGCCGTGCGCGAAAGATTCGACTTTATCACCAACGGTTTTATCTCCTTCCTTGGGGGCTTTACTCTCTTTTTCTATTTCTTGAAGCGCTGCCAACAGCGCTTTTCCTTCATCTGAAAGCGTGACTTTATTTTGTTCAACCTTAAGTGGGGCTTGACCCGCATTCGATTCGGGTGCCGTTGCTTGAGGCTTTACCTGCTGGGTTGGTGACAGCTTTGCCGCCTCCATTCCTACTGGTGTCATAATGCTCTCCTTACATCATCCTCAGACAATATATCGACCGCTTAGTTAAAAACTTGTGCAAATTATTTAAAATTTGAATCAAATATAACAAAGCATAAATCGTGCCTAATTTATAACTTTCAAGCTGTCCTTTCTCGTTTGATGGGACGTGATAGTAAGAAGAGCAATAATGGTGCCTATTTACACTCTAGTGTGTCATTTCGTTTAGACAGGTGTTTATAAGCCGCCATTCTATTTTCCATTTTTACATAACGAACAGGTGGCGCTAAGACCTCAAGTGGATAGTCTTGGCCTTCCATCTCGGTTCCTAAAGGCCAATCAGTTGGTGTGATGACGACGACATTAAGATTTGGATTGCGCTTAAGAATCGACGCTTTTGTGCCAAAGCCTTGCTCTGTATGGAATTTTCCTGCGATGTGGATGATTTGTTTATTTGGATGGTTTGCCAAGTAGTTAACGATGCTCTCCGCCATAGTTTCGTCCCAAGTGATTTGTGCGGCAAACTGTCGTTCAGTCTGCTCTGGTTTGCCATGATGCATAGAGGCCATGAACTTCTCTTTATAAGGGCTGTTGGATGTATCAATGGTGGTAGCCAACAGTTGTCGTTCAAGCGGAGTTAGCTTTTCTAGATAGCCAACACCTTGTCGCCCGATGCAGCGCACGATGGGTTTAGGGGCGTTAGCCGCAATAACATCCAATTGGTTTGCCTTGGCAAATTCAACTAAAGGGCGGTAATCACTTTCATAGTTTGGCCAAGCAGCGCCTTGTTTGATCAGTACTTGTTCACCAATCTCGTTTGCTAGATAAGAATCAACAGCGCTTTGTTTATCGCGTGAGAATTGCTCCATGGAAAGCGCGACGTCTTTGCCTTGACTAACTAATTGCTTAAGTAGATCGACTTGGAATCGATGTACGCCGGCATGCGTGTGCCATTCACCGACAAGAATGACATCGGCAGTTTTCAGTGCTTCTGGAAGCGAATCAATAGAAACGACTTGCTTTTCAGGGGTGTAGAGCTGGTAGTCGTAGTAGCTGCTAATTGCTTGTTGCTTAGGAGAAAGAGTGGTACTTGAACAAGCGGCAAGAGCAAAGCAGCTTAAAGAAGTGGCAATGAGCCTAAACATAAATGGCCTCCATTAGATTGTGCGGCAATAGTAATGGAGGCCAGAATAGAGTTCAATAAAAATGAGAATTATTATCTATTGAGTCGATTTCTTTCGATAAACGCGGATCATAAAATCAGCCTCACACTCAAAAAGTGTAGCTGACTTTAGCTTGTCACGAAGAGTGTCAGAGGCTTTCCACGCAAATGGTGTCATCTGGAGCAGATCGTAACCATCTCCATCGCTGAGCTGCATTATGTATGACAGTTTTTCTTGTTGTTCTAACTCAAAACCGGCAATGTTTTCAGCTTCTTCACTATGAAGCCTAACATCAGGGTAGATTTCTGCTCTTAACTGGTAGAGGTGGCGTCCTGCGGGGGTCACAGTGACAACAAAACCTGAATCAGCAACCACACGAGACAGCTCTTCTGCTTTGCATGGCGCATAGATACGTAATACGCCATCTAGGCTGCCATTTTCAAACGGTAGGCGATGACTTGAAGCGACCGAAAAATGGCAGTTCAAATAGCGCTTAGCGGCATAGCGAATCGCAACTTTGGAGATATCCAATCCATAGGCTTTGGATTGCGCATATTGATTGGTTAGATGGGATGCGACTTCGGTCGTGTAGTAGCCTTCACCGCAGCCAATATCAAGAAGTCGGTGCTGTGTTCCAGAAAGGATCTCAGCACATAGCTGCGCCACACGTTCTTTGAGTGGGCGATAATGATCTTTTTCTAGAAAGCGACGACGCGCCTGCATCATTTCTTTATTATCGCCAGGATCTTTGGAACGTTTGTGCTGAACAGGCATCAGATTGATATAACCTTCCTTCGCTAGGTCAAAGGAGTGATTATTCTGACAACGATATGTGCGCTCTGACAGCGTAAGATTTTCGTGGCATAAAGGGCAGGTGTAAGACATAACGGGCTCTGGTGAAAACTAACAAAGCGGAGTTTATCAGGAAGCGTAAAGCCAAACTAGCAAGCTAAGTACTGACTCGACAAAAAAGCAGCGCCTCGGCGCTGCTTATGATTGTAAAAGCTAGAAACTTAGTGAAAGAAGTCCACTTGTTGTTTCAATGATGCGGCTTGCTTAATTAAATGATCGGCGCTTTGCGTCGTCTTAGCGCTTGTCTCACGACTTTCTCGGTTCAATTCACTGATTGAATTTGCGTTAGAGGCAATCTCTTGAGAGACATTCGCCTGCTCTTCAGAAGTCGCGGCAATGGTATCCGCCTGACCTGCAATTGACTGAACCTGAGACGCAATCGTTTCAAGCGCTATGCCTGCTTCTTGAGCCTTGTCTAACACTTGATTGGCATTGACTTGGCTCTTGTTCATCATATCAACCGCATTACTGGTTGAGCCTTTAAGTTTATCAATGATAGACACCACGTCTTTCACTGATGTTTGAGTTCTATGGGCTAGAGTACGCACTTCATCAGCAACAACGGCAAATCCGCGGCCTTGTTCGCCCGCACGTGCTGCTTCGATGGCAGCATTAAGCGCCAGTAGGTTGGTTTGCTCGGCGATCTCATCGATCATTTTTGTCACGGTTTGAATCGCTTCGCTGTCAAGGTTGACCTGCTCAATCGCTTTCGCTGAGTTGTCTAACTGGTCGTTGAGTTGGGCGACATCGATACAGACAGTTTCAACAACATCGAGCCCTGATTGACTGTCTTGATTGGTCAAGCGAACATTTTCGGCAATTGCTTCCACCTGCTGAGCAACCGCTTGTGCAGAAGAGGCCATCTCTTCGATTGCCGTGGCAACTTGTTCTACCTGTTGCTGTTGAACATCAGATTGGCTTAAATTGCGCTCGGCGTCGCTAGACACGCTTTGTGAGGCAGCCTGCACAGAATCGCTGGTCGAACGGATTTCTCCTACTAAGGTGTTTAGCTGGGTTGCCATATTTGCAACCCCGTTACTGAGGTTAATAATCTCATTCTTAGACTCTTTACCAGTAGAAGGGATGTCGAGGCTAACTTCTCCTTTTGCCAGTCTCGTCATGTAGCCATTTAATACAGTCAGTGGCTTTAGATTACGATTAAGAAAAACGGTAAGGATGACGAACGTTGCGATCGCAACAATAGTGGCAATGGTAATAATGAGCTTAAGCAGTGTGTCACTTCCCTTGGTCACCTCTTTGATGAAGGTGCCGCCTAGCAATTTCCAGTTCCAGCCAGGCACCTCTGTATAGACAAGATATTTTTCCCCAACAGTGCCCTGATATTCATAAGGGTAACGAATCAAGCCACTTTTTTGCTCGAAGATTCGGTGGAACGGTTTATTGCCGTTGTAGTCAGACACTTCAATAATTGACGGGGCACTCTCGTCATGGACAGGGTGTAGCAAGTATTTACCAAGATTATCTTCTCGATTGTCGACCACAATGGTGTATCCAGTGTCTCCCCATTTGATGGACTCCAAAGACTTATAGAGATCTTGTGTCGCTTGCTCGACAGGCAGCCCAATGAAAGAAAGGCCGTTCACTTGTCCAGAGGCATTTTTGATCGGAGCGTAGTAGGTGATATAGCTTTCACCAAACAGTTTGACTTGCGCGTAGTATGGCTGGCCGTTCGTTAATTGGTTATAGCCAGGATGGTTCTTACCTAGAGTAGTACCAACAACGCGTTGCCCAGAAGGATTTTTTAAAGAAGTCGCAACGCGAATGAAATCACCGTTCAAGGGAGCAAAGATAGTGGCTACCGCGCCGGTGTCACGAGTAAAACTATCTACAAGCTTAGTATCACCAATTAAGCTCTCGCCGTATTGGGTAATATTGGGGATCGACTTACCGTTAAAATCGACGCTGTAATCCTCGACATAAACACCGGCGAGATAGCCATTTCTAAAGGTAGACTCGAGTACTTTAGCTGTATGCAAATAGGCATCAAATTGACCTGCGATAGTCATTGCCATGGCTTCTACTTCTGACTGGTGTCCTTTCAGAGTAGTATCGAGCAGTACTTTGGAAGCGTTGCGGTAAACGAGAGTCGCTGTACCCGCGAATGAAATTAGCAAACAAAGCAGTATGACCAGTTTCAACTGAAAACCGACGCTTTGATTTTTGAGTTTTTCGAACATTTCTAGTTATCCTGTCTTTAATAGACTCTTGTTATCATTGAAAAATGAATCTTTCAGCAGCAAAAAATCAGGAATAATAATAGCGATTTATGAAATATCTATAATTGATTCGTATTAATGATTTTAAAGATAACGGAGTCGAAAATGTAAAGGCTGCATGCCTAGAACGAAAAGACCGGGTAGAGAAAGAAGAAATTTCGACAGAATGGTAACGCCGCGGGTATCGCCACCCGCGACAAATCATCTACTTGGTGGAAATCTTGGTGATCAGTTGATGAGTTTCATTGGGTTGCAGTGTTTTGCCTTGTTCGATTGAAGGTGCATGTAGGGTTGACTCGACACACAGGAAAGTCTTGTAACCGTCGTCCTGCATATCTGCCATTCCTTGAGCACCTTCCGCCCACGGGTTCCACAGCACAGCGGAATTTTGGCCTTGGTTTTCAACCACGACCGAACGATTCAGCACAGGGTCTTCAACGACAATCTGTTCTGACGGTTGAGTGTAAACGCGGTCAATGGTGTCAGTCAGTTGCAGTACATCGCCACCTTGACAGATATCGCCACCTTTCAGGCTATCAATGTACTCTGCACCCATGCCCGTTGTTTTCGCTTGCTTGATGTCACCGACGGTTAAGTAAGTGTGTAGAGCGCCAGAGAATGTCCAAGGCTGGTCATCGGTATTAGCGACATCTAGGGTGACTTTAAGCTCATCGCCAATCTCAACCAGTAGATGAGCTTGGAACTGGTGAGGCCAGACTGACAGTGTTGATTCGGATGGTAGTAAACCAAGCTCAATGATTACACCATTTTCATTCTCACGATGTTCTAGTAATGTCCATTCACTATTGCGCGCAAAGCCATGAGCAGGTGCAGCGATACGGCCAAACCACGGCCAGCAAACTGGAATACCGCCACGCAGGGCCGCTTTACCATCAAAGACGGCTTGCTTGCTCATCCAGATGAGGTCTTCTTGACCTTGGGGCTTAAATGAAAGGACATGCGCACCATGAAGGGCAATACCAGCGGTCGCTTTATCATGTATTACGCGAACGACTTTCACTTGATCGATTTCTACGATTGTGACGTTATCAGAGAGAACAGTAAGGGCAGGGAGAGTGGTTAAATCCATGTTCTGTTTCCTAGTTCAATTAGAGACTCAAAATTCAGATACAAAAAAGGCGACTCGAAAGTCGCCTTTTACAAGATTCTGCGCTAAACGCTAATCTTTAAGTAGTAATTACTTAGAGATGTGTGCGATTAGGTCTAGAACTTTGTTTGAGTAACCGATTTCGTTGTCGTACCAAGATACAACTTTAACGAAGTTATCAGTTAGAGCGATACCAGCTTTAGCATCGAATACTGAAGTTTGAACTTCACCGATGAAGTCTTGAGAAACAACTTGGTCTTCAGTGTAACCTAGAACACCTTTAAGAGCGCCTTCAGATGCTGCTTTCATAGCTGCACAGATAGCTTCGTAAGATGCACCGTTCTTAAGGTTAACAGTTAGGTCAACTACAGAAACGTTAGCAGTTGGTACGCGGAAAGCCATACCAGTTAGTTTGCCGTTTAGTTCTGGAAGAACAACGCCTACAGCTTTAGCAGCACCAGTTGAAGATGGGATGATGTTCTGAGAAGCACCACGACCACCGCGCCAGTCTTTAGCAGAAGGACCGTCTACAGTTTTTTGAGTTGCTGTAGTAGCGTGAACTGTAGTCATAAGACCAGATTCGATACCGAACTCGTCGTTAAGAACTTTAGCGATAGGCGCTAGACAGTTAGTAGTACAAGAAGCGTTAGAAACGATGTCTTGACCAGCGTAAGTGTCTTGGTTAACGCCCATTACGAACATTGGAGTAGCGTCTTTTGAAGGACCAGTTAGAACAACTTTCTTCGCGCCAGCAGTGATGTGCTTACGAGCAGTCTCGTCTGTTAGGAAAAGACCAGTAGCTTCAGCTACAACGTCAACGTCGATAGCATCCCATTTTAGATCTTCTGGGTTACGCTCAGCAGTAACACGTACAGTCTTACCGTTAACGATTAGGTTACCACCTTCAACTTCAACAGTACCGTTGAAACGGCCGTGAGTTGAGTCGTACTTAAGCATGTATGCCATGTACTCTACGTCGATAAGGTCGTTAATACCTACAACTTCGATGTCGTTACGCTCTTGCGCTGCACGGAAAACGAAACGGCCGATACGGCCAAAACCGTTAATACCTACTTTGATAGTCATTATAGTTGCTCCACAACTTAATTTCTGATTAAAGATAACTGGTAGTAAAATTACAGAATCCAGTCAAAATCTGCAACAGATAATCGGACTTAACTTGTTTAAAGTCAAAAAAAAGCGTCGCTTTTTTTCACAATTAGTCTTAATTGGCGATGTTTTGAACGGAAAACTGATTTTTTCCCTAACCAGTTGACGTAAAATAGTTCAGATGTCGACAGCGATGCTGAAAGTTTAACCATCCTGTTATGGTTTCAAAGTATGTGCTACAAAAGTAATTGAGTGCAAGTTTTTCGAAAAAAAAGTCATAATTAAAAATGAGAATATGGAGATTTGTTGCTGTGGAACAAAACAAAGAAAAAATGATGAAGCCTGATGAGCACTGGCGTGAAGTGCTATCGGATGAAGAATATAGAGTGTGTCGAGAGCAAGGGACAGAAGCGCCTTTTAGCGGTAAGTTATTGCATAATAAAGAGACAGGTATTTACTCATGTACCTGTTGCCAAGCGCCTCTTTTCAGCTCTGACAATAAATACGACTCTGGGTGTGGTTGGCCGAGTTTTGATGCCCCTGCATCGAGTGAGGCTATTCGCTATTTAGAAGATCTAAGTCACGGAATGGTGCGTACAGAGATAAGATGTGCAGCCTGTGATAGTCATTTAGGTCACGTTTTCCCTGATGGACCGAAGACAACAGGTGAGAGATTCTGTGTTAACTCAGTGTCGTTAATTTTCAACAATTCATAAAAAGCGGTGATTTAATCACCGCTCTCTGTTTCATCCTTTCATTTATTTAGGATTGCTTGAATTTTGGGATCATAGCTGCGTTGAAGGTGCCACTCATGATGGCATCTTCAAACTGGTCAGCAATCTCATCGAGTTGGTCGTAAACACTTTTATTAAATCCATACAGCAGTTGAAGTTCACTTTCAGAAGCAATGGGAACCTCAAACTTTTGTGCGACCATAGTCCAGACGTAAGCCTCTTTCTTCATTCCTAATCGGTAAGTGGTGCTGGCTAGGGACTTAAACACTTCATTGTTTATGTTGCTTCGGTTGGTCAGCTCTAGGGTATGGATCAGAAGTTGACGCGTTTTCGCTTGGTCTCGGCTGGTGTAAAAGGTCGCGAGGGCGTATTGCATTTCTGCGGTTTCTAATGCTTTTGTCCCTTCAAGCTGAAGAAAGCTTCGGCGAGCCTCATCACTGCCAACTTGGCTCCACAAAAAGTAAAGAGCTTGTGGTGAGTCTGACTTCTTGAGTATCGCGACAATGCTCTCTAAATCTTCTCCGGAATGAACCAGAGCTTTAAAACGCTGCTGCTTGACGCCTTTTTGGTCTAGTGGCTGTATTTGAGAAGCCAGCTCTAAACACTTTTTGTATTCAGCGACATATTCATACTCTTTAATGCGATTGCTGTCTGATGGATTTTTTAACACTTCAAATCGATGCCATACCAAATCAGTCCTAGGAACTCGACATTGACCGTCACCCATATTTAAGCGCTCACATTGCAGAGCAGGGTTGCTTTCACACAATTGTTCAGTGTTTTTGTTGCCTTCAAAGCACCCGGCTAGGGTAACACTGAATCCTAAAAGAGTTAGTAGCTTGAATGATTTCATACTGTCGTTGCTTGTGATCCGTTACACTTATTTTTTGTTGTAATCTTGACTGAGACTGCGAGCCAGTTAAGGTGCGTTTATCGCGACTGACTTTAAGGATAGACCATGGACGCAGAGCAGTTAATTAACGCCATCACCCCTGAGGCTTATGAGCGTCTACTTTTTGCTGTAGAAACAGGCAAGTGGCCTGAGGGTACCCCACTTTCTCAAGAGCAGCGAGACTCTTGTATGCAAGCTGTGATGTTGTATCAATCTAAGCATAATGCAGAAGCGCAACATATGACAGTTGCTCAAGGTGGAGAAATTAGCTTTAAGTCGAAAGCTGAACTTAAAAAGCAGTTTCAGCAAGGGCAAGAAGACATTGTTCGAATAAATCCAAACGATTAGTTCAATAAGTAAAAAGGCAGGATTCAATCCTGCCTTTTGTTTACCTTAACCACAGCACTTTTTAAATTTCTTGCCGCTACCGCAAATACAAGGATCATTGCGGCCAACTTTCAGGCTAGCGACACGTTGTGAAAGTCTTGGGTCACCTGCTTGCTCTGGCTCTTGCTGCTGTGGGAATGCGCCGTCAATGTAGTACCAAAGCTCTTGCTCCTTGAGAAAGCGTGAGCGTTCCTCAAGACAATACTCTTGCTCATCCTGTTTAAAGTAAGCTTTAAAAGTGACAAAACCTTCATTGTCATGCTTACCTGGTTCTGTGTTCATGACTTCCAAACCACACCAATCGCTGTCTATAGAGTCGGCAATTGCTTCACGTTCTTGCTCTGCATGGCAACTAGGGTGGTAGGTATCGATCACGTAATCAACCAAGCCCTTTACGTGAGCCGAGTAACGAGAACGCATAAGTTGCTCAGGTGTTTTAGCCTTGGAATGATCGTTATGGATTGGCTCGCAGCATTCACTGTAACTCTTTGGGTTTCCGCAAGGACACGAATTCATAAAAACTCCAATTAATTCGTTTTTACAGAAAGAAGGTCTGCCGTCCATTTCACTGATGAGTCATAGCATTCACTCAAAATGATTTCATCCACACCTATTGAGTCGCAATGGCGGCGAACTTCTTCCCATTGGGCTTGTTCGTATGCTTTAGTCAGCATCAAAATTTCGCCTAGTATGCCTTCATTCTTTGTGATTGCGAGTTTTATTGACTCATCGACTGAGATTTCCTCCACTATTTGTTCTAGCGGTCTGTCCAATAAGCTATCGAGAAGAGAGAACATGCCGGTCAAAAATGCTTGGCCAGACTCAAACTTAGCGTCTAATCGTGAGGCAAGTAGCTCACAGTATCTCGCCCTTTGGATAGACAAGCCATACAAGTAGTCGGGTTTGCTATCTTGGCTCGAAGCAAGAGAAACGAGAGAGATAAACTTGCGTAGTTTGTCTTCCCCTAGGTAGACCAAAGCTTGCTTGAACGATTGGATCTTGGTTTGCACTATCGAGGACGAGTTAACGAATGTTAGCAGTTTATAAGACAGGGTAACGTCTTTGCTGATCAATGACTCAATCGAAGCGTAATCCATATCCTGCTTGGAAATTTCGGTCAGTAACTGAATAACTGTCATAAACGACGGTTCAAGTGACTTACGCGTTATCATTTCAGGTTTGCTAAAGAAGTAGCCCTGGAAATATTCAAAGCCAGCCTGTTTGGACTGCTCAAACTCTTCGTACGTTTCGACTTTTTCGGCAAGAAACTTAATGTTGGTGCCAGCTAGGCGAAGAATGAAGTTGCGCGCTTTTTCTATAGGAACTTGGCGGATATCAAACTTGATGATTGAGATATAGGGTAAGAAGGCTCGCCACTCTTTACTTGGAATAAAATCATCTAACGCGATTTTATATCCAGCGGCAGCCATCTCTTTTATTACGTCGAGCAGCTCTTTAGTCGGAGGGCAATCTTCCAAGATCTCGACGACTAGGTTATCTGCAGGGAATAGGGTCGGCACCTTATTTAACAGACTTTGATAGGGGAAGTTCACAAACCCCAATTTATCCCCGAGAGTCTCATAATGTGTTGAGAGAAAGTGATCAGACAGCAAGCGGCTTGTCGCATGTTCAGGATCGATTTCAGGAAAAGTGTTTTGCGGTCCGTCTCTAAAAAGAAGTTCATAGCCAACGGTCTGTCTTTCTTTATTGAGTATCGGTTGCCTAGCTATATAAGAGTAAGTCAAGATCTATACCACGTTCCATGTTCAAGTTGAGGAAAATTAGTCTTCGTTAAGAATGAACTAAATAACGTGAAAAATAAGTGACTTAACCTACAAAAGGTCGTTGTTGCAATTCAAACCCATTTTTATCGTACACCAAGACAGAGCCTTGTGTGTACCAGTCACCTAGCACAATTCTAGTATAGTCCGTTTCTAGAATCTGGAACGAATGCACGTTTGGTCGATGCGTATGCCCATGTATCATGAGATCAACATCGTGATGCAACATGACATTTTCGACTTCAGATTGAGTCACGTCCATAATATCGAGTGATTTAGTCTGTTTATCCGTTTTGATATCAGATTGGACCTTATTAACAATCTTCTTTTTAACGAACATTGGGATACGATTGAATACCCACTGCAACCAAGGTTGGTGAACTTTGGCACGATATTCGAGATACTTCACGTCTTGGGTGCAGAGCGTGTCCCCATGTAGGACAATAGCTTTACGCCCATAGAGGTCTATGACGGTTTCATCACCGAGTAATTTCACCCCTGTTTGACGGCTGAAACGTTTGCCGACAAGAAAATCGCGATTGCCTTGGGTGAAAAAACAAGGAATGCCTTTGTCTGTAAGGGTTTTAAATTCAGCTCGGATAGATGAAGCAAATTCCGAGCGGTCATCATCACCAATCCAAAACTCAAACAAATCGCCAAGGACGTAAAGGGCATCGGCATGGATCGCTTCTTCACGCATAAAGCGAACAAAACATTGAGTGATGTCGGGAGTAGTAGGGGAAAGGTGTAAATCAGATATAAAAAGTGTGGTCATAGTAAAATAGCAAGAGAGCGCATAACGCGCTCTCTTTTATCGATTATTCTTCGATTGTTGTACCAGTGATAAGTACATCTTCTAGTGGTACGTCTTGGTGCATGCCGTAAGAACCAGTGCTAACGCCCTTGATCTTATTAACGATGTCCATACCTTCGATCACTTCACCGAATACACAGTAACCCCAACCGTCTAGACTTTCGCTGCGGAAATCTAGGAAAGTGTTGTTGTTAACGTTGATGAAGAATTGAGAGCTTGCAGAGTGCGGCTCCATAGTACGAGCCATAGCAAGGGTGCCTACTTTGTTGCTTAGCCCATTGTTTGCTTCGTTTTTGATTGGTGCACGAGTTGGCTTCTCTTTTAGGCCAGACTCCATGCCACCACCTTGAATCATGAAACCGTCGATAACACGGTGGAATAACGTGTTGTCGTAAAAACCATCACGGCAGTACTGTAGGAAGTTTGCACTTGTTTCAGGTGCTTTCTCTTCGTTTAGTTGAATTTTGATGTCACCAAAATTTGTGTGAAGGGTGATCATGATTTTTTCCTTTAGCTGTGTTTTTGCTTTGAGCCCAAGATTCTAACTTAACTTTTCAGACATTAATACGTGAAAAGTAAGGGTTGAGACCTGAGTATAGGTGTTAATGATGGCTTTTTGCTCGAATCGGGGATTACCTAATAGAGCGTGACTTGGTATACTGAGCCACTATTTTGTTTCACCCAAATATTAGAAAGAGATCATGTTAAAGATATATAACACACTCACAAGACAGAAAGAGGAATTCAAACCAATCAATGCTGGCAAAGTTGGCATGTATGTCTGTGGGGTAACCATCTATGATCTCTGTCATATTGGTCACGGTCGTACGTTTGTTTCTTTTGACGTTGTTTCACGTTACTTACGCTACTTAGGCTATGACTTAACGTTTGTTCGTAACATCACGGACATCGACGACAAGATCATCAAGCGCGCGAATGAAAATGGCGAAACGTGTGACTCGTTGACTGAGCGCTTAATCGGTGAAATGCACGCTGATTTTGATGCTTTGAACATGAAACGTCCTGACATCGAGCCTCGTGCAACGGAATACATCGCTGAGATCATCGAACTTGTTCAAAAGCTTATCGTGCGTGGCTTTGCCTATGTTGCCGAGAATGGCGACGTTATGTTTGAAATCGCGAAATATGACGATTACGGCAAACTATCACGTCAAGACCTAGAGCAGCTACAAGCAGGCGCGCGTGTCGAGATTGAAAGTGCTAAGCGCAGCTCATTAGACTTTGTACTTTGGAAGATGTCTAAGCCAGGAGAACCAACTTGGGAATCACCATGGGGCCCAGGCCGTCCGGGTTGGCACATCGAATGTTCTGCGATGAACTCTTCGATTCTTGGTAACCACTTCGATATTCACGGTGGTGGTTCAGACCTACAGTTCCCGCACCATGAAAATGAAATTGCTCAATCATGCTGTGCGCACGGAACGGATTACGTGAACACCTGGATGCACAGTGGCATGGTTATGGTTGATCGCGAGAAAATGTCGAAATCACTCGGTAACTTCTTCACCATTCGCGATGTGCTTGGTCATTATGATCCTGAAACTGTACGTTACTTCCTGATGTCAGGTCACTACCGTAGCCAGTTGAATTACAGTGAAGAGAACCTTAACCAAGCGCGCGCATCCCTAGAACGTCTGTACACCTCTTTGCGTGGTCTTGACCTATCAACACCAGCTGCTGGTGGTGAAGAGTACGTTAAGCGTTTCACTGAAGCGATGAACGATGATTTCAACACACCGGAAGCCTACTCTGTGCTGTTTGACATGGCGCGTGAAATTAACCGCGTGAAGACAGAAGATGTTGCCACAGCAAGTGCACTAGGTTCTCTAATGCGCGAACTAGCAGATGTGATCGGTATTCTTCACCAAGATCCAGAAGCTTTCCTAAAAGGTGATTCTGGCAGCGACGACGAAGTGGCAGAAATCGAAGCACTGATTAAGCTACGTAACGACTCTCGTGCAGCCAAAGATTGGGCAAATGCGGATATGGCACGCGATAAGCTGACAGAAATGGGTATTGTTCTTGAAGATGGCCCTGAAGGCACAACGTGGCGTCGTAAGTAAGCGAGACGAATACAAATATTGAAGGGCTGTTAATTCAGCCCTTTTCTTTAAATTTTATTATTTTTATACGGGTAACAAACAGTGGCACAGATGTACTTCTATTACTCAGCAATGAATGCGGGTAAATCAACCACTCTTCTTCAGTCTTCTTTTAACTATCAAGAACGCGGCATGACCCCAGTGATTTTCACCGCCGCCTTAGATGACCGTTACGGAATTGGTAAAGTTAGCTCGCGTATTGGTTTGCAGTCAGATGCTCAGCTATTCAATGCCGAGACTAATCTGTATCAAGAGATCTCAGCGTTAAATGAAGTTGAAAAACGCCACTGTATTTTGGTTGATGAGTGCCAGTTCCTGAGTAAAGAGCAAGTGTACCAATTGACCGAAGTCGTAGATAAACTGCATATTCCTGTTCTTTGTTACGGCTTGCGCACAGACTTTCTCGGTGAGTTGTTTGAAGGGAGCAAGTACCTACTGTCTTGGGCCGATAAATTGATCGAGCTAAAAACCATTTGTCACTGCGGACGTAAAGCCAACATGGTGATTCGCACAGACGAACACGGTGTGGCGATTAAAGAGGGTGACCAAGTCGCGATTGGTGGCAATGACCGCTATGTATCCGTTTGTCGCGAGCATTACAAAGAGGCATTAGGCAAGTAGTTGGCGGATTTGCTAGCTAAATAGCCTTAATTGGTGTTACGAAACACGCATGCGCTTGTATTGGATACGTCTCAACAATTGACGGATCTGGGTGCGCGGCTTGTGTAGTCACACCGATTTAGGCGAAGCTAATAATGGAAACAAAAAAGCGAAGCCATGAGCTTCGCTTTTTTGTCTGTATTCGAATAATTCGGAATGCGCTAGGCAGTCAGAGATTAACGAGCACGGAAGACGATGCGACCTTTTGATAGATCGTATGGAGTCATCTCTACAGTTACTTTGTCACCAGTAAGAATACGGATGTAGTTCTTACGCATTTTACCAGAGATGTGAGCAGTAACTACGTGACCGTTTTCTAGCTCAACACGGAACATTGTGTTTGGTAGAGTATCAAGGACAGTGCCTTGCATCTCAATTACGTCTTCTTTAGCCATTTAATCCTCTTTTAAAAATGGACGATTTCAACCGGCGCATAATGCCGATAAAAATGAATTAAGTAAAGTTGGGGCGTATTCTACCCTTGCCAACGCTGATTTACTAGCCTTTGATGACGTTGAAATCGGACTTTATAGTTCATCGCAGGGCATTCATCGATTTGATAGCCTAGGTAAAGCCATTGTTTACCTTGCTCTTGGCAGTATTGGATTTGAAATAATACCGCCAGTGTACCCAGAGAAAGCGCATAGTCAGGGTCAAAATAGGTGTAGAAAGCACTCACGCTGTTGGAAAGAATGTCGGTGACTGCAATGGCAATAATTTTGTCTTGGTCGTAGATATGCAAAAATTGCGTATTGAGCCAGGCACATTGAGAAAAACTGGCGAACTCTTTTTGTTTTGGTGGGTACATAGTCCCGTTGCGGTGTCTTGTTTCAATGTAACGAGAATAGAGCTCAAACCAGTTTTCATCCATCTGCTCTTTAAGCTGCCAAGAGAAAGCTTTTGCTTTGTTCAACAGTCGTTTCTGGTTGCGAGATGTAACAAAATCAGGGATAGACACTCGAATAGCTTGGCACGCGCTGCAAAGGTCACAGTGCGGTTTATAGATGGTATCACCACTGCGCCTGAATCCATTGGCAAGTAACACCTCATAGCTCGAACCACAATGCATAGTCGGATCGAGCGCGACAGCGACGCGCTCTTGTCTATCTGCCAGATAGCTACAAGGGTGGCAATCGGTTAATCCTATGCGTATTTGTTGCAGATCCGAACTCATTGTTCTCCCCATGATTCACAGGTTATTTGCTGTTTTGAGAAACAGTTCTTCAGTAGAGGTTCATTATTATAGGATAGCAGTCTTTGGGTGAATTCTTCACGATCGAGTTCAATTGCACCAAGCGACGCCAAGTGAGGATTCAACACCTGACAGTCAATTAACTGACCGTTATGCTGTTCAAAATGGCGGCAAAAATACCATAGTGCGATCTTAGATGCGTTAGTTTCCAAACTAAACATCGACTCACCGCAAAAAACTTGCCCAATTGAGATTCCATATAAACCACCGACCAATTCATCTCCTCGCCAAACCTCAACTGAGTGGCAACTTCCTTGTTGAGCCAACGTTTTGTAGGCACTGCGCATTTCTTGATTAAGCCATGTCTCTTCTTTGCTTCGGGTCGAGGCGCAGTAGTCGATGACGTGTTCAGTCGCATGATTAATTGTCACGCGGTAAGCCAGCTTTCTTTGAAATTTTTTGAGACTTTTGGCCGGTTGAAATGTCTTAGGATCAAAGACAGCACGTGGCGATGGACTCCACCAAAGAATTGGCTCACCGGGTCCATACCACGGGAAGATGCCATTTTGATAGGCGAGTATTAGCCTTTCTGCACTGAGGTCACCACCAAAGGCGAGTAAACCATTGGGGTCAGATAACGCATCAAAGGTGGAGGGAAACCAAAGTTTGTCGGGATCAAGTTCAGTGAGATAAATCGCCATGAATGAAATGAGGAAAGAAAATGAAGAAGTTACTTTGGATCATATTGGTTTTTCCCTTGATTGCCAATGCAGCCTACCAAAGAAATACGGCTCGCCCAGTCAACGAAGTGGTGTTTGGTCAGGTAGAGACAGTGAGATACATCACCCAGCAAGATATTGTTAAATCGAAAGGCTCTGGATGGGAAACGTTGTTAGGTGCCGTTGTGGGTGGTTTAGTTGGCAACCAGTTTGGTGGAGGCAGCGGTAAAGAAGTGGCGACAGCAGTTGGAGCGGTTGCAGGGGCAGGTATCGCGCGAAGCCAAGCCAATCAAGAATACTCAGTGGAGTATAAGTTGGTAGAAATACTGATTGAAACGGATAAGGGTAAGCTGATTGACGTTATCCAAGATGTCGATAACACCATGTTATTTGAGCGAGGGGACAAAGTTCGTATTCTCTATTTCGATGATGGAGTTCGTGTCGATAAGGAATATTGATAGGGTTTGTTACCAGCGGTTAGGTGAGATAATTATTCAGTGCTATTCGTGATTTGGGTCTGGTTTTACACAGGGAATTTAGATAGGCTGCAAGTACGAAGAATTTTTCATCGTCCCGCTTAGGAAGGCGGGGTGAGCAAGGAATATCAATTTTAATGGAAAGCCTTACGTTACAACCTATCAACAAAGTCAATGGTGAGGTCAACTTACCTGGATCAAAAAGTGTTTCTAACCGAGCTTTACTTCTTGCAGCACTAGCAAGTGGGAAAACTCGACTCACTAACCTACTCGACAGTGACGACATCCGTCATATGCTGAATGCACTGACTCAACTTGGTGTGTCTTATTCATTGTCTGAAGATAAAACAGTATGTGAAGTTGAAGGCCTAGGAAAGCCATTTGATGCGCCACAGGCGTTAGAGCTCTTTTTGGGTAACGCAGGTACTGCGATGCGCCCACTTGCTGCCGCTTTATGTTTAGGTGGTGGTGAATATGTTCTGACGGGTGAACCACGCATGAAAGAGCGCCCAATTGGTCACCTAGTCAATGCGCTGCGTCAAGCAGGTGCTGAGGTTGAATACCTTGAAAACGAAGATTACCCACCACTCAAGATTTTAGGTACAGGCCTCAAAGGCGGTACTGTTGAAATCGACGGTTCTATCTCAAGTCAGTTTTTAACGGCGTTTCTAATGTCAGCGCCACTCGCGCAAGATGATGTGACGATTAAGATTATCGGTGAACTGGTTTCGAAACCATACATTGATATCACGCTGCATATCATGGCTCAGTTTGGTGTAGAAGTAGAAAACAATGACTACCAAGAGTTCGTGGTTCGTAAAGGCCAATCGTATGTTGCGCCAGGAGATTTCCTAGTTGAAGGCGATGCTTCTTCAGCGTCTTACTTCTTAGCGGCAGCAGCGATAAAAGGTGGCGAAATTAAAGTGACTGGCATTGGTAAAAAGAGTATCCAAGGTGATATTCAATTTGCTGATGCACTAGAGAAAATGGGCGCACAAATCGAATGGGGTGACGACTACGTAATCTCTCGCGTCGGTGAGCTCAAAGCGGTTGATATGGACTTTAACCACATCCCAGATGCAGCGATGACGATTGCCACTACCGCATTGTTTGCAGAAGGTACTACCGCGATTCGCAACGTATATAACTGGCGTGTAAAAGAGACAGATCGACTAGCAGCAATGGCGACCGAGCTACGTAAAGTCGGTGCAGAAGTTGAAGAGGGTGAGGATTACATTATTGTCACCCCGCCAGCCAAACTTACCCACGCTGCGATTGACACTTATGACGATCACCGCATGGCAATGTGTTTTTCGCTTGTTGCGCTAAGCGACACGCCGGTGACCATCAACGATCCTAAGTGTACCTCAAAGACTTTCCCTGACTACTTCGATAAGTTGGAAGGGTTGAGTTCGTAGAGGGCGCTGCGCTTTTGGATAACTGGAACGGGCTTCGCCCTAAGGATCGCTGCGCTGCTGGAAAACTAGAGTAGGTGATACGTTTTTGCTCACTATTCTAGTTCTCTAGTTCTCTAGTTCTCTAGTTTTCGGTAGGACGAAGTCCGTTCCCGCATCTGTTTTCCGTAGTGAAACATCCCAAATTAAAAAGGGTTGGCACCATATGCCAACCCTTGCTAATTTCCAGTTATCCAGTTATCCAGTTATCCAGTTATCCAGTTATCCAGTTATCCAGTTATCCAGTTATCCAGTTATCCAGTTATCCAGTTATCCAGTTATCCAGTTATCCAGTTATCCTTCAATCGTAAACTCTTTCGATAAATGGTGCGCTAGATACTTAAACATATTAAACACGGCTGTCGTTTTTGCTGTTGGTAAGCCGTTATCATCGAGGAAGTAGTTTCCTTTAAACACCAACACGTCATCTTTCTCTTCTACGCTCTCTGCGCGCATGCCTTCGAGATAATCTTCGTGGTCTTGGATAATTTGATTGGCGATCATTAACAATTCAAACTGAGAGATGGCCTTTTTGTCACTCATGGAAGTACCTTTGTTAAATTTGTCTTCTATATAAAAGAAGCGATGAGTGGAATTGTAGGCAGTTCGCACGTAATTTCAATTGCGGTAGATCAATGGCATAAAAGCTAATGCTCGATTAGGTTAGTGGGTTTTGTGACTGGTGGCAAAAAACATCATCTTTCATTGGCGTCAGAGATATTGTGCCGTTTAGTATGTGGCGTTTTCTCACTCGGCAAAAAGCACGAAGTGTTCAGCATGGCAAAATTGATTATCAGAAGTAGAAACATCGCTGAATTGTCGAGCAGTCAAGATAGAAATTTAAAAAAGATATTGATCTTCTTGTAATCTCGCTCAATAGTAAAAAAAGAAGCAAAGTATTAAGTATGTCGTGCGATATTTTCGCACTCGATAAAGGACACTTGAGTCAATTATGGGTAAGTCACTGGTTATTGTGGAGTCGCCAGCCAAAGCGAAGACCATCAATAAGTATTTAGGTAAGGACTTCATTGTAAAGTCCAGTGTAGGTCACGTACGTGATCTACCGACTGCTGGCCAAAGCACTGGTCAGAAAGCTGCTGCGGTATCAACCAAGGGCTTAAGTGCTGAAGAAAAAGCACGAATCAAAAAAGAGAAAGATCGCAAGTCACTAATCAAAAAAATGGGTATCGACCCATACCATGGTTGGGAAGCGAACTATCAGGTTCTGCCAGGCAAAGAGAAAGTAGTGGCAGAGCTGCAAAAGCTTGCGAAAGACGCAGACAGCGTTTATCTAGCAACCGATTTGGATCGCGAGGGAGAGGCTATCGCTTGGCACCTTCGTGAGATCATCGGTGGCGATGAAGAGCGATACAAACGCGTTGTATTCAACGAGATTACAAAAAATGCCATCCAGCAGGCGTTCGAGAAACCGGGCGAATTGAGCATGGATGGTGTTAATGCACAGCAAGCCCGCCGTTTTATGGACCGTGTGGTTGGTTTTATGGTGTCACCGCTGCTTTGGAAAAAAGTGGCACGAGGCCTATCTGCTGGTCGTGTACAGTCTGTCGCGGTGAAGTTGTTAGTAGAGCGTGAGCGTGAAATCAAAGCGTTTATTCCAGAAGAGTTCTGGGATATCCACGCAGATACTAAGACTCAAGATAAAACTGACTTCCGTTTGCAGGTGGCGCAGAAAGAAGGCGTCGCGTTTAAGCCAGTCAATGAAGCTGAAACAAAATCAGCGATGGCAGTGCTTGAAAAAGCACGTTACGAAGTTTGTAAGCGCGAAGACCGCCCGACTTCAAGTAAGCCATCTGCACCATTTATCACGTCGACATTGCAACAGGCGGCAAGTACGCGTCTAGGCTACGGCGTGAAGAAGACCATGATGCTCGCTCAACGCCTGTATGAAGCGGGTTACATCACTTATATGCGTACTGACTCGACCAACCTGAGTTCGGAAGCGGTAGAGGCTGTACGTGGCTTTATCGGTAGTGAATTTGGTGAGGCGTACCTTCCGGGGAAACCGAATGTGTACGGCAGCAAAGAAGGTGCGCAAGAGGCGCACGAAGCAATCCGTCCATCTGATGTGGCAGTGAAGGCTGATGATCTAAACGGTATGGAAGCCGATGCTCACAAACTTTACTCACTGATCTGGAATCAGTTTGTGGCGTGTCAGATGACACCAGCAAAATATGACTCAACCACAGTGAGTGTAAAAGCGGCTGAGTATACGCTTAAAGCGAAAGGGCGCATCCTTAAGTTCGACGGTTGGACTCGTGTTCAGCGTCCTTTAGGTAAAAACGAAGATCAGATTCTTCCAGCAGTGCAAGTGGGTGATACGATTGACTTAGTGAGTCTTGATCCTAAACAGCACTTCACTAAGCCGCCGGCGCGTTTCACCGAAGCTGCTTTAGTTAAAGAGCTGGAAAAGCGTGGTATTGGCCGTCCTTCGACTTATGCTTCAATCATCTCAACCATCCAAGATCGTGGTTATGTGAAAGTAGAACAGCGTCGTTTCTATGCTGAGAAAATGGGTGAAATCGTAACAGACCGCCTAGATGGCAGTTTCGACGAGCTGATGAACTACGAGTTCACTTCGCGTATGGAAGAAAAGCTAGACCAAATTGCAGAAGGCGATGCTAACTGGAAAGGTGTGCTAGACGACTTCTTTAAAGACTTTACTGGTGATTTAGAGAAAGCGGAACAAGACGAAGAACAGGGCGGCATGAAGCCGAACCATATCGTCTATACCGATATCGAGTGTCCGACCTGTTCACGTGAAATGGGTATCCGTACTGCCTCAACAGGTGTCTTCCTAGGCTGTTCAGGCTATGCGTTGCCGCCTAAGGAGCGTTGTAAAACGACCATCAACCTCGGCGATGAGGATGGCGTAATCAACGTTCTTGAAGAAGATGTTGAGACTGCTGCTCTACGTGCGAAAAAGCGTTGCCCAATCTGCGAAACGGCGATGGATGCGTACTTAATTGATGACAAACGTAAACTGCATGTTTGTGGTAATAACCCGAACTGTGAAGGTTACATTGTTGAACACGGTGAGTACAAAGTTAAAGGTTACGATGGCCCAGTTGTCGAATGTGACAAGTGTGGCAGTGACATGGTGCTTAAGAACGGTCGTTTCGGCAAATACATGGACTGTACGAGTGAAGATTGTAAGAACACTCGTAAGATCCTCAAAAACGGTGAAGTTGCACCGCCAAAAGAAGATCCTGTGCATCTGCCAGAACTACCATGTGAAAACTCTGATGCTTACTTCGTTCTTCGTGATGGTGCATCAGGCTTGTTCTTAGCTGCAAGCACTTTCCCGAAATCGCGCGAAACTCGTGCACCTTTGGTTGAGGAACTCGTGCGCTTTAAAGACCGCATTTCACCTAAGTTCCATTACCTAACGGATGCCCCTCAGCAAGATCCTGATGGTCTTCCTATGGTAGTGCGCTTTAGCCGTAAATCGAAAGAGAACTACGTTCGTTCAGAGGTGGATGGCAAGCCTTCGGGTTACACTGCGCTCTATGTTGATGGCAAATGGGAAATTACCGATAAGCGTAAAAAGCCAGCCAAGAAAAAATAAATATGTCTCCTGACAAAAAGCAGCCTTAAATAGGCTGCTTTTTTTATGAGCCGTATGATCATCCGTTTTCATTTTGATGAGAGGCATATAAAATTATTCACATATACATATTGTGAATGTAAAGATTCTCAATTGCATTTTTGACAATATAGTAAGTAGCTTCTATTGATTTAGATGACCCACGGAAGGACATCATGAAACAGAGACTCAAGCTGCTGACTTTTTTAGCCTGTGTCAGTGCTACCTTTCTATTTGCTGCGCACAGCATCTCCAAGCAAGTCGTTGACGGTATCGTTAAGGAACTGCTGTGGAAGTATGCACAAATCTCCGCTCACCATGATGCCGAAACATTGCTCGCGCCGATTATTAAAGAAGTGAATCTTGTCAGGCAGCTGGCGGAGCACCCTAATGTCACTTCATGGGGAAGGAACAGCAATGATGAGGTATACCGCTCTGTCGCTGAGGAAACCCTGGACCGATTTCGCTGGCAACTAAAATCAAAAAACTTCTTCATCGTTCTCGATGAAAACTTCGGTTATCACTACAACGATGTACAGAGCGTACGCAAACAATCCTTTCTTCGCTATTATCTCGACCCGACTGCAGTTCAAGACAACTGGTATTTTGAGCAGCGCGATAGTGATGTCGACTTAAGCGTTAACATTGCTCGTGATGCTCATTTAAACCTCACTCGGGTTTGGATCAATCAAAGCATTGTCGAAGATGACCGCTTTCTCGGTATTGTGGGGACAGGCATTGACACCGATTTGTTATTTGAACGCTTCGATGAACATCATTCACATGCTTTAAAGACATTGTTCGTCGACGAAGGGCGAAGAATCCAATTCTTAGTTGATTCGCACAAGTTTCATTACCCTCTAAGGGACAGTGAAAATGCGAAACCCACACTAGGCGACTACATTTCTAACGCTGAAGAATACTCAGCTATAGAAACGTTAATGCAACGTCAAAAATCAGGTGAAGAAGCTGAAGTTTTGATGGTAGAGCAAGAGTCAGGAAAAGCGGTGGTTGCGATTCACTACATTGAAGCTTTGGGATGGTACGAGCTGACCTTTGTCAGTATTGATGCCATGGTTCCTAGTTGGGTGGCGACGAGCCTCTATTTACCGTTAACGGCGGTTGCTTTGCTTTGCGCCTTAATGAGTTATCTTTGTATCGTTAATCATTGGATTTTGCCTGTTGAAAAAGTAAGTAAACGACTCGGAAAACTCTCTAGATTTAAGTCAACGAATCAAAACCTCGATGAGGTAGTCGATTTGATTGAACATGAACTCACTTCGGCAAGAACGGGATTGGAGGAGTTAGTGACTTCACGCACTGAGCAGATAGATAAACTTGCCATATTCGACTTCATTACCGGTCTACACAATCGAAGAGGATTAGAGCGCGAACTGCGTGCCGAGCTTGCTCGCTCTTCTCGTGAGCAACACCAATTTGGGCTTATATGGATTGATGCTGGGCTGTCCCCTTCTAATGGTGGCGTGTTTGACAATGAAAAGCATCAGGATGCACTTAAAGCCGTCGCGTCGAGTTTGACCAAAGCGATTCGAGAATATGATGTAGCGGCGAGATGGGACGATGGTGAGTTTTTACTTCTTGTTCGCACGGATAGTAACAAAATTTTGTTACAGATAGCTTGCCGTATAAAACAGTATGTCGAACAAGCTCAAGCTAGAGATTTAAACCATTCATATTTAATTAATCAACTGTCAGTGGGTGGGACGTTGATTAAACCAAATGTCACTATGCAGCAAGCATTAGCTTTGGCTGATAGCTCTTTATACATAGCGAAATCTGAAACCAAAGATGCGATCTATATACACGAAGAATCAAACGCCGCTTAGTCAAATATTCACAATTCAATACGCCTGTTATGGTAAGTCATCGTACCTCTTTGCGAGCAAGGTCACATTATTGTATACGGTATGTTATAGAGATGTGTCTTGGACATAGGATTCTGTGAGCTATCGCAGGAGGCTAAAAAGTAATAAGTGTGAGCTCGATAGTACAGCATATTTTAAATTGTAATCTTGCTGAAATACGATAAGTTATAATAAACCTTTTGCACAAGGTACAGTAGCGTTTAGCTATCGCCACAAAAGGCGTTGGCAGAGTTATTCTTGCTGCATGTTATGCCAAATAGGACTGGCATATCTATAAAAAATATTGATGAGTCCACCCCTTAAAAAAATGGGCTTGTCACACACAATAAATAAAATGGAGAAATTTAAATGGCTGGTGTTTTGGGAATGATCCTTGCTGGTGGAGAAGGGTCACGCCTTCGTCCTCTTACAGAATCTCGCAGTAAACCCTCGGTTCCTTTTGGCGGTAGTTACCGTCTTATAGACTTCGCTCTTAACAACTTTGTAAATGCTGATTTGATGCGCGTTTACGTTCTTACTCAATTTAAATCCCAATCACTCTTCCACCACCTGAAAAAAGGCTGGAACATCAGTGGCATTACCGATCGATTCATTGATCCAATCCCTGCACAGATGCGAACAGGTAAGCGCTGGTATGAAGGTACGGCAGATGCAATCTACCAAAACCTACGTTTCATGGAGTTAGCAGAGCCTGATCAAGTGTGTATTTTTGGCTCGGATCATATCTATAAAATGGACATCAAGCAGATGCTGGATTTCCATAAAGAAAAAGAGGCCTCTCTGACAGTATCGGCGTTACGTATGCCATTAGATGAGGCTTCTCAATTTGGTGTCATTGAAGTTGATGCTGAAGGACGTATGATCGGCTTTGAAGAAAAGCCGGCGAATCCTAAATCGATTCCAGGTGACCCTGAGCATGCGCTTGTTTCTATGGGCAACTATGTATTTGAAGCTCAGCCACTGTTTTCAGAATTAATCGAAGATGCTGATAACCCAGACTCTTCTCATGACTTTGGTAAAGACATTATTCCAAAGATGTTCCCACGTGGTGACGTGTTCGTTTATGATTTCAGCACAAACCGAATTACTGGTGAGAAAGAAGAAGTCTACTGGCGTGATGTCGGTACGATAGACGCTTATTGGCAGGCGCATATGGATCTGCTTGAAAAAGACGCGCCATTTTCACTGTACAATCGTAAGTGGCCACTTCATACCTTCTACCCACCGTTACCTCCGGCAACCTTTACCGATTCGGTAAATGGTCGTGTGCAGATCATTGATAGCTTGGTCTGTAATGGTAGTTATGTACGTGGCTCACGCATTGAGAAGTCGGTGCTTGGATTCCGTAGTAACATTGCGTCTGCGTGTGACATCAGTGAGTGTATTTTGCTTGGAGACGTTAAAGTCGGTGAAGGGTGTGTCTTACGCCGTGTCATTATTGATAAGGATGCAGATATTGCACCGGGCACCCAAATTGGTGTAAACCTATCGGAAGATAAAAAGCACTTCCATGTGTCGGAAGATGGCATCGTTGTTATTCCTAAAGGAGCAAGAGTTGGCTACTAAGAATTTATCTATTCTATTTGTAGCATCGGAAGTTGAAGGGTTAATCAAGAGCGGTGGCTTGGCTGATGTTGCCAAGGCACTGCCTGAAGCACTACTCGCACTGCAGCAAGATGTTCGTATTACTTTACCCGCCTACCAAAAATTGGCTGGGATCAATGAAGCCCAAGTGGTTCTGGAAACTCAGTTAGAGCATTGGCCTCACACTGAATATCGTGTAAAACAGCTAGAAATCGTTGGTGTGCCTGTGTATGCCATCGATTGTCCGAAGTATTTTGATAGGCCAGAGATGTACGCGGAAAATAATCAAGCGTATGCCGATAACGGCGAACGCTTCGCGTTTTTCAGTGCGGCTAGCCTAGATATGTTACCGAAACTTGGATTCAAAGCAGATATTATTCACGCCAATGACTGGCATACTGGGTTTGTCCCATATCTACTCAAACACCGTTATCATTCGCATGATTTTTTCACTCATACCAAGAGTGTATTGTCGGTACATAACGCCGTGTTTAAAGGGGTATTTAGTTACGATGAACTGCAGTCTCTGCCAGAGATGCACACGCGTTATGCACCGGATGCGGCAGTCAGTGCGACGCACATTACGATGCTAAGAGCGGGGGTAATGAATGCGGATAAGATCAATGCTGTCAGTCCAACTTACGCTCAAGAGCTAAAAACAGAACTTGGCAGCCATGGCATGGCGGCTGAGTTTCAACAGCGCTCAGACGATTTAGTCGGCATACTTAATGGATGCGACTACAGCGCTTGGAATCCTCAAAGTGATACTTACCTACCAGTGAACTACAAGGCGACTCGTCAAAGTATGGTTAGAGGTAAAAAAGCTTGTAAGCGAGAGTTACAGCAAAGGGTAGGGCTAGAAACTCAAGAGGTTGCAGTCTATGGCATGGTTTGTCGTCTAACACACCAAAAAGGTGTTCACTATCTATTACCGATCTTAAGTGATTTTCTTAAGTATCAGGTTCAGGTGGTGATTGTCGGCACCGGTGACCCTGTTCTAGCGTCTCAGCTAAAAGAGATTGCAGCGCTGCATAGCGACAAGTTTGTTTTTGTTGAGGCGTATGACAATGAGTTAGCGCATTTGGTTGAAGCCGGATCGGACTTCTTTATTATGCCGTCCGAGTTTGAGCCTTGTGGTTTGAATCAAATCTACAGCATGGCTTACGGAACGCTACCTATTGTTCGCGGTGTTGGTGGTTTGCGCGACAGTGTCAATGATTATGATGCTGAGCCTGAAAATGCAACGGGTTTTGTATTTGATGAACCAAAGCCAAGTGCTTTGCTTAACGTGTTGCAGCGTTCTTTACTGCTGCACGCGCAGCAACCTAATGAAGTCAAACGCGTTCAATTGTATGCGATGGAGCAGAATTTCTGTTGGAATAAATCGGCAGATGAATACCTATCCTTGTATCACAGTGCGTTGAGCAAACAGTAATATGAAACTAGGCGTCTTTAGGGCGCCTTTTTTGATGGTTACTTACACTTTTAATAAAAGAATAATTAAGAATTGAGGTAAATTGACGTAAATCCCCCTATGTTTATGGTACTCTCCGTAACCAATTTTATTGCTGAGTAAACCCTTTTCGATATGAGTGACACCTTGCTATTTCACAAAACCTTTACCCATCCTACAAGTGATGAATGGGTAGTCTTTGTGCATGGCGCAGGGGGAAGTTCCTCAATTTGGTTTAAGCAAATCAAAGCGTATAAACAGCACTTTAATCTATTACTTATTGATCTTCGTGGTCATGGTAAGTCTAATCAATTGATCAAAGAGTTGATGGCAAACCGCTATACGTTTCAAGCGGTGACAATGGACATTCTTAAGGTGCTCGATCACTTAAAGATACGTTCAGCTCATTTTGTTGGTATGTCTCTCGGCACGATTATTGTTCGAAACCTAGCGGAACTCGCGACAGATAGAGTCAAGTCGATGGTGCTAGGTGGCGCTGTAACGCGATTTAACGTCCGTTCGCAGATATTGGTTAGGCTAGGTGGCATGTGCAAACACGTCATCCCTTACATGTGGCTGTACAGTCTATTCGCTTATATTGTGATGCCGCAGCGTACACAAAGAGAATCAAGGCACTTGTTTATCCGCGAAGCAAAGAAGCTTTGCCAAAAAGAGTTTAAGCGCTGGTTTATTCTCACTTCGGAAGTTAACCCACTGATGAAGTATTTTAAAGATAAGGAATTGCCGATCCCGACGCTCTATTTGATGGGTGAGAAAGACTATATGTTTATTCAGCCTGTCAAAGAGATGGTCGCAGCACATCGTAAAAGTAAGTTACTTGAGATCGCCGATTGCGGCCATGTATGTAACGTCGAGCGACCAGAAGAGTTCAATCACCATTCAATTTCATTTATTCAGCAGCAAATTGAAGCGCCTAAAATCGGTTAAGGTGCTGCTTCTCCGCATTGCCAACATGCGCCAAATTGAGGCTCGTTCACTTCTCCACATTGGTTGCACAGCCAGTTACTGCCGATTTCCGCACTGTTAAATTGCTTGATAACCCCCTTCGCTTGCTTAGCTTGATGAGGGTTAAGTAACCACACATAGGGTTCACTGCTCTCCCCAAAGGGAATTTCCCCTTGGAGCCCAAATACGCCTTCGCCACGGACTTCACATTCAATCTGTTGAGACTTAAGAAGCTCACAAACAATGTGAGCTTCAGTTGGCGTAGATGCGGAATAGATCCTCATTATGCATTTCCGTTTGATGTTGATGGGGACGCCTTAATTTTAGTCATAATCCATTTTGCAATGACAGGGAACAACCCGAGAAGTGCGAAAGAAGCCAAAACGGTAGGAGAGACGATACCCGACAAGCTGTCTATTTGAGCGAGTTGAGTGCCGGCATTTAGGTACACAGCGGTTCCTGGCAACATACCTAGTTGGCTAACCAAATAGAATCGAGTTGTCGCGATGGGAGTCAAACCCATTAACAAGTTGATTAGGAAAAATGGGAATACTGGAATCAATCGCAATGAGAACAGATAAAATGCGCCATCTTTTTCAACGCCTTGATTGATGGCATTGAGCTTGTCACCAAACTTACTCTGTACCCAATCACGTAATAAGTATCGGCTGCTTAAAAATGCGAGTGTTGCCCCAATGGTGCTGGCGAAAGAGACCAACAGTAAGCTTGTCCAGAAACCAAATAGAGCGGCGCCTAAAAGGGTAACGACCGCAGCGCCAGGAATTGAGAAAGCGGTGATAGCAACATAGGCGATAAAATAGCTAGCAGCGGCGATAGTAAAGTTATCTGCGATAAATGCGGCGAGCTCTGCTTGCTGCGCCTTCGCGTTTTCTAGCGTGAGATACTGACCAAAATTTACGCCAAGTAAAACAATTAGTGCGACGAAAACAATTCCTAGGATGATCTTTTTATTCATGTTGTGCAGCTCCATCATATTTCATGGATATCAATTATTAGTGTTACTAGACAAGACAGGGAAAGCAAGCCACAAATTTCAAGATGGCAGATAAAAACCAATAAAAAAGTCAGCACAAAGGCTGACTTCTTAAACAAATTTATTTTTAGGTTAGCTGACTTGAGTTAACAGCTCCTGACGGCGACTTTGGGGGATAACCGACCAGTGTGTCCCTTTAATGGCACCTTCTAAAGCCCAGAGAAGTTCGATGTTTACATCGGAAGAGTGTGTAGTCTGAATGGCTTTAAACGCATGTACGGCTCCCACTTGTTCCAGATTCTCTACCGAATCTATACCAGCTTTCTTGAGCATGCGCTCAGTCGCTAGCCGCAAGTTAGGCAGATCTTTCAAACGATTGGGTTTCGCTTGCGATTGGCATTGCTTCTCTTGATTTGCTGCTTTTAAGGCGACGTTCGCAATCTTTAAGGTTTTATTTGCGTCAGCTGCCCAATCATCACAAAGCGCAAAATACTTCGTCACGACGGGGAATCCGCGTTTTTTGTAAACATAGGGTTCTAGCCCTTGAGACCTGAACTGTTTAGCGAGAGCCGCGTCCGCGCGTACGTGTAGTTTATCGTTGACGACAAGTGCGAACATAGTGTCATCAGCAAAAATGCCAAAGCCACCAAACATTGAGCGAGACTTAATATGTCCTAACTGCTCAAATAAACGCATTGAGTCTTTTAGTATTGGTTTATCCATGCTGTGTTTTCTCGGTGTATAAGTATACGCCACCAATGCAGGTCCGAGAGATTAGCAAAATTATGCAGAGACATTGTCAGTAAGGTGTCATACGAGTGCAAGTAAAAGCGGTATGACAGTTTGCATATTCGCCATCGGCAACCCCGCTACCAGACAATAAATTGTTTAAGGCCGGAGGCTTTGCGTCCCATCCTTTCGAAATGGTTTGCCCTGTTCGTGGCATTAATCGAACACATTAAGAATAAATAAAATCTGCGCAGAACATCACGTTTGTATCGGATAAATGTGATGTTGGTTCAATAAATAGAGGGGAGATATACGCCTAGCCAATAGTACGACTACCAGCTAAGCGTCTGACTTAAGGTTATTTATTTAGATTACGAACGGTATTGCGCTCGACAATTTCTGGGTGCATCTCGAACACACGTTTTTCGTGCTCTTTATCTTTAATGCGCTCAAGAAGAATTTCGAAGGCATTCTTACCAACGCGACGTTTTGGTTGGTGCACTGTTGTTAGAGGTGGAGAGAAGTACTCTGCTAGTTCAATATTATCGTAGCCGATTACTGAGATGTCTTGAGGTATTTGAATGCCTTTCTGTTGTAGACGGCTCATTAAGCCAAGCGCCATCGTGTCATTAAAACAGAACACGGCTGTTGGCTTTTTATCCATCGCCACAATTTTATCCGCAGCCAGTACCGCCGTATCACATTCGAAGTTGCCTTCAAGAATCCAATCTTCGTTTACTGATAAATCAGCTTCAGCCATTGCGCGCTTAAAGCCACTAATACGCTCAACACACGCCGCTTTCTCGAAGTGACCACTTAAACAAGCAATGTCAGTATGACCGCGCTCGATCAGATATTTTGTCGCTAGATAGCCGCCTTCTTCAGAGTTATCGATGATCTTATCGGCTTGAGAACTCTCTGGACCCCAGTCCATTACTACTTTTGGAATGTCTTTGTGGCGGTCGAGCATTTCGCTCAGCTCTTCAGTCAGATCTGAACACATCACTAGGATGCCATCTACACGCTTTTCAGCCAGCATGCGAATGTAGTCGCGTTGCTTCTCATAGATGCCGCCGGTATTACACAGAATCAAGGTGTAACCTTGGCGGTAGCAGTAGCTTTCTACGCCGTCGATAACTTCTGAGAAAAATAGGTTAGTCGATTGCGTCACTAACATACCGATTGTACGAGTAGTGTTGCACTTAAGACTACGAGCAACGGCACTCGGTGCATAGTTAAGCTCGGTTACCGCTTCCATCACTTTTTCTTGTGTCGCTTCGGCAACAAAGCGTGTCTTGTTAATCACGTGAGACACAGTGGTTGTTGAAACACCAGCAAGGCGAGCAACGTCTTTAATAGTGGCCATAAATTTTGTCCTGTCGATGACTGCCACGAGAATATATTCAGTTTAGAATAAGTTGGCAGAAAGTATCAGAAACACAAAAACCGCTCTTATTTAGCGGTTTGTATTTGAATAGTTCATTTTTATCGTTTGCGGTCACGATTTTAGACCGCAATCCGACTTAGGGCAAACATATTTCGTCAAACTGACCTGTGCCAGTTCACATTGTCAGACTCTATTCGCCGATTAAATATGTGCAGTCCAACTCCAAGAACGCCACAGTGAGAGAAGCGATCGCAGAGTAAAAACCGAATTCATCGAGCGTTTGACACTTAGCCGAAAACTTAGGTGTCCAACTTAGAAGGTGCTGACGAATGAAGCTCTCTTGTTCGATAAGCGCTTCTTCAATATGACGCTCTTGCTCAAGTTCATTAGAGCGAATGATAAGGTTACCGAGAAAATCCAGCTCAATGGCAATGTGATCAGCCGGCTCATTTAGGCTTTCATCAACGGCTACACCATGCTCTAGCATTAATGCTTCCATCTCTTTGGCAGGCTTGTCGTTAAGCAGGCCTGTGTCTCCAATGTACATTGAAGCATAAGGCAGTGCCGAGTCGCGGTCAGACTTTAAAAATAGATCACAAAAGTCAGCGGCAAGCTCTAGTTGCGCATCTTCGCGATCGATTAAGCGATTAAGTGCATCAATGACACGATCAATCGACGGTTTAAGAGCGGCATTCTCGCCAAGGCCAGTAAGGAAAGAGCGGATTTGAGCTGAATGGTACTGCTCCAGATTCTCTTCCGTTAATTCCTTGGCGTAAAGGCTTGAAAGCCACCAATAAATTTCCGCACGTTTCTCATTGAATGCTTTGATTTCTTGCATTAGGTATCACTCCCAAAATAACTACCTATTAGTGTAACTAATAAAAATGAATAGCGGTAATGGCTTACGTGACAATAAAAGACGAATTATGAGCATATATTAACAAAGGCGGAGGTTTTGTTTTGAATCAATAAAAAATCATCTTTCTCGTTTTTAAAGTGATAAATACTAGAAATGTTACTATTTATGAATAGAATAAATGATAGAACTATTCCCAATGTAAATTAAGTGGTGCAGATGAGTTATCATGTACTAGTAGTAGAAGACGACGTAGTGACTCGCAGCAAGCTTGTTGGCTACTTTCAGAATGAAGGTTACCAAGTCAGTGAAGCAGAAAGCGGCGAGCAGATGCGAGACATGCTACAAAGCAACGCGATTGATTTGGTGATGTTGGATATTAATCTGCCGGGTGAAGATGGATTAATGCTAACTCGCGAACTTCGCAGTCAATCAGACATTGGAATTATCCTGGTAACAGGACGCACGGACAGCATCGACAAAATCGTTGGCCTCGAAATGGGCGCTGATGACTATGTCACTAAACCTTTTGAATTACGAGAGCTACTGGTTCGAGTTAAGAACTTGCTGTGGCGAATTTCTGCTGCACGTAATTCGTCAGGCTCTGACAGCGCAGCGAAGCAAGATGATAATGTCGTTCGCTTTGGCGAGTGGACGTTTGACGTTCAACGCCGTGCTCTGAGTCGTAACGGGGAGCCAGTTAAGCTGACTAAAGCAGAATACGAACTGTTAGTGGCTTTATCCTCTTATCCGAATCAAGTTCTTAGTCGCGAGCGTATCTTGAACATGATCAGCCACCGTGTTGATGCACCAAACGATCGCACAATTGACGTGTTGATTCGTCGCATGCGAGCAAAAATGGAATTCGATCCAAAGAATCCACAAATTTTTGTCACCGTTCATGGCGAAGGCTATATGTTTGCCGGTGACTAAGGTCAACAAACCCAAACACCAAGCTAACAGACATAAAAATACCGAGGCTTGCCTCGGTATTTTTCTATCTAGGATTTATACCAATCTTATTCAACTTGGTATCAAACTTTGCTTTCAGAAGCTTGCAGCGCTTGCTCTTCATAATCTGACGCCCAATTTCTAAGCTTTTGCCAGATTCTACCAAGAGTTTCATGCCAGTAACGTTCAGTTTGCTCTAGGTATTTCCCTTTCGGTGTGTATTTTTCCCATGCTTGAGAGATGTTGCTGTGCGCTAAATAATTGGTTGGCGCTGGGTAGGGTTTTAGCCCTGCCGAATGAAACTCATTTAGGGCACGCTCCATATGACTTGCTGAAGTCACCACAACCAGTTTTTTGGTATTAACGAATGCTGCCGCTTGTCTCGCTTCTTCCCAAGTGTCTTTGGCGGTTTCTAACAGGATAATGTCAGATTTAGAGACGCCAAGGGCGAGAGCCACTTTCGCCATCATACGTGCATTACTCACTTCAGAGCCGCCCGCATAGCCAGACAAAATCAATTTAGAGCCAGGATAAATACGCATGATGCGAATACCTTCGGCAAGACGCATTAATCCGGTTCGGCTTAATTCAGAAGTGGGTGGGATCTTATCGTCCACAACATGACCACTGCCGAGCACCATAACGTAATCGATCGATTGGTCGACCGGAAAAAAAGCAGAGTATTGGCGTTCAAGCGGCATCAACAAACGAGAAGAGACGGGTTGAAAAGCGATAAGAAAGATGCCGATGAAAGAGAATAGAACAACAAAGCAGCCGGTCTTCTGTTTACGAGTAAACATGATCAACATTAAGCCGAATAGACCGATGATTAGCATCGCGGGAAGCGGCATAAGTAGAGAAGACACAACTTTTTTCAGCTCAAACATACTAAATAGTCCGAAAAAACATCAATTGATTATAATTTAAGAGAAAGCCTCTTTATTCCTGCTTTTCTTATGACAGAATAGCAGCACGATTAGACATGATAACCTAAGCTGCTGTGACTGAAGACCGCAATTTCGACGATATTGCCCACAAATTTGCAAAAAATATTTACGGTTCTGACAAAGGAGAGATTCGCCAAGTCATTGTTTGGGAAGATCTTCAACAGATACTTAATACTGTTGATGGGGCAAATCAGCAACTCAATGTGCTAGATGCAGGTGGTGGATTGGCACAAATGTCGCAAAAGCTAGCTAAGCTCGGACATCATGTCGCGTTATGTGATCTATCTTCTGAAATGCTGCTGTTAGCAGAGCAGGATATTGCAAATAATGGCTTGCTTGAGCAGTATCGCTTCATTCATTCGCCAGTCCAATCGCTTGATCAGCACCTAGAATCCCAAGTGGATGTGGTCTTGTTTCATGCGGTCATGGAGTGGTTAGCTGATCCAAAACCTGCTCTAGAGAAAGTATTAGAGCAGGTTAAGCCAGGTGGGATGGCATCTATCATGTTTTATAACCACCATGGTTTGGTCTATAAGAATGTCGTGTGTGGCAACATTCCGCATGTATTAGATGGGATGCCGCATCGCAATAGATTTAAATTGCAGCCACAAAAAGGCTTAAAACCTGAAGAGGTCTACCAGTGGATTGAAGACGCTGGTTTTTCAATTTGTGGCAAATCTGGCATTCGCTGCTTTAGTGACTACATAGGTAATATGGAGTACATGGGCGATTATCAGTATGAAGATGTGTTGGCACTAGAAAGACAACTGTGCAGAGAAGAGCCATACCTCTCGTTAGGCCGATACATACATGTATGGGCACAAAAGAAAGATAAGCAGGAATAACAATGAGTGAGATGACTCTAAATGCTGAACAGCCGATCGATGAACTTGTCGGTTGGGTTAAGCAGCATGATTTCTCATTGAACCTGACAACAGAGCGACTGGCATTTTTAATCGCTATTGCTGTGCTCAGTAATGAAAGGTTCGATGAAGAATTGGGTGAAGGTGAACTGCATGACGCGTTTACCATTGTTACCCGATTATTTGAAGGAACGGGTGATGCGTCGGCGTTTCGCGCTAACAACGCGATTAACGAAATGGTCAAACAACGACTCATTAGCCGTTTTACTAGTGAATTGACCGATGGAGCCAGTATCTATCGTCTGTCACCTCTTGCGATAGGGATTACCGACTACTACGTCCGACATCGTGAATTCTCCAAACTTAAGCTCTCTATCCAGCTTTCAATGGTTGCTGACGAAATGTCGAAGGCGATTGAGTCCGCGCGTCAGGGCGGAACGCCAGGTCACTGGCGTAAGAACGTCTATGGTGTGCTTAAGTACTCAGTGGGAGAGATCTTCGATCAGATCGATCTGAACCAGCGTGTGATGGATGAGCAGCAGCAGTCGGTTAAGATTCAGATTGCTGAACTGTTAAACAAAGACTGGCGCGACGCCATCAACAACTGTGAAGCACTGCTTTCTGAGACATCCAATACCCTCAAAGAGCTGCAAGATACGCTTCAAGCCGCGGGCGACGAGCTACAGACGCAGATTCTTGATATTCAAGAACTGGTTTATGGTGATGATGAGCTGGAGTTCATCGCAGAAACCTTATTTGGTCTGCAAATGAAGCTTGATCGCATTACCAGCTGGGGTCAGCAAGCGATCGATCTTTGGATCGGTTATGACCGTCACGTCCACAAATTTATTCGAACCGCGATTGATATGGATAAGAACCGAGCATTCAGTTCTCGTTTACGTCAGTCCGTCAAAGAGTATTTCGATATGCCTTGGTACCTGACTTACGCAGATGCTGAGCGCTTAACTGACCTTCGTGATGAAGCTTTGGTACTGAGAGATGATGAAGTTACCGGCCAAGTACCACTAGAAGTGGAATACGAAGAGTTCCAACAGGTCAATGATGAATTGTCAGATCGTATTGCAGGCATGCTTAAAGTTCATAAAGAGCAAGGTGCGCCAATCGATCTGGGCTTAGTGCTACGTGATTACCTAGCACAGCATCCGCAAACTCATCATTTTGATTTAGCACGAATTGTTATCGATCAAGCGGTACGTTTAGGCTACTCAGAGTCTGATTACCAAGCCATTCAACCAGACTGGCAAGCGATCAACGAATTTGGTGCAAAGGTACAAGCAAATGTCATCGACCGATATTAATGAATACATGTCAGATAATCTGGCAAAAGCAATTTCAAATCCTCTGTTCCCTGCACTCGATAGTATGCTGCGAGCAGGGCGTCATATCTCAAGCGAAGATCTTGATAACCACGCATTGTTGTCAGACTTCGAAGTTGAGTTGTCTTCTTTCTATCAACGCTACAACACTGAACTCGTGAAAGCACCAGAAGGCTTTTTCTACTTGCGACCGCGTTCGACGTCACTGATTGGTCGTAGTGTGCTTTCAGAGCTTGATATGCTGGTGGGTAAGGTATTGTGTTTCCTTTACCTTAGCCCTGAGCGTTTAGCGCATGAAGGTATCTTTACCAACCAAGAGCTGTATGAAGAGCTATTGGCACTTGCCGATGAAGCGAAGCTCATGAAGCTAGTAACCAATCGTGCAACAGGTTCCGACTTAGACAAAGAGAAGCTTTTTGAGAAAGTGCGTACGTCGCTACGCCGTCTGCGTCGCCTAGGTATGATCATCAACATCGGTGAAACTGGCAAATTTAGTATCAGTGAGTCGGTTTTCCGCTTTGGTGCTGACGTGCGAGTTGGTGACGATATGCGTGAAGCGCAGCTGCGCCTAATTCGTGACGGTGAAGCGGTTGTGCATACTAAAGAGCCGAGCCAAGGTAGCTTACTAGAACAAACTGACAGCGACGATAACGCTGAACAAGAAATGATGGAAGAGGGTGAAGCATGATTGAAAGAGGTAAATATCAATCGCTAACCATGGTCAACTGGAACGGCTTTTTTGCGCGTACTTTTGATATCGATGGGCTAGTCACCACCCTTTCTGGTGGTAACGGTGCGGGTAAGTCGACAACCATGGCAGCGTTTATTACTGCTCTGATTCCCGATCAAACCTTGCTTCACTTCCGCAACACGACCGAAGCGGGCAGCAGCCAATCTTCTCGTGATAAAGGTCTGTACGGTAAGTTACAAGCCGGTGCTTGTTATGCCGCTCTCGATGTCGTGAATTCACGTAATCAACGTTTGCTGTTTGCAGTTAAGCTGCAACAGGTCGCTGGTCGTGACAAGAAAGT
The DNA here is from genome assembly GCF_059834185.1 of Vibrio sp. R10-SG3-ISO10. NCBI lineage: Bacteria > Pseudomonadati > Pseudomonadota > Gammaproteobacteria > Vibrionales > Vibrionaceae > Vibrio > Vibrio sp. R10-SG3-ISO10. The sequence goes on from NZ_JCBDHG010000020.1 coordinate 329,211, forward strand.
CGACATCAAGCCGTTTGTGATTCAAGGCTTACCAAGCCATATCAAACCGACGGATGTGTTGATCGAAAGTGTTTCAGACACTCAAGCTCGTGTTCGCCAGATCAACGAGGTAAAAGAGTCTATTGGTCAAATTGAAGGTGTGCAGTTCAAAGCCTTCTCTTCGATTGTCGATTACCACTCTCAAATGTTTGAGTTTGGCGTTATTCCGAAGAAATTACGCAATTCTAGCGACCGCTCTAAGTTCTATCGTCTGATCGAGGCATCGCTATACGGTGGTATCTCAAGCGCGATTACTCGTTCACTTCGCGACTACCTCTTGCCACAAAACGGCGGTGTTAAAAAAGCGTTCCAAGATATGGAATCAGCGTTGCGTGAAAACCGCATGACACTTGAGGCGATCAAAACCACTCAGGCTGACCGCGACTTGTTTAAGCATCTAATCACAGAGTCGACTAACTATGTGGCGGCGGATTACATGCGCCATGCTAATGATCGTCGCAACAAGCTTGAGCAGACCTTGTCACTGCGCTCTGAGCTGTTTAGCTCGCGTGAGACTTTGCTAGAACAAAACAACCTGCTTAACCGTGTACAAGAAGAGCTAGAGCTACTGGTTGAATCTGAGTCGTCGCTAGAGCAAGACTATCAGGCGGCTTCAGACTACTTGCAGCTAGTGCAAAACGCACTGCGTCAGCAAGAGAAAATTGAACGCTACCAAGAAGATCTTGAAGAGCTGCAAGAGCGTCTTGAAGAACAGATGATGGTAGTAGAAGAAGCGCAAGAACGTGTGCTTATGGTTGAGGAACAGGCGACGGTTTCTGAGGAAGAAGTCGATAGCTTGAAAACTCAGCTTGCTGATTACCAACAGGCATTGGATGTGCAGCAGACTCGCGCGCTGCAATACCAACAGGCGGTACAGGCACTTGAAAAAGCTAAGCTGCTTTTGCAAAACGAAGATCTCACCGCGGAGTCAGCGCAGGCTTTGGTTGCGCAGCTTAAAGATAACGAAGCGCAAAGCACCAATGAATTGCTGTCCACTAAGCACAAGCTTGATATGTCATCTGCTGCGGCAGAGCAGTTTGAAACAGCATTGAAGCTGGTTAAGAGCATTGTTGGCAATGTGGAACGTAACCAAGCGTCTCAGTCAGCGAAAGTGGCCATCGCTCAAGGTCGAGAAGCACAGCAACTGGTACAAAACGAACAGCAGTGGCGCGCGCAGCATCGTGATGTTGAACGTCGCTTACATAAACAACGTCAGACCCAAGAACTGGTGGGCGAATATCAAAAGCAGCACCATGTTGACTTGATTGACGAACTGACCTTTGAGCAAGAGCGTGAACGTCATGCGATGCAAATTGAATCGCTAGAGATGTCTCAAGAAGAGGTTCGTGAGCAGCGCAGCGAACAGCGCCGCTTGGAGCAAGACGCTTCTGCTGAAATCAAAAAGCTAGAGGCCATTGCGCCAACTTGGATTGCTGCCCACGATGCACTTGAGTCTCTGCGCGAGCAAAGTGGTGCTGACCTCTACGATAGCCAGTCTGTTATGAGTCATATGCAGGTTGTGCTAGAAGAAGAGAAGAAGCAATCTCTAGCTAAAGATAAGTTGGCAGAACGCCGCACGCAGCTTGAAGGTGAAATTGAGCGCTTAGCTTCTCCGGGTGGCTCTAATGACCCACGTTTGAAAGGGCTAGCCGATACGCTTGGTGGCGTATTACTGTCTGAAATTTACGACGATATCACCATTGATGATGCGCCGTATTTCAGTGCTATGTACGGCCCTGCACGTCATGCGATTGTCGTGTCTGATCTATCAGACATCGAAGAGAAGCTGGTGGAATTGGATGACTGTCCTGAAGACCTTTACATCATTGAAGGTGATGTAGATGCGTTTGATGACAGCTCGTTCGATGCAGAAGAGCTTGAAGGTGCAGTATGTGTGCGTATGAACGACCGCCAAATGCGTTACTCTCGTTTACCAGAAATTCCTTTGTTTGGTCGCGCTGCGCGTGAACAGCGTTTAGATCTACTGCGTAACGAACGTGAAGAAGTGGTTGAAGAGCATGCTAAAGCGGCATTCGACTCGCAAAAACTTCAGCGTATGTACCAAGCGTTCAACAGCTTTGTCGCGAAACATATTCAGGTGGCGTTTGAAGCTGACCCTGAACGAGCTCTAGCTGCCATTCGTGACAAGCGTAATCAGCTGGTACGCGTTTTAGCTGATCTTGATGCTAAAGAGCAACAGCAACGCAGCCAACTGCTCGGCAGCAAGCAAGCCTTAGCGTCGCTCGATAAGATTGCGCCGAACATGGCGCTGATCGAAGATGACGCACTATCGGCTCAATTTGAAGAGCTAGAACAGAATCTTGCCAAGTTGACCGAAGCGAAGTCTTTCGTTACCAATCATGGCAAAGCCATTACTGAGCTAGAGAAGATCGTCTCAGCACTTGATGCTGACCCAGAGCAATTCGATGCGCTAGAAGCTGAATATCAAGCAGCTGACCAAAAACTTCAGCAGTTGAAGAAACAGATCTTTGCCCTGTCTGATCTTGTTGAGCGTCGCCACTATTTTGCTTACTCTGACTCGGTTGATTTGCTTAACCAAAGCAGTGAGCTGAGTGAACAACTAAAAGCGAAACTGGTTGAAGCAGAACGCGCGCGTACTCGCTCTCGTGATGAGCTTAAGCAAGCACAAGGTCAAATGAACCAATACAACCAAGTATTGGCATCACTGAAAAGCTCACATCAAGCCAAACTAGAAACGGTTCAGGAGTTCAAACAAGAGCTTCAAGAATACGGTGTGACTGCTGATGAAGGGGCTGCAGAACGCGCAATGCGTCGCCGCGATGAACTTCAGGAGCGCTTACATACATCTCGCTCGCGTAAGAGTGAATATGAGCGAACCATCACGTCTACTGAGCTAGAAATGAAGTCGCTCGCTAAACGCTTGAAGAAGGTTCAGAAAGAGTACGTTGAACTGCGCACGTTTGTTGTGGCTGCGAAAGCGGGTTGGTGTTCGGTGCTGCGTTTGGCGCGTGAGAACGATGTAGAACGTCGCCTGCATAAACGCGAATTGGCTTACATGTCTGATAACGAATTACGTTCGATGTCAGATAAATCACTCGGTGCGCTTCGTCTGGCTGTGGCCGATAACGAAGACCTACGTGATGCGCTTCGCCTCTCTGAAGATAATGCACGACCAGAGCGCAAAGTTTTGTTCTATATTGCCGTTTACCAACATCTACGTGAGCGTATCCGTCAGGATATTATCCGTACCGATGACCCGGTTGAAGCGATTGAAGAGATGGAAGTTGAGCTGGCTCGATTAACCGAAGAGCTGACGCAACGTGAAAACCGATTAGCGATCAGCTCAGAGTCTGTGGCGAGCATTATTAAGAAGACGATTCAGCGAGAGCAAAACCGTATTCGTATGCTTAACCAAGGTCTGTCAAACATCTCGTTTGGTCAGGTGAAAGGTGTACGCCTCAACGTGAAGATTCGTGAGAGTCACGAAGTGCTTCTCAATGGCTTGTCGGCGCAACAAGAGCAGCATAAAGACTTGTTTGAATCGCCTCGCTACACCTTCTCGGAAGCTATGGCCAAGCTGTTCCAGCGTGTTAACCCACATATTGATATGGGGCAGCGCTCTCCACAGGTACTGGGTGAAGAGCTTCTTGATTACCGTAACTATCTAGAGTTAAGTGTTGAAGTTAACCGTGGTTCAGATGGTTGGCTACAAGCAGAATCCGGTGCACTCTCAACGGGTGAAGCAATCGGTACAGGTCAATCGATTCTTCTTATGGTGGTACAAAGCTGGGAAGAAGAATCACGTCGTCTGCGTAGTAAAGACATTGTTCCTTGTCGTCTGTTGTTCCTTGATGAGGCTGCTCGTCTGGATGCCAAGTCGATATCGACCTTGTTCGAACTGTGTGACCGTCTAGACATGCAGCTTCTGATTGCCGCACCAGAGAACATCAGCCCTGAAAAAGGCACCACCTACAAGTTAGTACGTAAAGTGTTTAAAGATCACGAGCACGTGCACGTGGTGGGCTTGAGAGGCTTTGGTCAGGAGAAAAAGGCCAATAGCGAAGTTCAACAACTGGTCGAAGAACTGTAAACGTAAGCCGTTAGAAAAATGCCCGCTATGTTAGCGGGCATTTTGTTATTTAACTTCTGTTATTTGGTTTCGAAACGCTTTTGGCGAGTAACCACTCCACTTACGAAACGCGTGGCGAAAGTTAGCGCTGTCTGAGAATCCGACGCGCTCAGAAATCTCTTCGATGTTTAATCCTGTTGATGCTAGGTAGTGTTTCGCCAATTGGAAACGAACATGATCAAGAATATGTTGGTAGCTTGTATCTTCAGCTTTAAGGTGACGACGAAGAGTTCGTGATGACATTCCCAGTTCTGAAGATAACACCTCTATAGAAGGGTAGCTGCCCGGTCTTTCGACAAACATCTGGGTAATTTTCTCTTTTAAACTTGGTGCACTGCTGACTTTCGCTAACATCTCATCACATGACTTTAAGCACATTTGCAGCGTCATGGCATTGGCGGAGGGGAGAGGATCGCGTAGCCGTGTTGCATCAAATTCCCATTCCAATTCGGGGCAGTCAAACTCCACTCTGCACCCGAATGTGTCACTATATAGGTCACTGTGCGAGGGTTTGGGATACGGAAACCTAAGAACATACGATGGGAATGGCTGCTGCATAACTTCTTCACATAAACTTTGGATTGCAGCAAACCAATACTCGCAACAAAACGGCAAAATTGTTTCAAGGTCAATCAACTGCTCAGCTCGAAAGTAACCACGATCTTGCTCGATCCACATTTTTTTTCTTAACACTGGTCCGGCTAAGCGCAAATACTTAAAACCAAGCAGCATCGCATCAAGCAGAGTGTTGCTGCTAAATGCTGCATAGCCTAAAACACCAAAGTCACTGAAACGCGCTTGCTGTCCTACTTTCAATCCAAGGTCAGGCTCATTAGATTTGCTTAGCGCATTACTGAAAATGATCAGCTTCTGCGCAAGGGTAATGTGAGTATCTGGAGAGTAGAGTTGTGCCAGTGAAATACCACTGCCTTCCAGCATTTCTTCAACGGGGAAGCGGTTTTCTAAATAGCGAGTGAGCAGTTGTACATCAAGAATGCCACAAGCTTGCATGTCTGGCTCATATACGGCGCTATATTCCATGGCGGTCCTTTTGGTCTAGTTATTAGTGTCAGTACAACAAGCTGCATGCATGTATAGCGTAAGTATGACATCAAAGTCTGTTAGCTATGTCCGAATTTCACCGATTTATGTCTTTTTGTCACCTGTGTTTAATGTTAATGAGATGTTGTAATTAGGCAATGGGATAATTGAGGTACCTAAAAATGAACATGATGGCAAACCAGCTGGTTGAACAGCAGGGTAAAAACCAACAACTAGGGGATAATGAACTGGCTTTTTGGTTTTCTGAACTTAAATTAGCTTACCAAAAAGAACCCCAACCAAGCATAGCGTTAAGAAAGCAGCGTTTAAAAGCGCTCAAGAAGCAGCTTTCGCGCTACCAAGATGTTTTAGCTGATGCTATGAGCCAAGATTTTGGTGGACGAAGTCACACCGAATCGTTGATGGCCGATGTTCTCGCCCCGATTTTAGAAATCAATCATATTATTAGTCATTTGGCGCGTTGGATGAAGCCAAGTCGTCGTCCGACGGAGTGGCTATTTAAGGGCAACAAGTTGGAAGTTCGTTACCAATCTAAAGGGGTGGTCGGTATTATCTGTCCGTGGAATTTTCCCGTATACCTCTCGATCGGCCCGCTTGCCACTGCGTTAGCCGCAGGCAATCGCTGTATGATTAAGATGCCGCCAAATTGCCCTGCCACGACTCAGGTTTTGTCTCAATTATTGAGTGAGATCTATTCTACCGACTTAGTCCGTGTCGTAGAGGGGAACCATACTCAAGCAATGGAAATTTCCCACCTCCCGTTTGACCACCTAATTTTTACCGGCTCTCCAAACAGTGGTAAAGCAATCATGACCAATGCAGCGGCTAATCTTACACCGGTCACTTTGGAGCTTGGAGGTAAGTCTCCAGTTATTGTCTTTGATGATTATGATATTGAATACGCAGCGAAACGTGTGGCTCATGGTAAAGGATTTAATGCCGGGCAAATCTGTATTGCACCGGATTACGCATTTGTGCCGGAAGGAAAAGTCGATGACTTTGTCGCGGCGGTCTCTCATGCACACAAAGAGATGTATCAGCAGCTAAATAACAACCAAGACTACACAGCATTGGTGGACGATGCGCAACATCAAAGGTTTCATGAATTGCTTGATGATGCTCGTGAAAAGGGAGCCATCATTACTCAATGTTTAGATGAAGGAGAGGGGCGTAAAACACCGCTCTACATTGCGACTCATTTAACCGCGGAGATGCGTATCTGCCAAGAAGAGATCTTCGGCCCGCTTCTTCCTGTGTTGGGTTATCAAGACCTAGATCAAGTCATTACTTACATCACCGAGCGTCCAAGACCTTTGGCTTGCTATCTATTCAGTCATGATAAGCAACAGCGAGAAATGCTGCTTACTCGTACCCATAGTGGCGGTGTGACGATCAATGACTGGGGCTGGCATGTACTTAATCACTCTGTGCCATTTGGTGGTGTGGGTAACTCGGGCATTGGCAACTATCACGGTGAAGAAGGATTTCGTGAACTTAGCCATGCACGCAGTGTTTTCCAAATGCGTAAGTGGTTCCCTATTGGGTTGTTTGCGCCTGCGTATGGCAATCCAATTCAAAAACTGGCGGTACGACTTTTTGTCGGTAAGCCAGACCCTACATTAAAGAACCAAACTAAATAACATCAGATCAGTAGGCTGACCGCCTAGAGGAGAACATGGATGCATAACCTTGCTGTTAACCTAGAGCGCAGTGCTGCGCTGTTTCCAAATAAACGTGCGCTACAGATGGGTACTCAAGCCATGAGCTACCAAGTGCTCAATCAGTTGTCGAATAAAGTTGCGCTGCAACTGAAGCAGTTGGGGCTCGAAAAAGGCGACAAAGTTGCGCTTTCTTGTCCGAACATACTTTACTTTCCAATTGCCTATTATGGGATCTTAAAAGCAGGTTGTGTTGTGGTACCTCTGAATGTGTTATTTAAGTCTAGAGAGGTGGCTTATCACCTCAAAGACTCCGATGCCAAAGCGTACCTTTGCTTTGATGGCACTCCAGATTTACCTATTGGTGATTATGGTCGAGCTGGGTTTGAGCAGGTCGAGACTTGCCAGCATTTTGTTGCTATGCCAGGAGACGACCAAACGAGTGAATACTCCTTCAATCAATGGCTTCAAAGTGAACTGAGCGATTTTGAGTCCGTCTCGTGTAATGGTGACGACACGGCCGTTATTTTATATACCTCGGGTACGACAGGCCAACCCAAAGGTGCTGAGCTGTCACATACCAATATGATGACCAACGCGATGTCATCACAGTATCTGTTGCGACTAGAGCACAGTGACACCACAATGATCACCTTACCCCTTTTCCACAGTTTTGGACAAACCGTGATGATGAATGCGGCGGTCTTGTGTGGTGCTGATATGGTTTTAGTACCACGATTTGAACCCAAATTAGTGGTGGATGAAATTGTAGAGCATGGCGTTAGCATTTTTGCTGGTGTCCCTACCATGTATATTGCACTCCTTAAAGTTGCAGAGCAGCTTCCCGAGCAGTGCGAACGGGTGAAAAACAGTTTGAGACTGAGTGCATCGGGCGGCGCGTCGCTACCTGTAGAGGTTCTGCGCCAGTTTGAGTCTCGTTTTGACGTACCAATACTGGAGGGTTATGGCTTATCAGAAACAGCGCCAGTGGCAACCTTCAATCATATCGATAGTGAGCGTCTACCGGGAAGTGTAGGACAGCCACTGTGTGGACACCTGATCAAAATTGTTGACAGTCTAGGTGAGTCACTGAATACCGGTGAGCTTGGAGAGATTTGTATTAAAAGCCCTAGTGTTATGAAAGGGTACTATCAAAGAGAAAAAGCGACAGAAGAAGCTCTGAAGGATGGTTGGTTCTTCTCTGGTGATATTGGCCGACTCGATGAACACGGTAATCTGTTCATAGTCGATCGAGTCAAAGATATGATCATTCGCGGCGGCTACAACGTCTATCCGCGCGAGATTGAAGAAGTCTTGATGTGTCATCCTGATGTTGAAATGGTTGCTGTCGTTGGTGAGCACCATGATCGACTAGGAGAAGAGATACATGCACACGTGGTGTTAAAGGATACCTCTGACCTTAAAGGAGAGCAGATAGTAACGTGGGCCAAAGAGCAGCTGGCCGATTACAAGTATCCGCGCCGAGTTTTTGTCCGTGCAAGCTTACCGATGACTGCAACGGGTAAGATACTCAAACGTGAGCTTCACCCTCTGAATATTGAGGAAACGGTTGATGGACAGTTATGATTTCATCATTGTTGGAGGTGGGTCGGCAGGTTGCGTGCTAGCCGCCCGACTGTCGGAAGATCCCAACGTTAGCGTATGCTTATTGGAAGCTGGGGGTAAGGACTCCAGCCCATTTATCCATACCCCAGTCGGCGCGGTAGCGATGCTACCAACCAAGTACAATAATTGGGGTTTTGAGACGCAGCCTCAAATGGGACTTAATGGACGTAAAGGTTATCAGCCACGGGGCAAGACTTTGGGCGGCTCAAGCTCGATCAACGCTATGATGTATGCACGTGGTCATCGCTATGACTATGATTTGTGGGCCAGCTTAGGCAACCAAGGCTGGAGCTATGATGAGTGTTTACCTTACTTCAAAAAAGCGGAACACAACGAAGTCCACAATGACAAGTTTCATGGTCAAGGTGGCCCGCTGAATGTCGCTGATCTACGCTGTCCAAGTGAGATGCTAGAGAAGTATCTTCAAGCTTGTGAGTCTATTGGCGTACCGCGTAACAAAGATATTAATGGAGCGGAGCAGTTTGGCGCGATGGCAACACAGGTGACGCAGGTTAATGGTGAACGGTGCAGCGCAGCAAAGGCTTACCTCACGCCTAATTTATCTCGCCCTAACTTAACAATAATGACTAAAGCCACAACACATAAAATCTTGTTTCGAGATAAGCGTGCGATCGGTGTGGAGTATGGCTTAGCGGGAAAACGATTTCAGATTAAGTGCCGCAAAGAAGTGATCCTTTCGGCTGGCGCATTCGGTTCGCCGCAAATTCTATTGCTTTCGGGAGTTGGGCCAAAGCAAGAGCTAGAAAAGCATAGTATTCATCAGATTCATCAACTGGCTGGAGTTGGTGAGAATCTACAAGATCATATTGACCTTATTCACTCTTACAAATGCAGTGCGAAAACGTCAACATTTGGTGTTTCACTACAAATGGCGACTCAATTAAGTAAAGCGCTGCCTGAATGGCGACGCCAGCGTAGCGGCAAGCTAACCAGTAATTACGCTGAGGGGATTGGATTCTTTTGTTCTGATGATGACGTAAAAGTTCCGGATCTTGAATTTGTCTTTGTTGTCGCTGTGGTTGACGACCATGCAAGGAAGATTCATTTAAGTCATGGGTTCAGCAGTCATGTTACCTTGCTTAGACCTAAGAGCAAAGGAACGGTGAAGTTGAGAAGCGCAGACCCGTACGACTCGCCAAGTATTGACCCTGCATTCTTTAGTCATCCAGACGATATGTCAGTGATGATTAAGGCGTGGAAAAAACAGCATCAAATGTTAGAGAGCGAGGCGTTTGACGACGTGCGAGGAGAGAAGTTCTATCCGATAGACGCAAGTGATGACAACGCGATAGAGCAAGATATTCGTAACCGTGCTGACACTCAGTACCACCCGGTTGGAACTTGTAAAATGGGGACGGAACAAGACCCATTAGCGGTTGTCGACAATGATCTTTCTGTTTATGGCTTAGAGAGCTTAAGAGTTGTAGACGCCTCGATTATGCCTACTCTCATTGGCGGAAACACCAATGCGCCGACAATAATGATTGCCGAAAAAGTGGCTGACAAGATCAAGTTGAAATACGGTTTGTGTAAGGAACACGCTTGTGAGGGTTTGGCTTAATTGTTTAACTTAAGCGATTAAAAAAACCCGCAGATTGCGGGTTTTTTGTTATTAAGGTTTTAGCTTGTCACTTCTTTGGCAAATATACCAAATTGCCTCGCCGCATAAGCGACACGTTCAGCAGGTTTTGGATATTCAATACCCAAACCTAAGTTTTCAATGTGATGAAGCCTTGGCAACAAGCCAGCCCCGTTAGCAATTTGAATGGCTAATCCTGGTCGGGCATTGAGTTCAAGTACCATCGGCCCTTCTTCTTTATCGAGCACCATATCGGTACCCATATAACCAAGACCGGTCATTTCCCAAGCACTAGAAGCTAACGTTAATAAGCGCTCCCAATGTGGAACTTGCAATGTGGCAAGCTCTTTACCGGTATCTGGGTGATGCGTGATCGGTTGGTCAAATTGCACAGCTCTAACCGCACGACCTGTGGCGATATCAATACCAACGCCCACCGCGCCTTGGTGCAAGTTCGCTTTGCCGTCTGAAGCAGCTGTAGAACAACGCATCATCGCCATCACAGGGTAGCCTTTGAAGACAATGATACGTACGTCAGGGACGCCTTCATAACTAAAGCCGTCAAAGCAGTCATCAAACTTGATTAAGTTTTCAACCACGGCAACGTCGTTTTTACCACCAAGTGAAAAAAGTCCAGCGAGTGCATTACTGATATGGCGCTCAACATCTTCTTGATTAATCGTCGCACCAGAAGGTTTGGTATAAACCCCATCTTTGTGCGATGTGATAACTAGAATACCTTTACCACCACTCCCTTGAGCAGGCTTGATAACAAAACCTGGCCAGTCTTTAACCATCTTATGGATGGTTTTTACTTCAACTTGGCTACTAATCACGCCAATCAATTCTGGTGTGGTTGCGCCATGCTGTTGGGCTATGATCTTGGTTTTGAGCTTGTCATCAACCAATGGATACTTTGAGCGGTCGTTGTACCGCCCAATGTAGCTGTGGTTGCGCTGGTTCATCCCCATAATACCCTTATGGTGAAGCTTACCAGGGGTTGTAAATTGCGAGGTAAAACGTGAAAGCATGTTTAGTCCTCCGCAAGTGGTTTAAAGCGACGAAGCTCTGTTAAACGATAACCTGTGTAAGTACCTAATAGTAGAATGCCACCTAAGACAATCAATTGTAGGCCAATAAAGTTAAATGTTAGGTGCTGTATAAATGAGTTAGTCATTGCTAAGTAAACCAGTACGGCGGTTAGCAGCGAACCACCACCTTGGAGTACAACCTCTTTAGCCCCTTCTTCTTCCCAAAGAATCGACATACGTTCGATGGTCCAAGAAAGAATAATCATAGGGAAGAAGGTAATCGATAAACCTTCAGTTAAGCCGATCTTGAACGCAACGACGGTAAAGACCGAGATGATCATAATCACGGTGATAATGACCGCAGAGATCCTCGCCACGAGCAACAAGTTAAGCTTGGAGAGATAACTACGAATAACCAAGCCTGTACCGACAATCAGTAAGAAGCCGACGATACCGGTGACAAGCTGTGTTTGGACAAACGCGACAGCGATCAGTACCGGCATGAAGGTACCAGATGTTTTCAAGCCAATAATTACTCGTAAGAAAACAACGATAAGTGCACCGATTGGAATAAGCATAATGGTTTTAAACATTGCTTGTTCTTCAAGAGGCAGACTATGAATAGAGAAGTTAAGCAGTCCATCTGCTTCAACCTTATCTTGAGTAGCCTGAGATGGCGTCACCTCTTGGGCAATCATAGAGAAGTGTACTTGACTGTTTTGACCACCGATCAAGTCAAGAAGCGATACGTTAGACTCATCCCACACTAAGATGTTCTCTTCGATGACTTGGTTAGCATTGTTTGGATTGAATAGGATCCAGTTTTTGCCGTTCCATACGTGGTTCATCTGCTGAATGGTTTGACGGCGGCGACCATCTTCTAGCTCGATGACACCAACGACTTTGCTTGGGATCTTCGCGTACGCAAGAATTTTGTCTACAGCATCAACTTTCGACATTCGATTGAGAATCAAAGAGGCGTTTTGACTATCTGAGTCGTTAAGCGATTTGATCAGTTCACGAGTAAAAGTGATATCGTCAGCAGAACGTTCATTCGCACGCTCAATGAGAGCGATTGCGGCAGCTTCAACTGGACCATCAAAAGTTGGAGGGTTGATCTCTTCGCTAGGAGCTATCGGTTCTACATTAGCTTGAGGGTCAACGAGGAACTGAGTTTTGTAATAAATAGTTTGTGGTCCAGTCGCACTTCGGATCGACCACTCTGCTCGGCGTCCAGTGTCCGTTTGAAGGTAAGAGACACCATAGCCAGGAGATGACGAAGATTCGTTAATAAGAGTAAACCCAGTTTGAGTATGTGGCGCTGCTAATGACGCTTTTACCGGTTTACCTTGACCATTGAATTCGACTCGCGCTTCAATGTCCCAGACTTGTCGGGTTTCACCTGGTGTCCAAGGAACACCGTAGTTTTGGTGACGAAATATGCTTAAAGCGATACCAGCCGCAATAATCAATGCAACCGATATATAAAAGGGGATTTTAGACGTCATAAGCCTACGCTACCTTATTATTTCTGAGGAACTTCCGTGTGTATGTACTTTTTACTTACATCAACCACTGCGATATCACGGATAAACTCGCGACCTAAGAGTACAGGATGACTCATTTGCGAGCGATCTGCCAAGGTAAATTGCGCTTTTTCATGGATTTTTCCGAGTTTGACCCACAATTCAACAACCGCGCGACGTTCGACTTCTTCGTTGGTTGATTGACGGATTTTTACAAAGCGGATTATTGGTGCTTCGATCCAGTTTGTATCGTTAAGTTCTTTCTCTCCATCAGAGAGGTGGAAACGAACCCAGTTTTTGCCATTGCGCTCAAATTGCTCGATATCGACAGCGTTGAGTGATGACGTTGCCGCGCCTGTATCGACTCGGGCATCAAAAGACTGTTTGATTGAGTCAATGGTGACTTTCTCAACTTCACCTAACACGATTTCATGGCTTGGTGTCGCCTCAACAGGTGCAGCAGCAGGGATGACTACTGGGTCTGGCTTTTTGCGCACTTCTTCTAAAGCTTCAGTTTTGAATGCTACGAGTTGCTTCTCAAGCTCATTAACTTGGTTTTCTAGGTTTTCTATATAGTCAGACTGATTGCTTAACTGTAAGTTTAGGTTTGTATATTGGTTGGTTAGATTTGTTTCTGAAGCTTGAATTGCGGCTAACGTTTCTTGGTGGTATTGCTCACTATTTGTAAGTGTACAACCAGACAGTAACATAAGTGCCACGATTGGGGTAAATCTTGTCAACATTGATAAACCTGAAAGTAATTAAAACAATAGATAAATAAGAAGTTTAGCGTAATAAATTTGTCACAAACAAGCAGCGAATTGTGTCAGATTCTCAATAAAACAATTTAAAGAGGAATACGCGTAAAAAACAAGGATGCGAGGCATCCTTGGTATTGTATTGGGGATTGCGTGTCTGCGAAATGATTTCCCGTGTGAGTTGAGTTAACTCTCTGTCAATTCGCGACTATTTTATGGCTTAGTTGCTACTAATACCGCTCGGCGAGGAGCAGGGTGACCTTCGACTGTTTTTGTTGGGTCGTTTGGATCTAAGTAGTCCGGTAGTGAATTGTGTGTCATCCACTCAGTCGTTCGTTGTTCGCCTGTGGTTGTTACGTTTTCATCCACAATCCGCACATTTTCAAAGCCAACATTTTCTAGCCAGACTTTGAGTGCTTTCGCTGACGGGAAGAAGTAGACGTTGCGCATTTGAGCATAACGGTCCACTGGAACAAGCACTGAAGTTTCATCCCCTTCAATAACCAATGTTTCAAGTACCAGTTCGCCCCCAGAAACCAACTGGTTTTTAAGCTGGATAAGATGATCAAGTGGTGAACAGCGGTGGTAAAGTACGCCCATGCTAAACACGGTATCGAATGCTTCGAGCTTAGGTAGTTGCTCAATGCCAAGTGGCAACAAGTGTGCGCGCTGGTCACCGCCCATTAATTTACGAATGGCTTCGAATTGGATCAAAAACAGGTGCGAAGGATCAATGCCCACAGTTAGTCGAGCGCCTTCACCTAGCATGCGCCACATGTGGTAGCCATTACCGCATCCAACATCCAGAACGCTGCGGTTTTTTAGTGGAGAAATATGGGGTAGCACTCGATCCCACTTCCAGTCACTGCGCCACTCAGTATCAATATGAATACCATGAACCGTGTACGGGCCTTTGCGCCAAGGATGGAACGTGCGCAGGAGATTTTCGAGCTTTTTTAGTTCGCCGCTATGAAAAGGGGTATCGTTAGCAAGCACAACCGCATTTTTAATATCGATTTGGTCTGGGTGACCTTCTGGGATTTTATTGAGCGCTTTTAACCAGCGACCAAAATCACCATGTTCTGCATTTTGCCAATCGGTTAGCTGTTGAGGTAAGACATTCAGCCAAGGTTGAAGACGTGTGTCTGAGGCAATTAACTGATAAAAATTGGCAAAGTTAAACATAGTTATTCACTGATAATAAATTGATAATTTGACACTAAAAGAGCGTTAACCAACACTTCTCTCGCTTCTCGCTTCTCGCTTCTCGCTTCTCGCTTCTCGCTTCTCGCTTCTCGCTTCTCGCTTCTCGCTTCTCGCTATTTTATCGCGAACATCGAACCAAAGTTAAAGCATTGGAACCAGACATCGTAACTGCTAAAGCCGATCTTCGCGAAGCGCTCTTTGTGCTCTTTTTTAGAGTCTGGACGCATCACATTTTCAATTGCGCTGCGCTTTTGGCTGATTTCTAGTTCGCTATAGCCATTGGCTCGTTTAAAGTCGTGATGTAAATCGATCAGCAGTTCATTTGATGCTTCATCTTCAAAAACAAACTTCTCTGAAAGAATCAAGATCCCACCAGGGCGAAGACCTGCGTAGATCTTTTCGAGCAAGGTGTAGCGATCTTCTGGTGATAAGAACTGGAGCGTAAAGTTAAGTACGACCACAGAAGCATTGTCGATTTCGATATCGCGAATGTCTGCTTCGACAACATCAACAGGCGTATCGCTACGATAAGCGTTAACGTGCAGCTTGCATCGCTCTACCATCGCTGAAGAGTTATCGACGGCGATAATCTGACAGCCTTCTTGATTGATGTGACGACGCATGGAAAGTGTCGCAGCCCCAAGAGAACAGCCTAAGTCATAGATATTGGAATGCGGCTTTACAAAGCGTTCTGCCAGCATGCCGATAGCAGAAATAATATTGCTGTAGCCAGGGACTGAGCGCTGAATCATGTCTGGAAAAACTTCCGCAACACGTTCATCGAAGGTGAAATCCCCAATTTTATCGATTGGAGCCGAAAAAATAGTATCTGGATTGCTCTTAGGGTTCATAACTCAGTTCTCTCAACGTGAGATGCCGTGCTCTCAAGTCTACAGCCATTAAAAAGGCGCGTATTTTATGTGAATTTCGCGCCTCTGTCATGTATTGGGTATATATGTGCTAAAACATCTGTATCTGGGTGTTGCCATCTGCGGCAGGAAAGTCATTTAAGTCGGGTAGTTTTACTTTAATTTGCAACTGTTTATAGAGATTAGCGGCAAGTTCGGGAGCGACGATATTATCCGCTGTATGAATCATCACATAAGGCTGCTTACCTTGTTCGATCCACTGTGGAATCTTGCTTAGCCAAGGGGTAAAGAAGTCGTAATTTTTCTCTTCTTGAGGATGGCCGATAAAGCGAATCATAGGATTGTCTGCTGTCGCGATGGCATGAACGGGCACTTTTGGTTTCTTTTGCTGAGCGTCGATAATGGCTTCATTATCTGGCTTAGCAGCAAAGACAGGGCGACTGTCCATGATGATGCGATCGTAGCCTTGCTCAATGAGCCAAGCATTGAGCGCTTTTTCGGCATCGCCTTTGGCAAAAAAGGCAGGATGGCGAACTTCAATACCGATAGGGTAGTGAGGTGGAAACAGAGCGCAAAATTGTTTGAGGTTTTCTAGGTGTTCGGGGCCAAAGGCCGCTGGTAGTTGGATTGTCCACTGACCGATACGCTCATGCAGTGGCTCCATAATCGCCATAAAGCTTTTTAGCTCCGCCTGACACCCACGCAGCATTTGCTGGTGAGTGATGCTTTGCGGCAGTTTGAAGGTAAACCGAAAATCATCATGCGTTGCCGCGCGCCAGTTGTTGACCGTGACACTGTTTGGCGTGGCGTAAAAGGTAGTGTTTCCTTCAACCGTGTGAAAGACACTGGCGTATTTTTCCAATCTTTCATTGGGCTTGGTGCCACTGCCATAAAAGCTCTGCTGCCAATTGTTATGTGACCACATAGTGAGCCCGAGCCTGATGGGTAAACTGTCCATATTCGCTGCTACATTCTCTAGTTTGAATCGGTTGAATGAGAGTTTTGCCGAACCACCCAGATTAGGGCTATAATCAGCGCCAATTTTTTCATATTGCTGCTGTTTTACGCCTTTGTTGGTTTAAAAAGCATCAATAGATGATAAATCGCAATAAATTGTACGCTAGGTAGTCGATCTCGACCCACTTTCAGCGTATAAATGGAACTTTGCTCTATCGGTAAACTTAACACCGATAGATAGTAATCAACAAATTTTAAGAGATTGGGAAATTCATTATGCGTACCCATTACTGTGGTCACCTGAACAAGTCCCTTGCAGGACAAACTGTAGAACTTTGCGGCTGGGTTAACCGTCGTCGTGATTTAGGCGGTCTTATTTTTATCGATATGCGAGATCGTGAAGGCGTTGTTCAGGTTGTTGTCGATCCAGATATGGCTGATGCGTACGAAGTGGCTAACACGCTGCGTAATGAATTCTGTATCAAGCTAACTGGTGAAGTACGTGTTCGCCCAGATAGCCAAGTAAACAAAGATATGGCAACGGGTGAAGTTGAAATCATCGCCAAAGGTCTTGAGATCATCAACCGCGCAGACGTTCTACCACTAGACTTCAACCAGAAGAACTCTGAAGAGCAGCGTCTAAAGTATCGTTACCTAGACCTTCGTCGCCCTGAAATGAGCGATCGCATCAAGCTGCGTGCTAAAGCTTCTAGCTTTGTTCGTCGTTTCCTAGATGACAATGGTTTCCTAGATATTGAAACGCCAGTACTGACTAAAGCGACGCCAGAAGGTGCACGTGACTACTTGGTACCAAGCCGTGTTCACAAAGGTAGCTTCTACGCACTTCCACAGTCTCCGCAGCTATTTAAACAGCTGCTAATGATGTCTGGCTTTGACCGTTATTACCAAATCGTTAAGTGTTTCCGTGATGAAGACTTACGTGCTGACCGTCAGCCAGAATTCACTCAGATCGATATCGAAACGTCATTCATGACGGCTGACGAAGTTCGTGCAACCACTGAGAAGATGGTTCGCGATATGTGGCAAGAACTACTGAATGTAGACCTGGGTGATTTCTCAGTAATGCCATTCTCTGAAGCGATCCGTCGTTTCGGTAGCGATAAGCCAGACCTACGTAACCCACTAGAGCTAGTTGATGTTGCTGACCTAGTAAAAGACGTAGAATTCAAAGTATTCTCAGGCCCTGCAAACGATGAAAAAGGTCGTGTTGCAGTAATCCGCGTACCAGGTGGTGCTAAGCTAACTCGTAAGCAAATTGACAGCTACGGTGAGTTCGTAGGTATCTACGGCGCGAAAGGTCTTGCTTGGATGAAGGTTAATGACCGCGCTGCCGGTATGGAAGGTATCCAATCTCCAGTGGCTAAATTCCTAAATGAAGACGTAATCAACGGCATTCTAGACCGCACTCAAGCTGAGTCAGGTGACATCATCCTATTCGGCGCAGACAAAGCGAACACAGTTGCAGAAGCAATGGGTGCGCTACGTCTGAAGCTAGGTAAAGATCTAGAGCTAACAGACGAAAACGCATGGGCACCGCTATGGGTTGTTGACTTCCCAATGTTCGAAGAAGATGACGAAGGCAACCTTCATGCAATGCACCACCCATTCACATCACCTCTAGGCGTGAATGCAGAAGAGCTAAAAGCAAACCCAGCAGCAGCAAACTCAAATGCATACGACATGGTTCTAAACGGCTATGAAGTTGGTGGTGGTTCGGTTCGTATCCACAATGCAGAGATGCAAGCAGCTGTGTTCGACATTCTAGGTATCGATGCAGAAGAGCAGCAGCTTAAGTTTGGTTTCCTATTGGACGCACTGAAGTTCGGTACGCCTCCTCACGCAGGTCTAGCATTCGGTCTTGACCGTCTAGTGATGCTGCTATGTGGTACAGAGAACATCCGTGATGTGATCGCGTTCCCTAAAACAACTGCGGCTGCGTGTCTACTAACAGACGCACCAAGTGTTGCTAACCCAGCTGCGCTTGAAGAATTAGCAATCGCGGTAACTGCTGCAAAAGAGAAAGACGCACAGTAACTTTCGAGCTAAATCAACTATTACTTAAGCCGCTTTGAAATAAGCGGCTTTTTTATTATTGACATCATGAATATTTGTTGCCGCTGTGTTAAAAGGGACATAACACCAATGAGGTATCAATAAAATCATGAGTAATCCACTAATTCAGCACAATGCCACACATCAACTTAGACGCAAAGTATTGATAGGTATGTGTGTTGTATTAGGCTTAGCTGCTTTGCTGTTTGGACTAACCAATGTCTTCTACTTTGGCTCAAAAGCGAAAGTGTTGGGTATTATAGAATTGGTTTATTTCGCTGCTTCTTTTACGATGCTGTTTTACGTTTGGCGACGTGAGCAACCTAACTGGTTCCTTGTTTTCCACTGCGTTGTTTTAACTTTTTTGATCTGTTTTGGAACGCTCGTCAGTCGGGTTGAAAGCTCACTGTATCTCTGGGCCGTTGTGCTGCCTACCGTATTTTATCTTGCTCTTGGGCTGAGGATGGGGTTCTACTGGAGCTTAACTTGCTTATCTTTGGAGTTAGTGGCTTTGCATTTTGCATTGGAAGATTCGGTTCTGGTGCGATCTGCGGTACTGCTTAATTTTGTACTAGCCTATATTTTTGTTTGGACTATTTCACACGTTTATGAAGATAGTCGGGTTAAAGGAGTCGAACGGCTCAACTCTCTGGCACATCAAGATGCTTTGACGGGGGCTCAAAATCGTTTATCACTCGTTACGACATTTGCTCAACGAGCAAAGCAGTTAGAAGGAAGCTTTCTTCTAACTCTCGATATTGATGACTTTAAAGTCATCAATGACAGTTACGGACACGCTGCCGGGGACGAAGTGCTTAAACAGGTTGTAGAGCGTCTTGCTAGTTTTGTTGGCAATCAACAAGTCTACCGTATGGGCGGAGAGGAGTTCGTCGTCATTTTACATGCGAAAAGTGTCCGGGAGAAAGGATTATCACGGTTAATCATTCACTTACAAGACTGTGTGATGGAACGTGAAATCTATTTTCAAGGTATTGAATTAAATGTCACTTTTAGCGCTGGGATCGAACAGTTCTCTCAGTCTCAAGGTTTAGATAAAACGCTGTCACTGGCCGATAAAGATCTCTACCTTGCTAAAAAAGCAGGTAAGAAATGCACTTACTATCAAGGGGAGCCGCTGAACTAAACCATGTCAATACAGCAGCTACACTTGAATTTGTCTCCACTCACCTGGCTGTAAGTCACCTAGCGTCACATCACCCATCGAATAACGAATCAATCGTAGAGTAGGGAAGCCAATATTAGCGGTCATACGGCGTACTTGGCGGTTGCGGCCTTCAATAATGGTGATTGATAGCCAT
This sequence comes from Vibrio sp. R10-SG3-ISO10, assembly GCF_059834185.1. Taxonomy (NCBI): domain Bacteria; kingdom Pseudomonadati; phylum Pseudomonadota; class Gammaproteobacteria; order Vibrionales; family Vibrionaceae; genus Vibrio; species Vibrio sp. R10-SG3-ISO10. The sequence continues at coordinate 349,046 of NZ_JCBDHG010000020.1, forward strand.
GTGGTTGGAATGTTGGCTCTGAAGCGAACAGGCGGGTTACGCTCCCACACTTGAGGTTCTTCCATCACTTCAACTTTGGCCGGAAGTGTCATGCCATCCTTTAGTTCAACACCTTTACGGAGCTTGTCTAAGTCCGACTCTGATGGCGCGCCGTCAACTTGCACCCAGTATGTCTTTGGTGATTTAGATTTAGGTTGCGTCAGTTTGGCTTGCAAGATGCCATCATTGGTTAGAACTAATAGGCCTTCGCTATCTCTATCAAGTCTACCTGCGGCGTAAACATCTTTGACGGTAATAAAGTCGGCTAAGGTTTTTCTGCCATCACCATCAGTGAACTGGCTTAGAGTGTCATAAGGCTTATTGAACACGATGACCTTACGATCTTCAGGTGCGATCTTGGGTTTAGTGCTCGTCGGTTTTCTACGATTTTTCGAGGAATGTTTATTCACTCCTTTCGCTGAAGAGGGACGTTTAAAACCGGAATTCCCGCGACGTGATGAAGAGGGTTTAGAGTCACGTTGTGAACGTGGCGACATGTTAACTACCTTGCAAAAATGTAAACGAAGTGTGGGTAAAACTTTTAACGGGATGCGGATTAAGCTACCATTTGCGCGCCCGAAAACAGGATTGGCGAACAAGATAATAGACTATTCTTTCAATTTTGTTTAATTATATTGAGGGTCTGTTGACCTTTTGAGATGACTTTTGCAGCAGTTTGTGGGTGCTTTATACAAGGCAGAGGTTTTGAAATGTAGTTGTTCTACCTGATAAGCCGATAACGCAGTAGAAAGGAGCCACAAACGCTGCCCGAAGGGTTCGGCTAAAAGCGTTTTATTCTTTGTTAAGAGGTATTTTGCTTAGAGTGACTAGGCGGCAAACCTCTCGCCGCGACTAAAACGCTTTTATCTCGAACAAAATTTAACCTCAAAAGGTTAACAGACCCTGATCGCTCTCAAGGATGTCGCTGACTAAGTGACGAAAACAAAAAGAGACGGACAAATCGCAACAAGTGAGGGGATTATTCATAACTTGTTAGCGGACACACACATAGGACCTACACTCAACAGGTCCGGTTAGAACAATAGGGAAATTTCATGCCTACAGAAAAACCTACAATTATTTACACCATTACTGATGAAGCACCTGCGCTAGCAACTTACTCACTACTACCGATTATTCAATCATTTACTGCTTCTTCAGGAATCAATGTCGACACTCGTGATATCTCTCTAGCTGGGCGTATTATTGCAAACTTCCCAGAGCACCTAACAGACGAGCAACGCATTGGTGATGCACTAGCTGAGCTAGGCGAACTGGCAAAAACACCAGAAGCAAATATCATTAAGCTGCCAAACATTTCAGCGTCAATTCCTCAGTTGAAAGCAGCCATCAAAGAGCTACAAGACAAAGGTTACAACCTACCTAACTACCCTGAAGAGCCAAGCACGTACGAAGAAGAAGCGATTAAAGCGACGTACGACAAGATCAAAGGTAGTGCCGTAAACCCAGTTCTACGTGAAGGTAACTCTGACCGTCGTGCTCCACTATCTGTAAAGAACTATGCGAAGAAGAACCCACACTCAATGGGTGCATGGTCTGCGGACTCTAAGTCACATGTTTCTAGCATGTCTGGTAACGATTTCTTCGGTAGCGAAAAATCGCATACAGTAGAAGGTACAACAGAGGTTAAAATTGAGTTTGTTGCAGCCGACGGCGCAGTAAAAGAGCTTAAAGGCGCTTTCCCACTGCAAGATAAAGAGATCATCGATTGTTCAGTAATGAACAAGAAAGCACTGGTTGAGTTCTTCGAAGCACAAATCGCCGAAGCAAAAGAGCAAGACGTTCTGCTGTCTCTGCATATGAAAGCGACCATGATGAAAGTGTCTGACCCGGTGATCTTTGGTCACGCGGTTAAGGTTTACTACAAAGACGTTTTCGCTAAATACGGTGATGTATTCGAGAAGCTAGGTGTCGATGTCAACAACGGTATTGGTGACGTTTACGCTAAGATTCAAGCGCTTCCTGCTGCTCAAAAAGAAGAGATCGAAGCTGCACTACAGGCGGTATACGAAACTCAGCCACCGCTAGCAATGGTTGATTCAGACCGTGGTATCACCAACCTACACGTACCAAGTGACATCATTGTTGACGCTTCTATGCCTGCAATGCTGCGTTCATCTGGTCAAATGTGGGGCCCAGATGGTAAGCAGAAAGATACCAAAGCGATGATCCCTGATCGTAGCTACGCGGGTATCTATCAAGCAGTTATCGACTTCTGTAAAGAAAACGGTGCGTTCGATCCTACCACTATGGGTAGTGTACCGAATGTGGGCCTAATGGCACAGAAAGCAGAAGAGTACGGCTCACACGACAAGACATTCATTCTAGATACGGCAGGCACAGTTCGAGTGGTTGACGCTTCTGGTGCGGTGCTACTTGAGCAATCTGTTGAGGAAGGTGATATCTTCCGTATGTGTCAGGTTAAAGACGCTCCGATTCAAGATTGGGTGAAACTAGCGGTAACTCGCGCTCGTGCGACAGGTGTACCAGCAGTATTCTGGTTAGATGAAAACCGCGCACACGATGCTCAGCTGATCAAGAAAGTGAATGCCTACTTACCGAACCACGATACTTCAGGTCTAGAGATTAAGATCCTAGCACCACTAGAAGCGTGTCAGTTCTCACTTGTTCGAATCAAACAAGGTCAGGATACAATTTCAGTAACAGGTAACGTACTACGTGACTACCTAACTGACTTGTTCCCAATTCTTGAGCTTGGTACTTCGGCTAAGATGCTATCGATTGTTCCACTAATGAATGGTGGCGGCCTATTTGAAACAGGCGCTGGTGGCTCTGCACCTAAGCACGTTCAGCAGGTTGAAAAAGAAAACCACCTACGTTGGGACTCTTTAGGCGAGTTCCTAGCGCTAGCGGCTTCTCTAGAGCATCTAAGCACAGTAACTGGTAACGCGAAAGCGCAAGTTTTGGCTGACGCACTAGATAAAGCGACGGGTGACTTCTTAGACAATAACAAGTCGCCATCACGCCGTGTCGGTGAGCTAGATAACCGTGGTAGCCACTACTACCTAGCAACATACTGGGCACAAGCGCTTGCAGCTCAAACAACGGATGCTGATCTCGCTGCTGAGTTTGCTCCGATTGCACAAGCACTCTCTTCAAACGAAGAGAAGATTGTTGCAGAGCTAAATGGCGCACAAGGTGTTGCGGGTGAACTAGGCGGTTACTACGCACCTGAGTTTGATAAGGCTGCGCCTCTGATGCGTCCGAGTGCGACACTCAATGGTGTTATCAACGGCTAATCCAAGCTACATAAATAACTAAACCCGCCAAATGGCGGGTTTTTTGTTTTTAAACGATTTAAACTTTGTTTAAGTTGGGCAGCGGTTATTTTGCTGGTTGAGCCTCAACCGGAACCACAGAGCTAGCGTGATAGCCTTTAGGTCCTTCTTCCACTTCAAAACTCACTTGTTGGCCAGCTTTCAGAGTACGATAACCGTCCATTTTAATGGTTGAGTAGTGCGCAAACACATCACCATCTTCTCCCTCTGGACAAATAAAACCAAATCCTTTGGCGTTGTTAAACCATTTTACTGTACCTGTAGCCATGCTATACATCCCTCATGCATATTGTTACTGATGTTGTTAAAGTGCTTACATTGAATCCTTGTAAACAGAAAGTGAATTATCATTCAGCCGCTGCCAAATTTTTAGTCACTATTTGACCAATGTAGCCAATGATTGGTCACAGTCAATAGGAAAAAGGTATTATAGTCTACATATTTGCAAACAAATCACTTTTGAGATTTACATTTTTGCAACTAGCAAACTACTCATTTGAGCTCAAGTATAGACGCTGTGAATGGTTTTTGGTTTCTTTTTAATCAATTAGATACAGCTCTTCCGATAAGTGAAATCTTTTATTTGCAGCGACTCAATTGCTGCATTAGTCTCTAAGTAAGGACAAAATTTTTTAGAAGTATTTTGTTCTAAATAGTAAGAACTAAATTCAAAACTTTCGCTCCATGAAGTGGTAAAATTAACAGAGACAAAAACATTAACAACGATGAGTCATGAGCAAACATTTTGAATGGGTCACTCCCGGATCCGATCTGCTGGAGTTAGAAAAAACAAAAGTTAAGCCACCATCTATGTATAACGTCGTGTTAAATAACGATGATTACACTCCGATGGACTTTGTGATTGAAATCCTAGAGCGCTTTTTTTCTATGGATATCGACAAGGCGACACAAGTGATGCTCAAGGTGCATTATGAAGGCAAGGCAATTTGTGGCACGTATACTGCAGAAGTTGCTGAGACGAAGGTAGCGCAAGTTACTATGTATTCGAAAGAGAATGAGCATCCTTTGCTTTGTACAATGGAACAAGCATAACGCTTGTTCGAGCAACCTAAGTTGTTCTTAAAGGAGGTACTTATGCTGAATAAAGAATTGGAGTCGAGTCTGAACGGCGCATTTGCTCGCGCTAGAGACAAAAGACATGAGTTTATGACCGTCGAGCACCTCCTGTTAGCATTGCTAGAAAACGATGCTGCGCGAGAGGCCCTGCAAGCGTGTCAGGCAGATATCGAGGCCCTTCGCGGTGAACTCGATGTATTCATTGATCAAACTACACCTCTTATCCCAGAAAACGACGAAACTCGCGAAACGCAACCCACTTTGAGTTTTCAACGCGTTTTGCAAAGAGCTGTGTTCCATGTTCAGTCATCAGGACGCAGTGAAGTCACAGGTGCAAATGTGCTGGTGGCTATTTTTAGTGAACAAGAATCTCATGCGGCTTACCTTCTTAAGAAAAATGATATCAGTCGCTTAGATATTGTTAACTTTATCTCTCACGGTATTACCAAAGCCTCTAGCTCAGGCGACGAGCCTTCTTCTTCAGATTCCTTTGGTAGTGAGAGCGTTGAAGAAACTGGTTCAGAAGAACGTCTAGAAAGCTTCGCAACCAACTTGAATCAGCTCGCTAAACAAGGCCAGATCGACCCACTGATTGGTCGTGACAAAGAGTTAGAGCGCACTATCCAAGTATTATGTCGCCGCCGTAAAAATAACCCGCTTCTTGTTGGTGAAGCCGGTGTCGGTAAAACGGCGATCGCGGAAGGTCTTGCTTGGAGAATTGTTGAAGGTCAAGTTCCAGATATTATCGCAGATAGCGTTATCTACTCGTTAGATATCGGTTCACTTCTTGCGGGCACTAAATATCGTGGTGATTTCGAGAAACGCTTTAAGGCCATTTTGAAGCAGCTTGAAAAAGAAGAAGATGCGATTCTATTTATTGACGAGATCCACACCATTATCGGTGCGGGTGCGGCTTCTGGTGGTCAAGTTGATGCGGCCAACTTAATTAAACCTCTACTAAGTAGCGGTAAGTTACGCTGTATCGGTTCGACAACTTATCAAGAGTACAGCAACATCTTTGAGAAAGAACGCGCGCTGTCTCGACGCTTCCAGAAGATTGATATTGTTGAGCCATCTCTAGATGACACCACTAAAATTCTGATCGGGCTGAAGCCTAAGTATGAAGCTCACCATGAAGTTCGCTACACCAATAAAGCACTTCGCGCTGCGGTTGAACTTTCTGCCAAATACATCAATGAACGTCATTTGCCTGATAAAGCGATCGATGTGATTGATGAAGCGGGCGCACGTAGTCGTCTAGCACCAGCGAGTCGTCGTAAGAAAACAGTTGGTGTAGCCGATATCGAAGCGATGGTCGCTAAAATGGCTCGTATCCCTGAGAAATCGGTTTCATCTTCAGATAAAGAAATTCTGCAAAATCTTGATGAGAAGATGAAGATGTTGGTGTTTGGGCAAGACGATGCGATTGATGTGCTCAGTGAAGCGATTAAGCTGACTCGTGCAGGTCTTGGTGCTGATAATAAGCCAGTAGGTTCATTCTTATTTGCAGGCCCTACAGGGGTGGGTAAAACAGAAGTCACCGTGCAGCTTTCTAAGCTATTAGGCATCGAGCTACTTCGCTTCGATATGTCTGAGTATGGTGAGCGTCACTCTGTCAGCCGCTTGATTGGTGCGCCTCCTGGTTATGTTGGTTATGACCAAGGCGGTCTGCTTACTGATGCGGTTATCAAACATCCTCACTCTGTCGTGTTACTTGATGAGATTGAGAAAGCTCACCCAGATATCTTTAATCTGTTATTGCAGGTGATGGACAACGGTACACTGACTGACAACAACGGCCGTAAAGCGGACTTCCGTAACGTTATCGTCGTGATGACAACTAACGCGGGCGTTCAGATGACAGAGAAGAAATCGATCGGCTTGATCCAACAAGATCACAGTCACGATGCTATGTCTGAAATCAAGAAGGTATTTACCCCTGAGTTCCGCAACCGTCTTGATAACATCATCTGGTTCAACAGCTTAGATGAACATGTAATCCACCAAGTTGTCGATAAGTTTATCGTAGAGCTGCAAGCTCAGCTTGATGTACGTGGTGTGTCGCTTGAAGTATCAGATGATGCTCGTCACTGGTTAGCGCTGAAAGGCTATGACAAGGCGATGGGTGCTCGCCCAATGGGTAGAGTAATTCAAGATCAGGTTAAAAAGCCTTTAGCTAACGAACTACTGTTTGGTTCTTTGGTTGACGGTGGTACGGTGAAAGTTGATCTTAAAGGCGATGAGCTCAAGTTTAAATACTTAAGCGAGAAAGAAGCCGCCATTCATTAACCATCTTAGATAGGTAAACTTAAGCCGGAGCAACTGCTCCGGTTTTTTATTTGTGTAACTTTAGATATCTGGAGAGAGCCTAACAAAATACGCTTTTTAGTATGGTATATGATTCATCCATCTCTAAAGGAACAGTCTGCTCGGTTTGGAATCCAAGGTCAGGATAGGTTTTGATACGTTCAAAATCCCCAAGCATTGCTGTGACCGTCATGTCTAAATCGATATCATCATTGAAATAGTCACAAAATGAAGTCTTTGGCGATGTAACGCAAACATGTTGATATGAGACCGGCCATTGTTTGGCAAACGTTGCGTATGTACGCCTTTCCATATAGGGCTTCTGGACCAAAATGAACGACTTAAAATCTTCACCTGATTGCTTCATTAGCTGATAGGTAAATCGTACATTCTCGCCGGTGTTAGTCGCCTTGTCCTCGATAAGGATACTGTCCGCAGGCACACCCATATCGCGCGCCACGTTAGCAAAGGTTTGTGCTTCCGATGATTCAAACACACCTTCGGTAAGGCGACCGACACCTCCAGAGAAAACAAGCTTTTTGGCCCATCCTTCCAGAAACAATTGAGCGGCAAGTTCGGCGACTCTTATGTCGTTGCTACCCAAAACAAAGATACAGTCAGATTTTTTTAGCGAGTGATTAAGCTGCATGTAAGACCAAAGTCGCTCGATGTGTTGATATAGTTTTAGCTGGCTCATAACTTGCCCTTTGGTGGTTAAACCAACTCTAATGTGTGTTGGTAGTGGAATCGGTAACCTAGACTTACCAACTTATTGGCGATAATTTTCTTGTCAGGATGCTGGGTAACGGGTGGTAGAGGTTCAGTTGACTCGACACTATTTAAAGCCGCTTGATAAAACTCTGCTTTACTCACCGTGTTAGGCGTCGTCGCGTTAACGACTTCAGATGTATTATTCAAAGCCATAAAACTTACCGCACCAATCGCATCTTGCAAGTGAATCATGTTGGCAGGGGCAAGCTCACTGATTTGTTTTAGTCTGCTAGCAAATCTTGAAGGGTGACGGTCTGGGCCAACCAATCCGCTACATCGCACAATGGCAAACTTCATCCCTGAACTAATCAAAGCGTCCTCGGCTTGAAGCATAATCGTGGCGTTGTCGCTAAAATCAGTATTTCCTTCAGCGATAGCAAGCGAGGCGTCTTCTTCGGTCATGTCAGTGGCGAGGCTAGGGTAGACGGTGGTTGAACTGACCATGATCACGCGAGAGACACCATTTTGTTTCGCAGCTTCAATTAGCGCTTTCCATTGATTGACGTATTGCTGTCCACCGCCTTTACGAAACCCAGGAGGGAAGCACCCAATGACAATCTCGCTTGGGAAATGTGTCAGATGGCGGCCAAGTTCTTCTCCACCACTATTGAGATCGCATTTAAAACTATCAAGCCCGTCTTGTTGTAGCGTTGCAACACCCTCAGAGGTAGTTTTACTCACATACACTTTATGACCAATAGACGTTAAATACTGGGCTAAAGGCTTTCCAAGCCAACCGCCTCCGACAATTGAGAGTGTTTTCATTATTGCGTCCTTGATAGTAGCTTACGCAGTTCACTGCGTAACAGTTGATGTATCGGCTTAAAGCCGTACCCTTGGTGTTGTATTACATCGACATTCGCTTGCCAGCATAGCTGTTCATAACGAATGGGGATTTTGGTAATTTTGCCATTGTCCTCATACGCAGAAGCGATATGTGTAGGTAAGAATCCCCACCCGAAGCCTTTGCTGATTAATTCCAATAAGACGTAATAGCTATCTGCGTACCACAGCTCTGGACTATGAGCTTGCTGGAATCCACTTACTTTGGCATTTCTAGAGCGTAACAACAATTGCCTATGAAGCAACAATTGGTCGATGTTCTCAGAGAGTTGATTTGCAAGGGGATGTGTCTGACCAACGTAGAGATCAAATTCGATATGTCCAACGGACTCAAAATCAATATTCGGTGGAAGCTCTATCTCAGAAAAAACAATACCAGTTGTCACTCGTTTTTCTGCAACAAGGTCAATAATGTCAATACTTGAGGCAACTAGTATTTCCACTTTAAGGTTAGGAAAAGAGGATGACACAGTCTCAAGTGACTGAGAAAAATTGTCTAGTGGTATCCCTTCATCGATGGCAATGCTGATGCTCGATTCCTCGTCTTTAAACAGTGAGGCTGAGCACTCTACTAATCGCTTATGCTGCTTTAGTGTGGCGTTGGCATGAGGAAGCAGCTTTATACCTTCTTCGGTTAACGCGGGGTAGCGTCCATCTCGGTTAAACAGTTCAACACCACAATCGAGCTCTAGATTCATAATATGCTGGCTGATGGCGGATTGAACTTTTCCCGACTTTCGTGCGGCTGCTGAGAAGGAGCCTGTTTCAACGGTGGCAACAAAAGCCTCTAACTGCTCAATACTAAACATATCGCTTTTACTGATGGTATCTAACTTTTAAGTATCTTTATTATAGATGAATATACGCCCACTGTTTGTGATTAAAGAGAGAAAATATTATGCAAACTAAAGAACGTATCTTCCACGCACTGTTTTTTGAGCTGATTGCTTTAGCACTCATTATTCCAATGGCGTCTGTGTTTTCAGGCAAAGGGGCGAGTGAGTTGGTAGTGGTTGGCGTCGGGTTGAGTTTGTTTACGGTAGTGTGGAACTATTTTTATAACATTGGCTTTGACCGTCTATGCCAAACACCTAGAGCAGAGCGATCACTATCAACCCGTATTTGGCATACGGTCGGTTTTGAGGGCGGGTTAATTTTTATTACCTTACCGACGATAGCTTGGTTCTTAAATATCACTTACTTCCAAGCACTTATGCTAGAAGCGGGATTTCTCGTGTTCTTTTTCTTTTACGCGACCGGTTTCAACTGGCTCTACGATCGTCTTCAACCATACAAATGGTGCTTTGAACGCGCCTAGATAAATAAACCACTGTGCCTATTATTAACTATGTAGGTGGTGTCTGCCTGCAAGTTAGAGGTGAGCATGAAGTGGTTGTTAGCGGTAGTACTCATTATCAGCGTATTTCCTAGTGGGGCGACTCAGCGAGTGTATATGACTTCGCTCGAGTGGCCCCCATATTCAGGAGAAGAACTCGAAGGGTATGGTTTATCTGTTTCCGTCGCGCGCGAAGCGTTTGCAGCAATGGGCTACGAGCTTATTATCGAATTTAAACCTTGGGTACGTGCTGTTGCGCTTGCCAGCAAAAGCGATAAGTATGTTGGTTACTTTCCAGAATATTACTTTAAAACAGACGAGTTTGTTTTCTCAGACTCTATTGGCAGCGGGCCGTTGGGGCTGGTTGAGAACATCAAGTTTCCGATTGAGTGGAGCTCTTTGGAAGATCTAACCTTATATCGGATTGGTGTCGTCCAAGGATATGTGAATACGGCTGAGTTTGACTTGCTAGTTGAAGAAGGAATGATTCAGGTGGAAGCGTCAGCTAACGATATTCGCAATATTTATAAAGTGGCTAAAGGTCGCCTCGATGCTGCAGTCATCGATTCAAATGTACTCGATTATCTCATTGGCATTGATCCTAGAGCGGATATGCTAGGTAATCGGGTTAAAATGAACAGCCGCTTGCTTGAGAGCAAAGAGCTGTATTTGGCATTCAAAAACACGCCAGAGGGACACAACTGGCGCGATGTATTTAATGAGGGGTTAAAGAAAATTGATCTTTCCTCTATTGTCGAGAGATACAACCGTTACCTCTCGACAATCAAAGGCATCAATTCTCCTATTGTGCCTTATCGCGCTAACTAGAAAGGACTCTTAGTGCTTTATCAGCGTGTTCCGCCATTTCGATACCTTCATCAGTCAGATACCCACCGTCAGGTAAAGTACATAACCCTTTTTCGTAAAGGCGTTGAACTGCCGCCTGCATCTCTTCAGTCGCTTCATGATGAACCTTAATACCCGTCGCAGCGCTGCTGATGTCAAACTGTAGTAATAGGTTTAGTTCAGACATATGTTCAGGCGTAAATTTCATATTTGAATCCTTTTCGAAAGTACTGATTTCAACTTAATCATGAAGTTACAAATCGGCAATGTTACGAGTTGAGAAGTGTTAGCTAAGCCTTACTTTCGCTACAGGAATCGCTAGGATTGATTAGGAGTTGTCCAATCGCATTGTGAATAGATCAGAATCAAAGATTCTTGTCTGTTTTTGTTGGTTAGTAGCACGTGGAGTATGTCGTAATGCCGATAATGAATAATAATAGCGATTAATATGAAAAATAAGACTAAAGTCGTATGAGATCAAAAAATGGACGTTGAATGGCTTATTAACTTATTGATATAAATAAATTGTTTGTTCATTTCTGAAAACTAATTTAGAGATTTTTAGTCGTTGATTTTTAGAGTTTGGTGGGAGTTTTCTTTGAACTAATAACATTTTGCTATGTAAGGTTAATTAACGCTTGAATTTGGATAAAAATCGAGTAATTATCCGCCTCCATTAATCCACTTGTTGCAAAATGTTTCACCCATGATGAACTTAAACCACCAGTTTGATTCTCTACTTCCACCGCAAATGGCTGAGCGTGCTGCTGAAATCGGCGTAGGCAAAGCAACCAAAGATCCGGTTAAATCCTTTCTTTTAGCTATCTCAGCAGGCATCCACATTGGTATCGCTTTCGTCTTCTATACGATTGTAACCACGGGTGCCGGCGATTTACCTTGGGGAATTACTCGCCTACTTGGTGGGTTAGCTTTTAGTTTAGGGCTGATTCTAGTGGTCGTGACAGGCGGAGAATTGTTTACTAGCTCGGTGCTAACTTTAGTCGCGCGCGCAAGTGGCAAAATCTCTTGGAAGATGCTGTTTAAGCACTGGGCAGTCGTGTACGCCGGTAACTTAGTTGGAGCCTTATTGTTGGTCATCTGTATGCTTCTGACTAAGCAATACATGTTCGATCATGGCCAAGTGGGTTTGAATGCAATGGCGATCTCTCAGCACAAACTACATCACACCTTCCTTTCTGCGGTTGCGCTTGGCGTCATGTGTAATGTTCTAGTATGTATCGCGGTGTGGATGACTTTCAGTGGCCGTACGCTAACTGACAAAATCGCGGTGATGATCCTGCCAGTTGCCATGTTTGTTTCCGCAGGCTTTGAACACTGTATCGCTAACATGTTCCAAGTGCCTATGGCTATTGGGATCAAGAATTTTGCCCCAGCGGAATTCTGGCAGATGACAGGTGCAAACATTGCCGATTACGCCGACCTAAATATGATCGACTTTATTACCAATAACCTAATCCCAGTGACACTTGGCAATATCATCGGTGGTGGTGTCTTCGTTGGCATGTGGTACTGGCTCATCTACCTACGCGACTAGGTCATTCTTTATTTATTTGAAGGCTCACTAGACGTGGGCCTTTTTAATGCCAGCTATCCACTTCAGCACTAAAAATCTCTTCTATCGCGACTATCTGCTCTGGTTCGTCGATCAGCCAATCTTGGGCGTTGCTCAGTTCTATCTCTGCAACATCCGCACAATGAGTCTTGGTTAGGTTTAGCATAACGCCCTCCTTAGGTTAGCTAGTTTGAACCTAGACGCTTTGAATGACAGTTTTATTACGCTATTCGAATTAAATTATATGCGTATGAATGCAAAGAAAATTTTTATCGAGATTTTACTTGAACTCTGGCTAGACCAGTTGTTTCCTAGGTATCACCACGGTTATCCACAGAATCTGTGGATAAGATCTTGTGGGTGGCGGATCGACGCTTAAAGATCATTCGTTTGCTTTGATCTTAACCAGCACTCTTCCTTCGCTATTAATGCATTTCGTGATTGTCAGTTGTAAAGAGAGCATGACAGAGAGAGACATCATCACCAGAATAGCCACCATAATCAGAATCTGATATTTGATAGCGACTAGTGGGCTTGCTCCGCCTAAAATTTGTCCCGTCATCATGCCTGGTAAGGTAACTAATCCCGTTGTGCTCATTGTGGCTAGAGTCGGGGCGAGTGAACGTCGCATTGCATCCTGCACAAAAGGTAGCGTGGCATATTTAGGAGAGGCTCCGAGTGAGATAGCGGCCTCGTATTCACTTTTTCTCTCATCTAAAGCGGTAAATACGTTCTGCAGTGCGACGATATTGCCACTCATAGAGTTGCCCAGCAGCATCCCGGCCAGCGGGATTATATATTGAGCGCTGTATAGAGGCTGTGGCTGAATCACAAGCACTGAGATAATCGTAAGCATAGGGAATAGCCCTGCGATTAAGGCGATTGTGACTGGCAGCAACAGGGCTTTCTTGGGCAATCTAGCTTTACCGACAATAGCGCTGGCACCGATCAATGTCATTAACAACAGCCAAAGTGCATTGATGGCTAAGCTATTCAATTGAAAAAGGAATTGCAGATAGAAACCGACCATCAGCAATTGCAGTGTCATTCGAGCGACACTTGCAATGATTTCGTTGCCGATCTTGAGTTTGTAGTGTTGGCTTATTAGCAGCGGTATAACGAGTAGACTAAAAAACAGTGCCAATACTGACCAAGAAATATCTACCACACTATCCATATATCCCCCCTCACGAACACCGCATATTGTACGCGAATTTGTTGTTCAGTCACCCCATCTCGAAGGCCGAGCATGACTGACTAAATTGCTTCAAGTTGTAACAAATTGGTTACATTTGAACTAGAATTACCACGTAATATGTGTGCCTCTAAAGTGGTAGATGTTTCCTTTTGTCATTGAAATGTTGCGTAAGGTGGTTGATTTTTACCGGCTTGTTTCTGTTAATAATTAATCATATTTAGTGGCAAATTTATATATAAAAACACGATCAAACACATCTCTGGATGAGCTCAAAAAAGTGTTGAATAACAAGGCTCGAAAGGGCGGATTTGATTGAACCCTACGATTAGTATGGTCTAACATTTCTTCTTAGAGATAGAAAAATAATTGGCTCGATGACAAGAGCTAACCAAAAACACTAGATACAAAATAGGCAAATGTATGAGTGATGTTAACAAAATCGAGAGTGGTGAAAAACGCTCTCTGGAGTGGAAGTCATTCCTCTTCATCGCGGTTGTTCTCTTCCCAGTTTTAAGTGTGGCATTCGTAGGTGGCTACGGATTCCTAGTATGGATGCTTCAAGTATTCGTAATGGGACCACCTGGCGCCCATGGCATGTAAGCCATTGAGCTCAATTCCACATTTTTATAAAAATTTTAAGAGAGCAAACCATGAAATCATTGATTGTTAAACTGTGGCGCACCATGACGCGCCCAGCGGTTCATATCAGCCTAGGTGTGCTGACGATGGGCGGCTTTATCGCGGGTGTTATCTTCTGGGGTGGTTTCAACACTGCACTAGAAGCAACAAATACTGAAGAGTTCTGTATCAGCTGTCACACCATGCGTGACAATGTATACGTTGAGCTACAAGAAACCGTTCACTGGAAAAACCACTCTGGTGTGCGCGCGACTTGTCCTGACTGTCACGTTCCTCATAACTGGACAGACAAAATTGCACGTAAGATGCAGGCTTCTAAAGAAGTATTCGCACAAGTATTTGGTAACTATGATGAACCAGGTGTGTTTGAAGAGCGTCGTATCGAGCTTGCTAAACATGAATGGGATCGTTTCTCAGCAAACAAATCCCTAGAGTGTAAAAACTGTCACAACTATGAATCGATGGACTTCGAGCAAATGTCTCCAACGGCTCGTATCCAGATGAAGCAAGCGGCAGAAAAAGATCAGAGCTGTGTTGACTGTCACAAAGGTATTGCCCACAAACTGCCTGCTGGTATGGATAGTATTGGTGGTATCGTTGGCGATCTAGAATCCCTAGCTTCTAACACTAGCTATGCGGCAGGCCAAACACTAGTGAGCGTGCGTCACCTACCTATTTACTTTGACGCTGAAGGTCAAAAAGAAGCCGGTCTTCTAAATCCAGCTTCTTCAGTAAAAGTACTGGAAGAGAAAGGCGAATTTGTTTCAATCGAAATTGACGGCTGGCGCAAAGCAAAAGGCTTTGGTCGTGTAATCCAAGAAGACTTTGGTAAAAACATTGCTGTTGCGTCTCTTCTTAAAGAAGCATCAACAGACGATAGCATTGTGACGACTGGCGAGAAGAAAGTGGATGAGCTGACAGGTCTTCCATGGGAGAAAGTGGCAGCAACAGTATGGCTGAAGAAAGAGTCAATGTTGAACGACATCACTCCAGTTTGGGAAAAATCGAAAGAAGCGTATAAGACAAACTGTTCTGTATGTCACACCCAACCAGATGAAGCGCACTTCGATGCGAACACTTGGCCAGGTATGTTCGACGGTATGCTTGCGTTCGTTAACCTAGATACAGATAGTGAAGCACTGATCTTGAAGTACCTACAGAAGCACTCTTCAGATTATGCTGAAGGCCACCACTAATAAGCGTCAGACGGAGTATTTGAAATGGCTATTACACGAAGAAGTTTTCTAAAAGGTGTAGCGACAACGAGCGCAGCATCAGTCATCGGTCCAAGCTTATTAGCATCTGCTTCTGCAAGCGCTGCGGAAACGACAGGGACTTGGAAGGTAACTGGTTCACACTGGGGCGCATTCCGCGCCCACATCTACGCGGGTAAAGTTCAAGAAATCAAACCGCTAGAAACAGATAAAAACCCAACAGAGATGCTGAACGGCATCAAAGGTATTATCTACAGCCCATCACGTGTACGTTACCCTATGGTGCGTCTAGATTGGCTGAAGAAACATAAATACAGCGCAGAGACACGTGGTGACAACCGTTTCATCCGTGTTACTTGGGATGAAGCATTAGATCTGTTCTACCGTGAACTAGAGCGTGTGCAAAAAGACTACGGTCCTTGGGCACTGCATGCAGGTCAAACGGGTTGGAACCAAACTGGTGCTTTCAACAACTGTACTGCGCACATGCAGCGCGCGGTTGGTATGCACGGTAACTTCATCACTAAAGTAGGTGACTACTCGACAGGTGCTGGTCAAACGATTCTGCCATATGTACTTGGTTCAACAGAAGTATACGCACAAGGTACTTCTTGGTCTGAAATTCTAGAAAATGCAGACAACATCATTCTTTGGGCAAATGACCCAGTGAAGAACCTGCAAGTAGGTTGGAACTGTGAAACTCACGAGTCATTTGACTACTTAGCTCAACTAAAAGAGAAAGTAGCAAAAGGCGAGATCAACGTCCTTTCTGTTGACCCAGTGAAGAACAAGACTCAGCGTTACCTAGAGAATGACCATCTGTACATTAACCCAATGACAGACGTTGCCTTCATGCTGGCTGTTGCACACGTTCTTTACAACGAAGACCTTTACGACAAGAAGTTTATCGACACTTACTGTCTAGGTTTTGATGAGTTCATTCAGTACGTTCAGGGCGAAACCAAAGATAAAGTGGTGAAAACACCTGAATGGGCTGCGGAAATCTGTGGCGTGAAAGCGGACAAGATTCGTGAGTTTGCACGTATGCTTGTAAGCGGCCGTACTCAGATCCTAATGGGCTGGTGTATCCAACGCCAAGAGCATGGTGAACAGCCATACTGGGCAGGTGCTGTGGTCGCTGCAATGGTTGGTCAAATTGGTCTACCTGGCGGTGGTATTTCTTACGGTCACCACTACTCAAGTATCGGTGTTCCTTCAACGGGCTTTGCAGGTCCTGGTGGTTTCCCTCGTAACCTAGATACGGGCATGAAGCCTAAATGGGACAACAATGACTTTAACGGTTATAGCCGCACTATTCCTGTAGCGCGCTGGATCGACTGTCTATTGGAACCGGGTAAAGAGATCCGTTACAACGGTGGTAAAGTTAAACTGCCTGACTTTAAGATGATGGTTATCTCAGGTAACAACCCTTGGCACCACCACCAAGATCGTAACCGCATGAAGAAAGCATTCAAGAAACTTCAAACGGTTGTGACTGTTGAGTTTGCTTGGACTGCAACGTGTCGTTTCTCAGACATCGTACTGCCTGCTTGTACTCAGTGGGAACGTAACGACATCGACGTATACGGTTCGTACTCAAGCAAAGGTTTGATCGCGATGCATCGCCTTGTGGATCCATTGTTCCAATCTAAGCCAGACTTCCAGATCATGAGTGAGTTAACTCAACGCTTTGGTCGTCGTGACGAGTACACTCGTGGTATGAGCGAGATGGAATGGATCGAAAGCCTGTATAACGATTGTAAGAAAGCCAACGAAGGCAAGTTTGAGATGCCTGAATTTGCTGAGTTCTGGGAGAAAAGCGTACTAGACTTCGGTCAAGGCAAACCTTGGGTACGTCATGCTGACTTCCGTAAAGACCCAGAAATCAACGCTCTAGGCACGCCGTCGGGCTTCATCGAGATCACTTCTCGTAAGATCGGCCGTTACGGTTACGAACACTGTCAAGAGCACCCAATGTGGTTCGAGAAATCAGAGCGTTCGCATGGTGGTCCAGGTTCAGACAAACACCCGTACTGGCTACAATCTTGTCACCCGGATAAGCGTCTGCACTCTCAGATGTGTGAATCTGAAGAGTTCCGCGCAACGTACGCAGTACAAGGTCGTGAACCTGTATACATCAACCCTGTGGATGCGAAAGCGAAGGGCATCAAAGATGGTGACCTAGTGCGCGTCTTCAATGACCGTGGTCAGCTTCTAGCAGGTGCAGTGGTGACTGACAGCTACCCTCGCGGTGTTATCCGTATCGAGGAAGGTGCATGGTATGGTCCTCTAAACGAGAAAGAGGGCGCAATCTGTACTTACGGCGATCCAAACACGCTAACTCAAGACATCGGTTCTTCAGAGCTAGCACAGGCGACATCGGCAAACACGTGTATCGTGAACTTCGAGAAGTTCACTGGTAAAGTTCCGCCAGTGACGTCGTTCGGTGGCCCTATCGAAGTGGCATAATCGACACTAGAACTAAAAATACCAGCCAAGCGGCTGGTATTTTTTTGCCTATTGAAATGAGCTTCAATTTTCTGAGAGGCCATACTTAATTTTAAGTGCTTCAAGCTTCTGTTTACCATGATTTTTGAAGTAAGCATTGAGCGCCGCGACGATCTGTTGTGCTTGAGGGTGGCTTTTTCTCACGGCTGCATAGAGTGGGGTCGTATCGAGATAGACTGGACTGAAACTCAGTTTCGAAGCATCTACTCTCATTTCTTTAATCGTCCAGCGACCAACGGCTTCGTCGGTGACTAAGACATCTGCTCTATCCGTCAGGATAAGGCGAATACTATTGGGTAAATGAATAGAGCTAACTGGAATTAGTTCTTGGTAATCTACAAGCTTTGCTCCGTAAGCATAGTTATCGATCATCGCAACGCGAATTCCCGCCAAGCTATGGAGAGAGGAAAACTCGAAATTAGCTTCTTGGCGTGAAACGACCGCCATTCTGTTGTGCATGTACATATCAGTAAAAATGTAATCCCTAGATCTCTGATCAGTTTTCCAGATCGCGATGATTACATCATTTTTACCATTGATAGTTTCTTTAAGAACTCGTGTCCAAGGTTTAACCGAGTAATCCACTTCAAAGCCAGCAGAAATCAATCCTTCAGTCACTAAGTCATGAGCAATACCACTGCCGAGGGCAGAGTTCATTACATAAGGAGGCCATAAGTCTTGTGCGACTTTCAATGGCGCTGCGAAGGAGAGGCTACACCAAAGCCAACAGATAAGAAGGATGAGTTTGCTCGATTTGTCTCTTTTCACCTGATATGTCCAAGTAACATCTCACCCTTAAGTTTAGGCATAGAAAGCTAAAAATGTGTGCCTGTATGCACCTATAGCGCAAATTTTTCGTTTAGGTTTTGAACTTTATACATGACCTCTTTTCGCACAACTACGCTTGTCGACTTATTGCCTGAATACTCAGTAACGCCTTATTTTAATTGGCCTCTACTGCTGCAACTTAGGTGGATTTAGCTTTTTTATTTACCCTTAATCACAATCGCAGAGCGGCTTTTTTATTGATTCATTTGTGAATCATTACTAGCGCCAATAGTTTTTGTTTGCAGAGCGTGCAGATGGCATTTGACGCTCATAAATAAAAATCTATAGGAACAAAGAAATGAAAAAGACAGCACTAGCAGTAGCACTATCTCTTGTAGCCGGTTCAGCAGTTGCGGCAGAAGCACTTTCAGGTGACCAGTTCACTGTGTCAGGTGAGTTCGCTATTGGTGGCTACTACCAAGAAGACCGTAAAGAAAACGGTGCGGTAAACAACATTGAACAGCAGAAAGAGGAAGAACTCTACAATGGTGGCGTAACGGGTTTTGATATTTTCGCTGACTACGAAAACGGCAACATTGTTGGTAAGTTTGGTGGTGAGTTTGACATTGAAGACGACTACGGTACGTCTGATTCAACGTTCACTATCACTGATACTTGGGTTGGCTACAAAACGGGTGCTGGTGTAGCGTCTATTGGTTACGCAAACGACACAGCGCTAGATGCAGTCGACGGTGCAGCGGACAAAACTATCGAGTTCCTATGGTCTCCATCTGATGCGTCTGACGCACGTCAAGTTGTAAAATTTGAAGGCGACAAAGAAGGCGTTAAATACGGTATCTCTTACTACGGTGACCGTAACTATGAAGGTAACGATCGTCAAGGTGGTTACAATGGTTACCTAGGTTACGAAAACGAAACGTTTATGGTTAACCTTGGTTATGAAGATAACGATGAAAAAGAGGGTTCAACTGATAAGCTGTACCTAATCAACGGTTCGGTAAACCTAGGTGCAGTAGGTATTGGCGCTACGTTTGCTGAAGAAGAGTTTGCTGACGGTAAGAAAGTTAAGCTGTACAACACGTCAGTTGGCTACACGCTTGACGCTCTATACCTAGCGGCTGGCTACGTGTCTGTTGAAGATACGCGCGAAGCGGTTAACTTCGGTGGCTCTTACGCGTTCACTTCTAACTTTACTGCGCTGGTTGATATTGCATACCACGTGTCTGATGAAGGTTACAATTCAGTAACTGGTGTAGGCCTTGAGAAAGGTGACATTGAGTCATTCCTAAAACTGGCTTACGCATTCTAAGATTCTCTTCACCTCTACGTTTGTAGCCCACTTCGGTGGGCTTTTATAAGCAGGACGCTTAACGCATAATCCACTGCCTTTTCGCCCTCCGGAGTTGGAGGGTTTTTTCGTTTTTCACTTAATGAGAAAAATTGGGTTGTCTCGCCTCCAAGGATGATAGAAACGTGATCGCCGTTACGTTATGCGTTGATGACCAAATAGACATCGAATTATACCAATGCTCTAATTGAGAAAAATAACGACAAAGCAGAGCGTGATATGTCGCAACACCTGCACCTAGCCCAAGAGCGAATCCTTACTATTCCCAACAGCGATCTTAGTGCTGAAGCTATCGATAATCAGGTAACCTTTACTTATCGGGGTTTATCCAATGATCCCGTCGATGATCAGTTTCTACTTTTTCAGACAGATTTTGATTTTGAACGTCGCGCCACCTTGCTAGGTGATGGTTTTCAAATGCTGGCTCAAACCACTGGTACTTACGAAGATCCAGTTGATATTGGTCGCTGCCCAGACAATAGCTCTAGCTATCGACTCTACGCTTCTAAAGCTCCTAAACGTTATTACAATTACCTAGCGGTAGAAGACTCGTTAGGCTATGCACTGTTTGGCTTTACCTCTTGTCATCGTTTTGCCGGGTATTTCACTGTGAGCGATGAGGATGGCCGAGTTAAGATCAATGCTTACATAGATGGGGAACAAACCTCACCTCAAGATTGGTCAACGAATCGTTTAGAATCCGTTGTGGTTTTAAGAGGAGAGTCTTTATCTGAGCTATATCTACAATACAGTCGTTTGATAAAGGAGCAGCATCCGATCCGCAAAGGCGTGACACAAGATTCGCCTCTAGGATGGTGCTCATGGTATGCCTACTACGCTGAAGTGACTGAGCAAAATATACACGCCAATGTTGAACAAATGCGCGAGCATCTGAAGCCGTTTGACTACGTCCTGCTTGATGATGGATACCAAGCATTTATGGGAGACTGGTTAACGCCATCGGACAAATTCCCTTCTGGTATCAAATCTGTCCTCAGAGAAATCTGCTCAAATGGTAAAAAGCCTGCTATTTGGCTTGCGCCTTTTATTGCCCAACCTGAGTCTGAGATTTTCCGCAATCATCCCGATTGGTTTGTTCGTCATGAAGATGGAAGATTGCTCAAAGCCGAAGATGTCACTTATGCAGGTTGGCGCTGTACACCATGGTACATTCTTGATACCACTAATCTACAAGTCCAAGAACACCTAACGCGTGTCGTCCGTACCATGCGTGAAGAGTGGGGCGTCGAAATGTTTAAGCTTGACGCTAACTACTGGGGAACGTTGAAAGGGGTTCGTAGTCAGTCCGGCGTCACAGGTGTCGAAGCCTATCGTTTAGGCATGCAAGCCATTATTGAAGGGGCGGGGGATGCATTACTACTTGGATGCAATGCGCCAATGTGGCCATCGTTGGGGCTGGTGGATGCTATGCGAGTGTCTGATGACGTAGAACGCTGCGCGACAAGGTTTGAACAAATAGCAAAAGAGACGTTTTACCGCAGTTGGCAGCATCGAAAACTTTGGCAAATCGATCCAGACTGCGCGACGTTTGTCTCTTTAGCCAATCAGGCAACCGAGAGGAAGTATTACGAGTTCCATCGAGATGCGCTGTTGGCGAGTGGTGGCTTGTTACTTTCTGGTGATCCGCTACCGGAACTCACGCCATTCGCTAAAAAAACGCTGGCTAAACTGACCATTCGACATAGGCATAATCAGGAGGCCGCAAGATTCACGGCGTTGAATCTTCATCATGCTTTTCTTCAACTGACTGAGAGAAATGACCTCCACTGTTTGTTCAATTATCAAAGTACCGCCAGAGAAGTCACGTTAACTGCCAATTTCCCTGTCTATTGGTACGATTACTGGACAGGGGAAAAACTGGTTCATGAACCGACCCAAGTATTAGAAGTAGGATTAGAATCGGGATTGTCTAGCCGAGCGATAATTACCTCGCTATAGCGTCTTAGCTAGATTAAGATGTCGAGCTAGATTAACGCGATAATAAAGAAAACAATGTCAATCATACTTGGTATTGACCCGGGTTCTCGTATCACAGGCTATGGTGTGATTCGTCAAACGGGTCGCCATCTACAATATCTTGGTAGCGGCTGTATTCGTACCTCCGAAAAAGAGCTACCCGGTCGCCTTAAGCAAATCTACGCGGGTATATCAGAGATCATTACTCAGTTTCAACCTGACGTATTTGCTATAGAGCAGGTCTTTATGGCACGAAATGCAGACTCTGCGCTCAAACTTGGTCAAGCTCGCGGCAGCGCAATTGTAGCCGCGGTGAATGCTGATTTGCCGGTTTACGAGTATGCAGCGCGTCTGATTAAGCAAGCCGTGGTTGGTACAGGTGCGGCGGATAAAGAGCAAGTGCAGCATATGGTTCAACATATGCTTAAACTCCCATCTAAGCCTCAAGCTGACGCGGCCGATGCCCTTGGTGTCGCGATCTGTCACGCCAACACCAACAAAACCTTGGTTGCTTTAGCTGGCAAAGCGACCAGCGCGAGACGTGGACGTTACCGTTAACCATTCCACACTATTTACTTCCTATTGGTGCAAAACTGAGACATATAAAACAGATCTGATTACTGGGTTTGTTATAAAAATGTTGCATTAATATAGTGGTCAGAGGTCTAACAAGATATCAATCAAGGAAGATTGAACATGAACCCTGTCAACGTATGGCGGCAACTCTGTATGCCCGCTCAACCTCAATGGACGAAAAATCAACAACGTCAGGCGGATACCCTCTCTCTATTTACTTTCATCGCCTTTCTCGTCGGCGTGTATAGCCTGCTTAAATGGTCTAAGCACGGACATGAAAGCTTAATCATGACATCAGTACTGTTGATTGGCTTTGAACTGGCGGCAGCGGCTTGCTTAAAACTGTTGAAGAACCCTATTGTTGCGCTCAACCTCGGTTTTATTGGTATGTCGGTGCATGCCCTTAATATCATTTACCAAAGCGGCGGTGTTGTAGAGTCAACCCAAACTTACTGGGTTCCCTTACTTGTGGTGGCGTTCTTCTTATCTGGTACGCGAATGGTAGCCATCAGTTGGAGTGTGACGGTTATCTTGTGTTCCGCCATCATGACCTTTATGCATGTCTCTGGTAACTCGTTTCCGGTATTAGAGTTATCTGAATCTGCGCAACGCGTTGAAATCTGGTCCGGGACGGTATTGCCGTTAGTGGTTATCTGTATTGCTCAGGCGTTCACCGCCAAGCAAAGAGATAAAGCGATTGAAATCGCAGAGCGAGCAAAAAGTGATAGTGAAGCGATTGCTGAGAAGGCAACACTTGGCGAACAGAATCTTTCTCATGTTCTAGAGCAAGCCAATCAAAACTCAATACAGCTGAAAGATGTGTCGCAAACACTGGAATCTCAGTCGTTGACGCTAGATGATCAGGTCTCGAACCTGAACATCAATTGTGAATCTCAGGCCAGTGCGGCAGAGCAGATGAGTCAGCAAGTTCATCAGCTTGCCGAAGGAATTGAAGGTTCAACCCGTTTTGTTGATGAACTTAGAGAGCGCAGTGACGCGGTTCACCAGCAAGCGGAGACCAGTTCGCAGTTGCTTGAAGACTCTACCTCAGCCATCAGCCAAATTATTGGTAGCCATGAAGAGATCATGAAAGTGGCCGATTTGATCACCTCTGTCGCTGAACAAACTAACCTACTGGCGCTCAATGCTGCGATCGAAGCGGCGAGGGCAGGGGAGCAAGGTCGTGGCTTCGCTGTAGTGGCCGAGCAAGTGCGTGACCTCTCTGCCAAAAGTAGCCAGTCGGCGATAGAGATTAGAAACTTGCTCGATCGCAGCGAGCAGGAAGTCAAACACGGACAGGATGTCGTCAATTCAAGTGCGGTGAAAATGAAGTCTATGATTGCCGAAGTATCTGCCATCTCACAAGACGTCAACGGACTGGCCAATATCATGTCCAATCAAATGATGGCCCTGAAAGAGCTCGACCAAGCGAGCAGTGAAGTGGCGAATGGTGTGGTTGAAACGAAAACAATTTCCGAGAACGTAGCGCAAAATGGTGCGCAATTGACCTCGCAGGTGGATGCGGTAAGAACCTTAACTTCGCAACTTGATCAAGTTGTCTCAAAAATCTAGCTCTAAATCATAAAGGACTGGATGTCTATCCAGTTCTTTATTATCCTGTCGCAAATTCATTTCCAAAGAGTAACTACCGTGATTGGACGTCTGCGCGGCATTCTTATCGAGAAACAACCTCCTGAACTACTGATTGAAGTTAATGGCAT
This sequence comes from Vibrio sp. R10-SG3-ISO10, assembly GCF_059834185.1. Classification (NCBI taxonomy): domain Bacteria; kingdom Pseudomonadati; phylum Pseudomonadota; class Gammaproteobacteria; order Vibrionales; family Vibrionaceae; genus Vibrio; species Vibrio sp. R10-SG3-ISO10. The sequence continues at coordinate 373,128 of NZ_JCBDHG010000020.1, forward strand.
TGGCTACGAAGTGCAAATGCCGATGAGCTGCTTCTATGAGCTACCGAGTATCGGTGAAGAAGCGATCATCTATACTCATTTTGTTGTCCGAGAAGATGCCCAGTTACTGTATGGTTTCAATACCGTTAAAGAGCGAGCGTTGTTCCGTGAAGTGATTAAGGCCAATGGCGTCGGTCCTAAGCTCGGTCTAGCGATTCTTTCGGGTATGACAGCGAGTCAATTTGTCGCCAGTGTTGAGCGTGAAGATGTTTCGACACTAGTTAAACTGCCAGGTGTGGGTAAGAAAACAGCAGAGCGCCTTGTGGTCGAAATGAAGGACAGGCTAAAACGTTGGAGCGCGGGTGACCTATTTACTCCGTTTACTGATGCTGCTCCTGTAGACTCAGCGCCGCAACCCGCTCAGTCAAATGCAGAGGAAGAAGCGATCAGTGCGCTACTTGCATTAGGCTATAAGCCGACTCAGGCATCTAAAGTGGTTTCACAGGTGAAGACGGACGAGATGAGCAGTGAGCAGCTTATTCGTGAAGCGCTGAAGTCGATGGTATAGAAAAGGCTTGAACAATGATTGAAGCGGATCGATTAATCGCACCAGATAACACGGTGTATAAAGAAGAGGATGTTATCGATCGTGCGATACGTCCGAAGAAACTTGAAGACTACAAAGGCCAAGATCATGTTCGTGATCAGATGGAGATCTTCATTAAAGCAGCGCAGCTACGTAATGAAGCACTCGATCACTTATTGATATTTGGTCCTCCTGGTTTGGGTAAAACAACATTAGCTAATATTGTTGCCAACGAGATGGACGTGAATATTCGTACGACCTCTGGCCCAGTACTTGAAAAAGCGGGCGATCTGGCGGCGCTGTTAACCAACCTCGAAGAGAATGATGTTCTTTTCATTGACGAGATCCACCGACTCAGCCCTATGGTTGAAGAGGTACTTTATCCGGCGATGGAAGATTACCAGCTTGATATCATGATTGGTGAAGGTCCGGCGGCTCGCTCCATAAAAATCGATTTACCGCCATTTACTCTGATTGGTGCTACGACGCGCGCAGGCTCGTTAACTTCACCACTGCGCGATCGCTTCGGTATTACTCAGCGTTTGGAATACTACAAAATCCCAGATCTGCAAAACATTGTTCAGCGTAGTGCTGACTGCTTAGGTCTATCGATGGAGTCTGAGGGAGCGCTGGAAGTGGCAAGACGTGCCCGTGGGACACCGCGAATCGCCAACCGCCTATTACGACGAGTTCGTGACTATGCAGAAGTGAAAGGTAACGGTCACATCTGCGCGGAGGTCGCAGACAAAGCACTTAATATGCTGGATGTCGATGCGCAAGGCTTCGATTATATGGATAGAAAGCTACTTCTGGCGATTATGGAGAAGTTTGGTGGCGGCCCTGTCGGCTTGGACAACATGGCGGCTGCAATCGGTGAGGAAAAAGATACTATTGAAGATGTTCTTGAACCTTACCTGATCCAGCAAGGCTACCTGCAACGAACACCGCGCGGAAGAATTGCCACGGATCGCGCGTATCTTCATTTCGGAATTGAAAAATAAGTTTTCAGTAGCCAGCTCACAGAAGCTGGCTTTTTCTTTTGGTGATCTATATCACACTAATGTAATTTACTTACTACTTAATAGGTAGCGCAATTGAGTGACTTGTTAACTGCTTGTTTTGCATAAATACTTAATGGCCTGTCACCAATAACCCCTTCGTAACAAAACACCCTTCAAACTGTTGATGCAGATCAATGTGATGGTTTTTTGGTCAAAAATGCCGTACAAAACTTGATACAAATCAAAGCGAACTCTGGCTATAAACCTTTTGAAACAACCTGTTTTTAGCAGTAATATTAGCGCCAGCTATATTAGCTGATGCTTAACAATTAACTAACCATTACGGTACATTTTTGCAACAGGTTGGCTATCTTTTATAACACTGTTTAAGTTTGCCCAACGATTAATAACAATGCATTAATGTAGAGAGTGTCTTCAGCCGACACATAGGAGTAATCATGATCGATGTTGTTGATCTATCGCGGTTGCAGTTTGCACTGACAGCGATGTATCACTTCCTATTCGTACCGTTGACTCTAGGTATGGCCTTCTTACTGGCTATCATGGAATCAATGTACGTAATGACGAACAAGCAAATCTATAAGGACATGACAAAGTTCTGGGGTAAGCTATTCGGTATTAACTTTGCACTTGGTGTGGCGACCGGCCTTACCATGGAGTTCCAGTTTGGTACTAACTGGTCTTACTATTCGCATTACGTAGGTGATATTTTCGGTGCACCTTTGGCGATTGAAGCCCTAGTTGCCTTCTTCTTAGAATCCACCTTTGTTGGTCTTTTCTTCTTTGGCTGGGATCGTCTCTCAAAACGTCAACACCTTGTTGTTACTTGGTTAGTTGCGCTAGGTTCTAACTTCTCTGCACTTTGGATCTTGGTAGCAAACGGCTGGATGCAAAACCCAGTTGGCGCTGAATTTAACTTTGAAACCATGCGTATGGAAATGGTGAGCTTTGCTGAGGTTGTTCTAAACCCAGTTGCTCAGGTTAAATTCGTTCATACCGTAGCATCTGGCTACACGACTGGCGCAATGTTCATTCTAGGCATCAGCTCTTACTACCTATTAAAAGGTCGTGACATCGCATTCGCTCGTCGTTCATTTGCTATCGCGGCTTCGTTCGGTATGGCTGCTATCTTATCGGTTATCATTCTTGGTGATGAATCCGGTTACGAGCTAGGTGAAGTGCAGAAGGTGAAACTTGCTGCGATTGAAGCGGAATGGCACACAGAGCCAGCCCCTGCAGCGTTTACGCTGTTTGGTTTACCTAACCAAGAGACAATGCACACCGATTACGCGATTAAGATCCCTTACGTTATGGGTATTATCGCGACGCGCTCTCTAGATGAGCAGGTAACAGGTCTCCGTGATCTGCGCGATGACCACGTAGAACGTGTTCGTACCGGTATGTACGCGTATGAGCTTCTAGAGAAGCTACGTGCGGGTGATAAATCAGAAGAAAACATGGCAGCGTTTGATGAAGTGAAAGGTGACCTCGGTTATGGCCTACTTCTGAAGCGTTACACTGAAAATGTTGTCGATGCGACAGAAGAGCAAATTCAAGCGGCAGCGGATGATTCTATCCCAACGGTTTGGCCTCTATTCTGGTCGTTCCGTATCATGGTTGCGTGTGGCTTTATTATGCTATTCGTATTCGGTGCTGCATTCGTACAAACATGTCGCCAGAAAATCGAGCAAAAACCTTGGATTCTCAAGGCGGCGCTATTCAGTATTCCTCTTCCTTGGATTGCAATTGAAGCAGGTTGGTTTGTTGCCGAGTATGGTCGTCAGCCATGGGCGGTAGGTGAAATCCTTCCTACGCATGTTGCAGCTTCAGCGCTGACAATTGGTGAACTATGGACTTCTCTATTCGCTATCCTAGCACTGTACACAGTGTTCTTGATTGCTGAAGTTTACCTAATGCTTAAATTTGCACGTAAAGGTCCTAGCAGCCTGAAAACTGGTCGCTACCACTTCGAACAAAACGCTGACTCTGTTGAAGACAAAGTTGGTCGCTCAGTCGAAGTTTAAGTGAGGGAATATTATGTTTGATTACGAAATCTTACGACTTATCTGGTGGGTTCTGATTGGTGTTCTGCTAGTTGGTTTCGCCGTCACTGATGGCTTTGATATGGGCGTTGCTGCGCTGTCACCTGTTATTGGTAAAAGCGACACTGAACGTCGTATTATGCTCAACACGATTGCTCCTCACTGGGATGGTAACCAAGTTTGGTTGATCACAGCGGGTGGTGCACTGTTTGCAGCATGGCCTCTAGTTTACGCAACGTCGTTTTCTGGATTCTATTTAGCAATGTATGTGACCTTAGCTGCGCTTTGGCTACGTCCACTTGCACTAGACTACCGTTCTAAAATTGAAGAGCCAAAATGGCGTAAGGCTTGGGACTACGCACTTTGCTTTAGTGGCACAGTTCCGCCAATCATCTTCGGTGTCGCATTTGGTAACCTGCTTCAAGGTGTACCATTTGAGTTGAATGATCTGCTGATGTCGCAATACAAGGGTTCGTTCTTTGCACTACTCAACCCATTTGCGTTGCTTTGTGGCGTGCTTAGCCTGATGCTATTTGTTCTACAAGGTGCAACTTGGCTTCAAATGAAGACAACAGAAGCGCTGCACGTACGTGCACGTAATGTGGCTCAAATCGCGGGTCTGATCGCTACAGTCCTGTTTGTACTTGGTGGTTTCTGGGTTCAGTCTATTGATGGTTACGTCATCACAAGCGCTATCGATACAATGGCTGCATCTAATCCACTGAACAAAGAAGTGGCGATTCAGGCAGGTGCTTGGATGCAGAACTTTGAAACTTACCCAGCAATGTGGGCAGCACCAGTTATTGGTGTGTTAATGCCGCTACTGGCTGTATTTGCTTCTCGCATTGAGCGCGGTGGATTTGCTTTCTTGTTCTCAAGCCTTGCTAACGCAGGTGTGATTCTAACGGCAGGTTTTGCGATGTTCCCATTCGTAATGCCTTCAAGCCTAGTACCTAGCCATAGCTTAACGATGTGGGACTCAACGGCAAGTGAACTGACACTTGGTCTGATGACACTAGTTGCTGCGGTAATGGTGCCTGTGATTCTTGGCTACACGACTTGGACATACTACAAAATGTTTGGTCGTCTTGATAAGAAACACATCGAAGACAACGACGTTTCAGCTTACTAAGGAGCAACGAATATGTGGTATTTCGCATGGATTCTGGGTGTATTACTCGCTTGTGCATTCGGCATCATCAACGCTCTTTGGTTAGAGCACTCTGAAATGATGGACAAAGACAGTGAGTAATCTCGCTGCGCAGGTAGCTAAGCTACATGCACCTGTTGATAAGGCTCTGTTCCGAGCCTTATCACTGGTTCTTGGTTTTTATCACGTAGCTATGGTTATGTGGGACCCAGAACTGTATTCCGCTTCAATCGGCGGTTTCAATGCCATTATTTCACCACTGCTGATTTGGGCAATTTGCTCTAGCATGGTGTCTGGTCTGGGTTTTAAACCTCGTAATTGGTATTGGCAGGTGCTGTTCAGTCCGTACTGCTCATTGACGATTCTTATATACCTCACGGTAGTTCGTCTGATCTAAGGGCTAAACTCCGCTCATTTTGTCTAAAAAAAGTGCGACTCATTGAATGGGTTGCGCTTTTTTTTGTTTCAAGCTTTGAATTCACTTATTAAGTCTTGCATAGATAGTAATGAGTTGCGTTATAGTAACCGTCTAGAAAAACAAGTTTGGGCGCTATAGTGCAAGAGCAGGCAAAGACATTTGAGTGGGCGGTAACGGTTTATTATGAAGACACTGATGCTGGTGGCGTGGTGTACCATTCCAACTACCTCAAGTTCTTTGAACGGGCAAGAACTGAACTACTTCGCACTATCGGTGTGTCTCAACAAGTCCTTTTGGAACAAAACATCGGTTTCGTAGTCCGACACATGGATATCGATTTTTTGCAGGGTGCTCGCCTTGACGATCATCTCACTGTAAGGACAAAAATTGCTGACCTTAAAAAAGCTTCACTCACTTTCTGTCAGGAGATCGTTAATCCTGAGGGTAAGTCATTGTGTAAGGCAATGGTTAAGGTAGCATGTATCGACAATATAAAAATGAGGCCAAAAGCAATGCCTCAATCAATAGTTATGGAGTTAACGGATAGTGACCGCTGATATTTCGATGCTAGACCTTTTCTTGCAGGCGAGCCTGCTAGTAAAAATGGTTATGCTGATCCTTTTAGGCATGTCGATTGTTTCTTGGGCAATGATCATTAAGCGCAGTAAGGTGCTTTCTCAGGCATCAAAAGATGCAGAAACCTTCGAAGATAAGTTTTGGTCAGGTACTGATCTGTCGATTCTTTATCAAAATGCCAAAAAGCGTAAGGACGACTTAGCGGGTACAGAAGAGATCTTCTACTCCGGTTTCACTGAGTTTGCTCGTCTACGTAAGTCTAACGCTGACTCTCCAGATTTCATTATGGAAGGGACTGGCCGCTCGATGCGTGTCGCTGTGGCGCGAGAAGTGGATGAGCTTGAAACCAATCTTCCATTCCTAGCAACTGTCGGCTCAATCAGTCCTTACATTGGTCTATTTGGTACCGTTTGGGGCATCATGCATGCTTTCATTGCGCTAGGTGAAGTAAAACAAGCGACGCTCGCGATGGTTGCTCCTGGTATCGCCGAAGCACTCGTTGCAACGGCGATGGGTCTATTTGCTGCAATTCCTGCGGTAATGGCATACAACCGATTCAGCAGTAAAGTGGGTAAGCTAGAGCACAACTACGCAACCTTCTCAGAAGAGTTCCACAGTATTTTGCACCGTCAAGCAATGGCTGGCCGCGATACTGCAAGTAAGGAATAGTTGCTATGGCTGGCTACCAACCTAAAAAGCGCAAGATGACTGCTGAAATTAACGTTGTACCTTATATCGACGTTATGCTGGTTCTTCTGATCATTTTCATGGTGACCTCACCTTTTGTCACACAAGGGGTCGACGTTGAACTGCCAAAAACTGCCACAGCCAAGCCAGCTTCTGAACTGGCGGGCGACAGTGATGCAAGCTTTATCATTGTTGAAATCGACAAAGACGGAAACCTTGGTCTTAGCGTCAATGACGAAGAGGTATCACGCGGTATCTCACTACAAGACGTGATTGTTCGTGTTAAAGCAGAACTGTCTTTAAAGCCTGACTCACCTGTTGCAGTCGGTGGTGATGCCGCTACCCCTTATGCAGAAGTCGTTTTGGTATTAGACGAATTGAGTCGTGCAGGCATTCCGAAAGTCGGTTTGCTGACAGATATTAAGGAATAATCGTCGCTGCGATGAAAGAGAACAAACCTAAAAAGAACGATTACAAAAAGCCGATCATCATATCGGCTGCTTTGCATGGACTTCTTATTGCGGCTTTGATTTGGGGCACTGACTTTACAATGTCTAAGCCGGAGCCGGCTGGGCGTATGGTTCAAGCGGTCGTCATCGATCCAGATCTTGTCAGGCAGCAAGCGCAACAGATTCGTAGCAAGCGTGAAGAAGCGGCGAAGAAAGAGCAAGATCGTTTAGATAAGCTCCGCCGTGAAAGTGAACAGCTTGAAAAAAACCGCAAAGCCGAAGAAGAACGCATTCGTAAGCTCAAAGAGCAGCAAGCCAAAGAGGCTAAAGCGGCACGTGAAGCGGAAAAACAACGCATTGCTAAAGAGAAGGAGCGCAAAGCTGAAGAAGCTCGTGTGAAAAAAGAAAAAGAACGCGTAGCCAAACTTGAAGCGGAGCGAAAAGCCAAAGAGCAAGCGATTAAGAAGGCTGAACAAGAACGCTTAGCGAAAGAAGCGGCGATTGCCAAAGCGGAGCAAGAGCGTATTGCCCGTGAAAAAGCGGCAAAAGAAGCGGAAGAGAAAGCGCGACGTCAACGTGAAGCGGCAGAGAAAGCTGAGAAAGAACGTATAGCGAAAGAGAAAGCAGCCAAAGAGGCGGCTGAGAAGGCGCGCAAAGAGAAAGAACGCTTAGAGCGGATTGAGCGTGAACGCAAAGAACAAGAAGCGGCACTAAACGATATCTTTGCGGGATTAGAGACGGAAGCTGAGGCGAACACCTCGGCGCGTTCTAGCCACGTCTCTAGCGAGGCTGACCGTTATGGCGCAATTTACACTCAGCTCATTCAGCAAAATTTATTGCTGGAGGACAGTTTTCGGGGAAAGTCTTGTCGAGTTAACCTGCGTTTGATCCCTACGGGAGCAGACGCAATTGTTGGCAATCTTTCCGTTCTGGATGGTGATAGCCGTTTATGCGCGGCAACCAAGCGTGCTGTGGCGCAAGTGAACAGCTTTCCTCTGCCTAAAGATCCAGACGTTGTGAACAAAATTAAGAATATCAATTTAACCGTAGTACCTGAGTTATAAGGAAAAGCTTGTGTTAAAGCGACTAGTAATAGGATGTGTGCTCACTGTAATGAGCGTGTTCCAAACGGCGAATGCGGCGTTGGAACTAGTGATTACAGATGGTATCGATTCGGCAAGACCAATCGCGATCGTGCCATTTAAATGGGAAGGCAATACACAACTTCCTGAAGATGTATCAAAAGTGATTGCTTCAGATTTGCAGCGCAGTGGTAAATTTAACCCAGTTGCAACAAGTAAAATGCCACAAACGCCATACAGCGAAGCGGAAGTTGATTTCAATGCTTGGACTGGGTTGGGTGTTGATGCCCTAGTGACTGGTTCAATTTCCCAAAATGCAGAGGGTAACTACGTTATTAACTATCAGCTGGTAGACGTAGTGAGAGGTCAGTTGACTCAAGGCCAGAGTAAGTCTTTAAGTGGTGATGGTCAGCTAGTTCTGTCTAAAGATCATGTAATTTTTAACAAACGAGCGACAGTACCGGGTAAGCGCCTTAGAGAATATGCGCACAGAATCTCAGATCTAGTCTATGAAGCATTAACTGGTGAAAAAGGTGCGTTTTTAACTCGTATTGCTTACGTTGTTGTCAATGACAAAGACAATTTCCCATACCAGCTACGCGTATCTGATTATGATGGTTACAATGAGCGCCTAGTACTGCGTTCTAAGCAGCCATTGATGTCTCCAGCTTGGTCTCCCGATGGTAAAAAACTTGCTTATGTGAGCTTCCAAAACGGCCAAGCTGAGATCTTCATTATGAATATCTACACGGGCGAACGTGAGAAGTTGACGTCATATCCTCGTCACAATGGTGCGCCAAGATTCTCTCCGGACGGCAGTAAGCTGGCTTTGGTTTTATCAAAAACCGGTAGCCTGCAAGTTTATACGTTGGATCTGAACACCAGAAAACTGACTCAAATTACCCGCGGTAGATCGAATAATACCGAACCATTTTGGCATCCAGATGGTAAATCTCTGATCTTTACCTCGGATCGGGGTGGAAAACCTCAAATTTATCAAGTAGATTTGGCAAGTAATTCGACCAAGCGTTTAACATGGCAAGGCAGCCAGAACCTTGGTGGGCAAATTACACCAGATGGTCGCTTCTTAGTGATGGTGAATCGCAGCAATACAGGGTTCAATCTAGCCAAGCTAGATATGGAAACCGGAGCGATGCAGATTCTAACCAAAACATTGTTGGATGAATCACCAAGTATTGCGCCAAATGGTGGTATGGTCATTTATAGCTCGATCTATAACAAGACCAATGTTCTTTCAATGGTCTCCATTGATGGACGCTTTAAAGCAAGGTTACCGGCAACAAATGGTCGAGTTCGTGCACCTGCATGGTCACCGTTTTTGTAGCAAGTAAGTATCAATAACAAAGGAAACTATAACAATGCAACTTAATAAAGTTCTTAAAGGGCTTCTAATTGCGCTACCAGTTCTAGCGGTTACAGCATGTAGCTCAAGTGATGACGCAGCGAACTCTACTGGTTCTACTGAAACTAACCAAGTTCAAACGACAGATAACACAGCTGTTTCTCCACTAGAAGCAAATGGCCAGCTTTCTGAGCAAGAGCTTAAAGAGCAAGCACTACGCGAAACTTCAACAATCTACTTTGCTTTCGACAACTCTACTATCGCGGGTGACTACGAAGAGATGCTAGCGGCTCACGCAGCTTACCTAAGCAAAGATCCATCTCTAGAAGTTAAAATCGAAGGTCACGCAGATGAGCGTGGTACTCCAGAGTACAACATCGCACTAGGCGAGCGCCGTGCAGAAGCTGTAGCGAAATACCTACAAGCTCTAGGTGTTCAAGCGGATCAAATCGAAGTTGTAAGCTACGGTGAAGAGAAGCCACTTCTTCTAGGTCAATCAGAAGATGTTTACGCTAAGAACCGCCGCGCAGTTCTAGTGTACTAATTGAGGAATTGCCTCATGTTCAGTAACCTTAAGCGCGTTGTTACGCTTACGTTACTGGCAAGTGCAGCGAGTAGTGTACTCGCTGCACCAGCTCCAGTATCCGATCTAAGCGGTAGCAATACTGCCACTTCTTCATCGTCAGTTCGTGGTAACGAAACTGATGTTCAGCGCTTAGAGCGCTTATTGGAAAACCGCAATCGCGTCCAGTTGCAAATGCAGCAACAGCTCGATGACATGGCTCTTGAAATCAGTGAGCTTCGCGGTCAATTAGAAAAAAGCACTTATGACATGCAGCAGATGTTGCAGCGTCAAAGAGAGCTGTTCATTGAGTTAGATAAGGTTCGCAGCCAAGCATCAACGCCTGTTGCTCAAACGACACCGGAAGACTCAGCGAAACCTGCAGGTGGGACTTTTAGTTCCAATGTAGATGAGCAGACTGCGTATCAGAACTCGGTAGACTTAATCCTTAAGAAGCGTGACTACACGGGTGCAATTGCTGCATTCCAGCAGTTTCAGAAAGACTTCCCGGACTCAAGCTTCACGCCAAACTCGCATTATTGGCTAGGCCAACTTTATTTTGCCAAGAAGCAAGATAAAGAAGCAGTGAAGAGTTTTGCCGCCGTGATCACTTATAAAGAATCCAACAAGCGTGCAGATGCTTTGGTGAAACTTGGTGATATCGCAGCTCGCAATAATAACCAAGCTCAAGCGACAAAGTACTATCAGCAAGTGGTTGATGAGTATCCAAATAGTGCTTCAGCTAAGTTGGCAAAAGAGCGTCTTTAACCGTTCATAATTTGTATTGAAGAGGAGTGCAAAGCGCTCCTTTTTTGTTTTCCTTTGTGTCGACGCTGGAATCTACAATAGCGTTAAGGTTACAATACTCGGATTACTGGAAGTAGCGTAGCGCAAAAGCAATGAGCCACATATTAGATACAATTGAGACAGTTTACCCATTCCCACCAAAACCAATCCCGCTAACAGAAGAAGAAAAACAAGCACACATTGCCAACATCAAGGTGTTGCTTAAAGAAAAAGACGCGGTATTGATTGCTCACTATTACACAGATCCTGAGATCCAAGCTTTGGCAGAAGAGACTGGCGGTTTTGTCGGTGATTCACTTGAAATGGCAAAGTTTGGTAACCGCCACCCTGCAAGCACACTGATTATCGGTGGTGTGCGCTTTATGGGTGAGTCAGCTAAGATCCTGACACCTGAAAAGCGTATTCTTATGCCAACGCTAGAGGCGGAGTGTTCTCTAGATCTTGGTTGTCCTGCTGACAAGTTTTCTGAGTTTTGTGATGCTCACCCTAATCACAAAGTTGTTGTGTACGCAAACACCTCTGCTGCAGTAAAAGCACGCGCTGACTGGGTTGTAACATCGAGCATCGCATTAGAAATCGTTGAACACCTAGATTCTGAAGATACGCCAATTATTTGGGGCCCTGATCGCCACCTAGGTTCGTACATTGCTAACCAAACTGGCGCAGACATGTTGCTTTGGCAAGGTGAATGTGTGGTTCACGATGAGTTTTCAGCTGATGCGCTGCGTAAGATGAAAGGTTTATACCCAGATGCAGCCATCCTTGTTCACCCAGAGTCACCTGCTAGCGTTGTTGAATTAGCAGATGCTGTCGGCTCTACAAGTCAGCTAATTAAGGCGGCAAAAGAGCTGCCACAGCAGAAAATGATTGTTGCGACTGATAAAGGCATCTTCTTTAAAATGCAGCAGCTAGTTCCAGAGAAAGAGCTGATTGAAGCGCCAACTGCGGGTGCAGGTGCAACTTGTCGTAGCTGTGCACACTGCCCTTGGATGGCAATGAACGGCCTAAAAGCGATTGAAGCTGCGCTACGTGATGGTGGTGAAGAGCACGAAATCTTTGTTGATGAAGAGCTACGTGTTAAATCTCTTATCCCGTTGAACCGCATGCTAGATTTTGCCGAGCAACTAAACATGCAGGTAAAAGGCAACGCTTAAGCGGATATTTGTCACAGTTATCAAGACCAGCCTCAATGGCTGGTTTTTTTGTATAAGCTCTTAGGCTTAAATACCCTTAAGCGAACAAGTGAAGGAGCACTATGTCTATTTGGCTAACATTTAGAAAGTGGCTGAACTCAAATATATTTAATCTTAGTAATCGTAACTTAGCTTTGCTGTTGGTTATCTATATTGCCGCCTCTTGGATTTTACTGAGAGCGAGTAGTGAGCACGCGCTTACCGATGACCTCTCAACTTTTCTCTATTTCTTGATGGTGACGGCTTCAACCGTCGGCTACGGCGATCATTCGCCTGAAACTTCAATGGGAAAATGGGTAGTTATCTTGTTTGTCATCCCGGGGGGCTTGTCACTTTTTGCGGCTTTGATTGGTCGACTTGCAGCAGGGATGGTCGAGTATTGGCGCGCAGGTATTTTAGGAAAGCGGAGAGTTGGTGTGGAAAATCATATCGTACTATTAGGTTGGAATGGGCAACGTACCATGCATTTGATTCGCATGTTACAGCATGAAGAAGAGGGCAAACGTCCAATTGTACTATGCAGTCGTTCAGATATTGAAAACCCGCTTCCTGGCGAAATTGGATTCGTAAAAGTAAACAGCTATACCGACTCACAAGAGATGGAAAAAGCCGCAATTGAAAGGGCCAGTTGTATTGTCGTCGATAACCTAGAAGACGACATTACGTTGTCAGCTGCGCTATACAGTGCCAACATCAACCCAAGTGCCCATCTGCTCGCTTACTTTAAAGATGAGGCTCTCAGTAACCTTCTAAGCCAGCATTGCCCAAATGCCGAGTGTATTCCGGCAGTAGGGGCTGAAATGCTCGCTAAAGCCGCGGTAGACCCGGGTTCAAGCGCTTTGCATCAGGAGTTATTGGCTTCTACACGGGGCATGACTCAGTATTCGACGACTTATCCGAGTGAGCAGAAAACAATAAAAGTGGAAGATGCTTTTCAGTTTATGAAGCGAGACTATCAAGCAACGCTGATCGCATTGGATGTAGGGCAAGGGATTGAACTCAACCCAGAACTCGATAGGGAGATTTTACCTAGCGCTAAGATATTCTATATTGCGGATGAGCGTATTGAAGATTTTAATTGGCAAAAAATTGAGTGAACCTGACAACAAAAAATCGCAGCCTGAGCTGCGATTTTTTATTTTGTTATTCTTGATCTGCCAGCATTGAACCACGCATCGTCAAGCCACATAGCATGGTTGGCATTGCATTAAAGATCTCTTCAAACTGTTCAAGACCCTCAATACCTTGTTCAGCAAGCGTTGCGATTGAGGTTTCAGGATCATAAAGCATGCTCACAGATAGCAACACACCGCCTAATAGGGCGTTATCTTCGCTATCTTCTGGCATGATGGTTTCCCAATCGTCACGTGCAAGCTGCCAACCTTGGAGAACTCCTTCACAGAAGTCGCGCGTTGCTTCTGTCACGATTTCTTCTTTATCTAGAGCGCAACCTTCGGGCCATTGCCAACGATTTTCCAGTAGGGCAGGACGCGACTCATTCCAAATGGCAATGATATGCTCAATGTATATCTCTAACTGTTCGCCATCTGCAAAAGGGGCAACTTCTTCACCACCCCAAAGGAATGGAAGCCATTCGTGAGGAGTCAACGTGTGAGGCGCTGCAGCCATAGCGGTAACGAAACCATGAGTCTTGGCTTCGTTAATCAACTTACCTTCAAGCTCAGGCAAGGACAGAAGTTCTTGTAGGGTCAAAATAGACATCCTATGTAAATCAGGAGTTGTGATATCGCAATGGTAACAGCCAAGAGAAGTGAGAAAAAGGTTGCTGCTCAGATATATTCGCTATAATTTTTTATAAACGGTCAAAATTCAAAGATTTATGGATATTCGTTCATCGCTAAAAAGGAAGAGCATTTTTGCTTTAGCTATTTATCTAGCTATGGCTGTCGCCCTTATCGGTACTGTCAGCTACTTGATCGTTGAACCGCCGACCAGAGCGCAGCTAGAAAGAAACCTTGATCTTCGAACTGAGCTTATCTCTGTTCAGATAGAAGAGCCGATAAATAGCTCCGTCGGGATCTTGCAAGCCGTGGTCAGTATCGGTAGTAACCACGAAACTCAAGAACACCAAGCGGTTTTGCTGCATAAGCTTTTTTCACTTGTTGAAGGGGTTGCTGTGAGTGGCGGTCTTTGGCCGACGCCTTACTCGATTGATCAACAAGTCCCTTATAAAAGTCTGTTCTTTAACCGAGCAAGTGATGGCAAGATCGACAGGGTGCTCTCATGGGATAACCCCGAGTCAGGGGGATACGACAAAGAGTCTTGGTATACCTCTGTTGTGAAAAAACCAAGCGGAACTGTGTCTTGGTCTCCGGTATACATAGACCCCTTTACCCATGTGCAGATGATCACCGCCTCATCACCTTACTACATTGACGGTGAGTTTGCTGGCGTAGCAACCATTGATATCTCATTAGAAACCTTGGTTGCGTTTGTTCGCCTGCATGCGGAAGAGTACGACTTAGGCGTGATACTGCGTGACGGTTACGGAGATGTCATCACAGAGCACAACTTCCAGCTCGCTAAAAATATCTATATCAGTCAAAACAGCTTTGGTGATTTTAACTGGAGTGTTGACGTTGTGAACGCCAAACGGTTGGTAGCCGAACAGGTGTATGATCTGGTCTCTAAAGTCGAAGCCGTCATCGTACCGATCATGCTTGCTTGTGTAATGCTAGGCTATTTTTTGATTAACCGTTTTCTGATTTCTCCGATTGTTGTCATTGCACGTAGCCTCGATGAATCCAAAGAGGGAGGGGCAATAGAGATTGATTACAATAGCCAAGATGAAATCAAATACCTCATCGACTCTTTAAATGAAAAAACGGTTTATCTTGAAGAAGAAAAGGTTAAAGCTCAGGCTTCGACGAAAGCAAAAAGTGCATTCCTTGCCACTTTATCTCACGAGATCCGTACACCAATGAATGGGGTACTGGGGACCGCGCAAATACTTTTAAAAACCGATTTAAGTGAAGAGCAGAGGAAGCATCTTAAAACATTGTATGAATCTGGCGAGCATATGATGACGCTGCTCAATGAGATTCTCGACTTCTCGAAAGTAGAGCAAGGGCATTTAGAGCTGGAATCATCACCTTTCCCGTTAGAGTCGATTATCGGCAGTATCAACAGTGTTTACTTTACGCTCTGTTCCGAGAAAGGGTTGCAGTTCAAGGTCTACTCTGAAGTACCCCATGAGCGTTGGTACCTATGTGATAAAGCGCGATTAAGACAGATTCTGTTTAACCTTCTTAACAATGCCGTCAAGTTTACCTCTCGTGGCTACGTGGAAGTGTATTTCAAAGAAGAGCAACGAGGCGAAGAAAACTACCTGCTTATTCGCGTGCGAGATACCGGTATAGGGATTGCCCGTGAAGCCCAAAGCAAGATATTTAAGCCATTTGAACAGGCTGAGTCTTCTACAACGCGCCGTTTTGGTGGAACCGGATTGGGCCTTGCGATTGTAAAGCAGCTATGTGAACTAATGGGAGGCACCGTAACGGTAAAAAGTGAGCTCGGAATTGGTTCGAGCTTTGAAGCCGCCATTCGCGCTGAAATTAGCCAGCCTGCTTTTGCTGAATATCGCGAGCTAAGAAAGCTCAACTATAACGGTTTAAGAGTCTTGATCGTTGAAGATAACCGCACTAATGCGATTATTCTGAATACGTTTATGACCAATAAAGGCTTCTCTTGTGAGTGTGTCGAAAATGGAGAGCTTGGTGTTGAGGCTATTGCTCAAGGTGGGTTTGATCTTGTTTTGATGGATAACCACATGCCCGTGATGGATGGTGTTGAAGCCACTACAGCAATTCGTAGCTTGGCTGATGAGAGAGCCAATATGCTGATCTTTGGTTGTACCGCTGATGTGTTCAGAGATACCAGAGAGCGAATGTTGGGGGCGGGCGTTGATTACATTATCTCGAAGCCGATTGATGAAACGGAACTCGATGATGCATTAGTCAATTATTCCGACAAGCTGTATCAATTTCAGCCTCACCTTCTAAACAGCTCTGCGAACTCAAATGAGCTCAAAATAGAGCTGGAAGAGCCATTGATGATGTTCTTTATGGCAATAGAAAACGAAGACTTACCCCATGCCAAAAACAAGTTTGCGCAGATAAAGCAAAATCTCGATGGCATTCAGACACCGATTCTGGACGATAACTTATTTAATATTGAATCTAGATTGATGGCCGGGGAGTTCCCTCAACAAGAAGAGTTGGATTTACTTGCCGTACAAGTCAAAGATTACTGTAACTAAATTACGTTAATTTGCTTAAAAACTGTCCTTTGGCTTAAATCTTAGCGACATAATCTAGTTTTACTACGAAATTTGGTTGTTTATTTACCTTTTCTCAATAAATTTGAAGTCTAAAACTGAAAAAATAATGCTTTAATAGCGATATTGACTGGCTTTTTGTTGTTTTGCTGGTTTTTCGTTTTGTCTTTTGGTTTTATATCTAGTTATTTGTGTTGAGGTAAGAATGAAGTCTCGTGGGCCTTTCTGTATTCGTAACGCTGCTGCTGATACGTTTGCAATGGTTGTGTTTTGTTTTATTTCCGGAATGTTCATTGAAATTTTTGTATCCGGTATGACTTTCGAGCAATCGCTAGCTTCACGAACGCTTTCAATCCCAGTTAACATCGCCATTGCCTGGCCATACGGTTTGTTCCGTGACTACGTATTACGCCAAGGCGCTCGCTTATCTGACACTGGCGTTATGAAAAACATCTCTGATCTTTTAGCTTATGTCCTGTTCCAGTCTCCGGTTTACGCAGCAATTCTATTGGTTGTGGGTGCATCGACTGATCAGATCATTACTGCAGTAACCTCTAATGCAGTTGTTTCATGTGGAATGGGTGTTTTGTACGGTTACTTCCTAGATATGTGCCGTAAGTGGTTCCGCGTTCCTGGCTACTATCAAGAAGCCTAAACTGACTGATTCATGATCGAATTAGCCAGTTAGTAACCAAACAGTCTCTATGGTGCGGTTTTTTTAGGGATTAGACTTGACCTAACCTAATAGAATCATTAAATTAGCGCCTCGTTGGTTAACGAAACCAACCACAATTTGATTCGGTGAGTTGTCCGAGTGGCTGAAGGAGCACGCCTGGAAAGTGTGTATACGGCAACGTATCGAGAGTTCGAATCTCTCACTCACCGCCACATTCTAAAGCCCCAGCAGAAATGCTGGGGCTTTTTCGTTTCTGATTTTTACAAAACATCTAGCTTTGAATGAGTTCGCTCGCTTTCTTCATTGCTTCTTTGGTTGAACATTCCACCACGTTCGCGTTGGCAAAACGATGGGCATCTTTTACTTGGATATCGTGAGCTAAGATAACCAGTTTAGCGTTAGCAACGTCTAGGTCTGTAATGCGGTTCTGAATGCCGTTTTGACCTTGAGTTTCTACCTTAATCTTAATTCCAGCTGCAGCGCCTGCTTTTTCTAGTGCCTTGGCTGCCATAAAGGTATGTGCAACACCTGATGGGCAGCAAGTGACAGCAACAATATCGTACTCGCCTTCGCCTGCTACTGGAGCCGCTTGAGTTTGCACTGGTGCGTCTTGTTCGATTTCGTCTTCTGACTCTTCTGCTACTGGTTTCCAGAAGCCGACTATTAGAGCCGTTGTTAATGAACCAAGAGCAATGCCCACTACATACATTGGGATGTTGCTTGAAACTGGCGCTGTGATTAGGCCGCCCCAAGGTGCGTGTAGTAGCACATCAGTTAAGAATCCAAATACACAGCCCACGATGCCGCCAGCCACGATAGAAGGAAGTACGCGCATTGGGTCGTTGGCTGCGAATGGGATAGCCCCTTCAGAGATACCGATAGAGCCCATGATCGCGGCCGCTTTGCCCGCTTCTTGTTCTTGTTTAGTGAATTTCTTCTTGAATAAGAAAGTGGCTAGCGCCATGCCTAGCGGAGGCGTACAGATAGCAATACCAACACCGCCCATTAGCCATGGTTGAGTATCGACTTGTGTTTGTGCAAATAGCGTCGCTACTTTGTTGATTGGGCCGCCCATATCAAAAGCCGTCATACCGCCAAGAATGGTACCAAGTACAACTTTAGAAGCGCCCGCCATTGATGCCAAGAACTCGTTCATTGAAGCCATAAAGATCTTGATTGGCTCACCAATTCCCCAAAGAACAATGCCCGCAGAGATTAATGTGCCGATAAGAGGGTAGATAAAGTAGGCACCTAGCGCAGTCATATTGGCAGAAAGAGGGATTTTCTTAAGTTGGAAAACGACGCCACCTGCGATAAAACCTGCCACAATACAGCCTAAGAAACCGCCGCCCATATCTGCCATGATGCCAGAAGAGATCATCGCAGGCGCAAGCGCTGGTTTATCTGCAATAGAATAACCAATGAAACCACCGAGAATAATTGGGAACAGGACGAGGCCTTTAATGCCGATGTTTGAAATATCAGCGAGTAAGCCATCTGCTGGGACTGCCCCTTTACCTGATGCCATTACTGCCAGTGCGAGCAAAACACCGCCCGCGACAATAAATGGCAACATATGCGAGGTACCAAATAGAAGGTGTTGCTTTAGGGTACTGAGGTTTTTTTTAAGATCGCTACTATTAGCAGCTTGAGCGGTTATTGTACTCATATCTAATTTACCTTATGAATTAATTAAAATATCTAAGATCTGATGTTCATCTTTTGCTTTTATAATATTTTCAATAAATTCTTCGCTGAACTTGCCAAATAGCTCTTGAAGAACGTAGATATGATGGTCAGCACCATTATCTGGTGAGGCAATCATAAAAAATAGGGTCGGGTTAATATCGTCTTCGTCATCGTAATCAATGCCAGTCGGTTTGATGCCAACAGCAATGGCAGGCTCCAATACAGCGCTGCTTTTCGCATGAGGGTAGGCGATGCCATCCATCGATGTGACGCTAAGTGCTTCACGAGCCCAGATATCTGCTAGGAAGTTATTGAGATTATTAATGCGCTGGTTGTCTGCCAGTAATTGAGCAAGCTCTTCGAATACTTGTTGTTTATTTGTCGCGGATAATTGTTTTTTTATTAAATTGACATTAGTTAATTGTGTAATCATTTCTAAACTCACGAATGCTTTTCGATGAGTTAAAATTAATCCATTGCTGCTATCGTCGAAATAGCAAAAATAAGGCTATAGCTATACTTTTGTATCGGCTAAATTTAATTGTGATTGGCATCATTATTATTTCGATAAACGCCTATTTCTCTAGATAAAAAAAGCCTCACGATGGTGAGGCTCAATAAAGTGATTGGATTAATTTAGCTGTATGCTCGTGCTACCCGTCCTTGGCAGGAGAGCGTGTAATTGCCTGTATTCGCCGCAACAAACACCGAGTCCCCAATAGCTATTTGGCATGTTTCTCCATTGCTGCGCGTTAAGGTCATTGGTTCGTCGAGTGGTAGTAGAATCTCAGCACTGGTCGTTGTTAGATGACGGTTGTCGGAGTCATGAAGGATCGCAAACTTAAAGTCATCAACTGGCACCGTAAAGCTTTCAATTCCTGCGTCAATTGAGGGCGCTAGCTTAAGGCTACTTCTTGGCTTCGAAACAAACTGAGTACAAGAGACAAGCTCTTCGACATCGATATGCTTAGGTGTGAGTCCTGCTCGAAGTACATTGTCAGAATTCGCCATGATCTCTAGCCCAGTACCATGCAAATACGCGTGAGGAGTCTGCGCGTCAAGATACATTGCCTCTCCTGGTTGTAAGGTAATGACGTTAAGCATCAAGGGTGCAAATAGTCCAACATCGTTCGGGTACTGTTTTTCCAATTCGGTAATAAGCGCATACATAGGTTCTATAGAGAGCTTGGCTTTGACCATCAACATGATGAGTGCCATCTCTTTTTGTTCACCTTGTAAGGAAAGTATCCCAGAGAAGAAGCTCGCCAATCCGTGCGAATTTGGCTCTTTGGTTAACGCTTCAAGTAACCAATTAAGCTCTGGAATGGCTAACTGTGTGAAGTTCTCAATGATCTCTTCGATTGGCCTAAAGCCATTCATGGCTTGGTATTGGGTAAGGGCGTACACCAATTCTGGTTTGTGGTTGGGATCTTTATAATTACGATGACTCGCAGTCAATGGTACCCCTAGCTGTTGCTCTTTAGCATATCCAGATTCTGCTTGGGCTTTGCTCGGGTGGACTTGTATTGATAGAGCTTGTTCTGCCGCGAGGATCTTAAATAGATACGGCAGCTCGCCAAATGTGTTGGCGGTATGTTCCCCGAGGTAGTGCTGTGGGTTATTGGCGATAAGTTCAGAAAGCTTGACTGAACTACCTTGGCTCGTAACCAACGAGCAGCCATTTGGGTGAGCGCCCATCCACATTTCTGCTTGCGGAGCAGATTCTGGGTTGCTGATTCCAAACAGCTGATTCAGTGACGTTTTACTGCCCCAAGCGTAGTTTTGAATCACGTTCTTCATTGGAAAGAAGGCTTGGCGCGGCTCTAAGTTAAGATTTTCAGTCTGGTCAAAAGCAGAAACCGCTGTGGTTGAAGTGTAGAGTTCATTGGCAACAGACGTTGTGAGTTCTGGCATTGCATTCACCATAGGAAAAGAGTGGCTTGAGGGAACTCAAGCCACTTAGCGTTAAGGGAGAAGGGTTAAGCTGCTGCGGTAACCAGCTTTTCTTTGCGTAGTTTTTTAAGCGTGATACACGTCAGTGCGGTGACAGCAGTACCAGCCGCCATGCTCACGAGTGCAAGAAGCGGGTAGTTCATTGCACCAAGAAGCGCGACGACCGGACCGCCATGTGCGACGCTGTTAGTGATGCCAAACGAGAACGCCATAACAGCGGCGACCATAGAGCCAAGAACGTTGGCTGGGATGACCGACATGGGATCTTGAGCTGCAAATGGAATCGCGCCTTCAGAGATACCAACTAAGCCCATCGCGCCAGCTGCTTTACCTGCTTCAATTTCTGAAGATTCGAACAGCTCGAATTTACGGCCCAGAGCAGTTGCCAATGCCATACCAAGAGGTGCGACAGGGATTGCACAAGCCATCGCACCCATAAACTGAGTTTGACCACTGGCAATCATGCCGACAGAAAATAGGAACGCGACTTTGTTGAATGGGCCGCCCATGTCAAATCCAGCCATGCCACCTAATACAATGCCAAGCAATACCACGTTACCTGTGCTCATTGAGGTCAGAAGGGCAGTTAAGCTATCCATCAGTCCGGCAATCGGCGCGCCAATAACAAAAATGAATAAGCCAGCAATAAATAGCGAGCCAGTGATGGGAGCGATCATGATAGGCACAAGTGGTTGGATAAACTTGTGGTAGTTGATCGAGGTAACCCATTTAACGAAGTAGCCGACAAGTAAGCCAGCAACAATCGCACCGATGAATCCTGTTCCAGCTTCTGCGCCATAGAAAGTGCCATTATTGGCAATCCAGCCACCGATAAGACCTGGAGCAAGAGCTGGGCGGTCTGCAATGGCGTAAGCGATATAGCCCGCAAGAATCGGGATCATTAACGTGAAGGCGACCACACCCACTTCTAGGATTTGGTTCCACATGCTGCCGGCAGGAATCGCCATGCCGGATTCAGTTGGCTCACCGCCTATTGCTAGCGCTAGCGCGATCAATAGGCCGCCAGTGACAACAAATGGGATCATGTGAGATACACCATTCATTAAAAAGCGGTACAAGTCAGAGCGAGCCTGAGAAGCTTTATCAGCGACAGAAGATTCATTGGTTTGAGTGTCAGCGTGATAAGTCGGCGCATCTAACGCCTGTGTGATCAAGCCCTGTGCATCTTTGATCGGTGCCTTTACATTGGTTTTTACAACGCGTTTCCCTGCAAAGCGCGCCATATCAACCTGTTTATCGCAGGCAACAATAATGGCGTCTGCTCGGGCAATCTCTTCTGCTGTCGGGCTGTTCTTTACGCCGATAGAGCCATTCGTTTCGACTTTGATTTCATAGCCTAACTTGGCCGCTTCTTTCTCCAGAGCTTCTGCAGCTAAGTAGGTGTGTGCAACGCCCGCCGGACATCCTGTCACTCCGATCACAAAGCCATTGGAGGTATCGCTAACTACTTCGTTTTGAGTCTGTTTTTGCAGCAGAAGTTCTAACGCTTGTTGGTTTGATGTCGCGTTTAAAAAACGCTCAATAAAGCCCTCTTCAATCAATTTAGAAGAGAGTTCTGCCAGCACTTCGATGTGATGATTGTCACCGCCATCTGGAGAGGCGATCATAAAAAAGAGTTTCGATGACAATCCATCTTCTGCGCCGTAATCGATACCTGTACGGTGAACGCCAATAACGACAGCGGGTTCGATAACCGCAGCACTTTTGGCATGAGGGAGGGCGACGCCTTCTTCAAAACCTGTATTGCCTAGCTCTTCGCGAGCCTTGATGTCGGCGAGAAATTGTTGCTTGTCGGTGATTCTACCCTGTGAATAAAGTACCTCGATTAGCTCGTGAAAAACCTCTTCTTTGGATTGCGCTTTAAGATCGAGCGCAATCAAATTCTCATTGATGAGTTTGGTGATCATTGTGAACCCCTAATAATTTTATTGTTGTATCAGGGGTATTTTGGAAGCTGTGAGAAAGAGTCTGTAGTGAAGAAAAAATGCATTTACTAGAAGATTGTAACTGTATTTTCGAGGTGTGATTTAGATCGCCGGGTGAGTCAGGTATAACACTGATTTGAAAGTGATTAATTAATTTAAAACAATGGTTTGCATATTTTTGTTGGCTTGTTAATTCCATAATATGGAAGGCGAATAACTATAAATTTATTGCCATGGCTGGATTTTTGTACCATTAATCTTAAATTGTGATTTTGCTCAATAGCGCAAAGTCTCTACTAGCGGTATACCTATGCGCGTAGCACACGCGCGACTTATTGAGAGTATCCAAATGGTATTTCATGACTTAATTTCTTCGGTACTTGGTGAGAGAGAAGCTTTTCATCACATTTGGTTTGCTGGAGACTTTCACACGCCACCGGAATGCAGTTATCAGGTTAATTTTCCTCGATTGGAGTTAGTACTTGATGGCGAATACATTAATGAAATGGAAGATCATGAGCGTAAAGTCACTCAAGTTATCGCTAAGGCAGGAGACGCGATCTTTATTCCGCCGAACTGCTGGAATAAGCCAGATTGGGATACCAATTGTTCTGTATTGAGTATCCTATTTGGCCGACGCCAATTGGGCTTAAGTCTGGTTAGCAAGCGTAAAGGGGAATCCAGCTTTTACGATATCCAAAAGCACAGTATTCAGACGCGTTCAGGCTTCGCACTCGATAACATTCTTGAGGCGCTGAGTTCGCTTGCGCGAGAAAATGCCAAAAAGCCAATGGATGAGCTACTGCTGCAAGCGTTATTGCAATACTGCAAAACCATGTTAGATACGCCATTAGAAAAGTCTCACAACCGAGTTCAGGATCTTTATCAGGGGATCTGTATCTACATTCAGGAGAATTTCCACCGCCAGATCACCCGAGACAGCATTGCCGCTCGATTTAGCATCTCTGCCAATCACTTATCGCGATTGTTTCGCCAGCAAGGGCACATGACGTTAGCAGACTACATTACTTGGGTCCGAATTGATCGAGCGAAATTCATGCTCAAGAAATACAACTTTAAACTTAATGAAGTGTCGGTTAGGTGTGGCTTTAAGGATGTGAATTACTTTTGCCGAGTATTCAAAAATCGCACTGGAAGAACGCCATCTGACTACCGCGGATCAATCTAGCGGTTATGTAATTAAGCGTGACATGGAATACATCAGCAGGGCTTGAAGATCGATACTGCTTTTTGTCATTAAAAGACGTTCTGCAAATTGGCCGCAGAGCAGGTTTCTGGTCAGATTGGTTGCGGTAATTATTTGATCGCGAGTAGGGGATGAAGGCATCACCAGTGCTATAGCCAGGTGAACCTGTCCCACTTTAGAAGCCCAATCAATTGGTGTATCACTGCTTATTACGGCGATGTTGATCTCATTGATACCATCGAACATCACATGAGGTAAGGCAATGCCTGACGTTACGCAGGTTGATGAGCGTTCTTCTCTTTTGATGAAGGCAAGGATCAGATCATCGGCTGATTGAGGGTAGATAAGCTGAGCCAAGCCTTTTAAACATTCAAACTTGGACAGTTCGGTATGAGCCTTAGCATAGTACCAATTGACTGCACTTGGCGTTTTTAGCTGCGGTAATCTCTGTGCTAACTGATTGGAAAACTCATAATTAATGTTGGAGCCGACTAAGGCATAGTGCTCAGAGATAACATCTTTGAGTACAAAGCATGCGAGCTCGGCATCGATACCAAAAGCGGTAATCTGACACAAATCCCCTTCGACCAATCCCGCTTGCAGTAAGGCAACAGATTTAGTGAGGTCAGCACTACGATTGCGCGTGATGTTGATAATTCGTATGTTGCTTTTGAACTTTTTCGCAAGACTACACAGCGGTTTAGTGGCGTGAGCACTGGCACCGGAGTCATTAACAAGAAAGGTAATTTGATACTCTGTCATTAGCAGCATTATGCTCGGCAGTGGAGGATAAATACTTTATCAACGTTAATCAGTACGTCTTCAATAGGGATTCTTACACAAGGTAACCCATCAAATCTGCTCGATTGCTCAATCTCTATATCCGAGACAATTAATACCTTGTCGGCACAAGTAATATCATGGGGAGTGAGTTGGTTTTCGATCCCCATTGCACCTTGGGTCTCAACTTTAATTTGCACGTTATGTTTTGGCGCAGCTTTCTTGAGTGCATCTGCTGCCATATAGGTGTGTGCAATACCTGTTGGACAGGCAGTGACAGCAATGATTTTCATAGTAATTCTCTGTGGCTATTTTCGCGGATATTAGCATAGCAACGGCAGATTGCCTTAGTTCAAAGCGATAAATTGAAAGATGGGCTTCACACTTTTATTCGAGTGTTACAATAATCCAGTTAAAGCCGTTTTAGTCCTATATATTGGGCAAGGCTAGGTGACTAATCTATAGTCGAGCGCGAGTACGGCAAGGTAAGAAATAATGGACATTACAAACCTGGTTCAGTCGGAGACGATATGTCTCGATCTAAAAGCAACCACCAAAGAAGAAGTGCTCAAGGAGTTGGTGGAGCTGCTCGGTGCTGCCGGAAACCTTGCTGACAAATCGCAATTTGTTGCCGATTTATGGGCTCGCGAAGAAATTGGTAATACAGGCTTTGAAGATGGTATTGCGATTCCACACGCCAAAAGCTCTGCGGTGGCTAAGCCCGCCGTTGCGGTAGGGATAAGTCGCAGTGGGATTGACTATGGCGCCGAGGATGGAGAGCTTTCGGATGTTTTCTTTATGCTTGCTTCCCCTGATGGTGACGACCACCATCATATTGAGGTTTTAGCGCAGCTTTCCAGTAAGCTGATTGAAGAAGAGTTTATCCATCAGCTAAAACAGGCAGAAAGCGTAGAGGCGGCGTTGCAGCTGATTACTGAAAGTACCCCCGAGCCATTTTTGGAGCAGGAATATCTCACGCAAGATGCACGGTTAGAGCCGATGAGTCCTGTCAAAAGGCACTTAGCTCGTGTGAAAGAGCATTTATTGTTTGGCACTTCTCATATGATCCCGTTCATTGTCGCAGGAGGTGTTCTACTTTCACTGTCGGTGATGATGACAGGCCATGCCGCACTACCAGAGCAGGGCATTCTGGCTGATATGGCGCACATGGGAATCGCGGGTTTAACCCTTTTTACCGCGGTACTTGGTGGATACATCGCGTATTCAATTGCCGATAAACCAGGACTGGCACCGGGAATGATTGGCTCTTGGGTAGCGGTTGATCAATACAATACCGGTTTTCTCGGTGCTATTGTCGTCGGTTTTTTTGCCGGCTACTTTGTGTTGTTACTCAAGCAGATTAAGTTGCCAGATAGCATGAGTTCGTTAGGAAGCATTTTCATTTACCCGCTCGCTGGGACATTTGCCACTTGTGGGTTAGTAATGTGGCTAATAGGCGCTCCGATCTCCGCAACCATGAACGCATTGAACCTGCTTTTGACCGATATGGCAGGCTCAGGAAAAGTGGTGCTTGGAACCGTTCTTGGTGCAATGACTGCATTTGACATGGGGGGGCCAGTCAATAAGGTGGCGACGCTCTTTGCTCAGACTCAGGTTAACACCCAGCCTTGGCTGATGGGTGGCGTTGGCATCGCAATTTGTACGCCTCCTCTTGGCTTAGCCTTAGCGACGCTTATATCACCCAATAAATTCAAGCGTGATGAACGTGAGGCCGGAAAGGCCGCTGGCATTATGGGCATGATTGGGATCAGTGAAGGGGCGATTCCGTTTGCGACCGCCGACCCTGCGCGTGTTCTACCAGCCATTGTTGCTGGTGGTATTGTCGGTAATGTGACGGGCTTTATGTTCCATGTCATCAACCATGCCCCTTGGGGAGGTTGGATCGTACTTCCAGTTGTCGATGGCAAGTTGGGCTATATCGTCGGAACCGTTGCGGGCGCACTCACGACGGCGTGTATTGTTATTCTATTGAAAAAAACGGTCCGAGAAGATGAAGAGTATGACTCGTTTCGCCGCGCATACTCTTCAGTGCAAACAGAGGGGGAAGCCGATGTACTTGCGGTGACTTCATGTCCTTCCGGTGTTGCCCATACGTTTCTAGCGGCTAAATCATTAGAGAAAGCAGCCTATTCTATGGGCATCAAAATTAAAGTAGAAACCCAAGGCGCAGATGGCATTAACAACCGCATCACCGAACTAGATATCGCGCGAGCAAAACTGGTTATCTTCGCTCATGACGTGGCAATAAAAGAGCCAGAAAGGTTTAGCAATATTGCGATTATCGATGTCAGTACCAAAGATGCCATGCACAATGCGGCAGCGTTAATCAAATCGAAACGAAATTTAGTCAAATAGTTCCCCCGAACTATTTATGCTCCAAGCTCCATCATCCGATGGAGCTTTTTTCTATTCTCAACTTCTCTGGCTAACCACAAGCTCAGTAAAGCCAGTATCGTCGTCATGTTGCCGTGAAAAACTCAGGTTGTGGTAATTATGAAGGATGAGTTCAGCCGTGGTATCGATCAGGCAACCTTCCATCAAATGACCACCCACAACTTCTCCGCTTTGTTTTGCAACCGAGATGTGGATATGTTGATGATTGGGCGTAAGTGTACCCATTACCGAGACGATCTCTACGGGTTCGTTTAATTCGAGAGTTTGCGTTGCGCCAGCCAAGCGGATCTTTAGGTGAGTAAAACACCCTACACAAGAGGCGATGGTACCTGCACTGATATTATGTTCCGTGACCAAGTGCTGAATGCTTTGCTTAAGGTCATCACCCTTGGTGAGGCGAACCGCTATTGGAGTGATCAATCTATGCCTATTTATTGTTATCAGGAAAGGGGGTTAGTTTACCGAGTATCTTTTTACTGGTTTTCCACTTTGCTCGTTGCTGGTGGATTGTTCTGCTTGGTATTGATCAATGCTGTGCCACTTTAATGCCCCATTGAGTTCGTAATCGTTAGCAGCAGCGCAGATCATGTAATACTCATCGATTTGGACGATAGCGCCATCAGAGTACGCTTTATCTTGGTAGTAACAAACGCGCTTGCCCACTTCTCCGGCGTTGATTCCGATGATCGGCTTAGCAGGAGTTGAGATGACATTGGCAGACACAGGTAAAGCCAGTGCAGCAACTAGTACTACCATGTAGGACTTCATTTTTGTTCTCCGAAGCGTTGACCAAATTTACGTTCGTATCGCGGCAGCATGCTTTCATTACCAAGCAAACCTCCCTGATGAACATAAATGATGCTCTTATCTTGATTCTCTTTATACCATGATTGTAGACACTGCCACATCATAGGATCGTAGAGAAGGTCGAACTCGATATCGGTCTCATCAAGTAATTGCTGCCAAATACGATAATCTTGTTGATAAAGTTTACCGAAATGATGTTTTGTTTCTAACTCTAGTATCTGTGGAAAATCGTTCTCGCCCAGCTCTTCAAATTGTTTGATTAAGTACTCTTTTCCACCCACGCATGGACAAGTTAATACGGGGATAGAGTGGGGCTTTAGAAACTTATGTAGATAGAGGGCTGTTGCCCCAGTACCAGCAGGTAGTGCAACAACGAATTGGTGATTGGACTCATATCTTGTCCAAGAGAGGATTTCACTTGCGAGTTGCTCAACCCCTTGTTTAGCAAGCTTTGAACGCCCCCCTTCAGGTAAAAACAGGCAAGAATTGTCTGGCTGACGAATCTGCTCGATATACTCTAGC
Organism: Vibrio sp. R10-SG3-ISO10; assembly: GCF_059834185.1. Classification (NCBI taxonomy): domain Bacteria; kingdom Pseudomonadati; phylum Pseudomonadota; class Gammaproteobacteria; order Vibrionales; family Vibrionaceae; genus Vibrio; species Vibrio sp. R10-SG3-ISO10. Next base: position 401,336 of record NZ_JCBDHG010000020.1, read on the forward strand.
GGATGAAGGTGGTATTCAGCAGTGGGGATGATTTTAGCCCCTAACTCTAATGCGCCTCGATAGTTGCCAAGTGGGTTGTCATCTAACCATTGAGGGATACGGTCGACATAAAACTCTAGTTGCCATCCTTTAATCGCAGCAAGCGCTGACAACGAGTAAAGCGAGTTAGACTGAGTGCTGCCGTAGCTTATCAGCGTTTTAATGTTCGGATAATCTTGCTCAAGCACCGCCATAAATTTGCGTGCTTTATTACCACTGAAATGGCTGTGCAGTTGATCATCGCGCTTGAGGAAAAACGGTATCTCTGCAAACTGGTGCTGAGTGATGGGCGTATTGGCGAGCTTCATAAAAATTGATCGTGAAAACTTGGCCGCCTATCTTAACGGATTGGCGACCATGAGTATCAATCTAGATCAAAATTTTATAGTGGCGCAACAACCGCGATTTTGATGATTGGTCAGTTCAAAGTGCCATTGGTAGCGTCGACAGAGGTCGTCGACGATCAGAAGCCCAAGTCCATGTCCTTCTGAGTCTGGAGAGTCCGTGAGCCCCGGACCATCGTCAATCACCTTAATATGCTCGGATGACACCTCGATATCGATTCTTCCATGATCAGAGGCTGCAATCGCATTACGGACTAGGTTACCCAGCACCATGTTCAGAACCGCGGGGGTTGCTCTTAGCTTAGGCTGCGCAAGGAAGCTGACATTGATCTCTAGATCTTTCTCTGACGCATGTACCTTGTTGGCCGTGACGACTTTGTTAATCTCTTCATGCTCAATGTTCCTCATCGGCGCATCGTCGACATTGCGTTCGTAGCGTACGATTGAGAGCAAAGCGTCAACCATAGTAATCATCTCTAAAGTCGCGTCTTCGATACGAGAGATCTGTCGATGCTGAAACTCATCCGGTTTAGAGCGCGTAAGGAGCTTGTTTGCTCCTTTGACCACTGTGAGTGGCGTTCTTAGTTCATGACTAGCATAACGAGCAAAAGCTTGTTCGCGCTTTAAGGCAAGGTTAAGTTCATTACGATATTGATTGAGGTGGGTCGTCAGTAGCTGGAACTCTTCGGCTGCTTCATGATGTATTTCAAAGACTTTGGTAGTGTCACCTGACATCTCATTAAGCTGTTTAGTGATATCATTGACGGGTTCAATCAAGCGCCTAGAAAGACGAAACAACAGCGCACCAAACGTAAACATCAGCAGAGACACAAAGCTGATGACGATGATACCTGAATAAAGAATTTCCTCGTTGCCAAACTCAACTTTGTCGATCAAAGAGAGCAGTACGATGGTTTTTTGCTCGCTATTATCTGAATAGTAACCTTTGTAAACCATATGTCCGTGAGGAGAAAGCAAAGAGCCTACTTCTCCGAGAAAGGTTTCGTGGTTTTCAACATAACTGCGATATTCTTGGGGGACTAAATCCGCGTCGTTGTAGGCAACAGTGAGTGAGTCGAGGCGGATTTCTCCTTGCTCTCCGGCTAGAAAGCGCTCAACGGCACTATCGCGGTCAATAAGAATGCGGCGTTCACCTACTCGATCCTCCGACCATTGCAACGCAAGGTAGAAGATGAGAAAGGTAACAATCCCGATAACGCAAGACATACCAGTAAAAAATACCGCAAGCCTTCCTGTGAGCGTTTGGGTATTGGAGAGAAAACCGTGTGGCATCAGATGTCCTCTAAGCGAAAGCCAATTTTAGGGATAGTGGTTAACATCGGCGCATGAAAAGGCTTATCGAGTTGGTTACGTAGCTGATAAATATGGCTGCGCAGTACATCGTTGTTGGGTTCGCTTTCTTGCCACAGCTTTTCAGAGATCTCTTGTCGAGTGACCACCTCGGGGGCGCGCTGACAGAGCACCTCTAAAATTGTGTAAGTGGTCGGGTTTAAGGCCAATAGTTTGTCTTGGCGATAAGCTTGACGAGTTTTCTGGTCGATCTTCAAACTGCCAAATTGTAAAACGGAGCTGGCGACTTGGCCCTTGTAACGTTTAATCAAAGCGTGGATGCGCGCTTCAAGGATCTCTAAATCAAACGGTTTAGTCAGATAATCATCGGCGCCATGTTGAAAGCCGTTAAGCATATCGTCACGATTATCAAGCGCAGTCAGCATTAGTACGGGTGTGTTAACGCCAGCTTCTCTTAGCTTGTTGCACACGGTCAGACCGTCCATTCTCGGAAGCATGAGGTCGAGCAGTATTAAGTCAAAAGTGCCTTCCAGTGCCAGTTGTAGACCCAGTTCGCCGTTGTCTGCGTAATCGAGTTCCATTCCTTCACACTCGAAGTAATCAAACAAGATACCCGCAACCTCTCGGTTATCTTCAACCAGTAATACTCTGTTCATCGCACATTCTCATTTTATGGGGCTTTATGATCTCAATGACGCCGTGAAAAAAACGTGAACAACAAGCTTTTCACACGCTGGTTGATAGATTCGATCGCAATACAGCAGTTCACTTGAGCTGCGTTTGAGAATCTAACCCAAATAGGGGGCCATATGGGTATTGTCACCTCAGTGCCACATCATACTCAGTCATCAGTCACTCTTAGCGTTGTTGTCCCTTACTTCAACGAGCAAGAGGTGCTGCCTGAACTACATCAACGTTTAAGCTCAGTTTTAGACAGTTTGGCTGACACCAGTGAGATCATCTACATCGATGATGGTAGCACAGACAATAGCTTAGCGATTGTGGAAAGCTTCACCAGTCGTTCTTCATCGATTCAGAGTGTGTCGCTAAGCCGTAATTTTGGTAAAGAAGCAGCCATGAGTGCAGGACTCGAACACTGCCATGGTTTAGCGGTAATTCTCATTGACTCCGATCTTCAAGATCCGCCTGAGCTAATTCCTCAAATGCTAGATAAATGGCGCGAGGGTTACGATGTGGTCAATATGCAAAGAGCAGAAAGGCTCGGTGAAACGTGGTTTAAACGTCAGTCTGCTGCTGTGTTTTATCGCCTTCTCAATTCCATGGTCAAGTCTGAGATCCCTGAAAATGTCGGAGATTTTCGTCTTCTTTCAAGAGAAGTCGTCGACCATATTAATCGTCTCCCTGAGCGAAATCGTTACATGAAAGGGATCTTCGCTTGGCCGGGATTCAAACAAGCAACGATTCAGTTTCAACGCGATGCACGATTTAGCGGTGAAACCAAATGGAATTATCTCAAGCTTATCGGTTTAGCCGTCGATGGTATTACCTCTTTCTCAATTCGTCCTCTCAGGATTGCCACAGTGCTTGGAAGCTTGATTGCAGGGGGCGCATTCATCTATGGCGTGATGATCGTGATTAAAACACTGCTGTTTGGTGATCCTGTCACCGGTTATCCGTCAATGATGGTTGTGCAGTTGGCACTAGGAGGCATTCAGCTTCTCAGTATCGGCGTATTGGGCGAGTACATTGGGCGAATCTTCATTGAAACCAAACAGAGACCACTCTACCTAGTGCAGTCGGTCAGTGAAAAACAAGCAAGGCAGCAAGTACAAAAAAGGGAGAAACGAGCGTGAGTTTTAACCGAGTTCACTTATGGGCGATTTTAGGCGCGGCACTCTTGATTAGATTGCTGACTTTAGGCGCTTACCCACTTATGGATACCACCGAAGCCAGATATGGTGAAATGGCGCGGTTAATGATTGAGACGGGCAACTGGATCACGCCTCAATTTGACTATGGCGTGCCTTTCTGGGGTAAGCCGCCCTTGTTTACATGGATGAGTGCAGTGGGTATCGAAACGTTCGGTATCAACGAGTTTGCCGTTCGAGTTCCCCATTGGATGGCTGGTATATTGATTTTGCTGTTTATGGGACTGTTTGCCAAGCGGGTAGGTTACAACGGCTTAATCACAGCACTGGTCCTAGCAACCTGTGGGATCTTTTCAATTGCTGCAGGCGCGGTAATGACGGATATGGCGCTAACCCTAGGCATTACCATCGCCATGCTTGGCTTTTACCTCTGCTGGCTTAGTTATGAGGAAGATAAGCCCAATAGGGGATGGGGCTACATTGGTTTTGTCGGCTTAGCGATCGGCTTATTGGCTAAAGGGCCGCTTGTGATTGTGTTAATGGGGCTTGCTGTCGTGCCTTGGCTTGTTTTGCAGCATGGTTTCACTCAGGCGCTAAAAGTGCTTTGGCAGCGTTTCCCGATCGCAACAGGGACACTGCTGATGCTAATCATTGCCTTACCTTGGTATGTGTTGGCAGAACGTGCAACTCCGGGCTTTATCGATTATTTCATCGTAGGTGAGCACTTTAAGCGCTTTCTAGTCAGTGGTTGGGAGGGCGATCTTTACGGGACAGCACACAATGAAGTTCGCGGCACTATCTGGTTGTTTTGGCTATATTCCGCTGCGCCTTGGTCTATTGTTCTGCCAGTTTTGCTGTGGAAAAAATGTCGCAGTTTGAAATCAAGGATCAAACCTAAAAATGGCATTGTTAGCTTCTTACTGTTTTGGATGATAGCGCCTTTGGTTCTATTTACCTTCTCAGGAAATATTCTGCCCGCTTATGTGCTGCCGGGTGTGCCTGCGATTGGTTTGCTGATGGCGGTTCTGGTTTCGGATCTAAAACAAGATAAAAAGTGGTTTAAGGTCACCGCGAGTATCGTACCCGCGTTACTGGTGATAGCGGTCGGATTTATTCATTTAGATGTCGGAGATAAACGTAGCGACAAAGTCATTCTTAGAATGGCTCAGCCTGACGTTGCTACCTACTATGTTGGCTCACGTCCTTTCTCCGGACAGTTTTACAGTTCTGGTCAGGCGAAGTTACTCAGTGATGAATCGGAACTGAATGCCTTGTCTCAGGTGCAGCTGATTGGTGAACGCAATGCAGTAGATAAACTGGTTAAAGAAAAGCAGTTAAGCTGCATTATCGAGTTTACCGCAAAGAGTCGTCGCTCATTGTATCGTTGTGGTCAACAGTCATGAACAGCAAGCTTTTTCGCTTTGCAGTGATTGGGTGCATCGGCTTTGTCGCCGATGCATTGGTTTTTTCAGCTCTGTTTTATCTGTCAGGCACGCCAATTATGATTGCCCGTGTAATCGCGTTTGTGTGCGCTGCGACGGTGACATGGTTTGGTAATCGCATCTTCACTTTTCAAAACACAGAACAAAATGTGGCTCAGCAATGGATCAAGTTTATGTGTGGAGCGAGCTTATCTGCCTTGCCAAACTTCTTGGTGTTTAAGCTGTTGTCGTATGTTTTAGGAGAAGTAGGGAGAGGGCCTTTGATTGCCTTGGTTGCTGGGATACTGGTAGGGATGGTGAGTAACTACTTGCTAAGTTCTCGTTGGGTTTTTGCTCAGGTTGGTATTAAACGCGCAGAATAAAAAAAGCCCAGAGCAATCAGGCTCTGGGCGGATACAAATAAACATAGGAGTTAATAAGAAAAAGCAGCGTAAATTAGTAGCTTCAGTAAGAAAACAAGTTTGACGGCCTGTAAACTTAGTGGGTTGTCCAAACCCTCGAATGCTCTGCTAACTACACTTATTCAGACCGGGCGTTTTCAAAACAGTTCCAACTTTTTTAAAAAAAATTTTCTTTTCTTTCTTTCAAGCGCTTAGAACCCAATCCAGACATGGTGGTCAGACCAATCTATAAAAATGTGATGTTAACAGCTTGTTGCTTTGTTGTTTCGGATGTATATTTTCAAACAGTTGTTTAATACGAGTGATTAAAATGGCAAGTAGAAACTCCACCAAAGAGAAAATTCTTGATGTAGCAGAAGCGCTGTTTGCAGAACATGGCTTTAAAGATACCTCTCTACGCACGATTACCAGTAAAGCGGGTGTGAATTTAGCGTCGGTTAACTATCACTTTGGTGATAAGAAAACCTTGGTGAGAGCAGTGTTGGATCGATACCTCGAAGCATTTATGCCTGCCGTTCAAGATGCATTGATTAACCTCAACCTAAATGAAAGTTTTGAGATGGCTGACGTGTTTGAGTCTCTACGCGGTCCGTTACGTAATCTAAATGATGTACGGCCAAATGGAACCAGTCGCTTTATGCTATTAATCGGTCGCGGTTATACCGATGTGCAGGGCCATCTGCGTTGGTTTATCACTACTCGTTATTCGGAAGCATTATCTCTATTTACTCAATCGGTAATGAAAGCGAATCCGAAGCTCACTCAAGAAGAGTTGTTCTGGCGTTTACATTTTACGCTCGGGACTTGTGTTTTCACAATGGCTTCAAGTCAAGCGCTACTTGAGATTGCTGAAAATGATTATGGAAAAGCAATGGATGCCAAATCTGTTGTTGACCAACTGATTCCATTCCTAGCAGCAGGCGTCGCTGCGGAATCGAAGTTTTAACTAGTACCTACAAATAACAAAAATATTGGACCACTAAATAGTGAACAAAAGGATCTGATTATGGGCTCTCTAAGAAGAAAATGGGTAAGTGACCCAGCTTTTAAAATGTTTAAGAAAGTGCTGCCACCACTATCGAGCACTGAAAAGGAAGCAATGGAAGCGGGTAGTGTTTGGTGGGATGGAGAGCTTTTCTCTGGTCGCCCTGACTTCACTAAGCTTCACCATTATCCGAAGCCAACCCTAACGGCTGAAGAGCAGTCGTTTATGGATAACGAGCTAGAAACTCTGCTAGCTATGCTAGATGACCATAAGATCGTAAAAGAAGATCGCGATTTGCCACCTGAAGTTTGGCAGTACCTGCGTAAAGAGCGCTTCTTCTCTTTGATCATTTCAAAAGAGTACGGTGGTCGTGAGTTTTCATCATTGGCGAACTCAACAATTGTAACGCGAATTGCAACCCGTAGTATCAGTGCAGCGGTTTGTGTGATGGTACCGAACTCGTTAGGTCCAGGTGAGCTTCTGTCACACTACGGTACTCAGGAACAAAAAGATTATTGGTTGCCTCGCCTAGCGGATGGTACTGATATCCCATGTTTCGCGCTTACTGGCCCAGAAGCGGGCTCTGATGCTGGTGGTATTCCAGATGAAGGTATTGTTTGTTACGGCGAGCATGAAGGCAAAGAAGTCTTAGGTGTTCGTATCAACTGGAACAAGCGCTACATTACACTAGCACCTGTTGCGACTGTTCTTGGCTTAGCGTTCAAGATGTACGATCCAGATGGTTTGATGGGTGACAAGAAAGAATTGGGTATCACCTGTGCTCTTATCCCAGCTGATCATAAAGGTGTGGAAAACGGTGAGCGCCATGACCCACTAGGGTTAGCATTTATGAACGGCCCAACCTTTGGTAAAGATGTGTTCATTCCAATGGACTGGCTGATCGGTGGTCAAGATTACGCAGGTAAAGGCTGGCGTATGCTCGTTGAGTGTCTATCAGCAGGTCGTGGTATTTCACTTCCGGCATTGGGCACTGCGGTTGGTCACCTAACTTCACGTACGACAGGTGCTTATGCGTATGTTCGTAAGCAATTTGGCATGTCGATTGGTAAGTTTGAAGGGGTAGCAGAATCGCTAGGCCGAATTGGTGGTTTAACTTACCTACTAGAAGCAAGTCGAACCCTGACGACAACCTCTCTAGATCTTAAAGAGAAACCGGGCATTGTCACCGCGATCGCTAAATACCATATGACAGAGATGGCTCGTACTATTCTTAATGACTCAATGGATATTCACTCTGGTCGTGCAATTCAAGATGGCCCAATGAACTACTTGGCATCGCCATACTTGGGTATTCCGGTGGCGATTACGGTAGAAGGTGCCAACATTCTTACTCGTAACTTGATGATCTTTGGGCAAGGTGCAACACGTTGTCATCCATACGTACTTAAAGAGATGGAAGCGGCAGCAAATCCTGATCACAAGCAAGGTGCGAAAGAGTTTGATGATTTGCTGTTTAAGCATATCAAACATGCAATGGGTAATACCTTCGGTGCGTTTGGTGCGGCGTTGACAGGTTCTCGTTTCATCAAAGCCGACATGAGCGGTGCGACTCAGAAGTACTACAAAGAGATGACTCGCCTAAGCCGTGCGCTTGCAGTGAGTGCAGATATTGCCATGGCGACGCTAGGTGGAGATCTGAAACGTAAAGAAATGATTTCTGCTCGTTTAGGTGATGTGCTTGCTTATCTATACATGGCTTCAGCAGCGCTTAAGAAATATGAGGATGAAGGTCGTCAACAACAAGATCTAGACTTTGTTCACTATGCTGTTCAGCACTGTTTATACAATGCGGCTAATGCATTACAAGAAGCCTTCACTAACTATCCTCAAAAAGCAGTAGGGCGTTTATTAAAAGTACTTATCTTCCCGTTGGGTAACCATTTTGCGAAGCCAAGTGATGATTTAACGGTGAAACTAGCAGAAGCCTTGATGACTCCGGGTGCGCAACGTGACCGATTGACTAACCTTTGCTACGTTGGCAAAGATGAGAATGACAGTGTTGGCCTAATGGAAACGGCATTCTTAGCTATGTATGACATTAAGGGGCTAGAGCGTAAGCTAATGCGTGCGGCGAAGGAAGGTAAGGTTGCCCGCAAAGGGTTACTGGCAGACCGTTTGGCGCAGGCACTAGAAGCGGATGTGTTAACTCAGGAAGAAGTGGATCAGATTGTCGCGGCAGACAAGCTTCGCTATAAAGCGATTCAAGTGGACCACTTTAGCCATGACTTTAGCGCGATTCACACCAATGGTAAGCCAAAAAAGGGCAAAGCTAAGCTAAATACTGCAGCTTAGCGAAGTAACAATAAAGATACGAAAGGCACCTTATGGTGCCTTTCTTTTTTGCTAAAGATCTCGATAGCCGCTGAAAGTGCTCCAACCACTTACATTTTCGCGACATTTTTACAGAAATTAGATGCGATCTTTAGATGAACCTTTTATCCTAGCGGGGTTTTTTAAAGGAAGTTGAATATGATCATCAAACCTAGAATTCGTGGATTTATCTGTACTACAACGCATCCAGTGGGTTGTGAAGCTAACGTAAAAGAACAAATTGCTTACACAAAAGCGCAAGGCCCAATCAAAGATGCACCTAAGCGTGTACTTGTTGTTGGTGCTTCAAGTGGCTACGGTCTATCTTCTCGTATCGCTGCGGCATTTGGTGGCGGTGCTTCAACTATCGGTGTTTTCTTTGAGAAAGAAGGCACAGAGAAAAAACCTGGCACAGCGGGTTTCTACAACTCTGTAGCGTTTGAAAAGCTTGCTCGTGAAGAAGGTTTGTACGCAAAGAGCCTAAATGGCGATGCGTTCTCTAACGAAGCGAAAGAAAAGACAATCGAATTGATCAAAGAAGACCTTGGTCAGATTGATATGGTAGTTTACTCACTGGCTTCTCCAGTACGTAAGATGCCAGAAACTGGTGAACTAATCCGTTCATCACTTAAGCCAATCGGTGAGACTTACACTTCTACAGCGGTTGATACCAACAAAGACGTGATCATTGAAGCAAGCGTAGAGCCGGCAACTGAAGAAGAGATCAAAGACACTGTTACTGTAATGGGCGGTGAAGATTGGGAACTTTGGATCAACGCTCTATCTGAAGCTGGCGTATTAGCTGACGGTTGTAAGACGGTTGCATACAGCTACATTGGTACTGAACTGACTTGGCCAATCTACTGGGATGGTGCGCTAGGTAAAGCGAAGATGGACCTAGACCGCGCTGCAACAGCTCTTAACGATAAGCTTTCGGCAACAGGTGGTACGGCGAATGTTGCAGTACTTAAGTCTGTTGTAACTCAAGCAAGTTCTGCTATTCCTGTAATGCCACTATACATCGCTATGGTATTTAAGAAGATGCGTGCTGAAGGTGTACATGAAGGCTGTATGGAACAGATCTTCCGTATGTTCAGTGAGCGTCTATACAAAGAAGACGGCAGTGCACCACAAGTGGACGACAAAAACCGTCTACGTTTAGATGACTGGGAACTACGTGACGACATTCAGCAACACTGTCGTGACCTATGGCCTCAAATCACATCTGAAAACCTAAAAGAGCTGACTGACTACGTTGAGTACAAAGAAGAGTTCTTGAAGCTATTCGGCTTTGGTGTTGAAGGCGTAGATTACGAAGCTGACGTAAACCCAGATTACAAAGCAGATTTCATCGCGATTTGATAGAGAATGAACAACGTTCCGCCTTTTGGAGAGCTGGAACGTTTCGCTCTTAGAAATCTCGATAACTAGAATTAACTAAAAGCCGATGTGAATACATCGGCTTTTTGTTGCTGAGGGGAATGTATTTCGATTTAAACTGGTGGAAAGCGTTTTGAGTCTATAATTACTGCAGGTATTAGTCGCTGGAGAGCATAGACGATGATGAAAGGCTCACGGGCAGTTGGATTGTTATTATCTATTTTCTTGTCTTTAAGCTGCTACGCAAAATCGATCACAATCGGCATCGAGAACATCAACTATTATCCCCTCTACGCCTACGATAAATCGATGGATTCCTATTCCGGCTACGTGCCAGAACTTCTCAATAATTTTGGGCAGGCCTATGGCTATAAAGTGGACTATTTGGCATTGCCGATTAATCGCTTATATAAGAAGTTTTATAGCGGTGAAATTGATGCCAAGTTTCCTGATAGCGACTTATGGAATATTGAGTCGAGAGTCGGCTACCAAATCAATTATTCAACACCTGTGATTGAACTCGAGGAAGTCATGTACGTGCAGCAGAAAGATAAAGACCTACGGCTGGCTAACTTTAACAAGCTGGGTATCGTAAGGGGCATGACTCCCTGGAAACTCTCTGAGGTAATTGAAAGTGGTCAGCTAAAAGTGCTTGAAGCAGATAATCCCGAGTTACTGTTAGAGATGGTGTTTAAAGGCAGGGTTCAAGGGGTGGTAATGGATCGCAGCGTTGGACAATTTCTGCTGTCACAAATGGATCAAAGTATTAGTTTGGATGTGAATACCTGGTTGCTCGAGTCTGTCGGTGGCAGTTATCACCTTTCGAACATCAACAACCCAAGTCTAATCAGTGATTTTAATCAATACTTAATCACCCACGCGGAACAGGTTAGTCAACTGCAAGTCAAGTATGGGATTAAAGCGGTTGATTGAGGCGTGTTCAGAACGCTTCGTTCCGAGAGCGGACTTCGTCCTTCGAGATGAACCCCGTGCATTACTCGGTCATTCCATAGAGTGACGAAGGAGCGAGTAGGGAATCTCAATCAGTTATCTACTTGCTTGAAGAGGTCCCCAACTCAGTCTTGCCTCCCTCTCGGGGATGACATAAAAAACACAGGGTTGACACATTGTGCCAACCCTTTAATTTTTTCTCGCTTCTCGCTTCTCGCTTCTCGCTTCTCGCTTCTCGCTTCTCGCTTCTCGCTTCTCGCTTCTCGCTTCTCGCTTCTCGCTACTTAAACGTCGACCAAATCGGTGCGTGATCAGAAGGTTTTTCGATACCACGCAATTCGTAGTCAATATCTGACTCGAAACATTTCTCCGCAAGCTTCGGTGTAGCGAGAACCACATCGATACGTAGGCCACGGTTGTCTGGGAACCCTTTTGAGCGGTAATCGAACCACGAGAAACGATCGTTCACATCTGGGTGGATTTGACGGAAAGTGTCGACAAAGCCCCAGTCTAATAATGTCTTCAACCATTCGCGCTCTTCCGGTTGGAACGAACACTTACCGCTTTTCAGCCAACGCTTACGGTTTGGTTCGCCAATGCCGATGTCTGCGTCAATTGGGCTGATGTTAATGTCACCCATAACGATAAGCTGTTCATCATTGTTGTGATGATCGTTGAGGTAAGTCATCAAGTCTTTATAAAACTGACGCTTATACGGAAACTTGGTTTCGTGGTTGATGTTATCGCCTTGTGGGAAGTAGCCATTGAGTACCGTGACTTTTTCACCATTGTCATCTTCTAACGTCACCATGATCATACGCTTTTGATGATCTTCGTTATCGGTCGGGAAACCTTTTTGAACTGAGATAGGCTCTTTCTTACACAGTATAGCCACGCCGTAATGTGCTTTTTGCCCATGGTAGTAAACCTTGTAACCCATCGCTTCCACATCTTCTAGGGGGAAGGCTTCGTCGTGAACTTTGATTTCTTGTAGGCCGATAACGTCAGGTTGATGCTTATCGATCACGGCTTGTAGTTGATGAAGGCGGGCACGAAGACCGTTGATATTGAAAGAGATAACTTTCATTTCCGTTCCTTGCTTGTGGCTGTTCGAATTTTTGTAAGGCAATACTAGCATCAATTTTCAGTCGCGGCGAAGGCGATGAACGGACTTGGCAGTATTTAACATTTTTTTAAACTTTCGATTGATATCTACTTCGTTTATGGTGTAATTCCAAGGATACTTATTAATTAATTTGTCTATTTGAAACACCGAGTTTGCTATAAGGATGTATTATGCGAACGTTATCAGTGCAGTGGAAAATCACACTCCTAGCAGGTTTTTGCCTGCTTGTTACTTCCCTTTCTTTGATTGGCTTTTCCGTTTATAACGCGATTTCTAATCAACACCAGATCAAACAGCAGAGTTCAAGGTCTGTTATCGACAAGTCAGAACAGATTGTAGAGACTCGCGCCTTGCTTAATGCAACGCAAGTTTCAGAGTTTCTAAATGAAGCTTTGTACCGAGCAGAGATGCTCGCATCTAGCGTGATGTTTCAAAAGAACCTAAGTGAAGAAAACTTTGGTGATAGTGAGGAGCTGCGAACCGCATTGGATGAGATGGTACGCAGAGCGGTTATAGATTTTGAGAGTGTACAAGGTGCCTACTTGGTGTTTAGGCCCAATATGCTTGATAACGAAGACAGTAACTATGTTGACGCTGAGTATGTTGGTTCCAATGAAATTGGTCGATTTGCACCATATTGGATGACAGCGCAAAACGGTGAGAACATTGTTTCGAGTGTTTTATCTGAAGCCGTATTAGAAGACTCAACCAACAGTGAGCGTTTCTACTGCCCATTAGCATCGGGTGATACCTGTATCACCACGCCAAGAGTAGTCACTCAAGATGGTGGGGCATTCTTAACCAGTTCAATTTCAATTCCACTCTTGATTGATGATACAACAATTGGTTTCTTTGGCATCGACCTGCGATTAGATGGTCTGTCAGGGATTGTCGTTAACTCTGATCAACAGCTGTTTTCCGGTAGTGGTAACGTCAATCTGATCAGTTTGGATGGTTCATTGATCGCCAGTGATAATCCATCTAGTGCGGTCGGCCAGCCATTTGTGAGTGATATTGTTTCTCCGGATAAGTTAACTGACCTATTGTTTGGGCAATCTGTTCAGACACAGTGGAGTGAAGACGGCCAGTGGCTTAATGTTTTTGCACCAATTATGGTCGCGAATCAGACTTGGGGTGTGCTATTTGATCTGCCTCGCTCTAGTGTGCTTGCAGATGCAGAGGCTCTAGATGAGATAATCAGCCAGCAAGTCGAGTCGAGTGTGACGACAGAGCTTATCGCAGGTATTGTGCTTGTGGTGCTTGGTCTTGCTACGATTGCCTTCTCTGCCTCGCGTTTAGTGAAGCCAATTCGAGAAGTGGTTGCACGCTTAGATGATATCGCTTCAGGTGAAGGGGATTTAACCCAACGCTTAGATGTAAAGTCGCAAGATGAAATAGGACAGCTCGCGATCGGTTTCAACCGCTTCTTAGATAAACTGCAATCAATTATCAGTGAAGTTGTCGATACGACGATTCAAGTAGGAACAACAACCCAACAGTCGCGAGTTGCCGCGCAGCAAACTCGCACCAGTAGCGACTCGCAGTTTAAAGAAGTTGATTTAGTAGCAACGGCATCTGAAGAGATGACACAAACGGCGGGCTTAGTGGTTCAAAATGCAGAAATTGCAGTAAGAGAAGCTGAAAAAGCAAATGAAGCGGCTGCATCTGGTCAAGATGTGATAGACAAGTCTCAACAAGAAATGCTGCGTTTGGTGGAACGTATGACAGCAGCGGTTCCTGTTGTAGAAGAACTCGCGGCAAACAACGCCAATATCACCGAGATTTTATCGGTGATCGAAGGTGTGTCAGAGCAAACGAATTTGTTAGCACTTAATGCCGCTATTGAGGCGGCAAGGGCAGGTGATCAAGGTCGTGGCTTTGCGGTCGTTGCCGACGAAGTTCGTAATCTTGCGAGCCGAACTCAAGAATCCGTTGGTGAAATTAGGCAGGTGATCGAAAACGTGCAAAACGGCACGCGAGATGTGGTTCAAGCGATTCAAGATGGTAACGACCTTGCCAATGATTCCGCTGCTCAAGTTCAAAGTGCGGCCAAAGAGCTGGGTCAGATCTTTGAAGCCATCGCGTCTATCAATGATATGAACACTCAAATCGTTAAGGCCGCTGAAGAACAACAATCGGTTTCAGCAGAGGTTAACCAAAGTGTTAGCAATATCCGAGATTTGAGCGCACAGATCCTCACGCAAGCTGAAGAGTCAGAGATGGTGAGTACTCAAATTGCCGATCTGTCTGATAAGCAGCAGCAGTTGGTGAATCAGTTTAAAGTTTAGATAATGGATTCTCACCGTTAAAAATAAAAAAGGGTTTCGTTGTACGAAACCCTTTTTGTATCAGTGCTTAGCGTCAATTAGCGAGTTAATCGAGATACCAATAGCCTTTGTTGACAAGCTCAGTAAGAAGGCTCACTGCCTGCTCATCGGTCACATTGGTAAAAGAATGAATATCAATGCATTCATGATTACATAACGCATCAAGCAGCCACTTTTCACTGACTTGGAAAGCTTCACCGTTAATATAGGCTGTATCAGCAGCTTGCTGATGATATAAAGCGCGAACTCCCGATACTTTACGCAGTGTGCCCGAAGCATCAAGGTGCTCGAAAACCTCCGATGGGGTCAGTAACTCTTCTGGCTCAATAATGTCAAGCTGGTGGCGAGATTGGCTGAGCATCGCGCCTAAGAACTTCTTAATATCAGCGTCAGAGCTTAAAGCGTTTTTTAGCATCTCAGCGAGCAAATCTGTGTCTGAAGATAAGATTTCGCCATAACTTGCTTGAGGCTTCATATTTGGGTTGTGTAGATGCACATCGCCCATATCATGTGCCAAGACATAATCAGCAAAGTTACTGAGTAGCTCTTGTTCTTTCGGTGAACGATAGCCGATGGAGTAGCTCATGCTTGGTTCAAGCGTGTCGCCCTCATGAGGGAATCCAGGTGGAATATAAAGAATGTCGCCGGGTTCTAAAATCTCATCAATAATCGCATCAAACCCTTCGATTTGTCTTAAAGCGCCTGCTTGAATCGACTCTTTGTATTGGCCAACGTCTTTATCGCCCACTCGCCAATGACGTTTGCCGCTACCTTGAATAATGAACACATCGTATTGGTCGATATGGGGACCTACGCCCCCTTTAGGTGCTGAGAAGCAGACCATTAAATCATCAAACAACCAGTTAGGTAACAGTTTAAAAGGTTCAATCAATTCAGCGGAACCTAAGTGCCAATGGTTACATGCTTGCACTACTAACTGCCAATGCGACTCACCTAAAGATTCGAAATGAGATTCAGCAAACGGTCCATGTTGCGCTGTCCAATTGTTGTTTTTGTTGGTGATGAAGCGTGAATCCACTTCTTCTTCCATCGCGAGGCCGGCTAACTCATCAGGAGAAATAGGATCAACGAAGTTGGTAAATCCACCCTTAATGACCGTTGGCTTCTTGTGCCAGAACTCAGCGAGAAAATGCTTAAGATCAAAGCTTAGTTGGTACATGAGTTCTCCAACTTACTTTCTAAATCCGCTTGGACAATCTTGATGGCTTCGAGTGCGACTTTAGGATCAACCTCATTGCTTTCTAAAAGGTAGATAAGATCAACCGCAAGTTTGATTTCATCCGGTGCGTTGTCTAATCCTGAGTTCGACGAAGACATTACTGATTTCTCTCTCTGTAGGTAATTTGCTTTTCTATTTTGAGTTTGGCTTCTTGGCAGCGTTGAAGTCTCTGCTCAGTGGCCATTAGCGCTTGTTGGACAGACTGTTGCTGAAAAGGCGGAGCATATTGAAGGGCAAGTTCTTTATCGCGTACCATTTCCATTAGACGTCGCTCCCATTCTTGGTGCTGCGCCAAATGTTGGTAGAGCTCGTTGATCGGCTTTCTAAAATAGCTGCTGTGCTTAGGTTCGTTTTTACGAATAGTTGTGGTGGCAAGTTCTCGCTGAATAGCACTGATCTGGGCGAGCAAACGTTCGGTCAGATACTCGGCACGCATAGCCGTCAGTTTTCCTGCATCTTCTTCGCGAATGATACTATCTAGTGTCGACTGAGTTTCTTTGACGCATGGAACGAGCAACTTGGCTTTACACCGAAACAGTCGCTCGTCAAAAAGGGCAAGGTGGTGCTCACCACGCTGTCGGTCTAAAGCCGCAGCGTTGATGGCGAGTTGTTCAAGCGTTGATTGTAACTGCTTAACTTTACTCATAAATGTGCCTAAAGGTTAACAAACCAAGCTTCGTATGCGAGTTTGACCGCAAGGATACTTACGACAGTAACAAAAACAGGGCGAATGAATTTTGCGCCAAAGCGTATCGCAGAGTGCGCGCCAACAAATGCGCCCGCCATTAAACACACACCCATGGTCAAGCCAAGTACCCAATCTATATGTCCAAGTATCGCGAAGGTCATTAAAGAAGTGAAGTTACTGGTAAAATTCATCGCCTTGGCTAAGCCGGAAGCGAGCAAAATATTGAGTCGATACAGTGCCATTGAACTAACAGTCCAAAATGCGCCTGTACCAGGGCCTGCTACACCATCATAGAACCCAAGCGTCAAACCTTGCGCATACTGCTTTTTATTTAATACAGGGCAAGGTTGCGGGGATTCATTATTCACATTACTTGGCGTTTTGTGCCAAATCGTATAAATCGCTGCAGCAAGAATGACCAGTGGCAATATTTTCTCTAACCATTGGGTACTGATGAGATCAACAAACAGAGTACCTAATATGGCACCAATTAAAGTAGCAACAAACGCGCGCACCCAACATTGGGGTTTAAACAACTTTTTACGATAGTAGGTAAACGCGGCAGTAGATGATGCAAATGTAGCAGCAAGCTTATTGGTACCCAACGCAATATGCGGAGGTAATCCCAAAGAGAGCAGAGCTGGGACGGTAAGCATACCGCCGCCACCTGCAACCGCATCGATAAATCCTGCTAAGAAAGCGACCAGTGCCAACACCAACAACATGGTTGGCTCAAAAAATTCCATATAGTTATTCTTCTTTAATTCTATATATAGAGTGGGAGTAGGCCTCTAGACCTCTGTTATTCAATAATACGTTTAAACGGAGGGAGTGAGTCTAATAACGCGCTGCCGTAACGTTTCGTCACTACTCTTCGATCAAGGATGATGACTTTACCAGAATCACGCTCTTTACGCAGCAAACGACCGACCGACTGAATCAACTTTTTGCTTGCCTCTGGAACAGTGATTTGCATAAACGGATTCCCGCCGCGACTTTCTATGTATTCCGCGTGAGCTTGCTCAACAGGGGAAGTGGGAACAGCGAAAGGTATCTTGGTGATAATTAAGTTTTCTAATAGCTCTCCTGGCAAATCTAGCCCTTCAGAGAAGCTCCCTGTACCGAAAAGAACGCTTGTTTTTTGGCATTGCACCAGTGTTTTATGTTTTTTTAGTATTTCTGAGCGCGATTCCTGCCCTTGTACCTGCAGGGCCCAATCTCTTTTTACAAAATCTGTTGAGAGGGCTTCAGCCACTTGATTCATCTGCCAATAAGAAGAGAAAAGAACGAGATTCGCCTTATTGCTTTCAATCAGATTAGGTAATTTTTCGATCAGCTGCTCGGTAAATTGAGGCGCAGAAGGTTCACAGGACATTTTTGGAATATGCAGCTCTGCTTGCTGTTGATAGTCAAACGGAGAAGCCAGCGCGAGGAACCTTACACCATCTTCTGCCTTTTCACTCACGCCTGCCTGACGGCAGAAAAAGCTAAAGGAATTCAGTGCTCGCATGGTCGCGGAAGTGAGCACAGCTCCTACACAGCGGCTCCATATTTGTTGGTCAAGTTGCCAACCAACTTCGAGCGGAGAAACATTGACTACAAAATCCCCTTCACGCTCTGGGCTGACTTCTAGCCAACGGGCAAGTGGGGCGCCTTTCTCTCTTAATGGCTCCGCCATCAGATTCCAAACTTGCGCGAGGTTATCCATGCGCTGAATGTAGAAGCCAAGTTCTGCTAAAGCAGGCTCTGCGAGTCTGTTGGCAAGCTCACCATCTTTTACTCGTTCTGAGATAAGGTCCGCAACCTTGGCTACGGCTTGCGCGCCTTTATGGGAGAGTTTTTTCAGCTCTCTAGCTTCCTCTTCAAGCCAACTCGGCAATTCTCCATTTTCGAAACGATAGATGTTCTCCTCAAAATGAGCCGGGTCAAAGCGCGTTGCTAGTTGGTTCAATGAAGGAATGAGCTGTTGAACAGAATCTTGTAATTCATTTCTAAAACGAGCGACTCTTTTCTCATCAGCCATATTGGCAAACTTGGTTACCGATTGATTGAGTCTTTCAAGCCAGCTTGCTGCACCTTTAAGACTCGCCGCGGCAGAAGAGTGGTCACGAGCAACGTGCGGTAGGTGGTGGGCCTCATCAAAAACGTAAATGGTGTTTTCTGGTTCTGGCAAAATGACACCGCCGCCAAGATCCGCATCCGCCATGACCAAGCTATGGTTAGCAATGATGACATCGGCTTTATCAAGCTCAGAACGCGCTTTTTGAAACGGACAATCTCTATGCGCAGGCATACTAAGGTTGCAGCTGTGCTTATCACTGACTATCAATTGCCAGATCTCATCTTTGATTGGCTTGGGCCAACTGTCGCGATCACCATCCCACTTACCTTGAGCCAGCGACTTATACATGGTTTCAAGCAGCTCAATGTCTTTCTTCTTCGGTTTCGATTCAAACATAGCGAGCTGGCCGCCATCAACGCCACTCGCTGAAGCCAGTTTCTCAGCACAACAATAGCGTTGGCGACCTTTTGCCAAAATAAATGAAAACTCTCGGTCTGTGAGCCTTCTATAAAGAGGCAGATCTTTTCCAACCAATTGCTCTTGAAGTGCGACAGTCGCGGTTGAAATAACCACTTTACGATTATTGAGCACGGCAACGGGAATCGTCGCCATTAAATAAGAGAGAGATTTGCCAATTCCAGTGCCCGCTTCAGCGACAATCATCCGTGTCGATTTGTGATATTCGCCACACAATGTTTTTGTTATCTCCGCAACAAGATAGTTCTGAGCTCGACGAGGTACAAAGTTTTCGAGCTGTGATTGCAGATTTTGATAACTGGTACGAATAGATTGTTGAATTTTACTGGTTAGCATACTGTGACCTATATAGCGGGTGTCGCATCATAGCACAGTTCTCTAAGTACTACTTAGTTCACGAAATAGAATCCTTATTAATCAAATGTGGATCTTGTTCACAAAAAAAAACTGAACCTTCAGGTACTTACAATTAATTCTAAATGTAAAAAATATATCACGCCAATGGTTTCGCTTTTGTAGTTAATAGTCCTGTTTAGCTCTGGTTTTTACGGCGCATATAGGATAAAAATCTAAAAATGGTTTTATTAGAAGAAACTAACAAAGTCATCATTAAACCATGATATTGCTCGAAATTTAACCTTGAAAATCTGCAAAGTATTGATATATATGATTTTTATGTTTTTTTATCAAAGTTTTTTAGATCATTTGACACGTCGCATAATCTTTTGCAATCTAGACCCCGAAATTAAGTGGCGATGATATCTGACCAGTAAGAGATTGGAATCATCATCAAAAAACATAAAGGGAACCGGACAAGGAATTCCCATTCTATAGAAAAGGCAGTGGATTATTATGAAAAAGACTCTAGTAGCTCTTTCAGTTCTAGCAGCGGCTTCGGCTCAAGCAGGTATCGAAATTTACAACCAGGACGGCGTAACTGTTAACCTAAAAGGTGATATCGAAGTTACTTACCAAAACTCAAAGACAAGCTCTTCGATGACTCAACAAATCGAAGATGCTGACTTCGGTTTTGATGTTCGCTACGCTATGAACGATCAGGTTTCGTTTGGTGCTTACTGGGAATTTGACGGTTCTGCTTCAAACAATGCAACAGCTACTGAAAACGGCGACACATATGTAGCGCTTTACACTCAAGATTTCGGTTCAATCAAAGTTGGTCGCCTATGTACAGCGATTGATGACGCTGGTATCGACAACTCTGACCAGTTTGGTGTAAACGCATTCTTCGACAACACTGACCTAGCTTGTGGCGATGAAGCTCTACGTTATGACTACGACAACGGTTCTTTCTACGGTACTCTTGCTTACCGTCAGAACAAGCTTAATGGCTCAACTGATACTGGCACTAAAGGTGAAGATAACTCATATGTTGATGCTAAAGCGGGTTACCGTGTAGCTGATTTCGACTTCACTGTATTCTACGCTGACGCTGAGCAAGTTGCAGTTAAGAAAGAAGAAACATTGCTAGCTCTAGAAGTTCGCTACGGTGGTTTCGAGAATATTAACCTAGAAGCTGCTTACTACAATGTAGACATTGATGATGCAGGCACTAACCACGACAACCGTACTTACGCTGTTGCAGCTGATTACACTCTAGACAAGTGGACTTTCAGTACTGGTTACTCTGATTCTGAGTACGGTGCAGACCAAAAAGACGAAACTGTTCTATTCGGTAATGTTGCATACGCTCTTGCTCCAAACACTAAAGCTTACGTAGAGATTGCTAAAGTAGACAGCGATAAAACTACGATCGTTAATGATAACCTAGCTGCTATCGGCGTAGAAGCAAGCTTCTAATCCTTACTCGCTAGATTTCTCTAAATATTAGCCACTCGAAAGGGTGGCTTTTTTATTTGTAAATATTGATAATTGGCACATGTAGCTTTTATGTCTGCCCAGTTTAAGGAATTTACTAGTGAAACGAATTTCAATCCTACTTGCACTTCTGTCCCCTCTGTCTTTATCTGCTGCGGAGTTGATACCTGAAAAAGGTGTGTCCGTACTATATATCAATCAACAAGAAGCTGAGTCTAAGTTAGGAAGCAATACAATAGAAGAAGGCTTTAACCAAGTTGTTGTTCGTATGGATAAAGAGCTGGGACGAGGCAGTAAAGCAGAGGTATTTACCTCAAAACCCTTTGTCTTAAATCTTGAGGTTTCAGGTGATGAAGTTCGAATTGGACACCCAGTAGCACGAAGCGTAAGAGAGGCAGAACTAGCATTTAAAGACTCTAATCCTAAATGGAAAGTAGAGCAGGATGGGAAAGCTTTGAGTTATGATCAAGAAGCCTTAAAGGGTAAATCGGGCTTGTTTCCTTACCTAGGTATGAGCTCTCTTATAGAAAAGCACAATAGTCAAAGGGGTATTTACTTCAACAACGGTCAGCTTATCGACAAGCCTGTTGAAGTCCAAGCAATTGCCGTAGCTGCAACGACGACGGCTGCTGTAACTTCTACTTCAAGTACAGTAGAGAAAATCTCTCCGGCTAAACCAGTGGCAACTAGCAATGTGGAACAGCTAAAAGCTTGGTATCTAAAATCATCTAAAGAAGAGCGCAAAGTGTTCCGCCGTTGGATGATTGACCAAGAGTAATGGTCACAAAGAATTGAATCTAAAACAGGCTTCCAATTGGAAGCCTGTTTTGTTTTTGCGAGAGTGATACAGACGACTAACTAAAACACTCTGGGCTATTGAGTGCAGCTTCTATGGCAGAGACCAACTTCTCGATATGTTCTGGATCACTTATATAAGGTGGCATCATATAGATAAGCTTGCCAAATGGACGTATCCACACACCTTGCTCAACAAATAGCGCTTGAATCTTCTCCATATTGACTGGAACTGTTGTTTCAACGACGCCAATGGCACCTAACCAGCGAACATCTTTAACCAATTGATATTTTTTTAGTTTAGGCAGCAATTCTGCAAACAGCTGTTCAATCTGAGCGGTTTGGTTTTGCCATTCATTTTTCTCTAGCAGTTCCATACTCGCAGTGGCGACGGCGCAGGCTAGTGGGTTACCCATAAAAGTTGGGCCATGCATAAAGCAGCCCGCTTCACCTCCGCAAACAGTATTGGCGACTTCACTAGAGGCTAGCGCTGCTGACAGTGTCATATAACCGCTAGTTAATGCTTTGCCAACACATAAAATGTCAGGCTGAATATCTGCATGCTCGCAAGCAAACATTTTGCCTGTGCGTCCGAATCCCGTTGCGATTTCATCGAGAATCAACAACACGCCAAATTGATCGCACAGCTCTCGTACACCTTTAAGGAACTCTGGGTGATAAATTCGCATTCCCCCGGCACCCTGAACAATCGGTTCTAAGATCACGGCAGCAATCTCTTTGTGGTGCTGAGAAATCTTAGACCTAAAGTCATCAAGATCGCTTTGATCCCAATCTTGCCAAAAGCCTGTTTTTGGCGAAGCAGCGAAAATGTGCTCAGGTAGGAAGCCCTTGTACAGAGAGTGCATGGAATTATCTGGATCGGTGACTGACATTGCGGCAAATGTATCGCCATGATAACCGTCACGCAGGGTTAAGAATTTAGGTCGAGATTCACCCTTCGCATGCCAATATTGCAGTGCCATTTTTAAGCTGACTTCAACCGCGACTGACCCTGAATCTGCGAGAAACACATGCTGTAAATTACTTGGAGCAAATGAGAGTAATTTTTTACACAAATTGATTGCAGGATCATGCGTGATCCCGCCAAACATAACATGGGACACTTTATCAATCTGAGTATGAGCTGCTGCATTGAGGTGAGGATGATTATAGCCATGTATTGCCGACCACCAAGAAGACATACCGTCTACGAGCTGTTTTCCATCTTCAAGTTGTAAGTGAACCCCTTTTGCTGATGTCACAGGGTAGCAGGTCAGAGGTGTTAACGTTGAAGTATAAGGATGCCATATATGACGGCGGTCGAAAGCGAGATCCATGTCCAGTTCCTGAAATTTGATTGATTAAAAAATAACCAAGTGTAAACTTTTGATTTTTTGTTGTGTTGACAGTCTACATGGTGTCAGTAGACTAGCCAAGTATTCAAACCAACAATAATCAAAGGAAAGCACGTGGAAGTACGTCATAACTGGACTATTGAGCAAGTTCGCGACCTTATGGAAAAACCATTTATGGATCTGTTGTTCGAAGCGCAATTGGTTCATCGTCAATATCAACAACATAACCATGTACAAGTCAGTACGTTGCTTTCTATTAAAACAGGGGCTTGTCCAGAGGATTGTAAATACTGCCCGCAAAGTGCCCGTTACACCACAGATATTGAAAAAGAACGCTTAATGGAAGTGGAACGCGTGCTCGATGCCGCTCAAAAAGCGAAAAGCGCAGGTTCGACGCGTTTTTGTATGGGCGCAGCGTGGAAGAACCCAAAAGAGCGTGACATGCCGCACCTGACTGAAATGATCAAAGGTGTCAAAGGGATGGGTCTAGAGACCTGTATGACACTGGGTATGCTAACCTCTGACCAAGCAAAATCACTTGCGGATGCAGGTTTAGACTATTACAACCATAACCTAGATACCTCACCTGAGTTTTATGGCAGCATCATCACCACGCGTACTTACCAAGATCGTCTTGATACGCTTTCGCATGTGCGTGATGCAGGAATGAAGATTTGTTCTGGCGGCATTATTGGTATGGGTGAGAGTGCTAATGATAGAGCAGGTCTATTGGTAGAGCTTGCGAATCTGCCTACTCACCCTGAAAGTGTGCCAATTAACATGCTTGTCAAAGTGAAAGGTACACCACTAGAAGAGGTTGATGATGTTGAGCCATTCGACTTTATTCGCCTAATCGCGATTGCACGTATCATGATGCCTGGCTCTGCTGTTCGTCTTTCGGCTGGTCGTGAAAACATGAATGAGCAGATGCAAGCTTTATGCTTTATGGCTGGCGCTAACTCGGTTTTCTATGGCTGTAAATTGCTGACAACGCCAAATCCATCAGAAGATAAAGATATGCAGCTATTCAATAAGCTTGGCATCAACAGCCAAGAAGTATCTCAGAAGCCCGATGAAATTGAAGAAAATGATCTTCTTGATCGCGTTGTAGAGCGTGTTGCGGCGAGACCAACTAAAGACGATTTATTCTACGATGCAAGTGTTTGAGCAACGTATTGATTCTGCCCTTAGTGAGCGAAAAGCTAAGGGCTTAACTCGCTTGCTTAAGGCTGTAGAGCCAAATAACACCGGCTGCTTAACCCACGATGATCAAGAGTATCTAAACTTCTCCAGTAATGATTATCTTGGCTTAGCTTCAGATAAGGAGCTAACTAAGGCATGGCAAGAAGGGCTCGACACGTATGGCAATGGGAGCGGTGCGTCCCCACTTGTCACAGGTTTTAGTTCAGCGCACAAAAAGCTTGAAGAGACCTTGTGTCAGTGGCTTGGCTTTGAGCGAGCGATATTGTTTGGGTCAGGTTTTTCTGCCAATCAAGCGCTACTGTTTACATTGCTTAAGAAAGACGATCTCCTGCTGCAAGATAAGTTAAACCATGCTTCGTTAATTGAGGCAGGCATGCTTTCTCCCGCAACGATGAAGCGCTTCAAGCACAATGACGTTACACACCTAAAAACCTTACTTACTCAGAGTGCCTTGGTCGTGACTGAAGGTGTGTTTAGCATGGATGGTGACCTTTCTCCGCTTAAGGCGATTAAATCGGCCATTGAACAAAACGCTTGGCTAGCGGTTGATGATGCTCACGGTGTAGGAGTATTGGGCAACAAAGGGAAGGGCAGTTGTGACTATGCTGGGATCCAACCTGAGATATTGGTGGTTACTTTTGGTAAAGCGTTTGGTCTATCGGGAGCGGCGATTATGTGTAGCAACTCGGTTGGAGACTATTTAACCCAGTTTGCTAAACATCACGTTTACTCAACGGCGATTCCTCCTTCTCAAGCAATAGCACTAAATAAAGCAGCAGAAATGATTGAGACACAAGAGTGGCGAAGAGAAAAACTCGCTGAGCTATCTCGATGCTTTGATGAGCAACTTCATGGATGTGAAGGTTACAGAGAGACGATTACCCCAATAAAGCCTTTCATATTGGGCTCTGCTGACAAAGCTACAAGTGTATCAAAGCAGCTTCGCGATCAGGGTTTCTGGGTGACGGCAATTCGTCCACCAACAGTACCGACAGGCAGCGCACGATTGAGAATTACTCTCAGCACTAAACATGATAAGCAAGATGTCATCAAATTGGCTGATGCACTCAAGCAAGCAGTGAAAGGAGTGTAAGTTAATGAATCAAGCAGTAGTGATAGATTCAAAAGACATAGTCAACAAAGCAGCGATAGCTGAAGCGTTTGGCCGAGCTGCAAATACCTACGATCACCATGCCGCGTTTCAACGTGAGGTTGGACATCGCCTGCTAGACAAGATGCCTCAAAACCTTGCTGGAAAAACCGTACTCGATATCGGCTGTGGGACTGGGTATTTTTCGCTTGAACTTTTAAAGCGTGGTGCAGTGGTCGTCTGCTTCGATCTATCTGACAAAATGCTCGCGGAAGCTAAGCTACGTTGCGGCTCGGTAAATGTGCACTACCAGCAAGGAGATGCTGAGTGTTTACCATTTCAGAGTAATGAGTTCGATTTCGTCTTTTCTAGCCTTGCATTGCAGTGGTGTGACGACCTTAGTATTCCTCTAAGGGAAATTAAGCGAGTGGTTAAACCGAAAGGTAATGCGTATTTATCCACGTTACTCGATGGCTCGTTATTTGAACTCAAACAAGCTTGGGCAAAAATTGACTCATATCAACACGTCAATGACTTTATTCCATTCAATCAGGTAAAAATTGCGTTAGCGCAATCTGAATGCCATGCGCATCAACTAGACTTAGCGCCTATCAAGGTTTGGTATGAAACGTCTTTTGCGCTAATGCGCGACTTAAAAGGCATCGGTGCAACTCATATTGATGGGCGCTCCAATGGGCTAACAAGTCGTGGTGCGTTGCTTAAAGTAGAGGGCGAGTACCAAACCTATCGAAATCATCAGGGTCTTCTACCTGCAACATATCAGGTCTGTTTAGGGGTTATTAATCTATGATTGATGCATTTTTTATTGCGGGTACGGATACCGATGTTGGAAAAACGGTTGCTTCGAAAGCAATCTTGAATGCGCTTGCTGAAAAGGATTTAAAAACGATTGGCTATAAGCCAGTAGCGGCAGGCAGTGACAAAACTGAGCAAGGTTTCCGTAACTCGGATGCTTTGTATCTGCAAGACGCTGCAACAGTGAGTGTAGCTTACGATGACGTAAATCCTTATGCATTGGAGCTGCCGGCTTCTCCCCATATTGCCGCTATTCGCGAGAATGTAGAAATCGAGTATTCAGTGCTGAGCGATAAGCTAGCTGAGCACAAACAAAACTCAGATATCGTGCTGGTTGAAGGTGCTGGTGGCTGGCGCGTTCCGGTTTCAAAGCAGGATTGTTTATCTAGCTGGGTACAGCAAGAAAAACTGCCAGTGGTGTTGGTGGTTGGTATCAAGCTAGGTTGTCTTAGCCATGCAATGCTTACGCTAGATGCGATTAAGGCCGATGGTGTTGAAGTGATTGGCTGGGTGGCAAACCGAGTTAACCCAGGCACAGAGCACTACGCTGAAATTATAGAGATGCTTGAGAACAAAATCGCTGCGCCAAAACTTGGTGAGATTCCGTATGTTCCTAAAGTTAAGCGCAAGGATTTGGCTAAGTATATTGATGTTTCGCCACTTCTAAATCGATAAAAAGTAAAAGGCTGCCAAATTGATTTGGCAGCCTTTTAAATATTAGTCTTTGTTACTTGTCTTGGTTTAAGCCCATTAACGCGCTTTGTGTCTCTATAATGCGTTTTTGAGTTTGATCTTCAACCGAGATCCCAAGCTGCTGCTTTGCCTCATCCTCAGAAATACCGAGATGACAACACAACAGATCAATAGCCATTTGATAGTTGTTAGTTTCAACCATGATTTTGTTCCCTTATTACATGGATTTTTTAATCTCAACTAAATCTAGCACGTTTGAAAACAGTCACAATACGACCAAAGTCTAACGCAAAAGTCGTAGCCTTATTTAAGGTGTTCTACTCATTTGTTGTGCCTATTGTTTACTGAGTGTTAAATCTAAACTTACTTTCTAGAAATCAAATGTTTCAATTTACTTCTTAACCTTGTAATTAAAGGGGATAGACTATATCTATTAGGTAAAGAACAGTCCCAAGAGTGATTCTTAGGGACAATAATAAAATGCTTCCGGTTTTTGGAGAAAAGTAATGAAGCGAGTAATGTTATTTCTTGCAACCAACTTAGCTGTTGTTTTGGTGTTGAGTGTCGTCCTCAACATTGTGTATGCAATGACTGGGATGCAGCCAGGTAGTTTGTCAGGGCTACTAGTTATGGCAGCTGTTTTTGGCTTTGGTGGTTCATTTATTTCATTGATGATGTCGAAGGGTATGGCGTTACGCTCTGTGGGCGGGATGGTGATTGAAAGCCCACGTAATGAGACTGAACACTGGCTATTAGAAACGGTTCGTCGTCAGTCTGAACAAGTGGGCATTGGTATGCCGACGGTAGCGATTTACGACTCAGCAGATATCAACGCATTTGCGACTGGTGCAAAACGCAATGATTCTTTAGTTGCTGTCTCGACAGGCCTTCTACACAATATGACTCGTGATGAGGCAGAAGCGGTTCTTGCGCATGAAGTGAGTCATATTGCGAATGGTGATATGGTGACCATGACCTTGATGCAAGGCGTAGTGAACACCTTTGTTATCTTCTTGTCGCGTTTTATCGCTAACATAGTGGCGTCAAACGATAATGAAGAAGAGGGTGGCAGCAATATGATGGTCTACTTTGGCGTAAGTATGGTGTTGGAGTTGTTGTTCGGCTTCTTAGCGAGCTTCATTACCATGTGGTACAGCCGTCATCGTGAGTTTCATGCTGATGCAGGTGCGGCTCAGTTAGTTGGTAAACATAAAATGATCGCCGCTCTAGAGCGACTAAAAGTAAGCCACGAATCTCAACTTGAAGGGTCTATGATGGCGTTTGGTATTAATGGCAAACGTTCTATGACAGAGTTATTGATGAGTCACCCACCGTTAGACAAACGCATCTCAGCTCTACGAAATTCGTAGTTTTCGCATCTAATCCATTGAAAAGGCTTGGTTTAAAACCAAGCCTTTTTTTGATCTCTTTTAAAAAACTCCACGTACAAGTTATACAAAAATTTATACAAATTAAAATTTGTACAACTTTTAGAAATCATCTATGGTTAAATTGTTGTACAAAAAAAATAAATGTACAAGATTGAATGAGGTGTTTCGAATGGATGTACAGGCGGTAGGCGAGGTTTATCAACAGCTGAACAAATCAAATCTTCATCTTTTATCCGATGTATATCATGACGAGGTTGTTTTTGAAGATGCTGCGCACAGGTTAGAAGGTTGGCGAGAGTTAGAAACCTACTTTGAATCTCTTTACTCCAATGTGACGCGTTGTGATTTCAACATTCTTGAGCACCAGCAAACAGGAAACAGTGGCTTTCTAACTTGGCAGATGGCGCTGGAACATCCAAAGCTATCAAAAGGTTCTGTGGTGTACGTTAATGGTGTTAGCCATCTGAAATTTTCTCAAGGTCGAGTTATTTACCATCGTGACTATTTTGACCTTGGAGAGATGCTCTACGAAAACCTACCTCTACTCGGCTCGGTCATCAAAACAATTAAGCAAAGGTTGGGCAAATGAAGACGGTTCTAATAACGGGGGCCACTTCGGGAATAGGGCTCCAACTTGCAAAAGATTATGCCGATAACGGTTTCGAAGTCTATGCCTGTGGTAGGAATGAAGAGCGATTAAGTGAGCTAAAAGAGACGTTTTCCAACTTGCACCCAATTGCTTTTGACCTCACAGACTTAGAGGCGACGAGTGTTGCTCTTAGCACCCTACACAGCACTCCCGACCTTTGGATTTTAAATGCAGGTGACTGCGAGTACGTAGATGATGGAAAGCTTGATGCGCTTCTGATGAAACGTGTTTTCGACATTAACGTTATCGGGCTTACCAACGCTATTGAGGCTTGTCAGAAGTATTTCTCGCGTGGACAACGACTCGCCATAGTAGGGTCGATTGCGAGCGAGGTGGCTTTGCCTAGAGCGGAAGCTTATGGTGCATCGAAAGCGGCAGTAAGTTATTTAGCACGAACTCTTCAGGTGGATCTCAAGCCGCAAGGCATTGATGTATCGATTATTTACCCTGGATTCGTCAAAACACCGTTGACCGACAAAAACACCTTTGAAATGCCAATGTTAATTTCCCCTCAGAGGGCTTCTAAGGAGATAAGAGACGGACTTGCGAAAGGAAAAGAGCACATCTATTTCCCTAGGAAGTTCACCTCAATTTTACGCTTGATCGGCGCTCTCCCATATCGCTGGCAAAATGCACTGACTGCCAAGCTACTCGCTCAAGGATAGGAACTGGACAATGAAAATAGCCATTATAGGAACAGGAATATCAGGGTTAACTTGTGGTTACTATTTACATAAAGATCACGACATCACCTTGTTTGAAGCGAATGATTACATTGGCGGGCATACTGCAACTGTTGATATCGACGTTGAAGGTAGTTCTTACTCTGTAGATACAGGTTTTATTGTCTATAACGACAGAACCTACCCCAATTTCATTGCTTTGATGGAAGAGATTGGAGTGGAGGGCAGGCCAAGCCAAATGAGTTTTAGCGTAAGAAACGATAGTAATGGGCTTGAATATAATGGCCATACTGTGTCGACACTGTTTGCTCAAAAACGCAATTGGTTAAATCCTAAATTTTACTCGTTTATTTTTGAAATTCTCCGCTTCAACAAAGAAGTCAAAGAGATAGCCAATCAACCCAATATGGTCGATTTAACGCTTGGAGACTTCCTCACTTCGCGTGATTTTAGTGACTACTTCTGCGACAACTATATTTTGCCAATGGGTGCGGCTATCTGGTCTTCGACTTTGGCAGATATGCGAGCGTTTCCATTGCCCTTCTTTGCGAGATTTTTCCTTAATCACGGTCTTCTCGATGTCACCAATCGCCCGCAATGGTATGTCATTAAAGGCGGCTCAAGAGCCTACATTAAGCCTCTTACCCGAGGGTTTGCTGATAAGATTCGCCTTAACACTCCTGTTGATTCTGTAGTCAGAGACCAAGCTGGTGTGACGCTGCATTTTAATGGTCAGGCAGAAAGGTTTGACCAAGTTGTGTTTGCGTGTCATAGCGATCAGGCTCTACAGCTTTTAAACGATTCAAGTGCAACTGAGCAATCTGTTTTATCCAATCTTGCTTATCAAGCCAATGAAGTCATTTTGCATACAGATGAAAGCTTATTGCCAAAACGAAAGGCGGCATGGGCATCTTGGAACTATTGGCTTGAAGGCACTGAAGGCGAAGAAGGCAGAGCGCCTACATTGACCTACAATATGAACATATTGCAGCACATTGATGCACCGAAAACATTCTGTGTTTCTTTAAACAGCAGTGAACAAATTTCGCAGGAAAAGATATTGAAGCGCTTTGTTTATCACCATCCGGTTTTTAACCAGCAATCCATAGAGGCACAGGCTCGACGCGACGAAATCAACGGTCTATCTCGAACATGGTTCTGTGGTGCGTATTGGTACAACGGTTTCCATGAAGATGGTGTACGAAGCGCTCTAGACATAGTGAGAGGAATCAATCTTCTTGATTCCAACCTCGGTTCTCAGGGAGTGGCTTAAGATGTTCGAAGGAAAGGGTAGCTGCCTTTATGTCGGTGATGTGAGGCACAGGCGCTTTACTCCCGTTCAACACGCTTTGAACTACCGCTTATTTATGCCATGTCTAGACTTAGATGAGCTTGAACTTTTGCAAAGTAAGGTGTGGGGGTTCGGAACTCGCTGGTGGCATTGGGCCAGGTTTAAACGTGATGACTACTTGGGTTCAGGGGACTTAAAACAGGCGGTATTTAACAAAGTCTTAGAACTTGGCGGTGAGACGACAAAAGGAAGCGTTAAAGCTGTGGTCCACCTAAGGTATTTTGGCATCTATTTTAGTCCGGTCAATTTCTACTACATTTACGATGAGAGTGGAAAGTGGTGCTACTTACTGGCAGAGGTTAGTAACACACCTTGGAACGAACGCTACTACTATTTATTAGATGCGAATGATCAAGAAACTTGGAGGCATGCAAAAGCGTTTCATGTCTCGCCTTTTAATCCGATTGAGCAAGAGTACGTTTGGAAAATTAAGCCTATTGATCAGCGTCTCTCGATTCACTTGGAGTGTCATCGTAGCCATAAAGAGTTTGATGCCACAATGAAAATGGTTGGGGAAACACTGTGTTCGCGCGTTCTACTCAAACATTTGATCGTTACACCAATAATGGCAGTAAAAGTGACTGTCGGCATTTATTGGCATGCATTAAAGCTATGGATCAAAGGAGCGCCGTTTTATTCTCACCCCAAATATAGGCAGGGTGATGAAATTCAACAGTCTCAGAGCGCGAAAATAGAAAAATAACAAGGAGCCTAAGAAATGATTAACTCACAAACGCTACCTTTGCCTGCGCAGTTAACTTCGGTGCAGAAAACAGCCCGAAACATCGCATTTTCATGTTTGTACAAGATTCAGTATGGCTCCTTGACCATCATCGAATCTTTTGGTTCTCAAGGTGATACGCAAGTCAGAGAGAGCTTTGGTCGTCCGCAGAAGGGTCAACCTAGCGCCATTATTGAGGTCAAAAATCCTGCTTTTTATGCTCGCTTACTGAAAGGTGGTAGCATTGCTGCTGGTGAAGCGTACATGGACGGATGGTGGGAAAGCCCTGATCTCACCGCTTTAATGGAGTTGATGGCAATGAACCTGTCAACTTTAGACACTATAGAAAGCCGTTCAAGCTTTTTGTCGAAGCTCATGTATCAAGTTGGCCACTGGTTAAATCGCAACACGGTAGAGAACTCGGCAAAAAACATTGAAGCTCATTATGATCTGAGTAATGAACTTTACGAAACATTCCTTGATAGTCGCATGCTTTATTCATCAGGTATTTATGAATCGCCTAATGACACGCTAGAGCAAGCCCAGATCAATAAAATGGATCGCTTATGTCAGCAACTGAAGCTCTCGTCTAAAGATTCCGTGATTGAGATAGGAACTGGGTGGGGAGCAATGGCAATCTATATGGCAGAAAACTATGGTTGCCATGTTACAACCACGACTATTTCTGAACAGCAGTTTCAATACACGAAGCAGAAGATAGAAGAGAAGGGCTTGCAAGATAAGATTACCCTGCTCAAACAAGACTACCGTTTGTTGGATGGGGCTTTTGATAAGCTCGTATCGATTGAAATGATAGAGGCCGTTGGCAAGCAGTTTCTTACCTCTTACATTCAAAAGTGTCAGTCATTGTTGAAGCCGGGTGGACTGATGGCAATCCAAGCTATCACCATCGCAGACCAACGCTACGATTATTACAGCAATAATGTTGATTTTATTCAGAAATATATCTTCCCAGGTGGCTTTTTACCGTCGATCACTGCATTAACACAGTCCACAACAAAACATAGTGACCTTGTTCTGAGAGATCTTTACGACATTGGTGAGGATTACGCCAAAACTCTTAGAGACTGGTATCTGAAATTCAACCAAGCTCGTGAACAGGTCTCTGACTTGGGATTTGATGAGCGATTTGTAAGAATGTGGAATTACTATTTTTGCTACTGTGAAGGTGGCTTTCGTGCAAAATCAATCAGCACTGTTCACATGACCTTTCAGCGCCCTTAGAAGCCAAATTAAAGGAGCACGTGATGAAACGGTTACTAATTGTCTCAACTTGGTTTCAAGTTATCTGGTTCTGTGCGGTTATCGGCAATTACGACCTGCAATACCTGACATTATCCCTTGTCGTACTGACTCTCGTTTACTCAGCTGCGAAAGTGACACTTAATTGGTTTAAGTATGTCATTGTTGTTTTTTTAGGCGTTGCAGTTGATTTTACCAACTTAACGATTGGCTGGTTTAAGTTTCAACACGAGTATTTCCCCGTTTGGCTGTTTGCACTGTGGCTAATCTTTGCTTGGTATGCTTATTTTTTGTATCCGATATTGAGCCAGTATCCTTTAACCGTCGTATCAATGGTAGGAGGGATTGGAGGAACGCTTAGCTACATCGCGGGGGAAAGTCTTGGAGCCGTTTCATTTGGGGCTTCTACCTTCACCATGGTGAGCATACTGCTCGTTGAGTGGACTCTAATCATTGCATTGATTGTGAAGGTATACGGATATGAAGCGCATAGTAGTAATAACAGTGTTCCTAATGCTGACCGGTAGTGTTTTTGCGTCTGAGTCTTCAAGACATAACGTTGAAAGCTGGAAAAGTTGGTCCAGTGTTGGCCAAGCTCAGTTAACCATGTTTTTCTTTGATATTTATGAATCTCAATTACTGACGCCAAATGGTGGTTATGTTGTTGAACAGGATATTACACCTCATCCACTTGCACTTTCGATTACTTACCAAAGAGATATCTCTCAAAAACAATTGCTCGACGCAACGGTCGAACAGTGGCAAAAACTCGGTTACAAGCAGAGTGAAATGCTAGAGTGGGCGGCTAGGCTAGAAAACATCTTCCCCGACATAGAAGAAGGCAACAGCCTGACCTATGTGACAGACGGGTACAGAGGTAGCTTTTTCTATTCTAAACCTATGGTAAACGATCGGCTTATTGGCTCTATTGAGGAAGAGGCGTTTAACGATGCATTTCTCGCAATATGGTTATCACCAAATACTGAGTATCCGGGGCTCAGAGAACGTTTAATTGGGAGAAACTGATGTTTAAACGCCTAGGGCAGACAATCTTACTATTGCTAACCACTCTACTGATTTTAGGGTGTACGAGTGATCTAGATGACTACAGAGACAGCAAGCCTGAATTCAACTTGTTTGAGTACTTTGAAGGCAAGTCAATGGCTTGGGGTATGCTGCAAGATTACACCAATAAACAGACTCGCCGTTTTGAGGTTGTGATTGTCGGTAGTGTAAACGAAAATACTCTCACTCTCGTTGAAGACTTTGTGTTTGATGATGGTGAAAAATCCCAACGAATTTGGACCATTGAACGCTTAGGCGATGGGCGATATCAAGGAAGTGCTGACGACATCATTGGGGTCGCTACAGGGAGAGAAGTGGGCAATGCACTTCAGTGGCAATATGATTTTGAACTACAAATGGAAGACTCTACCGTAGTCGTAAGCTTCGATGATTGGTTATACCGCCAAGATGAAAATCATGTCTTTAATCTGACTAAGATTAAGAAGTTTGGCATTGAAGTCGGGAAGATTACGCTGTTTTTCCAGAAGCAGTGAGGTAAAGGAACGGACTTCGTCCTATGGAACGCTACGCTTTTGGAAAACGGGAGCGGGCTACGCCCTTCGGGAAAAATAAAGTTGACTCTCTAGCGTGCTCGCTCAACCTTAGTTTTCCAGTTTTCCAGTTTTCCAGTTTTCCAGTTTTCCAGTTTTCCAGTTTTCCAGTTTTCCAGTTTTCCAGTTTTCCAGTTTTCCAGTTTTCCAGTTTTCCAGTTTTCTAGCTCTCCCAAACAAAAAAGGTTGACGCCTTCACGTCAACCCTCATATTTTTCCAGCTTTCCAGCTTTCCAGCTTTCCAGCTTTCCAGCTTTCCAGCTTTCCAGCTTTCCAGCTTTCCAGCTTTCCAGCTTTCCAGCTTTCCAGCTCTTACAGCTTATCAGTTAGCTCAATCGCTTGACCGATGTAGTTAGCTGGCGTCATCTCTTTCAGACGTGCTTTCTCGTGCTCTGGTAGCTCAAGGCCGTCGATGAAGTTACGCATTGCTTCGCCATCTACACGCTTACCACGAGTTAGTTCTTTTAGCTTCTCGTATGGCTTCTCGATGCCGTAACGACGCATAACAGTTTGTACTGGCTCTGCAAGAACTTCCCAGTTTTGGTCTAGTTCTGCAAGCAGTGCTTCGCGGTTAACTTCTAGTTTGCTGATGCCTTTTAGCGTTGAAGTGTACGCGATGATTGCGTAGCCCGCACCAACACCTAGGTTGCGTAGCACTGTTGAGTCAGTTAAATCACGCTGCCAGCGAGAGATAGGGAGTTTCTGCGCTAGGTGGCCGAATACCGCGTTTGCTAGACCTAGGTTACCTTCTGAGTTTTCAAAGTCGATTGGGTTAACTTTGTGAGGCATTGTTGAAGAACCGATCTCTCCAGCAATCGTCTTTTGCTTGAAGTGACCTAGAGCGATGTAGCCCCAAACGTCACGGTCGAAGTCGATTAGGATAGTGTTGAAACGTGCAACCGCATCGAACAGTTCAGCGATGTAATCGTGCGGTTCAATTTGAGTTGTGTATGGGTTCCAAGTTACGCCTAGAGACTCAGTGATGAACTCTTCAGAGAACTGGTGCCAATCTACTTCTGGGTAAGCAGAAAGGTGAGCGTTGTAGTTACCTACAGCACCGTTAATCTTACCTAAGATTTCAACGTTAGCGATCTGCTTGTATTGACGCTCCATACGGTACGCCACGTTCGCCATCTCTTTGCCCATAGTAGAAGGAGAAGCAGGCTGGCCGTGTGTACGAGATAGAAGAGGGATGTCACGATACTCAACAGCAAGTGCTTTGATAGCATCAATGATGTTTTTGATTTCAGGAAGAATCACTTCGTCACGAGCTTCTTTCAGCATTAGCGCGTGAGAGGTGTTGTTAATGTCTTCTGAAGTACAAGCAAAGTGAATGAACTCGTTTACAGCGTGAAGCTCAGGAACTCCTGCCACTTTTTCTTTTAGGAAGTACTCAACCGCTTTAACGTCGTGGTTAGTTGTACGCTCGATTTCTTTGATGCGTGCTGCGTCTTCTTCAGAGAAGTTTGCTGCTAACTCATCTAGGAACTTGTTTGCTTCAGCGCTGAATGCTGGTACTTCTGTGATTGCATCTGTAGCTGCAAGCTTTTGTAACCAACGAATTTCAACGATAGAGCGGTACTTTAGTAGTCCAAATTCACTAAAGATGCTGCGAAGTGCGATTG
The DNA here is from genome assembly GCF_059834185.1 of Vibrio sp. R10-SG3-ISO10. Lineage (NCBI taxonomy): Bacteria > Pseudomonadati > Pseudomonadota > Gammaproteobacteria > Vibrionales > Vibrionaceae > Vibrio > Vibrio sp. R10-SG3-ISO10. The sequence continues at coordinate 437,356 of NZ_JCBDHG010000020.1, forward strand.
TTTTGCTTCCGTAACGACCGTCTACTGGTGAAACAGCAGTCAATGCTGACAGTTCCATGATGTTCTCCTGAAAATTGAGTTTCTAAATTTTGTGTGCTTTATACCAATTACCAAAGCGTTTGTCACGAACATTGCGCAAACGTTTGCTTTGCTTTTATTTTGGATAGAAAGTGCTTTGGTATAAAAGAAGAAGCTCGCGTCATGCGCGAGCTACTAATTAACGTTAGATTCGAGCTAATAGTATTTGTGCCTGCTCAACCATTTTCTTGCGTCCAAAGATTAGGTGACGACGTTTGCCGCCAACCTGACGCCATAAAACGGCACTGCGAATACCTGATAGAAGAAGAGCGCGAACTTTGTGTTGGTTCGATGTCTGTTGCAGCACTGATGGTGTACCAGTGACTTGAATACGTGGACCAACTGGGCTGATTACATCGAGATAGACGCTGGCAAGGTTGCTGATCATCTGCTCATCAAGTAGCTCAAAATGCTCGAGTTGGCGTTCCAACATTTGAATGCGATCGCCTAACTGAGACATGGCATCGTTTCGAGTCTGAAGCTTACGCTCAAGCGCCATGAGGCTAATGATGTAACGTGTGATTTCGCTACCATTAGGAGTACTGTCGATCCCCTTAACCAAACACTCTAGACCAAGCTTGAGGTCGGATTCACGACCGAAAACACCAACGGTATTATTTGGGCTGGTGTTTAAGATCGCTTTTAGGGATGTTTCAAACGCGTCAGAGTCACAGTGACCGTTTTTTGCGACTTGTTGGACCAAAGCGACAGCTTGGCAAATTCCTGCAAAGGCGATGGTACGGTCATATAGTGTGTTAGCCACGTAGTTCTACTCCTAAAATTAAATGCGTTCTTCGATGATTCCGCCACCTAAGCAAACATCATCTTTATAGAAAACAGCAGATTGCCCTGGTGTTACAGCGATTTGAGGTTCGTCAAAGATCACTTTAATGTTTTCATCATCGATAGGGATGATAGTACATGGGATATCCGTTTGACGGTAGCGAGTTTTTACAGTGCATTGTAACGGTTCTTTAATCGCTTCACGAGCAACCCAGTGCAGTTGAGAGGCAATCAAACCTTGAGATTTGAGCATTGGGTGATCTTTACCTTGAACAGCAATCAACACATTGCGCTTAAGATCTTTGTCACCAACGAACCACGGGTCTTCATTACCGCCACCGCCTTTTTGACCACCGATATGCAGGCCTTTACGTTGACCTAAGGTGTGGTACATCAATCCGTTGTGCTTACCAATCACTTTACCTTCAGGTGTTTCAATGTCGCCTGGTTGCGCTGGTAGATAGCGGCCTAGAAAATCTGTGAATTTACGTTCGCCGATGAAACAGATACCGGTTGAGTCTTTCTTCTTCGCCGTGATCAGATCTTGTTCTTCCGCAATGCGGCGAACTTCTGGTTTCTCTAAATCACCAACAGGGAATAGGCTGCGGGCGACCTGCTCGCTGCTTAGCGTGTATAGGAAATAGCTTTGGTCCTTGTTGCTGTCTAAACCACGAAGCATGCGTGGCTTGTCGCCGTTTTCAATTTCTTCTTGCGTCGGGAATGTACGACGGACATAGTGACCCATAGCGATATAGTCTGCGTCGAGCACTTCATCCGCAAACTCTAAAAATGCTTTAAACTTGATCTCTTTGTTGCACAGAATATCTGGATTGGGTGTACGACCGGCTTTGTACTCAGCAAGGAAATACTCGAATACGTTGTCCCAATATTCGGCAGCAAAGTTAATGGTGTGCAGGTGAATGCCTAGCTTGTCACAGACCGCTTGCGCATCGGCAAGATCTTCAGCTGCCGTACAGTATTCTTCGTTGTCATCTTCTTCCCAGTTCTTCATAAACAGGCCTTCAACTTGATAGCCTTGCTGCTTAAGAAGATACGCAGATACAGATGAATCAACGCCACCGGACATGCCAACGATGACTTTCTTTTGACTGTTGTCAGACATTACTAAACACCACTTAATTTAACTGGACGCAGATTTTATCAGAAAGCATAGCGAGGGGACAGATCCGAGATCGAACTCACACTTCGAATTCGGATATTTATTATGCGTTTGCTTAATGAAAATCGGCGAAACTTAACTATTAAACTTGTATATATGGCATAGTGGCGAAAATTCAAGAGAGTTAGAGTTAACCTAATGAGCGAAGAAAACCAAATCATCGAAGAAGCACAGCTAATCGAAGTCATCGAAAACCAGCTAGAAGATGGAAACCCAGTGAAGGTGAAAGAAACCTTGATGCGTTTGATGATGACGGGCACGCCTCGTGAAGATGCTATCGCTATGATGGCGTGTGCAGTAGCGATTGAAATCTTTGATGTAATGAAAAACGAAGGTGAGTTCAACTTAAAGCGCTACGCTGAGAACCTTGACCGCTTGCCGGATCTTAGCTTTATGGAAGGTGAATAGGCGACCGCTCCTACAATAAAAGAACGCCTAACCAAAGCGATAAAAGCACTCATTAAAACTGGGTGCTTCATCAATCGACCACCCCACTTATTTATTACATTCAGAGCCGCTCTGATTTTAATTGCTGATGCAAACGTTTGCTATAATACCTTTTGTTGCCGTCCTAAAACCTGCAAGGTAGAATCCGGCATCCTTTCATCCCTTATTCAGATTCTTTACTGCAGAAGCATTGTTATGAAATTTCCTGGTCAACGTAAATCGAAGCATTACTTTCCTGTTCACGCTCGTGATCCATTAGTGAGTCAATCTCAAGAAAGTAAAAAGATGTCGCGCACGCATATTATCGGCATTGATCAAACTCTTGTTGATATTGAGGCCAAAGTAAGCAGTGAGCTTATCGAAAAATACCAACTGAGTAAGGGACACTCGCTCGTTATTGATGATGAGACTGCTGAAGCGCTATATAACGAACTAAAAGATCGAGATTTGATCACCAATGAATATGCTGGTGGTACGATTGGCAATACGCTTCACAACTATTCAGTACTAGCAGATGATCGCTCTACACTTTTAGGTGTAATGAGCCAAGACATTAAAATTGGTAGCTACGGCTATCGCTATTTATGTAATACATCGAGCCGTATGGATCTAAACCATTTGCAAGGTGTCGACGGGGCAATTGGTCGCTGTTTCGCATTAATTACTGAAGACGGTGAGCGCACTTTCGCTATTAGTGAAGGGCAAATGAATCAGCTCCATCCAGATAGCATTCCTGAAAAGATATTTAAAAATGCTTCTGCTTTGGTATTAACCGCTTATTTGGTCCGTTGTAAGAAAGGCGACCCAATGCCTGAAGCGACGATGAAAGCTATCGAGTATGCAAAAAAACATGACGTACCTGTTGTGCTAACCCTAGGCACCAAATTCGTTATTCAAGATGATCCAACATTTTGGCAAGATTTTTTAAACGATCATGTTTCTGTGGTGGCAATGAATGAAGACGAAGCAGAAGCGCTTACAGGAGAGTCTGATCCACTTGCAGCTTCTGACAAAACGTTAGAGTGGGTTGATTTAGTATTATGTACTGCAGGGCCAGTTGGTCTATTTATGGCGGGTTACACCGAAGAATCTGCAAAACGTGAAACGTCTTTACCATTATTACCGGGTAGTATTGCAGAATTTAACCGTTACGAATTTAGCCGACCTGCTTCAAAAGCGCTTTGCGACAATCCGATCAAAGTTTACTCGCATATTTCACCGTATATGGGTGGCCCAGAGAAAATTAAAAATACTAATGGTGCCGGTGATGCTGCATTATCTGCATTGTTACACGATATGGCGGCGAATAAATACCACAAAGAGAATGTGCCTAACTCAAGTAAGCACGCACATTCATACTTAACTTATTCATCGTTCTCGCAAGTATGTAAATACTCTAATCGCGCTAGTTACGAAGTGCTAGTACAGCATTCACCGCGCCTATCTCGTGGACTTCCTGAACGAGAAGATAGCTTAGAAGAAGCGTACTGGGAACGTTAATTCTACTGCAAACTATCAAAGCCTCAATTTAGTGAGGCTTTTTTAATTTTTAGAGAGGATAATAAAAAAGCGCCATAAAGGCGCTTTTTAAATAAATCACTCAAAACGATTAGATTAGGAAGTCGTCTAGTGACTTGCCTGCATCTAATTGCTCTTGGATTACTGAAGGTGTACGACCTTGTCCTGTCCAAGTTTTTTCTTCACCAGAAGCATCAACATATTTATATTTTGCTGGGCGAGGAGCACGCTTCGCTTTTGGCTTACTTCCTTTAGACTCACCTGCCAATGCAGAAATAAGCGCTTCGACGTCGATGCCGTCTTTAGTAATCTGTTCAGCAATAGCGGCTAATTTAGCTTCTTGCTCTGCAGCTGCTTCACGTTCAGCTTCTTCTGCTTCTTTACGCTCAGCTACAACAGTAGTTAGTTTATCTAACGCTTCTTCTAATTGCTCAAGTGTTAGCTCTCGAGAAAAAGCACGTAGACTACGAATGTTTAATAGTGTTTTTGTTAGTTCCGACATTTATTCATCTCTTCGCAATATAAGTTGTCGATGTATGAATCATAAACCTCTTAATTTAATATTACAATCTCACTGACATAAATTTACGTAAAATAACTATCACAATGTTGTTTGATAGCCATTTCATTATTAATTTAGCTGCTTGCAATAAATAGATTTTTAATCACGATATAACTTTTATATTAACAGAGAACTATCTGAGAGTGCGGTTTCATATTAAATGTTATCGCGAATATAGGCGTAGCCCCAAGGTATATGTCCTTCATTATGTATTAGTGCGGAAAAACAAGTCTGGTGTATCAAAAAAATGTATCTGTCATGTAAAGGTAGTTAGACAAACACGTCATTAATCGGGTGGATTTCTGAGAAATCAGAACGTTCGAGTTCAATGGATGAACCAATATGCTATCCAATGGGATGACTATTCATCAATCATGAAAGCTTAGTCGAAGCTAGCTAACGATATTTTTAACAGTAGAAAAGGAATATTATGTTGAAAGAGGTGGTGATATGAGTACAATGGGCGCAACCTAATGCGATTTGTTGGTTAAATTATTGTTAAAATGATTTTTCGGTAGTTTAAAGTTTCAACGATCGCGGTAGAGGCGCGGAATAAATAAGTAGTGTTTGCTGGGGTGATGCCAATGAGCAAGCATAAAAGGTTATTTCGCCGAAGTGAACTTTCTCATCAAAGAGGTTTGCTGGGGTTACACCCGAAAGGGGTAACACTGCCATAGTCTATAATTTGTAAAACTATGGAGCGCTACTGTAGGGCTGGGTTTCGCATTCGCTGACCTATCGCTAATTTCAACTTAATTGATTGGAAATGATTTCCTTCAATTAGTCTGCAGTAGATCTCTAACCATTTATTACTGGTTTTTGAAGATCATGAATTTAATTGATTTTGCATCATCTCCTTTATCTCTTTTGCCGCCACTTGTGGCATTGAGTCTTGCTATTATTACCCGCCGTGTACTTGTTTCACTCGGTGTGGGTATTGTTTTGGGCGCTATCTTACTTAATGACTACTCATTTGGTAGTGCGCTTGGATATGTTGGTTCTACCGTTTCAAGCGTCTTTATTGAAGATGGTGGCATCAATACTTGGAATATGAGTATTGTTGGCTTCCTACTCCTGCTAGGAATGATGACAGCGCTATTAACGCTTTCAGGCGGTACACGCGCGTTTGCGGAGTGGGCTCAAACTCGAGTTAAGAGTAAGCGTGGCTCTAAGCTTCTTGCTGCATTTTTAGGTGTTTTCATCTTCGTTGATGATTACTTTAATAGCTTGGCTGTTGGTGCGATCTCTCGCCCTGTCACTGACCGTTTCTACGTATCACGAGCTAAGCTAGCTTATATCCTTGACTCAACAGCGGCTCCAATGTGTGTGATCATGCCTGCTTCTAGCTGGGGTGCCTACATCATGACAATTATTGGTGGCATCTTAGTTTCGCATGGTATCACTGAGTATTCAGCGCTTGGCGCATATGTTCGTCTAATTCCGATGAACTTCTACGCTATCTTTGCACTACTTATGGTGTTTGCTGTTGCTTGGTTCGGACTAGACATCGGTAAGATGCGAGAGCATGAAATTGCGGCGTCACGTGGTCACGGTTTCGCTAAAGAGCAAGCTGAAGACTCGGAAGAAGCTCATGAGCTAAACGAAGAGTTGGATATCGAAGAGAGCGATAAAGGTAAAGTTTCTGACCTGATCTTGCCGATCGTACTACTTATTGTTGCGACTGTTGCTTCAATGCTTTACACCGGCGGACAAGCTCTTGCAGCTGACGGTATCGACTTTAACTTACTTGGTGCATTTGAAAACACTGATGTAGGTACATCTCTTATTTACGGTGGCCTAGTTGGCCTGGCTGTTGCGCTGTTTACCGTTGTTAAACAAGGTATTGCGGTAAGTGAGATCTCGCGTACGCTTTGGATCGGTGCGAAATCAATGTTTGGCGCGATCCTGATCCTAGTGTTTGCTTGGACGATTGGTTCAGTTATCGGTGACATGAACACAGGTAAGTACTTGTCGACCTTAGCTCAAGGCAATATCAACCCACACTGGTTGCCAGTTATTTTGTTCCTATTGTCTGGTCTTATGGCGTTTTCTACAGGTACATCATGGGGCACATTCGGTATTATGTTGCCTATCGCGGGTGATATGGCAGGTGCAACGGATCTAGCGCTAATGCTACCAATGTTAAGTGCTGTATTAGCGGGTTCAGTATTTGGTGACCACTGTTCACCAATCTCAGATACAACCATTCTTTCTTCGACAGGTGCTCGTTGTAATCACATCGATCACGTAGCGACTCAGTTACCATATGCACTGTCAGTTGCACTAGTGTCGTGTATTGGTTTCATTACTCTGGGTATGACCGCTTCTATCGGCATGTCATTCGCAGCAGCGTCGGTAGCATTTATCGCTATTTGTGTCTTGCTATCTGTTCTGTCTAAGTCAAAGATGGCGAGTTGTCAAAACGCGTAACAGATTGAAGTTATTGCTAATAGATAAGGGAGCTCAGGCTCCCTTTTTATTTGTCATATACAAATTGAAAAAAGTTTAAATAAATGGTTGAAAAATGTTTTCGCCTTGGTTAGTGTGGATATCAACAAAGCGAACAGAAGAGCTTATTAAGTATGCGTAAATTAGTCATGAACATTCATCACCATCATCACCCAGTCTAGTCTTTCGGGAGATGCACGCATACCCGGGAGACAGGAAACTCCCGGAGGCTAAAATCGCAAACTACAAGATTTAGAACCCTCGGGAGAACAACTCTTCCGAGGGTTTTTCAGTATTTGAATCTTAAAAAGTTTATAAATTTCAAAATCTTGCACAGGGATACAGCAATGCAAACACAACGCCTAAGAATCGCAATCCAAAAGAAAGGTCGCCTGAGTAAAGAGTGTCAGACTCTGCTTAAAAAGTGCGGCGTTAAATTCAACATCATGGGTGAGCGCCTTGTTGTTCACTCACTAAATATGCCAATTGACCTATTACTAGTACGCGATGATGATATTCCAGGTCTTATCATGGATGGTGTGGTTGACCTTGGCTTTATCGGTGAAAACGAACTGGAAGAAGTACGTTTAGATCGTAAGGCGTTGGGCGAGCCAAGTGAGTTTGTTCAGTTGCGTCGTCTAGATTTTGGTGGTTGTCGCCTATCTATCGCAATTGATAAAGATGAAGAATACAACGGTCCTCAGGACCTAGCAGGCAAACGCATTGCAACGACTTACCCTCAGCTACTCAAAGCGTACATGGACGAACAAGGTGTCCCTTTCTCTACCTGTATGCTCACTGGTTCCGTAGAAGTGGCTCCGCGAGCGGGTCTTGCAGATGCAATTGCCGATCTTGTTTCTACTGGTGCAACTCTAGAAGCGAATGGTCTTAAAGAAGCTGAAATCATCTTCAAATCAAAAGCGACACTGATTCAACGTACTGGTGAGTTTGACGCCGACAAAGTGGCGTTAATCGAAAAGCTCCTGACTCGCATGCAAGGCGTACAGCAAGCAAAAGAATCGAAATACATCATGCTGCATGCACCAACGGATAAGTTGGACCAAATCAAATCTTTACTACCGGGTGCTGAAGATCCTACGGTTCTACCTCTTTCTGCAGATCAGCAAAAAGTCGCGGTTCACTTGGTGAGTACTGAAAACTTGTTCTGGGAAACAATGGAACAGCTAAAAGAGTTGGGCGCGAGCTCAATCCTAGTATTGCCAATTGAGAAAATGATGGAGTAATCACAATGAGAACAGTCGTTTGGCAATCATTAAGTGAATCTCAGCAAGACTCTATTTTAGAGCGTCCGGCAATTACTGAAGGTGCGAATATCACCGCAGCGGTTTCGCAAGTGATCGCCAAGGTTCGCGAAGAAGGGGATGCTGCGCTACTAGAGCTGACAGAAAAGTTTGATCGCGTTAAGCCTGAGTCGATTCGTGTCTCTGAGCAAGAGGTAGAGGCGGCATGTGAACGCTTGTCTTCCAACATGAAACAGGCACTTGAACAGGCCTATGCGAATATATCTAAGTTCCACAAGGCGCAAAAACCTCAGCCGATTAAGGTTGAGACACAACCTGGTGTATTGTGTGAGCAAGTCACTCGTCCAATTCAAAAAGTCGGATTGTACATTCCGGGGGGCAGTGCACCATTGCCATCGACGGTTTTAATGCTTGGGGTGCCAGCGAAAATTGCAGGTTGTCGCAAAGTGGTTCTTTGTTCTCCTCCGCCGATCGCAGATGAGATCCTTTATGTCGCTAAGTTGTGTGGCATTGATGAAGTCTACAACGTAGGTGGCGGTCAAGCGGTTGCGGCAATGGCGTATGGTACGGAAAGCGTTTCAAAAGTAGATAAGATTTTTGGGCCGGGTAATGCTTACGTGACAGAAGCAAAGCGTCAGGTCAGTAATGACTTCCGTGGCGCGGCAATTGATATGCCAGCAGGGCCTTCTGAAGTGTTAGTACTGGCTGACGAAACGGCTGATCCAGATTTTATTGCTGCCGACTTGCTTAGCCAAGCAGAGCACGGACCAGATTCACAAGTTGTGCTTGTTACACCATCACCGATTGTAGCCGATCAGGTTACCGATGCAGTTCAGCGTCAGCTTAGAGAGCTGTCTCGTGCGGATATCGCTGAGAAGGCCTTGGCTTCAAGTTTAATCATTATCTCTGAGTCGTTGACTCAAGCAGTGTCGATTTCGAACTACTATGGTCCGGAACACCTGATTGTACAGACTAAGAATCCGCGTGAGCTTCTGCCCCTATTAGACAATGCAGGTTCGATTTTCCTAGGTGATTGGTCTCCTGAGTCAGCAGGTGATTATGCGTCAGGGACAAACCATGTTCTTCCAACTTACGGTTACACACGTACTTACTCAAGTCTTGGACTGGCTGATTTCTCTAAACGGATGACAGTACAAGAGCTTACGGCAGACGGCTTGAAAGAATTAGCGCCAACTGTTGTCACTATGGCGGAAGCAGAAGGTCTGGATGCGCACAAGCGTGCTGTGACGATTCGTGTCGAAAAACTGGCAGCTAAGTAAGAGGGCAATGAGATGGAAAAGCTAGCGCGTAAACAAGTCCAACAACTGACTCCTTATTTATCGGCTCGCCGAATTGGTGGTACGGGAGACGTTTGGCTGAACGCGAATGAATCGCCATTCAACAACGAATACAAAACAGATTTTGCGCGTTTGAATCGCTACAGCGAATGTCAGCCAAAAGAGCTAATTGAAGCGTATGCGGCTTATGCGGGTGTAAAACCAGAGCAAACACTGACCTCTCGCGGAGCTGACGAAGGTATCGAATTATTGATCCGTGCTTTCTGTGAGCCGGGTGAAGATGCGATTCTTTATTGCCCACCGACTTACGGAATGTATGCAATCAGCGCAGAAACCATTGGCGTAGAGCGTAAGACTGTGCCGCTAACGTCAGAGTGGCAACTCGACCTAGAAGGCATCGAAGCCAACCTAGATAATGCCAAACTGGTATTTGTCTGTTCGCCAAATAACCCAACGGGCAATCTAGTTAAGCGTGAAGATATTGTCTCTCTGCTTGAGATGACAAAAGATCGCGCCATTGTCGTGATGGACGAAGCGTATATCGATTTCTGCCCTGAAGCGTCGACGGTCGATTTATTAGCGCAATATCCGAACCTAGCGATTTTACGTACTCTGTCTAAAGCTTTCGCGCTTGCGGGCTTGCGCTGCGGTTTCACCCTTGCAAACGAAGAGCTGATTAATGTACTTCTTAAGGTTATCGCACCGTACCCAGTGCCAGTGCCAGTAGCAGAAATCGCGACTCAGGCGTTATCTGAAGCGGGACTCGCTAGAGCGAAGTTTCAAGTTCTTGACCTCAATGCAAACCGCGCTTATCTGCAAGTTGGTTTATCAATGATTGAAGGTTTAGAGATATTTGAAGGCTGGGGTAATTACCTATTGGTTAAATTCCCGCAAGGTGACGAACTATTTAAAGCGGCATGGGAGAGTGGCATTATTTTACGCAATTCTCCTATCGAAAACTGTGTACGTATTAGTATTGGTAGTCGAGACGAGTGCGAAAAGACACTCGGATTTATTAGAAACTATTACAGCTAAATATCATTGGCTCTGGCCTTTGCGAGAGCCACTAAATTTGAAATAAGGAAGTTCGAGTGAGCAAGCAACAAAAAATTCTATTTATCGACCGAGATGGCACCTTAATTGTTGAGCCGCCGGTGGACTTTCAAGTAGACCGATTAGACAAACTAAAGCTAGAGCCGTTTGTTATTCCAAGTCTACTCTCGCTTCAAGATGCGGGTTACCGCCTAGTGATGGTGACTAACCAAGACGGTTTGGGCACCGACAGCTACCCGCAAGCAGACTTTGATGCGCCACATAATATGATGATGGAGATCTTTGAATCTCAGGGTGTGAAGTTTGATGATGTGCTGATTTGTCCTCACTTTGATGAAGACAACTGTTCTTGCCGTAAGCCTAAATTGGGTTTGGTTAAAGAATACCTTCAAGGTGGCAAAGTCGATTTCCAAAACTCGGTTGTGATTGGCGACCGTCAAACGGACCTTCAACTTGCAGAAAACATGGCAATTCGTGGCATTCAATACAACCCAGAAACCATGAACTGGAAACAGATCCTTAAAGATCTGACCGTCGAAGCCCGTGTTGCCGAAGTGATTCGAACCACTAAAGAAACGGACATTAAAGTTGCAGTTAACCTGGATGAGCAGGGAAGCAACCAAATTTCTACTGGTCTTGGTTTCTTCGACCACATGCTAGATCAAATCGCGACCCACGGCGGATTCCAGATGGTGTGCGAAGTAGAAGGCGACTTACACATTGATGACCACCACACGGTAGAAGATACCGCTCTTGCATTGGGTCAAGCGCTGAAAGAAGCTCTCGGTGACAAGCGTGGCATCGGTCGCTTTGGCTTTAGCCTGCCAATGGATGAGTGTTTAGCTCAGTGTGCACTTGATCTGTCTGGTCGTCCTTATCTTAAGTTTGACGCTGAGTTTGGTCGCGAGCAGGTAGGTGACCTATCCACAGAGATGGTGGTTCATTTCTTCCGCTCATTGACTGATACGCTAGCGTGTACGTTGCACCTATCTTCAGCTGGCGATAATGATCACCACATTATTGAGAGTCTATTTAAAGCGTTTGGTCGTACTTTACGCCAAGCAATCAAAGTAGAAGGCACTGAGCTACCAAGTAGTAAAGGCGTACTTTAAGGCTAACGTTAGCAAGGAGAAAAGCAGTGACAGAACAGAAAGTAGTCATTATTGATACTGGTTGTGCCAACGTTTCTTCGGTGAAGTTTGCCATTGAACGTTTAGGTTATGACGTAACGATTTCTAAAGACCCTCAAGTAGTGCTTGCAGCAGATAAGCTATTTCTACCAGGTGTAGGGACAGCAAGTGAAGCGATGAAGAACCTCGAAGAGCGTGATCTAATCAGCTTGGTAAAACAGGTAGAAAAGCCGCTGCTAGGGATCTGTTTAGGTATGCAGCTGTTGGGCAAAGCGTCTCAAGAAAAAGGGCAGAAAGCGGATGAGCTAGTTGAGTGCCTTGGACTTTGTGATGGTGAAGTGAAGCTGCTTCAAACCGGTGACTTACCACTGCCTCACATGGGGTGGAACACTGTCTCAGCTAAAACAGGCAACCCACTATTCAAAGGGATTGAAGAAGGCGAGTACTTCTATTTCGTACATAGCTTTGCCATGCCTGTTGGCGAGTACACGATTGCAGAGTGTGAATACGAAAATCCATTCACGGCTGCTGTGCAAAGCGGTAACTACTACGGTGTGCAATTCCACCCTGAGCGTTCTTCAAAAGCGGGCGCAAAGCTTATTCAAAACTTCTTAGAATTATAAAAGGGATTTAGTGTGATTATTCCAGCTCTCGATTTAATTGAAGGACAGGTGGTTCGCCTTTATCAAGGCGATTACGGTCAAGTAACCGAGTACAAAGTCGACCCAGCAGAGCAATTCAACTTGTACCACCAAGCTGGTGCTAACTGGTTGCATTTAGTGGACTTAACAGGTGCGAAAGACACGACAGCGCGCCAACTTGATTTGATTGCCAAGCTACTCGCGAGCACTCCAGCGAATATCCAAATCGGTGGTGGTGTACGTACAGAGCAAGACGTTGTTAACCTACTAGAAGCGGGAGCTCAGCGTGTTGTAGTGGGCTCTACAGCGGTAAAGCAACCTGAACTGGTGAAAGGTTGGATGGAAAAATACGGCGCAGAAAAAATTGTTCTCGCGCTAGATATCAACATCGATCAATACGGCACGCGTAAGGTCGCGATTTCTGGTTGGCAAGAAGACTCAGGCGTGACTATCGAAGCTCTGATTAATGATTACCTAACCGTTGGCTTACAGCATGTGCTTTGTACCGATATTTCTCGTGATGGTACGCTAGAAGGCTCTAACGTAGAGCTGTATGTAGACCTATGTAAACAATACCCACAAGTGAAATTCCAATCATCAGGTGGCATTGGCTCATTAGCGGATATCGAAGCGCTGAAAGGTTCTGGGGTCGCTGGCGTGATTGTTGGTCGTGCACTACTTGATGGCAAGTTCACAGCAGAGGAGGCATTTGCATGTTGGCAAAGCGAATAATTCCATGTCTTGATGTTCGTGATGGACAAGTAGTTAAGGGCGTTCAGTTCCGTAACCACGAAATCATTGGCGATATCGTTCCTCTTGCGCAGCGTTATGCTGAAGAAGGCGCAGATGAGCTAGTGTTCTACGATATTACCGCTTCTAGCGATGGCCGAGTGGTAGATAAAAGTTGGGTGGCTCGCGTTGCAGAAGTGATCGATATTCCTTTCTGTGTCGCTGGTGGCATTAAATCAGCGGAAGATGCGGCGCGTATTCTTGAGTTTGGTGCAGATAAGGTATCTATTAACTCACCGGCATTGGCAAACCCACAGTTAATCACTGACCTTGCTGATAAATTTGGTGTGCAATGTATCGTCGTCGGTATCGATTCGTACTATGACAAAGAGACGGGCAAGTATCAGGTTTACCAGTTTACGGGTGATGAAGAGCGCACCAAAGCGACCCAATGGGAAACGCGCGATTGGGTGCAAGAAGTACAAAAACGTGGTGCAGGTGAAATCGTGTTGAACATGATGAACCAAGACGGCGTGCGTAACGGTTACGATATCGAACAGCTCAATATGGTGCGAGAAGTGTGTAACGTACCATTGATTGCATCTGGCGGTGCTGGTGCGATGGAGCACTTTGCGGAAGCTTACCAAAAGGCCAATGTGGATGGTGCACTTGCCGCATCGGTATTCCACAAACAAGTCATCAATATTGGTGAATTAAAGCAGTATTTAAAACAACAAGGTATTGAGGTTCGACTATGAGTGTAAACACCGCCGAAGTAAGCTCTTTAGCTGAGCGCATCAACTGGGACAAGGTGGATGGTCTAGTACCTGCCATTGTACAAGATTTCCAATCGAGCCAAGTGCTGATGATGGGTTACATGAACCAAGACGCACTGGCGAAAACGGGTGAAACCGGTCAAGTCACCTTTTTCTCTCGTACTAAGCAGCGTTTGTGGACCAAAGGTGAAACCTCTGGCAACGTATTGCAATTGGTGAACATGCAGCTAGATTGCGATAACGATACGCTCTTGGTGAAAGTGAATCCCATTGGTCCTACGTGCCACTTGGGCAACACCACTTGTTGGGATGTCGACCCGCAAGAGGAGTCGCAAATGGTGTGGCTTCATCAACTTGAGCAGCTATTGGCTGCCCGCAAGAGCGCCGACCCTGATTCCTCTTATACTGCCAACCTTTATTCCCGTGGCACCAAGCGTATTTCGCAGAAAGTGGGTGAAGAAGGCGTTGAAGTCGCGCTTGCGGCGACGTCGGGTGATAAAGCGGAGCTAGTGTGCGAGTCAGCGGATTTGATTTACCACTTACTTGTTCTTCTCCAAGATCAAGGTCTGTCGATGAACGATGTAGTCAACAAGTTGAAAGAGCGTCACAAATAATCTCAGACCTCCAAATAACTAGCGCCCTCAAATGAGGGCGCTTTTTTAACCAACGTTGTTTATATTAAATTTCGAATAAGAAGTAATAACCGTAACCGACAACTAAAGCAGGTAATGCTGAATAGATGGTTGCGACCAAAGCAGCTTTTGGTGCCAAGGCAATTGCAGGGAATAGAGCATCGCCATCGTTTGATATCGCATTCGCTAATTGCGCAGATAATGGTGCGGCTCCGGAAATGTACAAACTCGTCACGAGAATTTGCGGCCCACAGCCTGGCAGTAAACCGACAGTCAAGCCCATCAGTGGCATCCAAACTCCCCACCCAGAGAAGGTCGCAGCGAGGTCAATATGACCAAAGAAAGTAATCAGCTCAAATGCCATAAAAGCCAGTATCACCCATGCTGTAACGAAGTTGGTATCTTGCGCAGCTTTCTGTATCGGATGCGACGAAACTTGCTTTGTATCTTCCGCGACCGTTGACTCGTAATCTTTGATTTCTTTGGTTAAAGACCACAGCAACATACTAATAATGATCAGAATTGCCCCCGTCCATTCAATGGCCATTTCAGGTAGGTGGAGCAATTGATTCACATCGACCTGAAAAGATCCAAGTGCAGCAATGATGGTTGCAGGTACAAGTAGCCATTTCCAAAATGCACCTTGTAGATTGATTGCCTTTTGTTCAAGGCTGTTTGAGTTTTCACTCGCGCAACTAAAACGATTTGCGACTGACTTTGCTTCAGGGCGAAGGAAATCATCACGATGTATTCCATTAACAACCCAGCCTGAAATACAGCCAACCATTATCCCAAGTCCAACAACGGCAAAACCGATATCAGGTTTACTCGCAAGTAGTAGGAACGCGGCATCACCCATCGTCGAGGTTAATACGGCTACGATTGCACCAAAACCAACTCGACCACTGACGAACTGCGTGGTGACTATTATTGCTCCACCACAACCGGGTAAAGCACCTAGCAGTGCGGCGAAGAACACCTGATGGTTGCGAGAGCTTTGGTAAAGGTTGACGATACGATTTTCTTTATTGAAGAAAATTGATACGTAGTGATAAATCGCGAGAGTAAAGGCAACGTAGCTAGATACTGCCCAGAAGGCGTCAGCAAGGGTATTGATAGTGACATCTCTAGTAGTGTCACTGACAATAAGAGCAAGTAAAGCTACAGGAAGTAGAAGTCGCTTATACGCCGGACGAAACTGAGCTAATGAAAGCCAGTTGGGCATAGCTTGAAATAGTCGAATAGAATTCATGAGTCAGTGTCTTTAGAATGCGAATTATTCTCAACTATATGTTAATGAGAATTATTTGCAACAAGTTTTTTGAGATAATCAAATGTGTTTCAACTTGAGTGACAGTCTTACTTATAAGAAACATCAAACTTATAGTGCTAAACTTAAAAGAGGGTTAGGTTGAATAGGGGCTATTAGTCATGGCTTATGACGAAATAATCTCTATCCAACCGATGACAAATCATCAGAATTCGGTAAAATATCGGGTTTGTGAGTAATTGCCCCTCGTTGGGAAGAAATTTAGTCAGATAGGAAAAAAGATGATTCTAGTTGTAGGTCACAAGAACCCTGATAGCGATAGTATCTGTAGTGCACTAGTAGCAACTGAGCTACTAACAGCTCGTGGTGTTGAAGCAATGCCTATTCGCCAAGGTGAAATTAACCGTGAAACTCAACACATTCTAGAAGTGGCTGGCGCAGAAGTTCCTGAGCTACGCACTTCAGTAGCGGGCGAGAAAATCTGGTTAGTAGACTACTCGGATCTAGCTCAAGCTCCAGATGATGTGGCTGACGCAGAAATTCTAGGTATCGTTGATCACCACCGCCTAGGTGACGTGATGACTGTAAACCCTATGGAAGCTTGGATCTGGCCTGTTGGCTGTACTAACACAGTACTGTTTAACATGTTTAAAATCGAAGGCCACGAAATCACGCCTAAGATCGCTAAGCTAATGATGTCAGCAATCCTATCTGACACTGTCGGTTTTGCTTCTCCAACCTGTACTCAAAAAGATAAAGATGCAGTAGAAGAGCTAGCGAAAATCGCTGACGTTTGCGATGTAGATGCATTCATTAAAGATCTACTAATCGCTAAAACAAATATCGAAGGCCTATCAGCGGCTGAGCTTGTTGAAAAAGACCTGAAAGGTTACCCATTCAATGGTCGTGATGTTGTTGTTGGTCAAGTTGAACTTGCAACACTTGAGCAAGTTGACGGCATGATCGAAGCTCTAGAAGCTGATCTAGAAAGCCGCTGTGCTGAACAAGGTTTGGCGTTTGCAGCAGTCATGCTAACAGACATCACTACAGCTCAAACTCGTCTACTTTACAAAGGTGAGTGGGCTGAGAAACTTGTTAAGCATGAGAAAGACGGCATGCTAATGATGGAAAATACGCTAAGTCGTAAGAAGCAAGGTTGGCCTTGGCTTCAAGCTGAACTAGCTTAATTCTATCTCTCTAATGTATACCCTAACGCCCATGGTCACGCCATGGGCGTTTTCTTTGCGAGGAAGTGAATATGTCGTTATCAAATGAGCAGCTAGAAACAGTGAATAAAATGCGCCCTGATGAGCGCTTTAACTACTGCATTAAAGAAATCGCCAAAAACCGTAAGGTTTGGATCCTGACTGATGAGCATGGCTGCGTAATGCTCAACACCGAAGAGGAAGATTGTGTGCCGGTTTGGCCCCACCAAGAGTTTGCAGAGCAGTGGGCAACCGGAGATTGGGAACACTGTAAGGCTGAGCCAATCTCGACGGCAAAATGGTTTAGTCGTTGGACTTATGGCCTTGAAGATGACGAGCTATCAGTTGTTGTGTTCCCTAACGATAACGAAGAAGGTGTGGTGCTGTACCCAGACGAATTTGAAGTCGAGTTGAAAAAACGCGGCTAAGGCTGACAGGGATTAATAGCCTATCAGCTGAAATAGCTCTCCTTGTTTTGCGGTAGAGACGGCACGATTTAACGTGCCGTCTTTTTTATATCTCGCTAATAATCGTCTTACTATCGGTTTCACTTGTTGTTCGTTCATACCGGATTTAAGCTCTGGTTCGTAGAGCAGCTTCAAGAGGACGACATCAAGAGGGGAGAGCAGATCTTCAGGGGTCTCATCATTAAAAATCGATGGGAAAGCGCTCTCTGAGTCGTTCGGTAAGCCTAAGACTTGAGTGATCTCCTCGACGATGCAGGCAAGCAACTTACCATGCTCTCTCGCTTGGTCGACAGGAATGATGATTGCAGCATGTGAGAGAGCGCCGTTGCGACCGACTTGGTAGCCTGCTTTACAGATCGCTCCATATACGTTTGCAAGCGCAGGCTTACCCAGTTCTCGCTCAATATCTTCACGCCACTTGGATTCTTTAGTAAACACCCAGATGATATTCGCCTGTTCACGTGAATTCACTCTTTGAATTCGATGCCCAGTTATCTGTTCTAAGTGACGAAGATGTGCGTCAGTGAGTTCATCGTGAAGTTCACTGTCCGGTACTTTGTGCTGAACCCAAATTTTTACGGCTTCATTCCATTTTACTAGCGGTTTGTTTCCGGCAGAATATTCATTACGCATAGCGACGTTAATGAAGGCTTTCTCGATAAATTGGGTGTCTAACCATGTCTGTTGATTAACGTAAGCTGGAGCCTGAAAGCTGCAGGCCAATACGGTTAGCACGATCCACGCTGTCCTTAGCATTTGAGTTCCTATTTAAAACAAGTCGCTTTATTGAAATGGCTTTCGACTAGTCTTTGGGTAACCGAATGAGTCGGGCAAGTGAGTACTTCATGGGTTTCTCCACTTTCCACAACTTCTCCTTCATGCATCACCATTATTTTGTCGGTAATATGTTTAACAATACCAATATGTTGAGATACATAAACAAAGGAAACCCCCATTTCTTCTTGCAGCTCCAAGAACAGGTTAATGATCTGCGAACGCATCGCCATATCCAGTCCATTGAGCGCTTCATCTGCGACGATAACCGACGGTTGCAGGATAAGTGCACGTGCTAAACAAACACGCTGCTTTTGACCTGTAGCAAGCATCTGAGGGTAAAAGTAGGCATGTTCGGGTAACAAACCCACTCTTAACAGTGTTTCCTTGACGCGTTTAATCCGAGCCTCGGGTGGCATGCTAGTGTTTCGTTTTAGCGGACCTTCTAAAATTCGGCCAATTTGAATACGTGGATTCAAAGAGGTGTTTGGGTCTTGAAAAATCATTCTTATAAGCTTGCAGCGAGTCGAATAATCTTCGTGTTCAAGCAATTCGCCATTAACACGTATTTCTCCTGAGGAGGGTTCCACTACACCTGCTAACATTCGCGCTAGTGTCGATTTTCCAGAGCCGTTCTGACCGATAAAACCAATGGTTTGGCCTGCTTCTAGGCTGAAGCTGACGGGTTTTACTGCCTGTTGAACCTTTTTACGGAAAAGGCTTGAACGTGTGACAAAGGTTTTTGATAACGCGTTGACTTCTAATAGGGCACTCATGCTTTCTTCTTCTCCATATTTAGTGGGAAGTGGCATGCAAACTTGTGATTCTTGATTCGGCGAGTCATAGGTATCTCAACGCATTGACGTTGCGCATATGGGCAGCGTGGACCGAGGCGGCAACCAATGGGCAAATGCTGTAGTGGAGGAATCGATCCTGGCAGAGATTGAAGTTTCTCCTTATGCGGAATCCAGTCGCTAAAATCGGGCATCGCTTTCAACAGTGCGGCTGTATATGGATGCTTTGGTTTTTCTAGGATCTTATTGGTATCAGCAGACTCAACTGACTGACCACAATACATGACCGTAATGCGGGTTGCCCACTGGGTAATGGTTGTCAGGTCATGACCAATTAACATGATCGATGTATTGTGTAGCTGATTCATCCGACTCAACAAACGTAAGATCTGCGACTGAGTAATCGGATCCAAGTCGTTGGTTGGCTCATCTGCAATTAATAGCTTAGGTTTGGCAGCGATCGCCATCGCTATCATGATCTTTTGACACTCACCGTCAGTTAGCTCGTATGGGAAGCTATCCATGATTTGTTGGTGGTCTTTAATCCCAACTTTATGCAGTAACGCGACCGCCTGTTTCTTACGCCACTTAAAGCGCTCCCACCATTTACCTTCAAAAGAGCGTGAGGGAATCGCTTCAATAAGCTGTTTTCCTACTTCTTCTGAAGGGTCCAAACAGGTTGATGGCTCTTGGAAGATCATCGCAATATCGCGGGCTATGACACGTCGACGCTCTTTAGGTGTCAGCTGAAGTAAGTCGACATTTCCTAGTCTCATTCGGTCTGCGGTCACTTTCCAGTTGTCTTTGCATACACCAACGATGGCTTTAGCAACCAGACTTTTCCCTGAGCCCGACTCACCCACTAAGCCGCGAATTTCGCCTTCATTCATCGTCAGGCTCATTCGGTCAACGGCTTTCATCATCCCCTGAGGCGTTTCTATCTCGATAGTGAGATGTCGAATATCTAATAACGGCATTATTCGATCCCCGCGTTAAGCGCTTGGCGAATACCTTCACCAACAAGGTTAATGACAATAACAGTAAACATGATCGCGAGTCCGGGAAGAGTTACTGTCCAGGGAGCAAGGTAGATCAGCTCAACAGAGTCTCCAAGAATAGCTCCCCACTCAGTGCTTGGCGCTTGTGCTCCTAAACCAAGAAAACCAAGCGCGGTGATATCCAAAATAGCGATTGACCATGCCAACGTAATTTCGGTGGCAATGACGACAAGAATGTTGGGCAATATGGAGTTCCAAAGTAGATAGAATTGGTTTGCCCCATCAAGGCGTGCAGCCATGATGTAGTCTTTTTCCACTTCGGTATGTACTGCGATATAAACTGAGCGGACAAATCTTGGAATTAAGGCTAAACAGATAGCCAGCAAAATATTGAACTCGCCAAAGCCTAGGAAAGCGACAAAAATAATCGCCAATAGCAACGATGGAATTGACATGACGGTATCAAGTAAGTGGTTTAAGACACTTGATAGCAAGCCTTTGGTCATCCCTGCTAGTACGCCGATGATACATCCAATCACTGTAGCGATAACCGTAATCAGAAAAGCAGCACCAAAGGTAAGACGCGAGCCTTCAATTAAGCGTGAAAGAATATCTCTGCCGAGATCATCGGTTCCAAGGAAGTACTCAACCGTACCGGTTGGGTTCCAAGATGGAGGCACAAGTAACTCACCACTTTGCGCTTGTGGGTCATGAGGTGTAATCCAAGGTGAAACAAGCGTAATTAGGCATAGCAGTAGTAAGCACCATAAGCCAAACATAGCCAAATTGTTTGCACGGAAACTACGCCAGAATCGTTCAAACTGGGTAGGGATACGCTCTTCTTGGTAGACATTATCGGTTAGCATACCACTCCTTCCTTACCAATGGATTGACCATGGCACCAATCAAATCAGATAAGATGTTAGCGGTTAGGACAAACGTCGCAACGACGATGACCCCAGCTTGAATCGCAACGTAATCTTGATTTGAGAGGGCATCAAGTAACCATCGGCCAATGCCCGGCCAGTTAAAGATAGATTCAGTAATAATGGCAAGTGTTAGCATGCTAGAAAGCTGCACACCGATTTTTGGAATAATCGGCGGGATAGCGTTGCGTAACACGTGCTGGGTCACGATTTCGTGTGTTGATAAACCTTTGATACGTGCGGCGCGAATATAGTTTTGTCCCATAACTTCAGCAACGGAAGCTCGCATCAAGCCTATGACTTGCGTCGTTGGCGCAAGCGCGAGAACAAGGCAAGGCAGAATTAGGTGTTCCAAAACACTTTGCAACGCATGGGCTCGATATTCTCCGCTAGCAAAGAAGGCATCGATAATCGCAAAACCAGTAACGTGGTCAATTTGATAGAGCAAATCGTAGCGACCTGCGACAGGGAATACCTGAAAGTGCAGTGAAAACACCATGATCATCAAAAGTGCGACCCAAAATAGCGGTGCAGAATATCCAGACATGGAAGTAAACGAAATCACAGTATCGACCCACTTTCCTTGCTTCATACCCGCTAACGTCCCAACTGGTATTCCAATGAGCAGCGATATCACAAAGGCGATAAAACATAGCTCTAGCGTCGCGGGAAAGACAATGCTCAGCTCGTCAATTATAGGAGTCCCTAACTTGGTAACGCCAAGGTTAAGCTGCATGAGTTCGCCAAGATACAGCATCCAGCCACTCCAAAAATCATGGATAGCCCATGGAGAGCTAGGCTCTAACCTTAGAATACTGAAACCCACCATAGTGAGTATCAATAAGGTGATGATAAACAGGTTAAAGCGTCGAACGGAATACAACAGCATTACTTGAACCTCTCGACAGTATCAAACGGCTGCGCATTGAATGGGCTAACCTTAAAGCCTCTAAGTGAGGTGTGATGCGCTTGCAACTGCATGCCATGATTTAGTGGGATCACAGGGAATTCTTCATTAAGTATGTTCTGCGCTTGTTTATAGAGGTTTTGCCTATAGCGAGGCTTATCGACCTCAAGTGCAAGGTCGAGCAGAAAATCGAAGTCAGGATTACACCAACTTGAAACATTAAGTCCGGCGCGTTTGGATTCACAAGAGAGAAGCGGCCTTAAAAAGTTGTCCGGGTCCCCGGTATTGGCGATCCAGCCCGTTAAGTGGAGGTCAATGTTTTCATTGCTATTTAGGTTGCTGCGATCGAATCGATCGTCTGTCATTAAATTGAGTTTAATTCCAACATCAGCTAGGTTTGCTTGAATCAACTCTGCCGTTTTTCTTGGGCTCGGGTTGAAAGCACGTGGCTCCAATGGAACTGACATTGTCAGCTCTAACCCTTTGCTATACCCCGCTTCACGTAACAGCGCGATAGCGTAGTTGCGATCATAACGAATTTGTACCGCATCTTTTTGATAAGCCCACGAAGAAGGGGGCAAAACGGAATACGCCTGACTACCTGTGCCGTAGTAGACCGAATCCAAAATATTCTGACGGTTAATGGCATAGTTAAGTGCTTTACGCACGCGAGCATCGTTAAGTGCAGGGTGGGAAGTGTTCACGGCAACGAAAGAGATATTCATTGCAGGCTTCGCAGTTAACTCGACATCTGCTGTTTGCTCAATAATTGGCAACTGACTCGAGAGTGGGGCGTTGAGCACATCACATTCACTGCGGAGTAGTTTAGCCAAAGTGCCTGTGCCGCGTTGAGATATGTCGAATACGACCTGTTCCATCTTTGGTTGATCTTGCCAATAGCGAATGTTGCGCTTAAGACGGATGAGGTCGTTGACTTGATATTCAGCAAGGTAGAATGGACCAGTACCAACAGGATGACTATCGAGCATACTTTTCTCGTCGCTGAGCTCAAGTTGTCCGGCATATTCTTTAGAATGGATGACCGCATGACTGGTTGCAATATTGGACAGGAAACTATTGTCAGGTCGGTTAAGAGTAAATTTCACTTTGTGCTTGGATAGTGCTGACACGTCAACAACGAGGTTTTGGAAATCAATCCCACTGAACCAAGGGTAAAGTCCGCTTCCGACATAGTGAAATGGATTGGTAGTATCAATAATGCGTCTAAAGCTAAAGACCACATCTTCTGCGTTCATTGCTCTGGAAGGAGTAAACCAAGCTGTGGTTTGGAACTCGACACCCTTACGCAACGTAAAGATGTACTCAGTACCTTCTTTATTAACTGACCACTTAGTCGCAAGGCTTGGCACCGGCTGATAGGTTTGGCTATCGAGAGTAAGCAGAGTATTAAACAGCTGAGGGCTGAGTGTTTCGGTTGTAATGCCACTATCGACCAATTGAGGGTTAAACGTCGAAGGACCACCTTGACCACAATAGACAAAACCCTTCTGACGAATTTTGTCATGGTCAATCTCTTCACCACAACCGGCTAATAGGCTGAGGCTGAACAAACCTAATGTAAACTGAATGAATGCTTTCATAGAAAGAACAAGTGTCTGGGACAAAGCACAATGGAACTCACCATTATGCCTTAAGATCCTAATAATTTACCACTAATTACCCGCTGTAACCAAAGCAAAACCACAAAATTGGTGGGTTAACTGAGGTTAGTCAGGTCATACTTACGGACCATGCCTCGCAATTGGTGATAACTTAACCCAAGTAACTCAGCAGCCTTCCTCTGATTAAACTGGCTCTGCTTTAATGCTTCTGTAAGTATGAGTTGGTCCTGTTGTTCTTGCCACTGTTTATAGTCGATCGGGAATTGAAACTCGGGCACTTCAGGGGTTGCGGCTGTTTCTTCCTCTGGGCATATGCTCTGCCAAGAAGATTGGAAAGGATCAAAAATCAGCTGATCAATGGCCCCGTCTTGCATGCCGTGTTGGTAAACTGCTCGTTCAATCACGTTTTTCAACTCGCGCACATTTCCCGGCCAATGATAACTGAGCAAGCTTTGTTCTGCTTGAGTCGAGAAGCCGACAAAGTACTCGAAGCCCAACTCACGGCACATCTTAATTGCGTAGTATTCGGCCAGTAATAGGATATCTTCTTGTCGTTCGCGAAGAGGCGGTAAATGGATAACATCAAATGCCAGTCTGTCGAGTAAATCTGCGCGGAAAACACCTTCACTCGCCATGTGAGGTAGATCTGCATTGGTGGCACAGACTAGACGCACATTGGCATTCAAGAGCTGATGACCACCAACACGCTCATATTGACCGTATTCAATCACTCGGAGAAGTTTTTCTTGCACAAGTAATGGTGCCGTGGCCAACTCATCCAAAAATAGGGTGCCATTTTCAGCGCGTTCAAATCGACCCTTATGACGCCCTTTAGAGCCGGTGAATGAGCCTTGCTCATGACCAAAAAGCTCTGAATCAATCAAGCCTTCGCTGAGGGTAGAGCAGTTGAGTGAAATTAACGGCTGATCCCAACGTTTTGATAAGTAGTGAAGTCGCTGAGCAATCAATTCTTTACCAGTTCCTCGCTCGCCAATGATCAATACTGGTCGCTCAATAGCGGCTAACTTAGATACCTTGTCTAATACAGAAAGAAAGGCAGGGGATTCGCCAATAAGGTTTTGTTGCATGAATGCTCCGTGGTGAAATTTACCAACTGTAGGTTAAATTCAACACAGGTTGATAATGATTGCAATGAGTTATTTAGTAACTAACTGATTTATATAGGGTGAAAACTTGGCACGTAACTTGGAGTATTAGGAACTAGTTACTTAGGTATAAACAAACACAGATTCGATGGTGATGCTTAGCATGACCTGATTGCAACAAAATAAGGAGCCTAGCTATGGGTATTTTCTCTCGATTCGCCGACATTGTTAATTCAAACATCAGTGCTCTATTAGATAAAGCAGAAGATCCTGAAAAAATGATCCGTTTAATTATTCAGGAAATGGAAGATACATTAGTAGAAGTGAGAACCAACTCAGCAAAAGCGATTGCTGATAAAAAAGAGTTGGCACGCAAAGTTGAGTCAATGGAAGCTGCCATTGATGAGTGGCAGCAAAAAGCAACCTTAGCGCTAACTAAACAGCGTGAAGATCTAGCAAGAGCTGCGCTAATTGAAAAGCAAAAACTGCAAGACATGCTGAAAGGTCTGCATACAGAGCAAACGTTAGTTGAAGAGACCATCGACAAGTTGACTGGTGAAATCAGTAAATTAGAAACAAAAATTACTGAGACTCGTGCTAAGCAACAGGCTTTAGCTATTCGTAGTCAAACCGCTTCTAATCGCCGTGATGTTCAAAAGCATCTGCATACTGCGCGTACTAGTGAAGCCATGGCTAAGTTTGAGCAATACTCGCGCAAAGTCGATGAGATGGAAGCAGAAGCAGATTTATATGCGAAAACGGGCAACGCTAAATCTTTAGACCAAGAATTCGCAGAGCTGCAAGCTCAAGATGAAATTGAAAAAGAGTTAGAAAAGCTAAAAAAGCAAATGGAAGATAAAAAGTAATTCCAGTTATATTTTGTTAAATTTATTAGGTAGATAACGTTATTTTAGATTGCCGTTCATCTACCTTTCATTAAGGAGTTATTTATGTCGTCATTTTTCATTGCTGGTCCACTGATCGTATTTCTGATTTTCGTTGCTCCTCTATGGCTGTTCTTGCACTACCGTAGTAAGAAAACCGCTAGCACAGGCTTATCTCAGGAAGACTTGCAACGACTGGAGACACTATCAGAGAGAGCTGCCACTATGCAGAGCCGAGTTGATACGTTAGAGCGTATTTTGGATGCTGAATCTCCAAGCTGGAGGCGTCGTTATGAATAAACGTGAGTTATATCGTGATACCGTCAATGGCAAAATCACTGGCGTATGTGCAGGTTTGGCTAACTACTTTGCGTTGGAAGTATGGTTAGTTCGTATTTTAGTGATTTCAGCAGCTCTGCTTGGTGGTAGTTTCTTAGTCATTCTCGCCTATATCGCGATGACGCTGATGATCGAAAAACAGCCACCTAACTACGTTGAAGCGATCAAAGCCGAGCAAGAACACAAGCTGAAAAATAAACCTTGGCAGCAAGGTCAAACGCCTGAAATGTTACTCAACACGATTGAGAAAGATTTTCACAATTTAGAAAACCAAATTCGCGACATTGAAGCTTACGTCACTTCTGACGCGTTTAAAGTCGATAAAGAGTTTAAAACGCTATAGTGACTCAGTTGAATTAGCCAAATTGAGCCTTCAGGTGCATCCGACACAGTGAAGGCTCAAAAGTGCGACGTTTCGCTCATATACTGGGCAAATTATTAATTTTCATAATAATTTTTGTCATGTCTATGGAAGAGGCGGTATCATTCATCTATCTTTGTAACTAATCGCTGCAAACGGATGATTGATTATGCGCAAATCTATTTTGTTTCTTGCGACAGCCGCTTTACTGAGTGGGTGTGGCAAGGAACTTCCTCCTGTTCCCGAGCCTGATTCAAGGCCAGCAAAGCTATTTACTGTTTCTATCGGCAATGCCCAGTTTGAACGTACCTTTCCAGCCACTTCAGAAGCAGGTGACAAAGCGGTACTCGCGTTCCGAGTTCCCGGCCAACTCCAGTCTATTGATGTTGTTGCAGGGCAATCTGTAGATAAGGGTGATGTGTTGGCATCACTTAATCCAGATGAGTACACACTTTTAGCGAAGCAAGCAGAAGCTCAATATCGACTCGCTGATGTTCAATACCAGCGCTATAAAAAGCTACGTAAAGACAAAGTAGTGTCTGAGCAAGATTTTGATGAAGCGAAAGCCAAACGAAATTCTGCTAGAGCCACTTTGGAACAAGCGCAAGCCAACTTACGCTACACGCGCTTAGTTGCACCTTATAAAGGGACTATTTCAATTGTTCCTGCTGAGGCTCACGAGTATATAGCGGCTAAAGAAGGCGTAATGAACATTCAGACTACGCAGCTAATGAAGGTTATTTTTCAACTACCCGATCATCTTCTAAATCGCTTCGCGAGTGGCCTTAATCTGACTGCAAACATGACCTTTGACGCCTTCCCTGAAAGTCAGTATGAACTCATGTTCCAAGAAGTGGATACTGAGGCAGATCCAAAAACAGGTTCTTACAAAGTTACCATGGTAATGGAAAGGCCAGAAGATGTTGGTATCTTGCCCGGTATGGCTGGTTCCATTCATGTTGCCGTTGAATCTACCGGTGCAACGCGTATCCCTCAATCTGCACTGATGAAAGAAAACGGTCAAACGTATGTTTGGCGAGTCGATTCACAAGGTATCGTTGCTAAAGCTCTAGTTGAATTAAATGACAAACAGCAAGTGCAAAGTGGATTGAACGAAGGCGATCAGATCGTTATATCGGGTGTAAACGGTATTGAATCTGGGATTAAGGTTCGAGAGTGGATCAAAGAGCGAGGTCTATAAGATGAAGCAGTGGTTAAATCTATGTGCGCTCTCTTCGGCTGCACTGTTAGCTGGGTGTGGTGGTGAACCACAGTATGTTGATTTTGGTACACCCAAGGTAAAAGTTCTTGAACTCGCAAACCAAGTCATTAACGAAGATCGTCTTTATTTTCCTGCAGTTGCAAATGCGGCAGAGCGCTCTCATTTGAGTTTCCGTGTTGCTGGGGAAATCAGCAAAATTTACGTTAAAGAAGGTGATCATCTTGAAGAAGGTGAACTGATCGCCGAACTGGATCCTACAGACTACAAACTTGAGGTAGATAACGCGGCCGCACGTTATAGCGTAGTTGATAGTCAGTACAAGCGTTCAAAACCGCTTGTTGATAAAGGTTTACTAGCGAAGTCCCAGTTTGACGAGATAGCAGCGAATCGTCAGATCGCTTATGCGGAGCTTCAATTGGCCAAACTTCGCCTATCTTTTACTAAGTTGAAAGCCCCTGTTGATGGGATTATCTCGCGGGTTAACGTTGACCAGTTTGAGAATATTCAGGTTGGTCAGCAAATCGTTAATATCCATAGTGTAGAGAGCGTTGAGGTTCTTATACAACTTCCCGATCAGCTCCATGCAAACCAACCTACTCAAGAATCGTTAGAAAATATTGAAGCTGTCGTGCGAGTGCCGAGTGGTAATGAATATAACGCCAGTATTAAAGAGTTTACTACTGAACCTGATCCGGCTACTGGCACATTTACCGTGACTTTAACGCTACCTATGCCTGAAGAAGAGTACATTCTTGACGGTATGGCGGTAGAAGTCACGTCTAAGGGTAAAGACGTTGGTTTAGAGCTTAAAGGTGGGGTGCAGGTGCCTATTGAAGCCATTTTTAATGGTGATGGAGACTCACTGGATAGACAAAGCAAATATGTGTGGGTACTCAATGCAGACAACTCTGTATCCAAGCAGAAAGTGGTGACTGGAAAGGCGAGTAAAGATGCCGTTCAAGTCCTTGATGGTCTGAGCAGTGACCAATCGGTTGTGATAGCAGGTATTTCTAGATTAAGGGAAGGAATGCAGGTGCAAGTAGTTAAGCAGGAGGCGGGTAATGAGTGAACACAATAACAACTCGCCGCAAAGCGATGATGATGTAACGGGAATCGCGGCTTACTTTATCCGCAACCGTGTGATCAGTTGGATGATCTCATTAATCTTCTTGATTGGTGGCGCTGCGGCTTTCTTTGGTTTAGGGCGATTGGAAGACCCTGCGTTTACTATCAAAGATGCGATGGTCGTGACTTCTTACCCGGGTGCAACACCCCAGCAAGTAGAAGAAGAAGTAACTTATCCGATAGAGAAAGCGATTCAACAGCTTACCTATGTTGATGAGGTAAATTCCATCTCAAGTCGTGGTTTGTCGCAAATAACGGTTTCGATGAAAAACAACTACGGCCCTGATGATTTACCCCAGATTTGGGATGAATTACGTCGAAAAGTAAACGATCTAAAAGGTCAGCTACCACCTGGGGTGAATGACCCGTCGGTGATTGATGATTTTGGTGACGTTTACGGTATTTTGCTAGCGGTAACAGGTGATGGCTACAGCTACAAAGAGCTACTCGATTATGTGGATTATCTACGTCGAGAGCTAGAGCTGATTGACGGAGTCAGTAAGATCTCGGTCTCAGGTGAGCAGCAAGAGCAGGTCTTTATAGAGATCTCGATGAAGCGTTTGAGCACTCTTGGTATAGCTCCGAACACAGTATTTAACTTGTTATCCACTCAGAATGTCGTTTCTGATGCAGGCGCAATTCGGATCGGCGACGAATACATTCGAATTCATCCTACAGGTGAGTTTAAGAATGTGGATCAGCTCGGTGATTTAATCATTACCGAGAGTGGCGCGCAGGGACTGATTTACCTGAAAGATGTCGCTGAAATTACCCGTGGTTATGTTGAAGTGCCGAGCAATATCGTCACTTTCAATGGTGAACTGGCACTTAACTTAGGGGTTTCCTTTGCTCAAGGGGTAAACGTTGTTGAAGTTGGTCAACGTTTTGATCGACGTTTAGCAGAGCTTAAGTACCAGCAGCCAGTGGGTGTTGAGATCTCTGAGATCTATAGCCAACCTAAAGAAGTTGATAAGTCTGTGAGCGGGTTTGTTGTCAGCCTAGGTCAAGCGGTCGCGATCGTTATCATCGTATTGCTGTTCTTTATGGGACTAAGATCAGGCCTGTTGATTGGTCTTATTTTGCTACTCACCGTTCTGGGTACTTTCATATTTATGAAGTACTTTGCTATCGATTTACAACGCATCTCCCTAGGTGCTCTGGTTATCGCTTTAGGTATGCTGGTGGATAATGCCATTGTGGTGGTCGAAGGGATATTGATTGGCACGCAGAAAGGGCGGACGCGGATGCAAGCCGCGACAGATATCGTGACTCAAACCAAATGGCCGTTGCTAGGTGCGACAGTGATTGCGGTGACAGCGTTTGCGCCAATCGGTTTGTCTGAGGACGCGACAGGTGAGTATTGTGGCACCTTGTTTAGTGTGCTTCTCATCTCGCTGATGTTGAGTTGGTTTACCGCCATTTCTCTTACTCCATTTTTTGCTGATATCTTCTTTAAAGGTCAGAAGTTTAAGCAAGATGGAGCGGAAAGCGATCCATACAATGGGATGATCTTTGTAGTGTACAAAGGCTTCCTTGAGTTTTGTATGAAGCGTGCTTGGTTAACCGTTGTTGTGCTTATTCTGGGTTTAGCAGCGAGTATTGTTGGCTTTACCCAAGTTAAGCAATCGTTCTTCCCGTCCTCGACGACACCTATCTTCCAAGCAGACATCTGGTTGCCTGAAGGAACCGATATTCGTGCAACGAACACCAAGCTCAAAGCTTTAGAGTCTTGGTTATCTGATCAAGAAGGTGTCGAGCACATTACCACTACAGCTGGTAAAGGTCTGCAACGCTTTATGCTGACCTATGCGCCAGAGAAGAGCTATGCGGCTTATGGTGAAATTACGACTAGGGTAACTGATTACGAGCAACTTGCGAATTTGATGACGAACTTCAGGCTGCATTTAGAGGACAAGTTCCCTGAAATCAACTACAAGCTGAAGCAGATTGAACTTGGTCCAGGCGGCGGTGCGAAAATTGAAGCTCGTATTATAGGCTCAGATCCAACAGTACTGCGTGGTATCGCTAAGCAAGTTGAAGACATCATGCATGCCGATCCAGGCGCAACTAACATTCGTCATGACTGGCGTGAACGCACTAAAGTGCTTGAGCCGCAATTTAACGAAAGCCAAGCTCGTCGTTACGGTATCAGTAAGTCTGATGTGGATGAGTTTCTTGCGATGTCTTTCTCCGGTAAGTCTATCGGTGTATACCGAGATGGTACGACCTTAATGCCAATCGTGGCTCGCTTACCAGAAGACGAACGTGTCGACATTCGAAATATCGAAGGTATGAAGATATGGAGTCCTGCACTTAGCGAGTACATCCCACTGCAACAAGTCACTATGGGCTACGATATTCGTTGGGAAGACCCAATCATAGTACGTAAGAACCGTAAGCGTATGCTAACGGTCTTTGCTGATCCTGATTTGCTAGGTGAAGAGACTGCCGCGACACTTCAAACTCGTCTGATGCCTCAAATCGAAGCGATTGAGTTACCACCGGGCTATTCATTAGAGTGGGGCGGGGAGTATGAGTCTTCGGGTGATGCCCAAGAGTCACTCTTTACTACTATGCCGATGGGCTACTTGTTTATGTTCTTAGTCACCGTATTCTTGTTTAACTCAGTGAAAGAGCCGTTGATCGTCTGGTTAACGGTACCACTGGCAATCATTGGTGTGACGACAGGTCTACTGGCTCTGAATACCCCATTTGGCTTTATGGCCTTGCTCGGTTTCTTGAGCTTGTCCGGTATGTTGCTTAAGAATGGTATTGTCTTGTTGGATCAGATCGAGATTGAAATGCACTCGGGCAAAGACCCATATGTGGCAGTGGTTGACGCAGCATTAAGTCGCGTTCGCCCTGTTTGTATGGCGGCGATTACGACCATCTTGGGTATGATTCCTCTGCTTCCTGACATCTTCTTCAAGCCGATGGCGGTAACCATCATGTTTGGTTTAGGTTTTGCGACAGTACTGACACTTATTGTCGTACCAGTGTTGTATCGTCTATTCCACAAAGTAAAAGTGCCAAACTAACTAAACTAGAAGTAAACGCCCCTGACTTTGTCGGGGGCGTTTGTTTTTATAAGGAGACAATCAATGAGCAAGGATACAACTTGTGCTTGGGCGATGAATCATGAACTTGAGCGTGAATATCACGATGCGGAGTGGGGCGTCCCCGTTTATGATGACAAAGTACTGTTTGAGTTCATAACCTTAGAAGGGGCTCAGGCAGGGCTGAGTTGGATTACGATTCTAAAGAAACGCGAGGGTTACCGAGCCGCGTTTGAAGGTTACGACCTATTACGCCTGTCGCAGTATGATGAAAGTCACGTCGAGCGAATTATCGAAAACTATGATGTCGTCAAACATCGAGGCAAGATCACCTCTGTATTTGGAAATGCACGTGCGGCTTTGGCACTGATTGAAGAATATGGCAGCTTATCGAACGCTTTGTGGCAGTTTGTTGATGGTAAACCGATAGTAAATAATTGGACGCAAATGAGTGATGTGCCTGCTTCGACAGAGCAATCAAAAGCAATGAGCAAGTTTCTCAAAAAGAAAGGCTTTAAGTTTGTGGGCGAAACGATCTGCTACGCCTTTATGCAAGCGGTCGGTATGGTTGATGATCACCTAGTTGACTGCCCAAAGAAAGGGGCTAAATAGCATTGGGCAGCACACTTTGTGCTGCCAACATGTTTGGCTAACGACTTTGGTCATGAATCCTCTCAAGGGCTTCGACACGTCGCAACTGTGTTGAATCGAAGCTCTTTTCTCTTAGCTGTGCGATCTGTAGCTGTTTATCTTGCTCGGAAAGAGAGTTAGACGTGAGTAGCTCATCCCTACTTACTAAATAGGAATCTAGCGTTGTTTGAAATACAGCGCGTTGCAGGTCGAGCTCTGCCAATCGTTTAGCCCCATCTTCACCAACTAACTCACTTCTAGCGATGTATTTATCTTGGTCATCAAGCTTTGATACAGAGTCCAATTCTACAACCAGCCGATTGTTTTTTTCTGCTGCCTGAATGTAGTTAGGCATGTCATTGAGTTGGTCTTCTAGTAAGCTCTTTTTTTGCTGGGCATCTAGATCATTTTCAGTGATTTTCGCTTTGTTAATCGCCAATTGTCGCAACAGATTCTCTTCTTCAAATAGCAGCTTTATTTCTTGCTCAGAGAAATAGCGAGACTGTAACGCTAAGATCTGCGCGTGAAGTTGTTCGAGGTCTAGAGCAGTAAGTTGGGTTGCTTGCAAGGGTTCAAGCTCTGCTAACGCTTCTTTGTACTCCAAATAAGTGGCAAACAATACTTCCTCGTTACTCAATTCGCTTTCTGTTGAAGCACGGTCATTCACCTTCTTTTTTATCTCATCAAGACTTTGTTCACCTAAACTGCTTAGTGAAAAATCAAAAAAGTGCTTGGGGGTAGTTGTGTCAACGTCTACATCAGCTTGAGAAAGGATTGGGTCTGCAGTTTCCTGTTGCCTATCGGACAAATATAAGACCGTTCCAAATCCAATTGAAGTGATGACAGAAATGGTGATTAGAACGGTCTTTTTCATTGATTTACCCTTACAGTCCTTGTTGTTTCAGGCGGTTTGCGTGTTGGCGATAGAGTGTGACGGGATCGGTTTCAAATAGGTGGTGAATACCCAAGAGACCGTTAATTTCATCCAGGTGATTCATTTTGTAATCATCACGAATTACTTTACCTAAGTGAGTACTGCATGCGCCAACAAGTCCGTCATTGGGTTCGTCAAATGCCCAGCCGAGTATCACCATCGCCCCATCAGTTGGATCCAAAAGGTTGGTAAAAGTGGAAGACCCTGTCCATGAGTAGTAATAGACGCCATTACTGGCGAGAAGATCCCCGTTTCCACATGCAGTGCTAGGAATGCCATATGGATGATGCTGATTGAAAGCCAGAGAGCCTTCAGTCGTCAACGCTTCCAAAGAGGCCAAAGGGTCTTGTTCAAGATCTGTGCCTCCTGACAGGAGATTGATAAGGGTGGTTAAGCCCCCTGCCAGTTTTACGGCCAATCCTTCCAAGCCTGAGCCTTCAGGGACATTTCCTCTTACTAGATCGGCGACTTTTGAGCCCTTGTTTACGCCACCAATACTAGTGACTGAGGCCACGAGGTCGGGCCTAACTGAAGCAACGTAACGAGCCGTTGGTCCACCGTGACTATGGCCTATTAGGTTGACTTTGGTCGCCCCGGTAGCAGCGAGCAGTGTTTCTACTTGTTTGAGAAGCTGCTCTCCTCTGACCTCGGTACTGTTAGAGGCAGATACCTGAGCAACATAAACAGTCGCGCCGTCTCGGGTTAGTGAGTGCGGTATTCCATAGAAATAGTCTACACCTGCGAGAGTATCAAAGCCGAAGAGTCCGTGGACAAGTACAATGGGATATTGAGTTTGAGTATAGCCACCTGCGTGGGCAAGATTGGTGAGTGTCGGTTGTCCAATTGCGAGTGCGCAAGTCAGGACAAGTGAGTAGATCAGTTTCAATGTTAGCTCCTTCTGGTATGACCTCTGATGAGATATTTAACCGTAGAAGAAAAACTGAGCTATACGAAATATGAATAGTTAAAGAAAGATTAAAACGTGATGTTGAATTAAAAACCAACAGCTTTAATTAACGAAAGATCTTAGAAAATTGTTTTGATTAAATTGTTAATAAAATCAAAGCATTAAAAAGCCTCGCAAGCGAGGCTAAATAGTGAAATTTGGGAAAGTACTATGCGGTAGCTTCTTTTTCGAGAATCAGGGCGTTGTATCGCTCTAGCCCTGCTTCCAGATCAGCGATAAGATCATCGACGTCTTCAAGTCCAATATGAACGCGAATCAGGGTTCCCTCAAAATTAGGGTTAGCGACTGTGCGCAGACTATTGAAGCTCTTCGGTTCATTGGCAAGAATCAGACTTTCAAAACCGCCCCAAGAATACCCCATACTAAAATGCTTCATTCCATCTAATAGGGCTGTCGTTGCTCGTGGGTAACTGGTTTTCAACACAAATGAAAATAGGCCATTTCCACCGGTAAAATCGCGCGTGAAAAACTCGTGACCAGGACAAGTTTCAAGGGCGGGGTGGCGAACATGATCGACTTCAGGTCTGCTTTGAAGCCACTGCGCCACTTTCAAGCTGTTTTCCGCGTGTTGACGCAAGCGTATATCCAAAGTGCGAATTCCGCGTAAGCCTAAGTAGGCATCATCAGGAGACACACATTGACCCATTAGGTAGCTTTGCTCGCGTAATTGATCCCAGTATTGCTCGCTGGCTACCGCAGTGCCAAGCATCACATCTGAATGTCCGACAATGTATTTAGTTGCCGCTTGAATTGAAATATCAACACCATGCTCAAATGGAGAGAAATTCACCCCAGCCGCCCAAGTATTATCGAGCATAACGATGATATCGTGTTGGTGTGCAATGCTCGACAGAGTAGGTACGTCTTGTACTTCCATGGTGATCGAGCCCGGAGACTCAAGGAATAGAACTTTTGTGTTTGGTTTAATGAGCTCTTTGATCCCTTCACCAATCGTTGGTTCGTAGTATGTGGTTTCTACGCCCATCTTCTTGAGGATTTTATCGCAGAAATCTCGTGTTGGTTCGTAACAGGTATCGACCATCAGAACGTGATCGCCCGTTTCAATAAACGATAAAATAGCGTTAGAGATAGCGGCAGTACCACATGGGTAAAGGGCGCATCCTGCACCACCCTCGATCTCTGTCATTGCATCTTGGAACGCAAAATGAGTCGTGGTGCCGCGGCGCCCATAAAATAGCGTTTTGTTTGCTCTGTTCACCGTTGCATGGTGTTTTTCTGCCACAGTGTTAAAGACGACTGTTGAGGCTCTTTGAACGGAAGGGTTAACCACACCGTTGGTCCACTTTTCATCGCGACCAGCGGTAACGAACTTGGTCTGCTTACTTTCTGACATCGGAAGTCCTTATCGAATACTTTACCTTATTTAAACCACGGCGAAGCATGAATAGCAAGGGATTAAAGCAGAGGATTAAACAGATAAAATACACGCTCTAAAAAGCGAGAGAATAGCGTTCGCTTTTCCCACTCTTCGATATCGACGATATGTGATTTTTCCATATAACTTTGTTGGAGCCAGAACATCTCTTTGGTGAAAGCAAGATCATCGATGGCTAAGGTGAGTTCGAAATTAAGCCATAGGCTGCGCATATCCATATTTACTGTCCCAACGAGACAAAACTCCTCGTCGATCACAACGGACTTGGTATGGAGCAATCCACCATAAAAT
The DNA here is from genome assembly GCF_059834185.1 of Vibrio sp. R10-SG3-ISO10. Classification (NCBI taxonomy): domain Bacteria; kingdom Pseudomonadati; phylum Pseudomonadota; class Gammaproteobacteria; order Vibrionales; family Vibrionaceae; genus Vibrio; species Vibrio sp. R10-SG3-ISO10. The sequence goes on from NZ_JCBDHG010000020.1 coordinate 473,167, forward strand.
TCGTAGATCTTGACACCAGCGCTTAGTAGCTCGCTATAAAATGCTCGTGACGCCCATTGAACCATCAACGAGTCATTTTTGTGTGGAATGATAAGTTCTACATGAATGCCACGTTGCGCCGTCATCTTAAGGGTTTCAAGTAAGTCAGAGCTTGGGACAAAATAAGGGGTAGTGATTCGAACCGAGTGGTTAGCCTGATTAATCGCAAGCGTTAATACTTGAGAAATCAAATGTTCCGGCATACCAGGCCCTGAAGGAACCACCTGCACGGGATGTTGCGGCTCGTCAGGGTTAATACGGCACTCTGGAATAGCAGGGAATGCACGTGAACCCGTTTCAACTTCCCAGTCCCAACAATGAATAGCGGAAAGGACATTAACAGTAGGGCCAGTAACGCGAATCATAATGTCGATCCACTGTCCTATACCGGAATCTTGCTTAAAATAGGCAGGATCGACGAGGTTCATTGAACCTGTGTATGCGACTTTTTCGTCTATAACGATAATTTTTCTATGTTGACGCAGATCTAAGCGTCGCAGGAAGATACGCCATGGGCTGACTTCTAGTGCCTGAACGACCTCTACCCCCGCACTGCGCATCATTTTCAACCATTCGCTGCGAAAGAAGCGTGGGCTGCCTGCGGAATCCAGTAGCAATTTAACATTTACGCCACGTTTTGCGGCACGAATCAGAGCGGAAGCCACCGAATCGGCCAATCCACCTGGATGCCAAATGTAGAAAACCATGCGAATACTGGTTTGCGCATTTTCTATATCTTCGATGATTGAGCGCAGAATATCGTCGGGCGAGCTTTGTAAAGAAAGAGAGTTACCTGACAGAGCGGGTAGGCCTAGGCGGTTGTTACAAAGCTCATCAATTCGATAAATATGACGACCAAAGCTCTCTGGGGAGTGAGCATGACAGTCGTTAAGGTTCGAGAACCAGTCAGCAAAAGGAGAGAGCATCTCCTTCGCACGTTCTGCTCTTTTTCGACCAAGGTTGAGTTCCCCAAATAGGAAATAGCAGGCAACGCCGAGAATAGGGATGATATAAATGATCATCAGCCAAGCCAGCGAAACACTCACTGCACGACGCTTTAGCACCACTCGAATTGTCACACCGGCAACCAGAATCCAGTAAAAGACAATCCCAGCAAGTGTAAGAAAGTGATAAAACTTTTCCATTCAGTAACCTAGGTAATCCAATGCTATCCAATATTAGAACTCTGGACGAAGGACGACAAGCGACAAATTTTCAAAGAATGTAACGAACAGGAAGTAGAAAGAAAAAGAATGATTCTGTTATGAGAATGTAAAATCTGGTGTATAGTAGATGTTAAAGACTAAAAAAGCAGCATTTAAACATATTAATTACATTTGTGGTGGAAAAATACACTAATTGGGCTTCCAATTTTAATCTTAAACTGCTTTACTTGCCATAACGTTAGCGTCACTGATAATTTTATTAAGTGTAAAAATAATTATACACCACTTTTTAAGACGCCTAACAGAAGCAAACACAACTTAAAAACGATTTAATGGAGTAACCGTGGCTACTAGTTCAAGTGTTCAGGCCCGTGATACATGGGGGTCTAAATTAGGCTTCGTAATGGCCGCAGCAGGTTCTGCTGTTGGTTTGGGCAATATATGGAAATTTCCTTACACGGCAGGTGAGAGCGGCGGCGGCGCGTTCGTTGCTATTTACCTTCTTTTCGTGATTTTTATCGGCTTTAGCGTAATGTTAACGGAATTCGCTATTGGTCGTAAGACAGGTCTATCAGCTGTAGGTGCGTTCAAAACGACTGACCGTCGTTGGACGTTCACAGGTGTTATGGGTGTGCTAAGTGGTCTACTGATTATGGGTTTCTACCCAGTCGTTGGTGGTTGGGCACTGGCATATATCTTTAAAGTGGGTGGCGGTCTGCTAAGTGCGCCTGAAGCAATCGGTGATAGCTTCGGTGGCTTTATTTCGGATCCTGTTCAACCTCTGATGTGGATGGGTATCTACCTGATGCTTAACATCGCTATCGTTATGAAAGGTGTTTCTGGCGGTATCGAGAAAGCGGGTAAGATCCTAATGCCTCTACTATTCCTAATCCTGATCGTGGTATCAGTGAAAGGTCTAATGTTACCTGGTGCGATGGCAGGTCTTGAGTTCCTGTTCATGCCAGATTTCTCTAAAGTAGACAGCAGCGTAGTACTTGCAGCTCTAGGTCAAGCGTTCTTCTCGCTAAGTCTAGGTATGGGTTGTATGTTGACTTACGGTTCTTACTTGAAGAAGAAAGAGAACCTAGTTCAAACAACTGGTATGGTTACTGCAATGGACACAGGTGTTGCAATCCTAGCGGGTGTCGCAATGTTCCCTGCAATGTTTGCATTCGGTATGGAACCGGCAGCAGGCCCAGGTCTAGTATTCGTCGTTGTACCCCAGCTATTTGCTGAAATGGGCGGCGTAATTGGTCTTCTGTTTGCACTCATGTTCTTCATTGGTCTAACAGTAGCGGCGCTGACTTCTTCTGTATCTCTACTTGAAGTAGTGGTTTCTTACCTAATCGATGAGAAAGGTATGAAGCGTTCTACAGCTGTAATCAGCGCAAGTGCGGTAATGGCGACATTATGTGTGTTCGCATCGCTTTCTCTAGGTGGTGTAGGACCAACGCTATTTGGCACTGGTGCTTTCGATATCTTTGACCTGTTAACTGACAAGATCTTCCTAGCGGTTGGCGGCATGTTAGTGTGTATCTTTGCTGGTTGGCGTCTATCGCGCTCAGAGCTAGAGAAAGAAATCACTAACGATGGTGAAGTATCTTTCCCACTGTTTGGTCTATGGTACAACCTAGTTAAGTACATCATCCCAGTGGCTATCGCAATCGTTGCATTTATGGGCATTAAGTCTGGCTTCGATAGTGGTAAAGGTGAAATCATGCTGCTAGGTATTGGTATCATCGCTCTAGCAGGAGTCTTCTCTAAGAAGCTCTAAACCTGACTGATTAGTTACGTCAAATAAAACCTCCCAAACTGGGAGGTTTTTTCGTTTCTATCAACTACTTTTATTAAAGAGAATCATCATTAAGCCGATAATGTTCGGTAACAAGAATGGAATTCAAATGTACGTTGTTTAAGGAAGGTGCTTTGTGAAGTGGTCTGTACGGAAAAAACTCTATGCTGGTTTTGGTTGTGTCCTTGCCATCATGACAATAATGGCAGGGGCTATTTGGTCAGAAGTGACCAAGTCACATGCAGTCGCCACTGAAATTCGTAATGATGATGTCCCCGAAGTAGTGGGATATCTCATCTTAATTGATGAAGCAGGTGATGTTTATCGAGACGCAACGGGCGCTATAACCGGTGTGTCAGGTGCGTTGGGAGATTATCAAAGAAACAAACAAGAATTTGCAGATGCGATCGCTGCTGTTAAAAAACTGGAGACCCCTGGAGGGGCCGATCATCGACGTGTTGAGCAAATCGAACGCTTAATGGCTGGGTTTACCCAAGGCTTTGAACGAGACATAGTACCACTTCTTGGTGATAAAAGTGCACTTGAGCAAGAGATTAGCCAGCTACGTAATCTCTATGAAGAATATCTAACGCCTATCGAAGGATTGCTTGATGAGGCTTCATCGGCAGAAATAACTGAGACTGACGCTTCTCTTCTCTATCTAACCGATTCTTTTGATACGATTGAAAATACGATTGTGGTGCTGTTTGTTATTGCGCTCGTTCTAACGTGTGTCATTGCTTATTGGTTATCAAACTCCATTACAACGCGTTTATCCAACCTTGATTCTGTGGCACAAAAAGTGGCGGAAGGGGACTTAACGGCGGATGATATCGTCGACAATTCAGGAGATGAGCTGGCGAATCTAGCGGGTTCAATTAATAAAATGCAGTCATCTTTGACTACACTGATTGGCTCTATCTCATCTGTTTCCAATCAGGTTCAGCATGTAACGGCTGATCTCTCGAATGTCAGCCAAGATATTGTTGCCGGAGCATCGTCGCAGGCGGATAAAGCTAACTTGATTGCGACAGCGGCAGAAGAACTCAGCTTAACTATCTCAGAAGTGGCACAACAGGGTTCAGCGACATTTGAAGAAGCACAGAAATCTGAGCAAAGTGCAGAATCTGGCCGTAATGTTATTACTGAAATGGTGGATTCCATTCAACAGGTGAGTTTGCAGATGACGGAGATGTCGACACAAATGAATGAGCTTGGCGCACATGGTGAACAGATTGGCTCAGTCATTCGCGTTATTGAAGGCATTGCTGAGCAAACAAACTTGCTTGCCCTGAATGCAGCGATTGAAGCCGCCAGGGCAGGGGAGTTTGGTCGTGGATTTGCTGTTGTTGCTGATGAGGTTCGAGCTTTAGCGGAACGGACTACGACGGCTACCAAGGAAGTGGCTGGGATAATCCAACAGATCCAAACCGGAACGCAAGAAGCTGTGACCTATACGCAAGAGAACTGCAAACTAGTAGAGATTGGTGTTGAACGTAGTTCTGGTGCGGTTACTGCCTTAGAAGAAATCGTAACCGGGGCAGCTAATGTCCAATCTATGGTCAACTCAATTGCCACAGCAGCAGAAGAGCAAACAGCTGTAACCAAAGAGATTGCCGCTGATATTACCTCTATTAGCGACATTTCAGAGCGTTCACTGCAGTTAGCCAATAGCAGTTCTGATAATGTTAATGGTCTGAACTCTAAAGTGGCAGAGCTAGAGAGCTTAGTCAGTAAATTCAAACTGAGCTAAGTCAAGCGAGACTGGCTTTCACAAGGAGAATGGGTATACTCATGCCTCCGAAGTGGAGCCAGTCAAATGTTTGATATTTTATATACCCATCCTGACTTTATCGTCATTAACAAACACCCTAATGTTTCCGTGCATAAAGATGATGGCGATACCATGCTACTGCAAGAGGTGGCTAAGCAAACTGAGGATCTGCAGCTTTTTCTTATTCACCGGTTAGACAAAATGACGTCAGGCATCTTATTGCTCGGAAGAAACTCATCCGCTGCCAGAGAACTATCGAATCAGTTTGCTCAGCGTAACGTGGAGAAGTTCTACCTCGCCATTGGTAGCAAGAAACCAAAGAAGAAGCAGGGCTTAGTGATTGGTGATATGGAGCGTTCTCGGCGTGCTTCTTGGAAATTGATTAACACTCAAAACAACCCCGCTGTAACCCAGTTTTTTTCTACAGCCTCTTTGCCGGGAGAGCGACTGTTTCTATGTAAGCCACACACAGGTAAGACGCATCAAATTCGCGTCGCATTGAAGTCGGTCGGTTCGGGTATTGTTGGCGATCCTATATATAACGGCGGTAGTCACTCTGACCGCGGTTATTTGCACGCGTTTGCGCTTCGCTTCGAACTGAATCACCAAGCTTACGAGTTTGTATGTGACCCACGCAACAACAACGTGCTTGGCAAGAAGTGGAATGATGAAATTACCAGTCAAGGCATTGAGGCTTGGCTAAAACCTTGGGAGCTATCATGGCCGAAGATCAACAAGTAGTGCCTGCAACTATGCAGTCAGAGCAACTACCTGTCTTTTTTGAACAACTGAAACTTCAACTCGAAATCGCACCGAATGAGGTTCGTCGCCTGTTTCATGGTCGTGGACGTAGATTCGAAGGCTTAGAACAGCTGACTTGTGATTGGATTCAAGGTCAGCTCATTGTCAGTCTGTTTAAACAGGTTAGTGACGATTTTATTGAAGAGTTAAAGCAAGGACTGACGACCTTATCTGAAAGTGAGTTGTGGCAACAGAAGCAAGGGAAAGTCATCGTTGTTCAGTATCGTTATGCTGAAGGCGCGCCGTCAGAAGTATTGTTAGGCGACTTGGACAATCGACCTGTTGTCGAAGAGTCGGGCTTAAAATATCAGCTTGATATTGGCCGTAACCAGAACTTTGGTCTGTTTCTGGATATGCGTCTTGGTCGTGACTGGGTAAAAGCGCACGCCAAACATAAAAATGTCCTTAACCTTTTTGCTTATACCTGTGGTTTTTCTGTTGCTGCAGTTGAGGGCGGGGCAGACCAAGTAGTGAATGTGGATATGTCTCGCTCTTCATTATCGAAAGGGCGCGAGAATCATAAATTAAATGGTCACAACGTTAATCAAGTTAAGTTCTTAGGCTATGATATTTTCCGCTCATGGGGAAAAATCAGAAAAATGGGTCGCTATGATCTGATCGTGATTGATCCCCCTTCATTTCAAAAAGGCAGCTTTGCTTTAACTAAAGATTACAAACGTATCCTTAGAAAATTGCCAGAGCTATTAGCGGAAGGCGGTGAAGTGATTGCATGTGTTAACTCTCCTCAAGTCACAAGCCAGTTTTTAATCGACAGCATGCAGGAAGAAGCGCCGCAATTAAGCTTTGTCGAACGTTTGGATAACCCACCGGAATTTGAAGATATCGATCCTGAGGCTTCGTTGAAAGTACTCAGGTTTAAGTAAGACCAAACGAACTAGAGTTGTTAAAGCGCCTACTTAGGCGCTTTTTTTGTATCTCAATAACAAGAACCTCTCACACCTTTGAGTTAATGCAACTAACTATTGTGAGAAAATTCGCACAATAAACTGATAAATCTTGATTATAGTAGAGAACTAACTGGATGTAACAGTTTTCATTTTGTCTCAAAAGTAAGACTTTGGACTCTCGGTGGTATTTAATAGATCTATATAAGATCTATTGTTATATAAATTAATAATTAAAAATATAATTATAAGAAATGCCTTACATATAATTGGTAAATTTTTGATCTATTTTTGATTGAATTTATAAATTTATGCATTTTCCCTCTGGTTATATTATTTATTCGATTTAATTAAGATTTATTTTTTGATTGATTGCCTATTTTTAAATTACTAATATGCGCTCCCTTAATTATCCGAATTCATTTTTATCGGATTAAAATTAATTAAATATTGAATTTAAAACCACAATTCAGAAAGGAAAGAGCATGTTAACTAAACTATACGTACACGCTAAATTAGCCCTTGAAAACTACAAAAATGACGAGCGCGGTGTTACTGCAATTGAATACGGCCTAATTGCGGCTGGTGTTGCCGTAGTCGTCGGTGCTGCTTTCTTAGGAGAAGATAGTATTTCAACGCGCCTTAGCAACATTTTTGATTCTGTTAAGGATGCTTTAGTAGCAGGTACTCCTAAAGCTTAAGTCATTAAATTGTCTTATAAATTAGAGTGGCTAATCCTATTAGCTACTCTTTCTCTTTTTGCTATCTACATTGATATTAAAGAGAGAAAAATCAGTAATAGGGTTTGCTTCCTTATAGCAATTGTCAGCTTAGGCTACGCCTATTTATATTCTGAAGTTCAAATTATATCGCCAGTTATTATTTTGTTAGTTGGGCTATTACTTAGCCAGTTCAACATCTTAGGTGGTGGGGACTCAAAGCTTTTTGGTGCTTACTCGATCGCGATAGAGCCGCAAGTGTTGCCCATAGCTCTTATCACTATCTGTTTGGTTGGAGGCTTGGTCAGCTTGGCTTATTTGATAAAAAAAATGCTTAGTCGCAACACATTCAGTAGCATTCCCTATGGAATCGCTATTTCTGCTGGCGGGTTAGTCGGCATCGTTGCTTCTATGTAGGGAGTTCAATTGAAAAAGAAAGTAATTCTTGTTGTAGCAAGCTTTGCAGTTCTTTTTGGTCTGTTCGGACTGGCGGGAACGTTAAGCAGTTCTCCAAAATCTAATGTGCAACCTGAAACCAAAAAAGAAGTATATGTATCAGTTTGGCGCTTGAATAAAGATGTCTACCTTGGCGATAAGGTAGAGCGAAATGACATAAAGCTAGTTCGTTTACCTGAGCGTGAAGCCAATGCTTTAGGTGTGGCGAAAGATATGTCATTTGATTTTGCAACTGGTGCTATTTATGCCCAAAACCTTAGTGCTGGTGATTTGGCCTTTAAAGAGCGGATTGTTGCACCAGACCAAGAAGGTTATGTTGATCTCGTGATTGGTGATAATCGCGTTCCTTACGCAATTAAAGTGCAGCCGCAATCCATTGTTGGTGGCGTGATTACCCACGGCACAATGATTGATGTATTAGCGCTTTCTTTACCCACTGAGTTCTCGCTCGAAACGGCAGAGACCCAAACCACACGTAAGCGAAATATGTTTGTTACCCCAGTACTCACTGGTGTCAAAGTATTGCAAGTAAACAAAAGCGTAATCGATGCGACTCGCACTACCCCTGCAACGAGTGAAATTAACTTAATCCTTGAGCTGACTCGTAAGCAAGTTGCGACCATTACTGTGGCAAAAAGAATCTCTGAACTTGAAGTTCATAAATCTATCGGTGAATACCAGAAATCAGATCTCCATGCTGATGCGGGTGATGTGCTATCCAACTTCAAATCTGTGGTCGAATATCGCTCGAGCGATGTAACCATTAACTGAGGCTTCAATGAAAAAGTTACTTATCTCTCTTTGTGCCTTATTTTTTTTAGTGCCTTCTATTTCAAGCGCGCAAAGAAGTACCTATCTCTCTGAAGGTGAGATGGAAATAATCTCAGTTGGCGAAGATATAGACTCAGTCTTTATTTCCAACCCAAAAGTGGCTGACTATCAAGTGATTGATAAACGCAAAGTTGCTTTATTCGGCAAAGCCTTAGGTGAGACGGGATTCGCTGTATTTGGCACTAGCGGAAAGACACTCACTAAACGTCAGGTGACAGTGAATACCTCGCTAACAGAGTTAGAAAGCCAAGTTCAACTGTTGTATCCCAATGCCAATGTAAAGTTGACTCATATCGGTGACAACGTTGTCTTAACTGGCACCGTTGTAAACGAAAAAACCAAAGATGCCATTAATCTGATGGTCGGTGAGCTGTTAGAGAAAGAGAAAGAAGAATTCACGATAGAATGGAATTATGGTGATGAAGACAATGAAATGGAGTTTATGAAGCGCTTTCATTTCACTGGCGTTGTCAATCAGATCGAAGTCGTTACCCAAAAACAAGTTAACGTAAAGCTGTCGATTGCGGAAGTGTCTCATTCATTCCTTGAAGAGTTTGGTGTTCAGTATGGTAGCCAAGGTCAGAGTGCGGGTGTTTTTGTTAATCCGCTAACCTCATTTAGTGCTTCGGATATTATTTCTGTTATTACCGCTATGGGTAATGACACGGTCGGGCAAATTCTCGCCCAGCCGAATCTTTCCGTTATGTCTGGCGAAACGGCGAATTTCCTAGTTGGTGGTGAATTACCAGTCGTCACAGTCGTTGATGGAACGACTAACGTTGAATACAAAGAGTTCGGTATCCGTCTTGACCTTATGGCTAAGGTGCTTGAAGACGACAAGATTAAATTGTCGTTAATGCCAGAAGTGAGCTCGCTAGATACCCAGTACAGTAATGCTTCCTACAATTTGCCAGCATTAAAAACTCGCCGTGCCAGAACCACTGTTCAGCTTGCTGATGGTAAAAGTTTCGTTTTGGGTGGATTACTGAGTACCGAAGACAAAGAGTCGTTGAGCCAAATTCCATTTATTGGCGAAATTCCAGTGTTAGGTGCACTGTTCCGTTCTTCAGGCACTGAAAGAACACGTACCGAACTCGTGATTGTAGCGACGGTCAACCTTGTTCAGCCCGTTGAACCAAGTGCAGTTCAGCTACCAACAATGCAGAGAACCACGAGTCTTGAGCGATTTTTTAATGTTGAACCAACCTCGTCGAATAAAGAACAAAATAAATGGGCAAATGAAATCTACGCGACCGGAGGCTTCAAGCTATGAGGAAGGTAACTCGTAAATCTCTTTGGCAAGCGGTGAGTTTGTGCACGCTATTTGTTTTGGCTGGCTGCGCAGAAACGGTTTCAACCCGACAAGGTCAAGCTATTCACACCGTGCCAATGGTTTATACCTGGTCTGCTTTATTTGAGCAGGTGGGTCTAGAAAATGCTAAGCAAGATGTGCGCACACTGATCAATAAGAACTGGGACTTAGTCGTGAGCAAAGGGTTAGATCTCCAATGGTCGACAAATCGAGGTAAGCAGCTGGCAACTTCGCTTCGTAAGGAGCTAATCGAGCGTGGTGTTGATGCAAAGCATATCTCATTTACCCAAGAGAGCTTGAGTAACAATAAGGATATCGCTGTTCGATTTCATTACACCAAGGTGGTCACGGAGCTGTGCTCGCCAAGTAAAATCGGCCAGTTTGGCGCGTACTCTGAAGGTTGCTTTGCTGAAAATGCACGTTGGCAATCCATGGTAAATCCAGAAAAAATGCTGTCTTCGCAGCCTGTTGCTAAGTAGGGGGACAGATTTATGTTTGATTTAGTCGATAAGCTGCAAAGTAAGCCTCTAGAGGATACGGTTAAGAAAGAGACCATTACCTCGGTTTTGTTTCATCAAACCCAAGAGTGTGTCGATCTGGTTGATGAAGCCTTTCGTTTCGAGAACATCAATGTTCCTACTATGGTGCCAAATGGCGATCAAAATATTAAACAGCATGTGCGTGAGTCTCTGGTAGAGATCGTCATTGTTGAGTTGAACCTTAGCGAAAACGTTACTAAGGATATGGAGCGCATCAGTCATTTGCTGCCCAACAGTGCTTCGGTGATTGTTATTGGTAGTGAAGACGCAATTTCTACCATTCGTAACTTAAAAGAGATGGGCTTTTACTATGTGTTCTGGCCAATCACAAAGCAAGAGCTGATCGATTTTGTTCGTAATGTAAACAACAATCGCCAACGAAACTCTGGCTTAGGTAAGGATCGCACAGCAAAAAAAGTTGGTATTTGGGGTACAAAAGGTGGTGTCGGTGCCACCATGTTGACCGCTGAAATTGCTTTTGAGCTATCTAACCTAAAAAAATCGAGTAGTTTGGTGGTCGACCACGATTTTCGTGGTGGTAATTTGGATATCTTCTTGGGTCTTAAGCGATTTGAGAAGAAACCCGTTTCGAGAGCCTCGATTGCATCAAGCGTCGATACAACCTATGCCGCAAGCATGGTGAAAAAGGTCGACAACATGCTGGCGGTCATGTCGCTTGAATCGGATGACCTTAATGAACTAGAGCTGAAAGAGTACGTTCGCACGCTAACGGCAGAGCTCGCCGGAAACTACAATTTTATTATCGAAGATTTGTCCCGAGCGAGTAACTCTAAGCAAGATCTCGACTATATATCATCGTCTTGCGATGTGATTGTTTTACTCATTGAGCCAACGGTCTCAAGTGTTCGTGAAGCTAAGCGTACGATGCGTAGCTTGGAAATGGCGGATTCTAACGCTCGTTGCTTGTTTGTTCTGAACTACACCATAGCAGAAAAAGCCGCAACGATTAGCCCAGTTGACATTAAAGAGTTTTTAGGTCGTGAACCTGATGTGGTTCTGCCGAATGAGCCAAGAATGAGTAAGTTAGTCTTAGAACAAAAACACATCTACCAGCATGACTATCCAGTTAGCCAAAACCTGCATAAGCTCACCGCGATGCTGCTTGGTCAATCCGATGAAGGCGACAAAAACAGTTGGCTACGTCGCATGCTGAAGCGAGGCAAATAATGGACATCAATAAGTCAGCTTATGTTCAGATCCGCAAACAGATCTTCGAAGCGCTAGATGCTGAAGTTGTTCAAAGTCTGTCTAAAGATGCGCTAACGGTTCAGCTATCCAACGCCGTCGATATGCTGATCGACAAGCTTGGGTTCTCAGTGGCAAGTGTTATTCGTCGTGAGTATGTCAAAGGACTTGTCGACGAGTTGCACGGACTGGGTCCTTTGCAATCTTTAATGGAAGATGAGTCGATCAGTGACATTATGATCAATGGCTGTGACAAGGTGTTTGTCGAGCGCTACGGCTTGGTAGAGAGAGCCAATGTCTCCTTTATTGATGAAGACCAACTACAGCAAATCGCTAAACGTATCGCTAGCCGAGTCGGCAGACGCGTTGACGAATCTTCGCCAACCTGTGATGCCCGATTGCCTGATGGAAGCCGCGTTAATATCGTTATTCCACCTATTGCGATTGATGGTACGTCAATCTCAATCCGAAAATTTAAAAAGCAATCCATTGAGCTATCTGAACTGGTTGAATTTGGCGCGATGAGCCCTGAGATGGCACGCATCTTAATGATTGCTGCTCGCTGCCGACTCAATATTTTGATATCTGGTGGTACGGGTTCAGGTAAGACAACCATGCTTAACGCCTTGTCACAATACGTGTCAGAGAAAGAGCGCATTGTGACCATTGAAGACGCGGCAGAACTGAAACTGTTGCAGCCTCACGTTGTGCGTTTGGAAACGCGCACCGCAGGTATCGAAGGTTCAGGTGCGATTAATCAGCGCGACTTAGTGATCAACTCACTGCGTATGCGTCCTGACCGAATTATTGTTGGCGAATGTCGTGGCGCAGAAGCGTTTGAAATGCTTCAGGCTATGAATACCGGCCACGATGGTTCTATGTCTACTCTGCACGCCAATACACCCCGAGATGCACTGGCAAGAGTAGAGTCAATGGTGATGATGGCGACAAGCAGTTTGCCACTAGAGGCGATTCGCCGGACGATTGTTAGTGCAGTCGATCTCGTGGTGCAAATCAGTCGCTTGCACGATGGAAGCCGGAAAGTGATGAGTATTACCGAAGTTGTTGGTATTGAAGGCTCAAACGTGGTGTTGGAAGAAATGTTCCGTTTTCAGCCCGCTTCAATGGGCAATGAAGATGGCAAAATTCGCGGGCGATTTGTCACTGCGGGCCTTATGCAGCGTTCGGTTCTGGTTGAGAAAGCCAAATACTTTGGTCTAGAGCAACAGCTAACCGAAGCCTTTAATGTTGGTGAACCTGCATGATCTATTGGTTGGCCTTGATTCTTGGCGGATTGACCTTGCTGGTGGCGTTTTGGCCAAGAAAAAGCGAGCAAAAAAACTACTATTTGGAAGAAGCAAACACATCGTTGATGGTTAGTTCCATTGATGAAGCTCAACAAGCGGTTGACCTTAAAGCGCTATCTGACAAAACCTTCATCGATGTATTGAAAGCAAGAAGCAAAAACGTAAAGCGTCAGTTAGGCAAAATGGCTGAGGTGAAATTGACTATCTTTAGCCTCGTCTTAGTGGTTGGCGGAATAGTGCTCAACAATAAGTACTTGCAGACAAACTTGTTGGTGGTCGTTTCAAGTGTGTTAGTGCTTGGCTGGGTATTTGGCTATTTGTGGTTGCAAAAGCGTCAGCGCCAGGCTTTCGAAAGTGCCTTCCCTGATGCGTTAAATATGCTGTCTAGTGCGGTAAGTTCGGGTGAGAGTATTATGCACGCGATCATTTATGTCGGACGCACTCTACAGGGTGAAGTCGGTAATGAATTTAAGCGTATGGGGGAGAGGCTTCAGCTTGGAGAAACACCAGACAATGTGTTTCGTAAATCTTGTGACCGCTTTCCTTATCCTTCTTTCTATTTTTTCGTTATAACCTTGCGCGCAAACATGCAGCGTGGTGGTCAGTTGAAAGATGTGATTGCGCGCCTAAATCGACTGATGTTTGATGCGAGAGCGATAGAGAAGAAGAAGTATGCTTTGACTGCGGAAGCGAGGATGTCGGCGAAAATCGTCGCGGTGATCCCTTTTTCAGTCTTGTTCTTACTGCAGTTTGTCAGCCCTGACAATTTTGAGTTTCTACTGTTTGATCCGGCAGGAAAACCCATCCTCTACTACTTGATTGGCAGTGAGTTTATCGGTCTGTTGATTGTTTGGATGTTGATGAGAGGGGCGCAAAAATAATGTCAGCGCATTTGATCATTTTTATCACCCTTGTGCTCATTACACTAGGTATCGCGATTGTTGGTTACCAGATCTGGAGTACGGCCAAGCGTCGTAAGATGCTAAAAACCTACGCGTTACTGGACGATAAAAGCCAAGAAAAGAAGCACGATACTGATAGCCACCTAGAGCAGGCATTAGAAAAACTGACTTCTTCATTCTCTTCACAGGAAGATGACATTAAGGAGAAGTTAGAGGAGGCAGGTCTACACAATCAGAATTTAGCTAAGTACTACATGCACTCTAAGTATGGGGTATCAATACTCGGTGTTTTTCTTATCTACCTTGTAGCAAATATGTACTCATTGCCTTCTTCAAAAATGATAGCGGGTATGGCCGTTTGGTTTATTGCATGTATCATTACTCCTGACTCGTTACTCGCGGCAAGAAAAAAGGCGCGCCAGCAACGTATTTCCGGACAGTTACCTTATTTGCTTGATCTAATGGCCATTTGTGTTCAAACCGGCATGACGCTAGAAGCAACGATTAAGTATCTCTCTATAGAGCTAAGGGCGTTTGATAAAGAACTTGCTCTGCTACTAGCTAAAGTGGATGACCGGGCAAAAATTGTCAGTCTAGAGAGGGCATTAGACGAACTGTATGAAAAACTGCCGACTCCTGAGATCCGTAGTTTTGTAATGACCTTAAAACAGAGCCTGCAATATGGCTCATCCATTTATCAAGTGCTGACCACGCTTGCGTCAGACATTCGTGACGTCAACATGCTCGCGGCTGAAGAGCGCATTGGCAAACTGGCTGCAAAAATGTCTATGCCATTGATTGTATTCATCATGATGCCGATTGTGGTGATCATCTTGGCACCTGCTGTAATGAGGTTCATGGACCATGTATAAATTGATGCTGTTATCAGCTTTGCTACTGAGTGGTTGTGCAACCACACAGACTTCTGATCCTAGTTCAGTGATTAACGCGAATAAGGAGCAGATGTATGTTGAAGCAAACAACCAGGAAAAGCTTATTGAGTTTTACAAGCAAGAGTTGCGCGAGCAGGAAAGTGCCGACACTCGTATTAAGCTCGCGCGTACCTATTTAGCGATAGAGGATCCAGAGTCAGCGATTTTTGCTATCAGTCAACTTAATGAAAAATCGAAAGGTTTTGATGCTTATCTGATATTAGCCAAAGCTCACTTTCAGTTAGGCGAGATCGATCCGTCAGTTGAGAATGTATCCACAGCATTGTCGTTAAACCCTAAGAGTGGTGAAGCGTATAATCTTGCTGGCGTCTTAGCTGCGGTGGAAGGGAAATTTGAGCTAGCGGAGCAGTATTTCATCGAGGCAAGAAAACTGTTTTATGCCGATGACGCAGTGAAAAACAACCTAGCGACCCTGTATCTGATTCAGGGCCACTACAAACGTAGTTACGACTTATTGCTTTCTGTTTATCAGGCTAATCCAAAAGATGCCAAAACCGAAGCTAACCTCGTTATTGCTTTGGTGAAGTTAGGCGATCTCAACCAAGCTCAGCAAATGCTTGAAGACAAATATGATCACAAACAGACACAGCAAATCATAAACTCAATCCGCGTTGGTGATTTCAGCAATGCGAACTTTGAGTCTTAAACCATGTTAATTCTACGCAAACAACGCGGTGTAGCGTCTATAGAGTTTGGCCTTGGTTTTATGGCGTTTTTCTTGATGATTATGCTCTGGGCTGAAATGGGCTACCTAGCTTACGTTTCCTCAGCTAATGACCTTGCAATTGCTGAAGCTTCACGCAGTGCTAAAACCACCAATATGGCTGCTAGTCGAGGCTCACAGCAAACCCAGTTTATGACTGAGTTCAAACGAATTATTCGTCAGCAAGCTGGTGTTCTTGGCAATATTATTGACCCTAACAAATACAAACTAACCGTACACTACTTTGCTTCGATTGATGAGTTAGGTCGTCACAATGGAGCGATTGATGACACCTGCTCGCAGAACGAAAGTCAAAGTGAAGCGGAGTGCGGAAATCCAACAGACAGTGCGCTTGCGATATATAGAGTCGAATATGACTACACGCCAATGCTCGCCTTCTTTATGCTAGGGAGCAGCAGCCTGACAAGAGAAATCGTTGTAATTCAGGAGTTCGAGCGTGATCAATTTAAAATCTAACCAACGTGGTGTGTTCTCTATCGAGTTTGCTTTGCTTGGGGTCGTATTCTCTACCATGTTGATCTTTACTGCTGACATTGTGGTTAAACTCTCGGTGCAAGGAAAGCTAGATAGATTGTCCTATTCCCTGGTCAATGTGATCAAAGAGCGTACTCAGTTCTATGGTAAAGACAATTACGATATCGATAACAAGATGGTGACCGATATTTATAAGATAGCCACTGGCTCAATGCAGAGAACCATGGGTAGTTATCAGGCCAGTAATGTGGGTGGCGAGTTTGAACTGCTGACTTTTGATCTTAACGGTAAGCCATCTACGACCCAAATCTCCAAAGGAACTGGGTGCTCATTGGGACAAACAATCTCACAGCAGGAAGACCTTTCCATGGTGACTTCATGGGGCCGCCGCGCAACCTTGTATCGCGTGACGCTATGTTACGAAACCGACAACTGGGCAGGGCCTTTGTTTGATGAAGAGTTTACCACTATACAATCATCTTCTTTGATGATGGGGCGTTAATCATGCACAGCTCTAGAAGAAAACAGAGTGGGCACGCTGCTCTGCTATTTGCTCTGTTCATTCCCGGAATGTGGGGATTTTTCACGCTCGCTATTGACGGTTCGCGTGCACTGCAAACCAAAGCTAGGTTAGGGGATGCCTCCGAAGTCGCCGCCTTGGCCTTAGCCGCGAGGAATAGCTCAAATCTTAGCGAAAACAAAAAATTAGCTGAAGATTACATTAGTACATATGTGACTGACTCGGATATCTCGATTACTAAGGTTGAAAGAAGTGAGTGTCACGTATCCGACAATCTCGATTGTGATGGTGCCAACCGATATTCACAGTATTCGCTAGAAGTGTCCATCAACCAAGATGCTTGGCTACCAACACAAGAATTTGTCGGTTTTGGTGACAACTATGATGTCGCGCATGCAGCGACGGCCCGCAAGTATCAAGGTGATAGTATCGATGTGTCGTTTGTTATGGATTACTCCGGCTCAATGAATGAAAGGTGGCAAGGTAAACCGAAATACAAACATGTTCGTGACATCATCAATTCTGTACTGAAAGAGTTAGAAAGTTATCAGGGCATACAAGAGATCAAAAACAAGGTTTCCTTAGTCCCTTATTCAGAGTTTACAGCGCGACCAAAAGACAACTTTTCTTGTGGCTGGGGGAAACCTAAGCCTATGAAGTTTGTTGATGAGCTCTACTACAAAAAAAAGAACGGTAAATACAAACTTGATGCACAGAAAACGGTTGATAGATGGCAGCAAAGCCGAGCGAATGACAAAAGTATGGTATGCGCCCATAACTTATATGATAGCTCTACTACTCGATATAAGAACGTTTCATTTACCGATAACTTCGACCTACTGAGATCTGAGATGAACCAATTTAGCCCAGGAGGAGCTACGGCTTCTTACCAAGGGATCATCAAATCGGCACAGTACTTTGGACAGTTATCCGATCCTAACCCGCGCCAGCTTATGGTTATTTTATCTGATGGTGATGATACTAACGGTGGAAATGGCCCTATGAGTAGCCGTGAACCTGTGCCAACCAAAGCCCTTATTAATCAGGGTCTGTGCGATGATATTCGCGCAGAGCTAAATAGCCGTAAAACATCGGACAATAGACCTGTGACATTCCAAATCGCTTTGATCGGATTTGACTATAAAGTAGGGAGAAACCCATTAACTCAATGTGTTGGCGAAGACAATGTCTATGACGCCGCTAACCCTGATGAACTCTTAGACATCATCCTTAACCTAATTTCAGAAGAAATCGGACACTTAAAATGATCTTTAAATTCAACAAGCTCTTTATTGTTTCGGCTCTCATTGCTAGCTCAACAGCCGTCGCCAATGACATTAACATTGCCTTTGAGCAAGTATGCGGAACTCAATCGGGAGCGACGTATATTCAGGTTGAGTCTGGTACGCCGATTTCTGTCATTCCGAATGCAGGAAATATGTATCAGGTACAAACTGAAGCAAAAGAGCTAGACACTCGCCACTTTGTCGATCGATTTGCTAGCCAGTTTGATCTTGAGCGAGAGTGTGCCGAGTATTTAGTCAGCAATGGTCAGATTGTTTCTGGTCAGTCTGGTGATCTGTTAGCGAGTGTTTATTTTGACTTTGACCGCACGAATCTAACGCCAGTGTCGAAGCAAATCCTTGACCGCATCATTGAAATGGCAGATTCACCAAGTAATGAGTTTGTATTGACTGGGCATACCGATAGCACAGGACCACAGGATTATAACTTTCAGTTGGGTTTAAAGCGTGCAGGCAGCGTACAGGCGTATTTGACAGAGCAAGGGCTAGATAACACTCAGATTGATTCAAAAGGTGAAACAGAGCCTAAGGCGAGCAATGCCACTTCACGAGGGCGCGAACAAAATCGCCGTGTTGAAGTTACGTTATAGGTAATAAATGAGGCGCTAAGGCGCCTCATTTAATGTTTGAAAGCCAGAATAAATACGGGTGAAAGTCGTAAACCAGCATGCAGCACCAAAGAGGAAAGCGATTACAGCGAAATGCTGCGGCAATAGGCAAAACAGTATAAAGCAGCCGATTGTCTCGGTTCCTTCGGTGAGCCCACTCATATAATAGAGTGACTTGTTTTTATAGACGGGGTTGTCGATACCGCGTTTTCCGGCCATCACTGCAAAAGCTAAAAAGCTTGTCCCCGTGCCAATAAAAGAAAAAATCAGAAACGCTCCGGCAATTGCGTTTTGTTCTGGGTTAGCAAGCACAAAGCCAAATGGGATCAGCGAGTAAAATAGGAAATCTAAGCTAATATCGAGAAAGCCACCCGCATCCGAAATCCCTTGAATACGTGCCAATGCTCCATCAAGCCCATCACATATCCGATTAAGGGCGATAAAGATCAAAGCCAAGGTGTACTGTTCTACTATCAAAGCAGGAAAGGCCAAACAACCTAAAGCAAAGCCAAACAGTGTTGTCTGGTTTGCGGTAACCCCGAGGCTATCCAATAGCTTGGCAGATTGAGCCAAAGGCCAACGAATAACCTTAATGCTAAAGCGATCAAGCATGATTTGTCTCCCATGGCCAAGTTATGCAGCGACTATCAGCAGGAACATCTTCGTCATCGTGAGTGACCATCAGCGCAGGTATATTAGCCTCCTTTAATTGGTCAACAACCCAAGTGCGAAATTGCTCACGCAGTTCTTTATCTAATTTGCTGTAGGGCTCGTCTAACAAAGCAACTTTAGGTTGTGCCAACAGCATACGAGTCAAAGCAATACGAGCACGTTGACCGCCGGAGATCTGATCAGGAAACGACTCAGCAAGTTTAGATAATGAAATGTTCTTGAGTGCTTGCAGCGCTTGTTCTTTTCTCTGAGCCCCTTTAATCGAATCAGGTAGTGCAAACGCTAAGTTTTCCCACACGGTTAAATGGGGAAACAGCAAGTCATCTTGAAATAGAATTCCTACCTGACGTTTGTGTGCTGGCAAGCTATCAAGGCGCTGATCGCTCAATGTTATAGAACCCGAGTAATCAAATTCTGATGACAAGTGACCAGCAATCGCATCAAGCAAGGTGGACTTACCGCAGCCACTTGGGCCCATTAATGTAACAATTTCTCCAGGCCCGACGGTTAGATTGAAATCAGAGAAAAGGGCGTCGCCATTAGTTTTATGGATGGCGAGGTTTTCGAGACAAAGACTCATTCGGTAGTAAACCTTTAATAGTCAAACGGCGATACTTTACATGCAGTCGGCTAAGTAGAATCGCAAAAGAGAAAAACAGTAGTGGCAAGATAGCTTGCCAAATAGCATAAATGGCTGTGACGCGACGGTCGAAGCCACTGGATAGCGCGACAGCTTCTGTCGTTATTGTGCTGATACGCCCTGCGCCCAACACCAGAGTAGGGAGATATTGAGCGAGACTCACGCTAATGCCAACAGCCCAAGCAAACGCGATGGCAGGCAGTAGCAATGGCAGTTTAACTTTCAACCAAGCCTGTAACGGAGATTTTCCTAAGCTCAAGGCAACGCGTGTAAGCCCGTCGTCAAAGCTGCGCCATGGTCCATCGAGTGATAGATAAACGAATGGGAAAGCGAAAAATACATGAGCCCAACAGACCCAAAACAAATACGCTTCGCTGTTTAAATACAGAGTGACGATCTGCATACCAAACAGAACTGACAGCTGCGGTATCAGCATAGGGATAGCAATGACGTACCCCGGTACCTGCCAACGATAACGAAGACGATATTCATGAGCGATCAGCGCCAACACCAAACTCACTGTCGCACAGACCAGCGCAATGACTAGACTCTGCTCTAACGTGCCTAGAATACCTTGCCATTCATACTGCCAAAATCGCAGACTAAATTTGGACGGCAGGAGGTCTGGAAAACGCCAGCGCTGGGCGAAACTCCAAATAATCAATAGCGGAATTATCGCTAAGGTCAAAGCTGCTACTGCAGAGAAAAGGCTTTTTCCCGGTAATTTGACGCCTTTTCTGCCTGAATATTGCCAAGCCTTAAAGCCTTTGGTTACCGTCCATTCGATCAAGCGAGCAAAACCAATCAATAGGGTTGCGATGGCGAATAAAACGACAGCACCCGCTGATGCTCGAGGAAGCAGTGATAAATCTGGGTCATTGAACCATTGCCAAACCAAGACGGCAAATGTTGGCGGATTGGTAGGGCCTACAATTAGGGCGACATCAACCACAGATAAGCTGTAAGCAATTACTGCAAGCATCGGAAAGCGGAGCTTGGCAAACCATTGAGGGAAAAGACATTTCCACCAAGTTTGAGCGGAGCTATAGCCCATGGCATGACTGACTTTTTCAGTCTGCTCGACATTTAACTGCTGAAGAATGGGGATACTCATTAGAAGTAAGAAAGGGACTTCTTTGAGCGCCAACATAACAATTAAGCCAAGCGCATAAGGGTCTTTGACTAATAGTGCCAAGTCGTCGACCGTTTGCCCGTTAGGGTCGTAACCAAACAATTCATGTAAGACGCGCGCGCCCATTCCCGTTGGTGCAAATAAGAAAGCGAAACCAATGGCGAAGGCAACGTGAGGCATGGCGAGTAGTGGAGATAAGCTCAATTCAATTTTGCGCCAAAATGGACTCTTCCATGAAGATTGCAAAATGGCAAAGGTGATCAAACAGGCAAGGTAGCTACTCACAATGGCACTATAAACGGTTAACCCGATTGACTGCCAAACACCAGCCCACCCAAAAACAGCAGAGAAGCCGTCAATGGAAAACTGATCTAAGCCAATCGGGGGGATATACCCAAGCGCAGAGACCAACACACCAAGCAAACCTGGTAGGGTAGGCACTATACAAACGACGATAATGACTAAATAAAGCGCTCTTAACATGTGCAAACTCTAGGTCAACAGCCCCTAATTCCCGTAACGTTTTAGCCACTCTTTTTCTAAAGCGGCTTGCCAGCTAGGATGAGGTTCAGCAATCGATTTAAATTGCTGAGTATTCTTTGCTGAACCAGTCAAGAATTGGCTACTTAGTACAGAAGGATCACCCCATACGTTTAAATCACCTTTACGTGACTGCGCTTCAGGGCTGAGTAGGAAATTAATCGCGACTTGAGCTCCAGCGCTTGCATTGGCATTCCAAGGAATAGCTAAGAAGTGAATGTTAGAAAGAGCACCAGCCTCCATTGCATAAGCCTTTGTTGAGTCTGCTAGGTTGCCACTTGCTTGTGCGGAAAATACAGCATTTGGATTGAATGTAATGGCAAGATCGATTTGGCCATCATCAAGCAACTGAACCGTCTCTGCCGTGCCCGCTGGGAACTGCTTGCCGCCACGCCATGCGACTTTATGAAACTCATCTAGGTACGACCAAAGAGGCTCAGTCACAATAGCAAAGTTCTGCTCAGAAACAGGTTGTTGCAGAGAAGCATCATTGTTTGTCAGTTCGATCAGTAGCGCTTTAACAAAGCTTGTACCGTGGAACTCTGGTGGGCGAGGGTAAGTAATACGGTTTGGGTAAGCTTTGGCATAGCTTTGTAGCTCGGCAAATGATTGCGGTGGATTATTCAAAGCTTTTTCATCATGAATAAAGACCAGCTGACCAACCCCCCACGGCGCTTCTAAGCCCTCTGTTGGTTCGGAGAAATCGACGTCGACCGGAAGCGACTTATCGACATATTGCCAACTAGGTAAACCCTCTACAAACGGACCAAATAGCAGCTGATTGTCTTTCATCGATTTGAAGTTTTCACCATTAATCCAAACCATGTCGACACTACCACCGCTGTTTTTTCCCGCGGCCTTTTCGGCAATCAAACGTGATGTTGTCTCAGCAATATCGGTGACTTTGACATGTTTTAACGTGACACCGTATTGGGACTGAAGCTCATTGCCAGCCCATTGAATATAGCGGTTAATTTCTTGGCTACCGCCCCAAGCATGAAAGTAGACGGTTTGCCCTTTCGCTTTTTCGACAACCTCTTGCCAAGTATCTGCTGCAACAGCAGAAAGTGAAAAAACAAGTGAAGAAAGAAGAGTGATCAGCCTTGTCATAATGTTCCCTGTTAGTTGAATAATTGTATCGGCCAATGGTAAAGACCGGAGTAATGCAATTATTCATTCATTATGACTGAAAAAAGGCTGTTTTATTAACTATTTGACGCAAATGTTGACGAGATGTTTGAAAAGTATCTGATAGAAACTAAAAAGCAGCCCAATGAGCTGCTTTTTTAATCGATATTCGGACGAAAAGAATTAGTTTTTCCAATCGTTCAGCTTAAATGTCAGCGTGTGGACATCGTTTTTCAGAACCATAGTATCTTGGGTTAGCGTCATGTCACTCCAATCAGACAGAGTTTGACCAAATGCCTGCTCTACATCCATTGCATCGCCAACACACATCTTCATCGTCATGCCCATTTTTTCGATGCGGAATTGATTGTCTTTTAGCTCAGCCTGACCAAAGAAGTTGTTACAGCCAGCATTGCCGTTAGCTGTCATTTTCTCACCAATTTCTAGGCGTGGTGGGTTTTGGCGGCTATCTGCAACAATCGCTTCACCATCAATGCTAACCAGTTCCCAGTTATGGTGTTGTAGATCTTGAGCTGTAATTTGTTTCACATCGTCTCCATTGCTTGCGCATGCTGTTACTACAAAAGGTAGTGTAATTGCTGCAAGTAGCGTTTTTGGACTAAGCTTCATAATAGATCAACTCCGATAAATAAGTAGTTAAGTCAGCGTAGTGACTTCGATGAGTGCAGTATAGTTAATTGCTAGGAGGATTTGTCAATATAAGGTCATAGTTTGGTGCGAATCACACATTGGAACTTATTGATAAACATACAATTACAATTCGCGTAGAGTAAAAATTGAGCATCGGATAATGTAGAGAGAGCATTTGGAGCAACTAGAGTTTTTTACCGTCCCGAGCCCTTGCGTTGGCATTTGTACAGTAGATGAAAAAGGCTACTGTAAGGGCTGTATGCGTAAACGAGAAGAACGTTTTAACTGGTTGAATATGACCCCCGCTCAGCAGTTACATGTGATTAAACTTTGTCGTCAACGCTACCTACGCAAGATACGAAAAGGGCAAGCATCTCCACCTGAAGAAATCCCGATTAATACACCGCAACAAAATCTTTTTTAAAATCAAATCTTTACATTAGCTGCCTATTGGGCTACATCTTAATTATCGTGTACTGTATTTTGAGGTGTAGTATGGATATACGAAATTATAGTGCGAACCCATGCGTGGGGTTGTGCGAATCAAACATCAATGGTGTTTGTATAGGCTGTGGCCGAACGCGAGAAGAACGCTATCTTTGGTATCAAATGTCTGAAATCGAACAAAGAGAGATTCTAGACCGATTGTCCAACGAACCTCTCTGTTTAAATCTGAAATCTAGCTAGATTACTTCAATCCCCAACGATCATTCACCCAACCACCGGCATGCTCATCAAAATGATTACCAGAGAATCGGTGGTTTACTTCGGTACTCTTTTCATTTTGAGGTTTCTCATCAAGTAAGTGCTGGATATAGCTTGCCATAGGATCACCACCTTTTAGCCGCTCTTGCCGAGTCGCTACCTCTTTAATCAATTGAAGACGGTATGAGTTGCTAGCACGTTTCATAGGGTGATCCTCCATGGTTATGACACTAATATGAAAAGTTAGAAGCCGATGTGACAACCGTCAATATGTATTGGTTATTATTTAACCTATATTTTCAGGGGTGAGCCAATTTTAGAAAAGGTATTATCAGCATTATTCCGCTATGGTGTTGATTAGCAAGGTGAGTGATGGTGTTAGAGTAATGACCGCACTGAAATAAAAAATTCATCAAATATTAAAATGAAAAAGCTCCAAAACTGGAGCTTTTGCTAATGAGCTATTGGCTCAAAATCAGTTGCCAAAATTGAAAATTGGGAAGCAAGGCAAAAAGCCATTCTCTGCACAATTAATGAGGCCGATTTGGACACCTTCAATCTTGGCTGTCTTGTTGAATATACCGACTTGGACGGTCGACTCGCTCGACATATTGACTGCGCCAACATCAACCATAGTGTCTCCTTCGGAGTAGTTCACAAAAGAAACGTTCGCTCCTCTTACATCATTGGTTACGTTAACGGCTCCTAGGTTGACACCTGTGGTTAAACCCTCATTCCAGTTAAATAGGCCAAGAGAAGCGCCGGTCATCTCTTGGTTAACTTTGGAAGCTCCCAAAAACAAGCCGAAGTTAACGCCTGTCGTGGTATTGGTTTCTGACATACCAACAATGGAAAAGTCGACCCCTTTCAACGAATCTACCTTGCCGTGAAGGGCGGCTAATCGAACACCGGATACTTGTGAGTTATCCGGTGCATTAAAGTCGTTAACCGATGAGAACATTACCGGAGAAGACGCGAATGTCACAGGCGACAAAAGCGCACTTGAGATAGCCACTGCTGTAAGTAATTTTTTCATATTAACTCCAAATAGAAGGTTATTTGTATGAGCATACATTGGGGCCACCAGACCCTAAAAACTCATGTTAACTATAGTTGTTATCTGTCAGAAGAGTGTTAGTTGTTGATTACAAAGCGCGATGCGCTCTTTTCGAATGGGTTTTAGTTACATAGCTTAGAATTATATCGTATGCAACCTTGTGCAATAAAAAGGTCTCTGTCTATATTTAAGATCTAACGTCAGAGGCAATCTAATAATGAAAAACTCACTAATTGTCATAGTAGATGACTCACCAGCCATCTTGTTGGTGATGAAAGGTATGATGTCAGAGCTAGGGTATGAGAATGTGATCACTTGTTCTAACCCGGCTTCAGCGCTCGCAAATATCAGACGTGCTCCCGATAAGTACAGTGCCGTGTTTACAGATTTAAACATGCCAGAAATAGATGGCATGACGCTTATCAAAGCGTTGGGAGAGATGGATTATCGGGGTGGGGTATGCATCATCTCTGAAATGGAAAACCGAGTAATAGAGCTGGCTGCCCATATTGCTCGTAAGCACAAGGTTAATTTGGTCGGTAACATAGCTAAGCCTGTTCATCTCAACGAGCTTCAACGAATGCTCAACAAGCTGCGTCAGCTTTCATTGCGTGAAACAAGGCATAATGAACCATTGCCTGCCGAGATGTTGAGTGACTACATCAAACGAGATCTAATAGAACCTTACTACCAGCCGAAGGTAAGTTTAGACAGTAAGAATGTCGAAGGTATTGAGGTTTTGGCTCGCATAGTAAAGCCAGGGCAAACCAATGCGATAGCACCAGGGCAGTTCATTCCTACTGCAATAGAGCATGGAATGTTAAATGAGCTAACACAACAGCTATTGGCTAAAGTTCTCGCTGATTTTCCCAAGTTGGTGAAAGAGTTTGGTGAAGGGGTGAAAATTAGCCTTAATCTTTCACCTTCACAGTTAACCACTGACGGTTACACGAGTGATTTCATTGAAGCGATTGATGCTCAGCAAGTCGACAAGCAAAATATTACGTTAGAGATTACCGAAGAGTTTGCATTGGAAGATACTGAACAGTTAGAGACGATTAATCGCTTACGAATGAGGGGATTTGGTTTATCTCTTGATGACTTTGGTACTGGGTTTACAAATTTAAACCAATTGCGAACACTACCCTTCACCGAGGTTAAAATCGATCGAACCTTGATTAACGATATTCATCAAGATCAATTCAATCAAGTAGTGGTCGATACCTTGGTTAATATTGCCGGCAAGATAGATGCTTCTCTGATAGCTGAAGGGTTGGAGGTGTATGAAGATCTAGAGTATTTAAGTAAATCCTACAAAGACATGAATGTTCAGGGATATTTGATTTGTAAACCCAAGCCATTGGACAGCCTATTGTATTGGCATCATAGCTGGCTTTATAACGTGCAATAAAAAAGCCTCGACAGTCGAGGCTTTGGTAAATACCGAAGTTGTGATAGGTCTATTTGTTTAAACTCATACAACGTAGATCAGTAATTAGCTCGTCAGCCATTAACTGACCGCGGCTATTTCGCATTTTAATTCGGTAGCTAATACCCACTTCAAGATTATTTTTTGTATCAGGTGTGGTGCAATAGGTTTGAATGCTTTGTCTCAAGACCTGTGCTGTCGGTTTAGCCCCTTTCGCGTCATCATTGTAAACCATCATAATCTCAATCGTGCTTGCTTTCGCGTTAGCACGCATAATGGATAGTGGCCCTGATTCAAGCGGAAGTTCTGCAGAAAGTAGGTTTGCTCTATTTTGTGCTAGCAATTCGAGCTGCTTCTGTTTCTCCGACGAAGTAGATGAACAGCCAGCAACGATGATAACTAGCCCGATGATAGAAAAAGACTTGAGTGAACTAAGCATCGTTAAAATACTTTTTTAAATGGTTTAACGATCACCTTTTCGTAAACACCCGCTTCAATATACGGATCAGCGTCTGCCCAATCTTGAGCTTGCTGTAGCGAATCAAACTCTGCAATGACAGTTGAACCAGTAAAGCCAGCTTCACCAGGGTTATCAGAGTCAATGGCAGGCATAGGTCCTGCTGTGAGTAAACGGCCTTCATCTTGCAGCGCTTGTAAACGCTCTAGGTGAGCTGGTCGGACGCTAAGGCGCTTTTCCAAAGAGTTCTCTACATCTTGTGAGAAGATGACATACCACATGATCTGATATCCTTATATGAATAGAGTAAATTCAGACGTTTACTCTACCCTAAATGGCGCAATTTAAAAGAGTTACCGCGATATAATTTAACGCCAATTAAGACTGCTCAACTGGGCGTGGTTTCCCTTCAGCATCAATGGCGACGTAATTGAATGTCGCGTCGCAGACCATGAAGCGATCTTCTAAGCCGTGCTCTTTAACGGGTTTAACCCATACCTCTAGATCGATGCTCATTGAAGTGCGGCCGATTTTGGTACATTCACCGTAACAGCAAACAACATCACCGACACGTACGGGTTTCTTAAACGTAATACTTGAGACCGAGACAGTAACGATTCTACCCGATGAGATTTCTTTGGCGAGGATTCCGCCTGCAAGGTCAAGTTGTGACATGATCCAACCACCAAAAATATCGCCATTGGCGTTAGTATCTGCTGGCATAGCGAGGGTTCTAAGAAGTAGTTGCCCTTTGGGTGCAGTGTTTTCTGTGCTCATTGTGACATCCAATACAAACGAAACAGCGACCAATGTGGTCGCTGCAAAAATAGGATTGTAACAAATCTATCAACTTATCCGCCAGAGTTTGCGTTCTGTTCCTCTTTTGGCATGTGCTTATAGATGTAGATGCCAGTAAGTAGAGTGAAACCAAATGTGGCCGCCAATAAGCCAAATACCTTGAAATTTACCCATACGTCTAGCGGCAGCTCAAAAGCAACATAGACGTTGAGTCCCGCGCAGATTGAAAAGAAAGTAACCCATGCCCAAGTGACTTTTGCCCACACAGGATCTGGTAGCGTAATCTCTTTTCCGAGCATTGCTTTGATCGCTGACTTGCCAATCGCATGGCTCACTGCCAATCCAATAGCAAAAATCAGGTAAACAATGGTGACTTTCCATTTAATAAAGTTGTCATCGTGAAGAAAAATGGTCATGCCGCCAAAAATAGCTACCATCAAAAAGGTGATGACTTGCATTTTTTCGACTTTCTTATAGATCAAGTAAGTCACGATAATTTGAATGGCCGTTGCGACAATCAGAGCACCTGTCGCAACGTAGATATCCTGCAATTTATATAAAGCGAAGAAAATAATTAATGGAATAAAATCGAGCAGTTGTTTCATTGAAATATTCTGAATCAGTCTAGTTGGCTTCAGTCTAACTAAAACAACGCCAATCACAAAGTTCTTCGTCGCTAAGGCGTAAAACACTTAGTCATTAGAGTGACGATCTAACGCTGGAGTTGTCGCTTATAGTCTTCTAAATAACCTTCACTGCGCAAACTATCAACAGCGAACTGCAACTCTTCATCACTCATAGAGAAGCAACTTGATTTGCCAGTCATACCATTCAAGTATTCGTGATATTCCATCTCAGTGAAGTGACCAATACGATCTACGAGCAGACTCTTAATGCCTTGATGAATAAGTCGATAATATGTGTGACGTTGAACTTCCATAACGTTCCCCTTACATCGAGCAAAGCGGGACGATGCCGCTTTTTTGTTACCATGCGGAAATCAAGCATATTCGATGCCAGTGAAATTGGCGTTGTAGATGTGCCTTTCTAGGTTGTTAAAAATACTTAATAATTTTTGATTTGAGAGTAGATTTGAGCTGCTCTTGCTGTTATCAACTAGCAAACTGCGAGTCAATTTAGGAAAAGGGTTGCCAATCTATTGACTGGCAATGGCTCTGTTGGTTTGGCTAATCAAATCAGTTCAGTGCGACGTCCAAAGGGCTCATTAGTTGGTTTTCTTGCTTCGGGTTTCGCACAAGTAAAGTATCGAGTGAACGGTTGGTGGGCGGAAAAGCCAGCTTGAACTCCGTGTAGCTACCTACTTTTGACTGGCAACTGATTGAACCACCGAAAGAAGCCATAACGCGTTGACAATAGCCTAAGCCCAAGCCACTGCCTCCGCTCTTATTGTGACTGAAAAAGTCATCAAATATTTGTCCAATTAGGTTCTCCGGTATTCCCGGACCTGTATCTCGAAAGAGAACACAATTCTCACCGTGGCCTTTTTTCAGTTGAATTGAAATCCTGCTTTTAGGGTAGGAATCGAAATAGTAAGTAGCATTGCGCACTAGATTAAACAGAACAAAGCTAAACAAAGTATCATTAATCTCTACAACGAAATCATGCTCGAAATCTAAATGGATCCTGTCGCGCATAGCTTCATCATCAAATCCGTACTGGTCAATTGAAGACCAAATTACAGCTGAGATGAGAGAGGGAACAACGGGTTCCTGATCAAGTGAAGCTTCGTCTAGTTCTCGCACTATGATATCAATTAATTGATGACTCCGAGTGATGGCCTTGGTTCCTTTGTCTACATGAGACTTCAGCAGCTCCGTTGTGTAGGTATGTTTGATCGCTTGATCAATAAGCTCAAATTCTAGTTGAAGTTGTGCGAAAGGGTTACGCATTTCGTGTGCAATTGAACTTGCTAAAGCTTGTGATTGGCGTACCTCACGTTCGTAATTTATATGTACTTGAACTTTATTTAATACCCGCTCAAGTGCAGAGAGTTCTTCATACGAAAAGTGAAGCCCTTCAGATTTGGAGCTTGAAACCAAAACGTGCGATAGCTTATTTGTACTTGCGTAGAGAGGGATGACTAAAGCAGATTGGGATTGACTCATATTGCTATGAATGAGGCTAAGCGCATTGTCATTGGAGTTGAGTAATTCTTCTTCCACTTCTTCAATTACCAATGAGGTACCATGGCTTTCAAAGTAGCTTCGATACAAGTTTACATCTCGATAGTCGTCTAACAAGCGAAGTTTATCTTGTGGTACCCCCAAATAGTTTGCCAAGCTCTCCATAGCGCGCGTTGGGGAGGATTGAAACTCATCTTCTAGCCTAGATATTTTTTCGACTGGGTGAATTGGATCTCCATATATCATCATACTGAAAACGCGTTGGACAAGCCTATAAAGTTTGTTCCAAGTCATTCCAATGATCAGGGTTAGGAGTAAAACATCGGCTAGTCCAATCAGTGTAGCAGGAACGAAAGCTGAGACAGCAGCTACATATATAAAGGCGGTAGAAGCCACGCTGACGAATATAAAACATAAGTATCTTGGACTGAAAAAGCGAGATGTAAGCAGGGCATATCCCATTAACAGCATTTCACTTAGAGACAATGTTGGGGGAAGCCAAGTTAGTGAGAAATTGTCAAAAAAGAAAGTCATACCAACCTGAATAACAGCGGTAGAACTCATGAATATGGCGATACCCATGATCATGTAGTTGGTCCGTGTTTTTCGTATTCGATTACTACTCTTTTTTAGTGAGAGAAGATTGAAGAAAGTTAATAACACTAAGGTGGTGAAGCCGAGAAAGAAATATTTGGTATAAGGGCCAAATTTCAATTGGAAATCACTTGGCCCCATGATCTCGATGCCCTGAATGGTTCCCCCGGGCATTAGGTTGCTGATAAAACCAAATAAGGTAATGTTAGCGACTAGGATATCTTGCCATAAAGCGACGCTTTTATTGGTATAGTGCTTATGCAATTTAGAGATAAAACAATAGGCCGAGACAAAAGCGAGCAGTGTCGCTAGGTTCGCTAAAATCGCCATGTTAATGGCAACACTATCCCCAAATCTTACCAGTAGATCTGTATGGAAATAGCTGTTACTTAGAGTCCAAAAGAAAACGCCTATCGTATAACAAATATAATAAGCGTATTGCTTTAAACTGAGCGTCCCATAACGTTTCGCCAGAGCTGTACAAAAATAGCCCGCCCAAACAAGGACAAGTAAAGAGGTCGAGAGTAATACGACCGCTTTGGGATACATCATTTGATGCAATAGATAACTGAACATGTTGTTCTGCTTTACCGGTATTTGACGTTGTTAAAACTGATCCGATATTTTTTGTTTGTATGATGGGGCCTAGTGAGAGTACTACTGGGAAGTCTAAGGTTTATCGTTTTATGGAGGACTCGCAGCAACTCACGGCCAAAGTTGGATCAGAGTTTGGAGATCCTGTTTACCTTAAGTAGAATTTTGTGCAATTTATTTCTTATGATCACCTGAGGGATATCCCACTTTTTCGGAATGAATTGTCTGTTCTATGATGGAAGGCAAAATATTGGCCGTACTTATTGATATATTTGGTGGGGAGAAAAAAGTATTTTATTTCATATGGTTATAAGGCTAGGGCGGTGAGTGATACCGCCCTAACTTAGTGAGATGCGATTTAATGGATACTCATGAGTAAGGCCGATTTCAACATTTGATCAAGCGCTTCCTTAGTTGTTGGTTTTGACAGTCGCCCATCCATCAGTTCACTGATCATAGTGAGTTCACGTTCTCCGGATTCTCCTGAAAGAGCAATAATTGGGATTGTCGGGAAGGAGCGCTTAATGATACTCGCCGCTTCAAAACCATTCATGACGGGCATCTGAATATCCATAAATACGAGGTCTATTGGGTTGCTTTGAATAATCTCAATCGCCACCTTTCCGTTGTTGGCCAATACGACTCCGTAACCTAGCTGCTCTAGGTAGAGTTTAACTAATGTGCGTTGAATCTCTTTATCATCGACAACCAAGATCATGTGCGAAGGATTGACCGCAAAGGTAAGTTCGCCATTTGACACAGCAATAGGGGAACTGGAAGTTTCAACCTCTTTTTTAGGCATCGGTTTAGGTTTGTTGATATGAGTAACTGCCGCATTGGTGGCGGGGAACGTGAGTTTAAACTCAGTAAACCTTCCAACCTCTGAATGACAGCTGATAGAACCTCCAAATGAAGCCATAACACGTTGACAGTAACCTAGACCTAAGCCACTCCCACCGCTTTTGTTGTGGCTAAAGAAGTCATCAAAAATACGAGTCAAAAGCTCAGCAGGAATACCTGGACCAGTATCTCGGAACAATACGTAGTTTTCGTATTGGCCACGTTCGGTTCGAATTTCAATCTGACTACTTGGGTAAGAATCAAAGTAATAAATGGAATTGCGCAACAGGTTGAACAGTACGAAGTTGAACAATGTATCGTTAATCTTTGCTATAAAATCTTCATCTAAGTTTAAAACAATACGGTTGAGCTCGTTGTCATTGTCAAAACCATATTGGTTTATGGCGCTGTTAATTGCTCCGTGAATAAAAGTAGCTTCAGAAGGTTCTTGATCAAGTGATGAACTATTTACTTCACGAAGAATGATATCGATGAGCTGTCTACCTCGTTTGATTGCCTGTTTTCCTTTATCTACATGCTGTAGAAGTGCAGTTGAATCTATCGGTGATAAAAGCTTTTGATTGAGAGACTCAAATTCAAATTGCACTTGCGCAAGCGGATTTCTCATCTCGTGAGCAATCGAATTGGCAAGCGCTTGAGATTGACGTACTTTTTGCTCGTAATTGATATGCACTTGAACTTTTTGCAACACGCGTTCCAAGGCTTTGAGCTCTTCAAAAGAAAAATCCACATCTCCCTGCTTATGGCTAGAAACCAACACATGAGAGAGCTTATTTTTACCCTCGTAAATGGGTAAAACCAACGCGGATTCCATTTGGTTCATGCTGCTATGAATCGTTGAGAGCTCTTTATCGCGGTTTTTCTCAATCGCATCTTCGATCTCATCAATCACCAAAGGCGTTGTGTGGTTCTCAAAGTAAGAACGATACATATTGGCACCTTGATAGTCGTCAAGGAGTTTCAGTTTGTCGCTTGGGACTCCAAGGTAGGTAGCTAAGGATTCAATGGCTTTGCTTGGAGACTTTTGAAACTCATCTTCCAACTGGGCAATTTTCTCGGTCGGCGAAACAGGCGTTCCATACAGGGCGTAAGTTAGACAAGTTCTAACCAAACGCGATGTATAAGGCCAAGTAAGACCAATTGCCATTATCGCGATAATACCGGTCGCAGTACTTGCATAACTCAATGGTTTAAATAAGGCAACAATAAATGTGTATGTTGCGGCGGTTAGGAGTAATGAACACCCAACCAAGCATAGATAGCGGAAACTATAAAAGCGAGAAGCCAGAATTGCATATCCCATGAATAACATTTCGCTAATCGAAAGTGCTGGCGGCAGCCATGTCAGGGAGAAGTTATTGAAGAAGTAGGTAAAACCTAACTGGATGACAGCAGTGGAGGCCATAAATATGGTCATTCCAAGTATCATATAGTTGATTCTTGTGCGCCGTATACGACTACTGCTGCGCTTGATGGAAAGGAGGTTTATAAAAGTAAGAGCAAATATTAGCGTTAAGCCAATAAAGAAAGGCCTCGTATATTCTCCAAACTCAAGCATGAATTGACTTGGCCCTTCAATTATCACACTTTTGATAGTTAGATCGGGTACGACGTTAACAATAGCACAGAAAGCCATGGTTAAGCCTGCTAGTAAAAGTTGCCAATAGCTTGGGCGAATACCTGTATAGTGTTTTTTCAACTTGGCGGAGAAATAGTAAGCAGAGCTAAATGCCAGAAGCGCAGATAGGTTAGCAATGACTGCCATCATGGTACCAGCGGAAGGACCCCATTCGACTAGCCACCCGCTATGGAAATAGGCGTTGCTCAATATCCATATGAATAGTCCAAGCGTGTAGGTTACATAATAGATATATTGTTTTAAGCTACCAACACCGTGCTTTTTGGCAAGAGTAGAACAGAAGTACCCAGCCCACACAAAAACAAGCAAAGCAGTTAGAATCAGGGCGACTGCTTTTGGGTAAAGTAGCTGCTGTGTAATGTAACTAAGCATATTGTAGCTCTTGTCCTTGGTGTCTATGCTGCTTCAATTGTGTAATGGTGCTAACTTTATATTTTCG
The DNA here is from genome assembly GCF_059834185.1 of Vibrio sp. R10-SG3-ISO10. Classification (NCBI taxonomy): domain Bacteria; kingdom Pseudomonadati; phylum Pseudomonadota; class Gammaproteobacteria; order Vibrionales; family Vibrionaceae; genus Vibrio; species Vibrio sp. R10-SG3-ISO10. Next base: position 506,979 of record NZ_JCBDHG010000020.1, read on the forward strand.
GTAACTGCACTCAGATAGCGCCTGGCTTAGTGGCTTAATAAACCAAAGGCCTTTATAGGTTGCGAAGCCTGAATCAGATACATGACAATAACTCATTTTGAGATAGGCACCGTTAGTTAGGCTTTGGTAGTATTGGATCATTAGTGGTTGTTCTATGACCACGAACGCGACTTCAAATCGGTGTCTTTCCAATTGAGCCATAAGCCTTTTTTGTGACAAGTAAAGGAAGAAAATCTTCTGATTCTGACTTCCACTGACTGTTAGCCTAACAACTTCGCAACACTTCTCTTGAGCACTTATATTTTGCCAAAGTGCGTTCTCAAAATTTGCAGATGAAGTATCACTGATCTCAATATCTGAACACAAGAGATCTAGATTCACTAACCGCTCTTGCATCTCAACTTGGTTTAGCAACTTCCAGCAAGAGGTTTGGAAAAATGGTGAAAAGTAGAGCCAGTTTTCAATATTGCGATGATGGTTTATTTTCGCACTAGAAACAATGATAGGAAAGGACAAATTTGGAGCAAGTTGCGCAAGTATGAAGTGGGTTCCTTGGGATGAAACGTCAATCTCATAGAGCATCTCGAACCATTGCTGTTCCCAAACAAAAGTAGCTAGGTTGATGAGCATTATTGCGTCTGGCAATTCCATTGCGTAATGACTGTGAAGTGTATAATAGAGTTCAGTGTGGTTCTCTATATCCTCTATAACGTTATCAGCAAAATCTTCTTCAGTTTGGGAGAACTTAGGAAGTGATTGTAACTGTAGACTACTGGCTTGATTACGGTATTTCTTTGTAATCTTCCATACGTTGAAAGCGCACCAAGCTTGAGCCCAATCATTAAACAAGGTTAGAGCTTTCCGCTCTAAATCATGCCACTGCGGTGGTTCATTTTTTAAAGGGTAGTTGACATTAGTAAAGTAGTTGGGGGACTGCAGTTTAGTCGCAATGTTTTTATAGTCGAGTGAGCGATCTTGCTCGCAGATTTGCGCTAGTCGCTCATTAAGTATGTGTTTAAAAAAGTGGTTACTGTCAACTCCAAAAAGAGTTTCTATCTGTTCGAATAGCGCACATGCGTGCTGATCCCCCCCTAGTTCCAATAGGGAAGATTGATTAAAAATAGCCATAGACGTTGATGTTGTAATATTGTTATTTTGAACAATTAGTATTCATACGGATGCTTAGCTGTGCAATCGAATTAGTATGTTTATGCTAATCGAACCAGTATTAATATTAATATTAGTGATGTAGAGCACGGAATGAGTATGCTCGCTCTCCCAACCTAGGAAACTTCAATACTGTTAACAGAGAGATGAAGTCTCTGTTAAAAGGGCATTCTATTTTCTTACTAAGAATGTTTTAGTACCTTTATCAATGCCTTACCTCTATACTTACACCTATTTGAGATAATTATCTGACAATCTTGTTAGTAGCAGTCTAATCTTCTAGCTTCGCTTCTCAATAAATGCCAATAATTAGTAGAAATCCTGCCTTTTTAGAGGGCTATCTTGTTGTTTTGACGGTTAAATTGTACTCATTGAAGAAAAAAGTTGGCGAAAATCATGAGCTTGGCATACACTTTCCAAGGTAAAGCCGATATGTTGTTGATTGGCTTGGTGAAATGTTTAGGTGCTGCCTTGAGGCGGCAATGTTTAACACAGCTTTGAGGAAAGTTTTATGGCGCTCACAAAGGCCGATTTGGCTGAGAACCTGTTTGAAAAGCTCGGATACAGTAAACGGGATGCCAAGGAAACGGTTGAGGCGTTTTTCGAAGAGATTCGTAAGGCACTGGAAAGTGGCGAACAGGTAAAACTGTCTGGATTTGGTAATTTTGATCTTCGTGATAAGAATGAACGTCCAGGTCGAAACCCGAAGACAGGTGAAGACATTCCAATCAGTGCACGTCGCGTAGTGACCTTCCGCCCAGGGCAAAAATTAAAAGCCCGCGTTGAAAACATTAAGGTTGACTAGTTCTTAGCTCGCTAAGAGGCACATCCTGTATAGGGACTAGAAGCAATTCTAGTATCCCCATAGAAAAATACCCCAGCTAAGGCTAGGGTATTTTTGTATTTGGGGTCTGGAAACAGTTACTAGTCTCGTTTCCACAAAGCGTGGCAGAACTTATGTTCAGGATCGCGGCTGATTAACAGGCGAGCGAACACATCGTCCAATACATCGTCTTCTTCGTTGACTAAGCCAACGCGAACTTCCGCATAAACTTCTTTGTCTACGTCAAAGCCTACGTGCTCTACCCAGTCATCGCCAGTTTCAACTAACTCAGCCGCGCCGCGATCGTCGAATTGTGCTGTGAACAAAATGACGTCAGCAGGCTCTAGGTTATCAGGCGCCATTTCTAAAAAGATGTCGTAGGCCGTATCAATAGCGTCATCGTATGAGATCAGATCAGCCATAATTACGCGCGGCTCATGTATTTGCGTTCCGCCGTGTTGATCACGATGCGGTCGCCAGTTGCAATGTATTCAGGTACTTGAACTGTAAGACCCGTAGCAAAACGTGCAGGTTTTGTACGAGCAGAAGCAGAAGCGCCTTTGATTGAAGGGTCTGTTTCTTCAATAACGAGCTCAACAGCAGCAGGAAGCTCTAGGCCAACAGCATTGCCGTTGACTAGGATGACATGCAAACCTTGAATTTCTTCGGTCACGAACAGTAGTTCGTCTTCAATCTCGTCTTTCTTGAATGTGTATTGAGTGTAATCTTCATTGTCCATGAAGATGTACTCATCACCGTCAACGTATGAGAAAGCCGAGGCACGTTTGAACATGTCTACCGTTTCAACAACGTCATCAGATTTGTAGCGTTCATCAACGCGAGCACCTGTGTTTAGGTCTGTACAACGCAGTTTGTATATTTTAGCGCCGCCACGACCACCAGGAGTGGTTACTTCGATGTCTTTGATTAATAGCGTTTTACCGTTAGATTCGATAGCAAAACCTTTTTTAAGCTCACTTGCCTTTGGCATGAACAATTTCCTTCGTGTGTTAGGTATTAACGCGATTATATACCGACTCACTGGCTGAAGGAATATCTTGATTCATCCTGCACAGTGAGCGAACATTAACGCATTCAGTTCGATTATTTCGTGTTATCAATCAAATGCATCTTTCAACGATCAATCCTAAACAACCCTTTCAGCCGAACTATCAACCTGCGATTGATGATCTGGTTAGCTTTCTTAGAAATGGGCTAGGACAGAATCTGCATAGTGTTTATCTATATGGCAGTGTGGCACGTAAGACTGCAATACCCGGTTCGTCAAATTTAGATGTGATTGTGGTCACTCAATCTTCGTTTAGTGATCTGCGAACAACGCTATTTAACTCGATCAAATGGCGTTTTCAAAAATCTTACCCGCATATCACGGAAATCTCGTTTAAAACCGCTTTGGCTTCTGAAGTCGCAAGTCTGGATAGTATTTTCTCGTGGGGCTTTCAGCTTCGCCACTGCTCGGTGTGTATTTTTGGCGAAGACTTGTCAGAGTGTTTTGGTGATTATGAACCAAGTTGGGAAATCGCAAAGCATTGGAACATGGATGTCGAAGATTGGGTAGCGGTTTATCGCAATCGAATTGCTCGCTGTGACAAGCCAGAAGATCAAGTAAAAGCACAAAAAATTATCGCGAAAAAGCTACTGCGAGCAAGCTACTCACTGATCATGCACAAAGATAAGCAATGGTTTGATGATCCTGTAGAGTGCGGCCAAGCATTTCTTCGTTACCACCCTGACAAGCAGGTAGAGATAGAGCGGCTAGGTATTCTGCTATCTGGAAGAGCTATTCCCAAGCGTTCTGTGGTCGGTATCCTTGATGGGTTTGGTGATTGGATTGCCAAACAGTACAAAAAAACCGAGTTCAAAATAGGTTAAAACAGTCCTAGCTGCGGCTCACTGAGAGTCGTAAAGTCTAGTCCAATAAATGGCAAGATCGCTTCTGCAACAGGCTTTAGCTGTTTATCAATGTAGTGTTGATAGTCGATAGCGCTTTTTTGGTACTCTTCAGGCTCAGGACCCGCGATAGTGATGATGTATTCAATCCTACCTTTATTCTGATACTGCAATGGGCGGCCAAGTTGGCCGTTGATTTCATCTGCCATTCTGGCTGCGCGTACCTGAGGTGGAATGTTTTTCTGATATTCATGCAGCTTTCTTCTTAAGCGCTTTTGATAAACAAGTTTGTCATCGAAATCTCCGGCTTTTGTCTGCTCGACAAACCCACGAATATAATCGCTTGGATTCTCGCCATGAAATACCATTGAATAAAGCGTTTGTTGGAATTCTTGGGCTAATGGTGTCCAGTCTGTTCGAGCGCTCTCTAACCCTTTAAAAATCAGTCGCTCATTATCTCCCTCGCCAATAAGCCCGGCATAACGTTTTTTCGACCCTGTTTCCTGTCCACGAATCGTTGGCATTAAGAATTTTTTGTAGTGTGTTTCATACTCTAACTCCAACATTGAGTTGAGGTTGTATTCTTCACGCAGGTGTTTCGTCCACCATTCATTGATGTAGTCGACGAGCTGGTGGCCAATTTCATCGGCTTGTGATTGAGAGAACCGTCCGTTAAGTGAGACAAACGTTGAGTCAGTATCACCGTAGATAACTTGATAGCCTTTCTCTTCGATCAGTACCTTAGTTTGCTTCATGATCTCGTGACCTCGCATAGTGATACTGGAGGCTAATCGAGTATCGAAGAAGCGACACCCTGACGAACCAAGTACGCCATAGAAAGAGTTCATGATGATTTTTATCGCTTGAGAAAAGGCTTTTTCATTGTTCTTTTTGGCGACGTCTCGCGCAGCCCATAGGTTTTCGATCATTTCTGGTAAGAAATGATGAGTGCGGTGAAACTGTCCGCCTCTGAAACCTGGAACCGCTTGCTCTTCTTCAAGACCAACTTCTTGCTGTAATCCCTCTATTAACCCCATCGGGTCGATAAGAAAACTACGGATAATGGAAGGGTAAAGGCTCTTAAAATCGAGGACTAAAACTGAATCATAAAGATTTGGAATCGAGTCCATCACATAACCGCCGGGACTTGCTAGCCAGTTCTCAGGATGTAGGTTAGGTGCAACATAGCCAGCACGATGAATCTGAGGTAAGTAGAGATTGGTAAATGCGGCGACAGAGCCTCCAACACGGTCCAGCTCTACCCCAGTCAGTTTTGAGCGCTCGATAGCGAACTCTAGGAGGTGGGTATGGGCAAAAATCTTGTTAACCAACACACAATCTTGCAGGTTGTATTTGGCAAGTGAGGGTTTGTCATGGCGATACATCTGATTAATTTCGTCCATGCGATCATGCACGTTGTGAATTTGCTTACCTTCACCCAGTAACTCTTTTGATACGGCTTCTAAAGACCAACTGCGGAAGTGGTAGGTCGCAGTCTTAAGGGTATCAATTCCATCCATCACTACTCGGCCGGGAATCGATATAAAGGCTTGTTGAGTAGTGTTTGATGTGCGAAAAAAACTCGATTGCTTACCTCGACCTAGCATTAGCTTGACCTGATTCCTCTCGGCACGTTTGTGCAGTAGCCTGAAATCAAAGTCGATGACGTTCCAACCAACGATAACATCAGGATCGAACTGGCTAAACCAGTCAACCAGCGCTAGCAGCAACTCTTTCTCATTACTTACCCACTGTATGTCAGTATCGACCGGTTCTGGGCGTCCAATCATAATCACTCGGCTGTCCATTGGACTATCTAGCCCAATGGAGTAGAGCACGCCTTTTTCGGAACACTCAATATCTAATGACACCACTTTGAGTTCAGGGGTGTAATCGCCTTGACGACACTTCACCTGCTTAAATCGTAAGTGTGATGCATTGCTCTGCACTGCTCCGGTAAACTCCAGGCTGCCTTTTATAAAGCGCTCCATTAGGTAGCGGTCAGCAAGGCGAATGTCGTCTTCTAACACAACAATATCATGTTGCTTGAGATGCTCGCTGAGTACTTGAGCTTGCTTGATAGAGTGACAGTAACATGCGGCTACGGGTCGTAAGGCAAAGTCTTTCAGTGGTAAGGTTTTCCATTCGACTTGCAAGTTTTGGCTCTGCGCTTTGGCACTTTCCAACTGGTCTTGAAAGACAAAGAAGACTGGCTTCTCACCTTCAATCAACAGTTGGGTAGGGCCTTGTGGTGTGGATAACCAAAGATCTATCTGAGTAGTGCCTTTAATATCACGGGCTTGCCGAGTAAGTACGAATCCGTTTTGAATAGCCATGTAGAATTTATCAAAGAGATGACGCGGTAAACTTCCGCATACGTAGGGTATCACAAGCCCATAAAGTTAAATAGCAAGGGTCTTAAATACCACTTTGGGAGAGGTTGAGGTGGTAGAAAAATAACCACAAAAAGAAGCTAAGCGATTGATTATTAGATTAATAACAATTTAACTAGCAGTTATGAAAATAAGTACTTGCTAAACTTTGCGTTTCAGCACATATTCAGAGTAAGCGAAATTAGTATTATGAGTTAAACTAGGCAGCTGTACTGTATTCCACATGTGTGGAAGCAGAGCCAAGTTAAATAGTGTGGAGATACAAGTTTGATAAATGTTTTCCTTGTAGATGATCACGAGCTGGTTCGCACAGGGATACGACGTATTATTGAAGACGTCCGTGGAATGAACGTAGCAGGGGAAGCTGAAAGCGGTGAAGAAGCAGTAAAATGGTGTCGTAGTAACCATGCTGACGTCATTTTAATGGATATGAATATGCCGGGTATTGGTGGCCTAGAGGCAACCAAGAAGATCCTGCGTTTTAATCCTGATGTCAAAATCATCGTTTTAACTGTTCATACGGAAAATCCGTTTCCAACTAAAGTGATGCAGGCAGGTGCCGCAGGTTACCTGACCAAAGGTGCGGGGCCAGATGAAATGGTCAACGCGATTCGTATGGTGAATAGTGGTCAACGCTACATCTCACCAGAAATTGCTCAACAGATGGCACTTAGCCAATTTTCTCCGGCTTCGGAAAACCCATTTGCCGATCTGTCTGAGCGCGAGCTGCAAATCATGATGATGATTACCAAAGGGGAGAAGGTGACTGACATTTCAGAGCAGTTAAACCTGAGCCCTAAAACGGTAAACAGCTACCGCTATCGTTTGTTTAATAAACTCGACATTAGCGGTGACGTTGAATTGACTCACCTAGCGATTCGACACGGAATGATCGACACCGAGACATTATAGGGCGCCATTACCATCAATGTTTTTCAGATCCAATACATGGTAATGGTATGACCCAATTTGATTCGGCCTCTTTCCTTAAAACAGTAACCAATCAGCCCGGCGTTTATCGTATGTATAATGCCGAGGCTGTGGTTATCTATGTTGGTAAAGCCAAAGACCTCAAAAAGCGCCTTTCAAGCTATTTCAGAATCAAAGTAGATAGTGAGAAAACGCGTGCTCTCGTCAGTAATATTGCCAAAATTGATGTCACGGTGACTCACACCGAGACGGAAGCTCTGATCCTTGAGCACAACTACATCAAACAGTACCTGCCTAAATACAACGTATTGTTACGTGATGATAAGTCTTATCCGTACATATTTATCAGCGGACATAAGCACCCAAGACTTTCGATGCATCGCGGTGCTAAAAAGCGCAAAGGCGAATATTTTGGCCCTTACCCTGACTCAGGCGCAGTTCGAGAAACGCTTCATCTTATCCAAAAAATATTTCCGGTTCGCCAATGTGAAGACACGGTGTACAGCAACCGAACTCGCCCTTGTCTGATGTATCAAATTGGTCGTTGCGCTGCGCCTTGCGTCAGTAGTGTTATTTCCGATGATGACTATAGCGAGCTAGTTGATTTAGTACGTTTGTTTCTTCAAGGCAAAGACCAACAAGTTCTGAGTTCTTTGGTTGAAAAAATGGAGCAGGCGAGCCAATCTTTACGTTTTGAAGAGGCAGCCAAGTTCCGCGATCAAATCCAAGCAATACGCCGCGTGCAAGAGCAGCAATTTGTTTCCGAAGACTCTATGGACGATATGGATGTGCTCGGTTTTGCTCAAGAAAATGGCATTGCCTGTATTCATATCTTGATGATTCGCCAAGGTAAGGTGTTGGGTAGCCGCAGCCATTTTCCTAAAATTCCCAATAGTACGACTCAGCAAGAAGTGTTTTACAGCTTCTTGAGCCAATACTACTTAAGCCATAATGAGGCGAGAACCATTCCAACCCGACTCATACTCAACACGGGCTTAATGGATGATTCTGACTCGCTGGCCGAAGCGCTCTCAGGGATTGCGGGTCGTAAGGTACATTTTCATGTCAACCCGACAGGCACACGTGGTAGATACCTAAAGCTCTCTAACACTAACGCGTTAACGGCCATTACGACCAAGATCAACCACAAAATGACGATTTCTCAGCGTTTCAAAGAACTGCGAGAGCTACTTGGAATGGAAAGTATAACGCGCATGGAGTGTTTTGATATTTCTCATACTATGGGTGAGAGCACGATTGCTTCCTGCGTTGTGTTTAATCATGAAGGGCCAGTTAAGCAAGAGTATCGTCGTTACAATATCTCTGGAATTACTGGTGGTGATGACTATGCGGCGATGGGGCAGGCACTAGAGCGCCGTTACTCGAAACAACTCGAAGTAGAAAAGATTCCAGATATCGTATTTATCGATGGTGGTAAAGGGCAACTCAACCGCGCCCATGAGATTATTTCTCAATATTGGGGAGACTGGCCAAAGCGACCACATTTGATCGGCATCGCAAAAGGCGTGACTCGCAAACCAGGACTGGAAACATTGATTACGGTGGAAGGGGATGAGTTTAACCTACCTAGCGACGCCCCAGCGCTGCATCTTATGCAGCATATTCGGGATGAAAGCCACAATCATGCGATTGCTGGTCACCGAGCTAAGCGCGGAAAAACGCGTAGAACCAGTGCCTTAGAAGGTATTGAAGGGGTCGGGCCAAAGCGTCGCCAAGCCTTACTTAAATACATGGGCGGTCTACAAGAACTAAAACGAGCCAGTGTTGAAGAAATCGCCAAAGTGCCGGGTATTAGTGTTTCTTTGGCAGAAAACATTTATCAAGCATTGAAACAATAATAAAAATCCCGCACCATAAGGCGCTGTTTGAAGCACCAAATAGAGCCATACGCAAACAAAAAGAGCCTTAAATAAATATGCGTTTAAATATCCCGAACATATTGTCTTTGTTGCGACTTTTCTTGATACCAGTATTTGTCGTTGTGTTTTACCTCCCTTATAGCTGGTCTCCTTTTGCCGCTGCAATGGTGTTTTGGGTTGCTGGGTTTACAGATTGGCTAGATGGCATGCTGGCTCGAAAACTGGGCCAAACCTCTCGTTTTGGTGCATTTATCGATCCGGTAGCGGATAAAGTACTGGTTGCGACAGCGCTAATTTTAATTACAGAACATTACCACAGCATTTGGATCACGATTCCGGCAGTGACAATGATCGCTCGTGAAATCATCATTTCAGCATTACGCGAGTGGATGGCGGAAATTGGTAAACGAGCGAGTGTGGCGGTTTCTTGGGTGGGCAAGGTTAAAACGCTCAGTCAGATGTTTGCTTTATGGGTTCTTATTTGGCGGTACGATGATTGGATGATTTGGGTTGGTTATGCGGCATTGTACATTGCGACCTTCCTGACTTACTGGTCGATGGCACAGTATCTCATGGCAGCAAAAGATGATTTGCTGAGTGAAGAACACCACTGATTTTTAAAGCGGGCAAGAGCCCGCTTTTTTGTATCTTGCATTTTCGTAAACGCAATTAACTCAGTGGATTTACTCATTTATTTGCTAACAAACTCGTTAATTTGAGTCGTTTTGCACGTTTAATAGACAAACGATTCGAAAATTCAAAATTAGTGTTGACTCATTAGTTCGAATGCGTAGAATGCATCCCGTACCCAAGAGGAATCGAGTGAATAACTCTTCATCTTGGTATTACAGAGGCGCGTTGGCAGAGTGGCTATGCAGCGGATTGCAAATCCGTGGACCTCGGTTCGACTCCGGGACGCGCCTCCATTTGCGACACTAGCTCAGTTGGTAGAGCGCAACCTTGCCAAGGTTGAGGTCACGAGTTCGAACCTCGTGTGTCGCTCCAAATTATTTTGATAACGATTCCTCAAGGGTCGATATCACGGATGGTGTCTCCATCACAAATTTAGATTTGTGTGCCCTGGTGGTGGAATTGGTAGACACAAGGGATTTAAAATCCCTCGGCGTTCGCGCTGTGCCGGTTCAAGTCCGGCCCGGGGCACCATCTAATCTAACGCATTATGCGACACTAGCTCAGTTGGTAGAGCGCAACCTTGCCAAGGTTGAGGTCACGAGTTCGAACCTCGTGTGTCGCTCCAAGTTTAAAACCCTAGCAGAAATGCTAGGGTTTTTTGCTATATATACGTTACCCATCTTATCTCTGCTACAACTCTCAAGTCCTGATTGATTTTTGAACATTCATTGTGAATTTATTTATAAATCGAATAAAATAAACGTTCGATTATATGAAGTTGCTCCAAGAGTTGTAGGATGAGTTCGAATGGGTAGACCAAACTGGTTAGTTGACAGTACTTTCTGTTTAGGAGAGTCGTGTAGTTCTACTTCGCATTATTCATATGCTTCGTCTGCGAAAGATATCTGCTACCTGTTTTTTTCTAATGGGTCGTTGATTAGTGCAAATAGCGAGCACTAACCTTGACTAAGATGATCCCTAAGCTTGTCGCGAGATTTTCTATTAATCAGATGTTGGTTATCTCGCATCTGTTGTTGGTCGTTATTTTGGTTGCTGGCTTTAGCTATGCACGTTACCAAAGCGAGTGGCACCGTCACATCGATTATTCTGCGTCGATCGCCAAGCTCACCTTAGCGCCACATATTCCTTTGATATCAAGCTCCGTAGCCGGAATCAACTACGCCAACCTCACTATGCCAAGCACTAAACAGATGCTGGCATCGATTGATGATCTGGAGTTTGTGGAGATTGCAGGACAGTCTGATTACTCCAATCAAGAGGTTCAAGTACGGTACTTTAAACGTTTTGATTATTTATGGCGCGCAGATGTAAAGCAGGAAGAAATAGCGGAGCATGAGAAAAAGCTCAATGCATTGACAGCTCAGATTGAAGCTAATGGCACTAAAAACTTAACCAAGTACAGAAAGTTAGTGTTCATTGAGAACAGAGTTAAACGCGAACATGCAGCGTTACTCGAAAGCCTCTACGTCTCCAACAATGTATTCATACCTTGGAGTAAGCCGGAAGTCACTACAGATTCCTACTACCTTGATGAGGAGTTATGCACGCTTAATGTGGTCTTACCTTTGACCAATAAAAACGGTGGTGAGATTTGGGCAGTATTTGACGCGAGCGAATTGACTCAGCTACAGCGTTCGTTACTTGAAGAGATTATCGCTGAAGCTATCGTTGCACTCGCCATTTCATTGATTCTGATCGGTTGGGTCTCTCATTGGATTGTCTCACCCCTTAAATCTCTCGCTGAACATATGCGATCAGGAGAGTCAAACAGTGACCTTACTGATTTCGCTGAACTGAATCGAAGTGACGAAATTGGCCAGCTCGCTAGAGCCTATCAAGGGTTACTGATAAAACTCGATAATCAACTTAACATCTTGCGCACCAAATCGGATACCGACCCACTTACAGGGCTCGGTTCACGTCATAAATATTCTCGTACCGCCGTGCCTTTCCTTAAGCGCCATTTAGCCAAAGGGCATTATGTGGGTTTGATAGTTTGCGATGTCGATAACTTTAAAGCATTTAACGATATATACGGCCATACAGAAGGTGACAACGCATTGTCTAGAGTCGGAAGTAAGATCAAGCAATTGGCCCGTGATAGCGATCTAGCATTCCGTTATGGTGGTGAGGAGTTTGTTATTTTTTGCGCTCGACCTGACTTGAGTCAACTCGCGAACTTCACAGAGCGTTTGAGGCACGAGATCGCAGGATTGGATTTAATTCATGAAGGTAACCAACCTTTTGGTATTGTTACTGCGTCTGTAGGTGGTGCCGTTGCCCAGCAGCAAGATTTGTATGATAGATTCAACACCCATCAAGAGCTACAGGAAGCGATGTTTAATCTAGCAGACAAAGCCTTGTATGAGTGTAAGCAGAGTGGTCGCAATAAAGTCATTTGGTCGAGTAGCTTTGAGTGCAAAGCAGTGAGCACCTGAATGTGCTCACTATGCTATTCTTCCTTTACTAAACGATAAATTTTCCCACTATCAGTGCTAAATAGAATTTCTCCATTTGGCAATGCTTCGAGGTCGCGAATACGTTCGCCTAGGTCTTCTAGGATTCTTTGCTCATCAACCACTTGGCTATCTTTTAAAGTCAAAACGTTGATATGAGTGAGTTTGAGTGCACCCGCAAGGAGTTTTCCAGATAGACCTGGGTGCTTATCGCCACGATACAGTATTAAAGAACTCGGTGCGATAGAGGGAATGTACACTTTTTTTGGAGAGGTGATCCCCTCTTTTTCTGTTGATTCTCCGACCGCAATGGGTCCCCAGTATTCTTTGCCGTGAGACGTCACAGGCCAACCGTAATTGGCTTTCTTGGTGATTAGGTTAACTTCATCACCACCTCTAGGGCCGTGCTCAATGGACCAAAGACTCTTACTTTCACCATCAAAGAAAAGTCCTTGAGGGTTTCTATGACCGTAGCTCCAAATCTCATCTAATTTTCCTTCGTCCGCGACAAACGGGTTGTCTTGAACGGCTTGACCATTCGTTTGCACCCGAAGAATACTTCCTGCGTGGGTAGTGAGATCTTGTCCGTTGTCGCGTTCACCTCGGTCTCCAACGCTAAAGTACAAATACTGCGAGTCAAAGGCGATTCGGCTGCCAAAATGACGCCCGCCATCGGAGCCTGAGCGAGTCACTAACATATCTTGCCACTTTGATAGGCGACCATTTTGATAAGCAGCTTTGGCTAGTGTCGTTTCTATCGCTTTACCAACGGATTTTGAATAGGTGATATAGATTTGAGTAGGGTCAAAAGGGGAGACAGCTATGTCAAGGAGCCCTCCCTGACCAGTTACATGTACGTCCGGAACTTTACCAATGTCTTGGTAGGTGTTGTTTTCAAGGTTTAGCACACCAACGGTGCCGTTTTTTTCACTTACGAGCACTTTACTGTCGCCGAGATAGCTAAGTCCCCAAGGCACATTGAGGCCTGCCACGAGGGGTTCCGCGTACCAATTGTTGGCGAAAACACTAGATGTCGAGAATATTCCTAAGCCAAGTAACGTTAAAAAATTTTTCATACAAGATCCATTTGAAATTAGCTTACCAAGCAATAGTAGCACTTGGGTTAATTCATTACTGTCATAAATGTTTTACCTAACTTTTTCTTGATATGATCAATAAATGCGCTATTATGACGATGTGTCAAAAATGACGAATCGTCATTAATGGTATTTATAACGTAATTGGTATTCGTGTTACAATAGTAAGGTTAGGGAGTAAACGACTGAGACGGATTAGATAATCATGTTTGGTTTTGGCTGTAGTAAGAGTGATAAAAAAGAAGGTTCCAGCTGCTCATTTGGTTTGACTAAAAAGCAGCAGGCGATTGCAGATAGAGAGGTAGAACTCACTCTATTAGCGAAATCGCTTGTCCAAGAGCAAGGGTGGAGTAACTTGACGATGGACAAGTTAACTTCAGCGAGTGCGTATTCTAAAGGCACGATTTACAATCATTTTTGCAGTAAAGAAGACGTGATTATGGCGCTGTGCATACATTCACTGAAAAGTGAGGCTGTTTTGTTTGCGCGCGCTGGTGAATTTGAAGGCAACACCCGTGAAAAGGTGATTGCGCTGCACGTTGGTTATCGTATTTACGCTCGTATGGAGCCAGTACTGTCAACGTGTGCGATTATGGCAAAGAGCCCTTGGGTCCTTGAGAAAGCCTCCCCAGAAAGGGTAAAAGAGCTAAATACTCTCGAAGAACAAGTTATTGAACATGCTGATCAACTTGTACTTAATGGAGTAGAGCAGGGAGACTTGAAGTTCTCTCCTGGTATTGGCTCTGATGCTATCGTATTTGCCAACTGGTCAATTGCTTTTGGTTCAAATGCATTGACACAGAATGCTTCAAATAGCCATTGTATCAATCGTTTGCAAGATCCCTATACCGTACTCAATAACGCCAACATGTTATTGGATGGCTTGGCTTGGAAGCCTTTATCGACAGAGTGGGATTATCGAAAAACTTGGCGCAGAGTAGAGCAAGAGTTGTTCGCCCAAGAGATAGATTATCTAGAGTCTGTAGGTCGATAGGCTAAAAGTATTTCATCATCAAAGCCCGTAAGGGCTTTTAAAATCACCATTTTTGACGAATCGTCACATAAAGCACTAATACTCAGAATCTAATTAACAGGTTCAGAGGTTGTTACTTAAGTACCAGCATTTGCTGGTTTTTAATTAACCGCTTTTGACGAAACGTCACAAATGGAGAGTGTGATGACTGCCCAACTAAATAATTCAAAACAGCCTTCTACTTGGCTGACCATGCCGACTCGCTTTAGCTGGTGGGTGTTACTTATAACGCTGGCGATAGTCACTGTTTCAACAATTGGAGGAAAAAATCTCTATTTTAGAGGTGATTACAATATCTTCTTCGATGGACAAAACGCTCAATTAAGAGCGTTTGATGAGATTCAAACGACATTTGCAAAATCAGATAATCTTGCCATCGTAATTGCACCTGCTGGCGGCAATGTGTTTGAACCTGACATTCTGACCTTGGTTCAACAGCTTACTCAAGATGCATGGCAAGTCCCTTATTCTAGCCGTGTCGACTCTATCGCAAACTATCAGCACACCGAAGCTTACGAAGATGATCTGATCGTCGAAGATCTGCTGCTGGAAGATTACCCTTTAACGCCAGAGCGGATTGAAAAGGTCAAGCGTATTGCACTCTCAGAGCCGGTGATTAAAGACTCCCTGATTTCACAAAAAGGCGATGTCACAGTAGTTAACGTAACTGTTCAAATGCCTGAAATTGACGAAACGGCGGAAGTGGTTGAAATCGTTACTCACATTGATCAGTTGCTAGCCAAATATCAATCTCAATACCCACAGGTTGAGTTTCATAAAGCCGGTATCATCGCTATGAACCACGCGTTTATGACCTCAGCCCAAGAAGACAGTTCAACGCTAGTGCCCACTATGCTACTGGTCATTCTCGTATTTCTAACTCTGATGCTGCGTTCGTTCCTAAGTGTGGTGGCGACGTTAGTCATCATCATAGGTTCTGTTGCTGCGACTATGGGGATCTCTGGCTGGGCTGGAATGTTCCTAAGTACCGCGACTGTAAATATACCTACCTTAGTGATGACGCTAGCGGTTGCTGACTGCGTGCATGTAATCGCAACCATGAGGCAAAATCTTAAGAAAGGCTACAGTAAGTCTTACGCGATAGACCAAAGCGTTGCCATCAACTTTATGCCAATCGTAATTACCTCGGTCACTACGGCAATTGGCTTCTTGATGATGAACATGTCTGACTCACCGGTACTGCGAGATTTCGGCAACTTGGCTGCGCTTGGAGTTATGATTGCCTGTTTCCTATCTGTGTCTATGCTACCGGCAATGCTGAAACTGTTACCTATTAAAGTCAAAGCTGTCGATGAGAAGGCAGCAGCGTCGCAAGACTTTATGGATATACTCGGTGACAAGGTCGTTCGTTACCGTAAGGCATTGCTGCCAATTTCGGCGTTAGTCATTGCCGTTTCTGCAAGTTTACTACCGCTGAACAAAGTGAACGATGAGTCCGTTAAATACTTCGATTCACGCAGTGATTTCCGCCAAGCGGCTGACTTTATGGAAGAGCGCATTAGCGGAATGACAAGCATCAGTATTGCGGTCAAAACCGGTGAATCACAAGGTATTGCTGATCCTACATTCCTAAAAACAATGGGTGATTTTACCCATTGGCTGCGTTTGCAACCAGAGACCGACCATGTTGCTACCTTGTCAGACGTTTATAAGCGCCTTAACAAGAACATGCATGCTGATGACGACAGCTATTTTAAGCTGCCACTGGATAGAGAGTTAGCCGCGCAGTACCTGCTACTTTATGAGATGTCCTTGCCTTACGGCCTAGACCTCAACAACCAGGTCAACGTCGACAAGTCGTCTATCAAGCTGGTTGTGACGGTTGATAACTTAGGCAGTGTTGAGCTAGTGGAGTTGGAAGAACGCATCTACAACTGGTTTGCGACCAATGGTCCTCAGTATCAAGTTGTTGCGTCTAGTCCGTCGCTTATGTTCGCCCATATTGGTGAAACGAATATGGCTAGTATGTTGTCGACACTCCCCATCACCTTGATCCTGATCTCCGCGTTGATGGTGTTTGCTCTACGTTCAACTCGCTTGGGATTGATAAGTATTGTGCCAAACATGGCACCAGCCATTATCGGTTTTGGGTTATGGGCGCTTCTTTCAGGTGAAATTAACCTTGGATTATCGGTTGTCGTGACGCTGACTCTAGGTATCGTCGTCGATGATTCGGTTCACTTCTTATCTAAATATCAACGTGCACGTAAACAGGGGCAATCTGCCGAACAAGCGGTGCGATATGCCTTCCACACGGTCGGCCGAGCCTTATGGATAACCACTGTTGTGTTAGTCGCAGGTTTCTCAGTTCTAGCAATGTCGAGCTTCAGACTTAACTCTGATATGGGGCAGCTTAGCGCCATGGTGATCTTTATTGCTCTTGTGGTCGACTTTATCTTCTTACCTGCGTTGCTGATGCGTTTTGATACCGCTAGCTACGTTGAAGGAACAGAAAATAAGCCCCAACAAACTCGTCCCACCCCAATTCCACAAACTCAAAGCTAAAAGGATTTCACTATGAATACTCAAACAAAATTAATGATCAAAGCCGTCGCCCTTTCAGCCATGGTTGTGTTTTCTAACCAAGTCGTGGCTTCACCAGAGCGAGGGTTAGAAATTGCTACTGAACGTAAAGCTCGCGATGAAGGTTGGGGTGATTCGGTTGCGACAATGAAGATGATTCTAAAGAACGCCCAGGGTGAAAGCAGTACTCGTGAAATGCGCTTAAAGTCGTTCGAAATCGACGGGGATGGCGATAAAGGTCTCACCATCTTCGACCAACCGCGAGATGTGAAGGGTACAGCCTTTCTTAACCATTCACACAGTATCGAAGCTGATGACCAATGGCTGTATTTGCCTGCGTTAAAGCGTGTTAAACGTATCTCTTCACGCAATAAGTCAGGGCCTTTTATGGGCAGCGAGTTTGCCTACGAGGACTTAAGCTCGTTTGAGTTGGAGAAGTACACCTTCAACTATTTGGGCGATAAAGAGGTTAATGGCACACCAACTTATCTGCTTGAGCAGATCCCAACAGATAAGAACTCTGGTTATACCAAGCAACTTGTCTGGCTAGATAAGGAGCACTATCGCCCGCTGAAAGTTGAGTTCTATGATCGCAAAGGAGCACTGCTAAAAACCTTGCAGTTTGACGAATACAAACAGTACCTAAGCCAGTACTGGCGTGCCCATACCATGGCAATGGTGAACCACCAAACGGGTAAGAGCACCACGCTGACCACGAGTGATCTCGATTTCCAAACTGGATTGAGAGAAAAGGATTTCGAAAAGAATGTTCTTAAGCGCGTGAAGTAAGAGGCGATATGAAGGATCTATTAAGTAAAGCTGGCAGACTTTCTGCCAGCGCCATATTGACATTGATTTCGTTACAATGTCACGGATTTGAAATCGCAGGACAAGCTAACGTAGAACATAGGCAGTTTTTCTCAGACGGTGAGCAGGGGCAGGGAAAAGGTCAGAGCTCTCTGGTTCTACAGCCTGAATTCTACTGGCAATTGGGAGAGAACGCCGATTTTACCTTTACGCCTTTTTACCGTTTTGACAGTTTAGATGATGAAAGAACCCATGGCGATATCCGTGAAGCTCTCTATCTAAACTATTGGGATGACTATGAAATCAGAGTAGGTATTGGCAAGGTGTTTTGGGGAGTGACCGAATCTGCCCATTTAGTCGATGTTGTTAATCAAACTGACGCTATTGAAGCGGTTGATGGCGAAGATAAGCTCGGCCAACCTATGATTCACTTTACCTCGATCAAAGAGTGGGGAGCCATAGACGCCATGGTATTGCCTTACTTTAGAGAGCGCACTTTTTCGGGTAAGGATGGCCGCTTACGTCCTACGTTGCCGGTATCTAAAGACGCCATCTATGAATCCTCACGGGAAGAAAAACATGTCGACTTTGCGTTGAGATATTCGCAGATGTACGGTGATTGGGATGTCGGATTGAGCTATTTCCAAGGTACTAATCGTGATCCCTACTTTCGTTTGGCTGGTGGTGAAGTGAAGCCATACTATGCACAGGCGAAACAGGTTGGCCTCGATGTACAAGGTATTGTAGGCGATTGGCTGTGGAAACTTGAAACTATCTACCGAGACAGTTTCGAACACCATACAGGGCTCGTGTCTGGCTTTGAATACACTATTGTTGGCGTGTTTGATACGGTTTGGGATCTTGGTTTGATTGCTGAATATCTCTACGATAGCCGCGGCAATAATGCTCAAACCATAGGTCAGAACGACATCTTTGCAGGAACGCGTCTTGCGCTCAATGACGAAGATAGTACGGAGATTTTGTTGGGCATTACCCAAGATCTCGATAACAGCGATGTTTATAGCGCTAAGCTAGAAGCCTCTAGCCGTTTAACCAATCACTTGTCTTGGACAATAGATGCCTGGTTGTTTGAGAATCAAACGCCAGATGACTTGCTCTATTTTGCGCGTAAAGATGACTTTATCCAGATGTCTTTAGAATACTATTTCTGACATGAATGTAATCAAAGATGTTTCTGGATAATTTAAACTAGGGAGCAAATAAGCTCCCTTTTTTGGCGATACTCATTGTTCACAAAACCACCATACCGTTAGTGGTTTTTGCTGCTCTGGCATAAGTTGTTGATAACCTTGAAACAAAATAAAACATGCAGTTTTGGAGGTGCAAGTCTGCATGTTTTAATGGTGGTTATTAATGATACATTTGTTACCTGAATGTATTGAATTTTGGAAATAAATCTCATTACTGAGTGGTGGGTTATATCTTTCGAAATTCTGGTAGTTGCTGAATGAGGTACCGCTCTTGGTTGGACAATTTAAATTAACCACAGAAACCTATGTCGTTATTGGCCTAGATGGTCGTATCAAAATTGTAGATTCAATGGATGAACTACTGTCGGGTGAAGTGATTATTTCCACTCTCGAAAATGAAATCCAACCAGAACAAATTTATGTTTTAAATGAATTTGGGCATCCTCAGCCGGAACCGGATGCAGCAAAGCAAGTAGCTCAACTACTCGAAGCACTTGAGAATGGTGTGGATCCTAGCGAGTTGGGAGATGAGTTTGCAACGGCTGCAGGTGGTGCGGGCGGTTCAAGTCTTACTGAGTCAGGAACTATTGAAAGAATAGGGGCTGAAGTTCTTGCTAGCACTTATTTTGAAACCGCTGGCTTTAGTTCAGAGCAAAGTACCACGTTGTTCAATCTTTTCCGCAATTCGCAAACCGATATTGCGCAGATTCGAGCGATAATTGCTGGGGATGACTCTGGGTCAGTCCAAGAGGATACTGTTCTTGAAACTAGTGGTCAGTTGTCCATCAGTGATTCCAACACAGGTGAAGCTTTTTTTCAGCCACAGACAAATGTACAAGATGGCAATTGGGGCAGCTTTTCGGTTGATGTGAATGGCAATTGGAGTTATCAACTCAACAATGATCATCCAGATGTTCAGGCTTTAAATACAGACAGCGAGCCAGTTACCCGTATTTTAACCGTCACATCAGTTGATGGAACAACTCATCAAGTTGAAATCACCATTACGGGCACCAATGATGCGGCGCAAATCAGCGGTGATGATAA
Source organism: Vibrio sp. R10-SG3-ISO10 (assembly GCF_059834185.1). Lineage (NCBI taxonomy): Bacteria > Pseudomonadati > Pseudomonadota > Gammaproteobacteria > Vibrionales > Vibrionaceae > Vibrio > Vibrio sp. R10-SG3-ISO10. The sequence continues at coordinate 526,932 of NZ_JCBDHG010000020.1, forward strand.
AGGCGCAGTGACGGAAGGTGACGGCAATGTGATCCTTGAAGATAAAGGCACACTGACGTCTGTCGATGTGGACGGCAACAACGCCAACGACACCTTTAAAACCGAGGTGACACCCAACAACCACTCAAGTGAAGGGGCACCACTGGGCAGCCTGACCATCACTGAAGGCGGTGAGTGGACGTACAACGTCGACAACAGCAAAGTGGAATACTTAGGTGAAGGTCAGACTCGCATTGAAACCTTCACTGTGTACTCGCAAGACGGCACTCCTCATCAAGTTGAAATCACCATCACGGGCACCAATGACGCCGCGCAAATCAGCGGCGATGATAAAGGCGCAGTAACGGAAGGCGACGGCAATGTGATCCTTGAAGATAAGGGCACACTGACGTCCGTCGATGTGGACGGCAACAACGCCAACGACACCTTTAAAGTTGAGGTGACGCCAAACAACCACCCAAGTGAAGGGGCGCCACTGGGCAGTCTGACCATCACTGAAGGCGGTGAGTGGACGTACAACGTCGACAACAGCATAGTGGAATACCTAGATGAAGGTCAGACACGTGTTGAAACCTTCACTGTGTACTCGCAAGATGGCACTCCACACCAAGTTGAAATCACCATCACAGGCACCAATGACGCCGCGCAAATCAGCGGCGATGATAAAGGCGCAGTAACGGAAGGTGACGGCAATGTTATCCTTGAAGATAAAGGCACACTGACGTCTGTCGATGTGGACGGCAACAACGCGAACGACACCTTTAAAACTGAGGTGACACCCAACAACCACCCAAGTGAAGGGGTGCCACTGGGCAGCCTGACCATCACTCAAGGCGGTGAGTGGACGTACAACGTCGACAACAGCAAAGTGGAATACTTAGGTGAGGGGCAGACACGCGTTGAAACCTTCACTGTGTACTCACAAGACGGCACACCGCATCAAGTTGAAATCACCATCACGGGCACCAATGACGCCGCGCAAATCAGCGGCGATGATAAAGGCGCAGTAACGGAAGGTGACGGCAATGTGATCCTTGAAGATAAGGGCACACTGACGTCTGTCGATGTGGACGGCAACAACGCGAACGACACCTTTAAAACTGAGGTGACACCCAACAACCACCCAAGTGAAGGGGCACCACTGGGCAACCTGACCATCACTGAAGGCGGTGAGTGGACGTACAACGTCGACAACAGCAAAGTGGAATACTTAGGTGAAGGTCAGACACGCGTTGAAACCTTCACTGTGTACTCGCAAGATGGCACTCCTCATCAAGTTGAAATCACCATTACAGGCACCAATGACGCCGCACAAATCAGCGGCGATGATAAAGGCGCAGTAACGGAAGGTAACGGCAATGTGATCCTTGAAGATAAAGGCACACTGACGTCTGTCGATGTGGATGGCAACAACGCCAACGACACCTTTAAAACTGAGGTGACGCCCAACAACCACTCAAGTGAAGGAGCGCCATTCGGCAGCCTGACCATCACCGAAGGCGGTGAGTGGACGTATAACGTTGACAACAGCAAAGTGGAATACCTAGGTGAAGGTCAGACTCGCATTGAAACCTTCACTGTGTACTCGCAAGACGGTACACCTCATCGAGTCGAAATCACCATCACGGGCACCAACGATGCGGCGCAAATCAGCGGTGATGATAAAGGCGCAGTCACGGAAGGTGACGGCAATGTGATCCTTGAAGATAAAGGCACACTGACGTCTGTCGATGTGGATGGCAACAACGCCAACGACACCTTTAAAACGGAAGTGACGCCCAACAACCACCCAAGTGAAGGGGCGCCACTGGGCAGCCTGACCATCACTGAAGGCGGTGAGTGGACGTACAACGTCGACAACAGCAAAGTGGAATACTTAGGTGAAGGTCAGACTCGCATTGAAACCTTCACTGTGTACTCGCAAGACGGCACTCCTCATCAAGTTGAAATCACCATCACGGGCACCAATGACGCCGCGCAAATCAGTGGCGATGATAAAGGTGCAGTGACGGAAGGTGATGGCAATGTGATCCTCGAAGATAAAGGTACACTGACGTCTGTTGATGTAGACGGCAACAACGCCAACGACACCTTTAAAACGGAAGTGACGCCCAACAACCACCCAAGTGAAGGGGCGCCACTGGGCAGCCTGACCATCACTGAAGGCGGTGAGTGGACGTACAACGTCGACAACAGCAAAGTGGAATACCTAGGTGAAGGTCAGACTCGCATTGAAACCTTCACCGTGTACTCGCAAGATGGCACTCCACACCAAGTTGAAATCACCATCACAGGCACCAATGACGCCGCGCAAATCAGCGGCGATGATAAAGGCGCAGTGACAGAAGGTGACGGCAATGTGATCCTTGAAGATAAGGGCACACTGACGTCTGTCGATGTAGACGGCAACAACGCCAACGACACCTTTAAAACTGAGGTGACGCCAAACAACCACTCAAGTGAAGGGGCGCCACTGGGCAGCCTGACCATCACTGAAGGCGGTGAGTGGACGTACAACGTCGACAACAGCAAAGTGGAATACTTAGGGGAAGGCCAGACTCGCATTGAAACCTTCACCGTGTACTCGCAAGACGGCACACCGCATCAAATTGAAATCACCATCACGGGCACTAATGATGCGCCAGAGTTCATCAGTGGTAGCAATAACAGTCATGGACGTGACTCGCAAGGTAATATCGACGCAGATAGCTATCAGTTTAGTGTTGATGAAAATACCCCAACAGGTGTTATTGGCAAGGTTGAAGCGTTCGATATCGACGAAAACAGTCAGGTGACTTATCACCTAACGAATCACACTGACCTGTTTGAGATAAATACGGCAACTGGTGAAATCAGTGTTAAGAATGGTGTTACGTTCGATCATGAAACAATCGACAGTTACCAACTTGAGGTAGAAGCTCGCGACCAATTTAATGGAAAAGATACGGCTCAAGTTAAAGTGCTTATCAACGACCTTAACGAAGCGCCAATCGCTGAAGATGATAAGGGCATCGAAACGACGACCAAGACACTGGATCAGAACAATTGGGATGACAGTGCCGATATCAGTGTCGATTACTATGTGATTGATACTACTACAGGAAATAAAGTCGCTGATGCGTCTAAATCTGATTATACCGGTGATGGCGATCATAAGTACGGTGTGAGTTCTTCACTCGATAAAGGTTCAGACCGAGTCCAAGATGGACAGATCGGTTACGATGATGTCACTGGCCAAAGTGAAGCAATGCGTTTTTCATTTGCCAATGGACAAGTGTCTAATCACGCCGAAGTGGAGGTGAAGAACCTTTGGACTGACACCAAAAATGGTAGCTGGGAGCCTGGTATTGAACGTGGAGTCTGGAAGGCATACTACAAAGGTGAACTAGTCGCGACTGGTGTCTTTGAAGGTACTCGCGGAGGCAGTCAAGTCGTCAGCATTGACGCAGATGGTCGCTATTTTGACAGTATTGAGATGTCGACGATCAGCTACAAAGACGGTGTTGTTGATCCAAAAGGTTCTGAGTATTTCGTTACTCAAGTTAGCGCAGACCTGACTACTTTTGACGATAGTTACCAAACCAGTGGCTCAGGTACGTTAGAGCTAGATGTTTTGGCAAATGATCATGACCCTGATGGTGATGACTTGACGATTGTCGATTATCCAAAAGAAGACTTCTTAACTCTTAAAGACGGGAAGTTGGTCTTTGACGCTGCGAAATATCTTGAATCTTTACCGGCAAACGAACGTATCATCAAAACTGGTGAAGTGAAGGAATACACCTTTGAGTACACCATCGAAGATGAAGACGGCTTAAAAGATACCGCTGAGGTTACTGTCAGCGTTATGGGTGAGCCAATGTCCTTAAATGACGCTCACGCTGAGTTAAATGAATCTGAATTAGGTACAGATACGGGAGCTCATGCAGAAGGAGATTTGGTAGCAGACCTTGGATCTGCGACTGATGCCGAATATCACTTTGAAGTAGACCAGAGTTTGAGTGGCTTCACCAGTGGCGGTAAACCAGTGTCGTTTGAGGTGAGCGCAGACCAAACTACTCTAACCGGATATACAGGCGCTGGCTCAGATCGCGTTAAAGTGCTAGAAGCAAGCGTCGACGTTAACACGGGCCACTATTCCGTTGTTCAGCATTCTGCTCTAGATCATGCTGAACAAGGTGCAGATAAGATCGACATTTCGGCAAAAGTTGAGGTGAACGCAGGTGGTCAATCTGAGAGTGCCATTTTACACCTAGATGTTACCGACTCGGTGCCTAGTTCAAATTCTGCCCACCACGTAATCAATGATGTCGCGCTGCAAAGTAACACCGTAGTAATAGCGCTTGATGCTTCACAGTCGATGAGTAGTCAGGTACTGGATGCTGACGGACACTGGGTGACACGCTGGGAACTGGCAAGAGACTCCATCACAGCAATGTTTGAAAAGTACCAGGATGTCGGCGATGTACAATTTAAAATTGCGGCGCACAGTGGTTTTCCGGATGGGCAGATTTCTGGGTGGCTAAGTTCAGTAGGAGACATTCGTCAGTTCTTCTTTGATGTTCAGCCATCGGCTTGGACGCCTTATAGCCAAGCGATTGATCAAGTGCATGAAGTACTTACAGACCCAACGAGTCAGTCATTGCTCAATAGCACCAATACACAGCTTTACTTTATTTCTGATGGTGTCACGACAGATTTCGATGGCTGGACAAATCAGTCAGGCGGCTACGAAACCAAAGCTCGTGAAAGTCTAATGAAATGGAGTAGCGAAGATGATTTTTCTAGCCCTGAGCGATACCAGCAAGTTCGAGATGGTTTGGTAGAACCAACAACTGCTGAAGAAAAAATGATCCTCGAAAATGCTATGGAAAAGAGCATCGAGACGAGTGGGCAGACAATTGACAATATTTGGTCAGTAGGGATCGGTGCCGGGGCTGATTTGAAGTACCTGGAGCCGATAGCGACAGACAAAGGCTCAGCGATTGTAGTGGTTGATGACGCGCAGATAGAAGAACTGCTGATCAAAACCGTGTCTGGCCAACTACAGAGTGACTTGATTACTCATCAAGGGGGCGAGGAACAGTGGGTAGACACGATGGTCGTCGAAGGAGATACCTACCATTTCGATAAGCTAACTGGAGAAGTGACCAAGAGTGTAGCGGGCCACATAGAAACAGTGTCTGAGAGTTCTTTAGTGAAAATTGACACGACTCATGGTCACCTTACGATTAACTTTGAAAATGGGCGCTATGACTACAAAGCGAACAATGTAGATGGTCATCAACAAGATAAGTTTATCGCTAGAGTCGTAGATGCAGACGGTGATGTCGCTGAGAGCCAAATTACTATCGATGTTCAAGATACATCGCAGCCGGATTCGTCGCGCAACATAGTTCAAGGTGATAGCCAAGCGAATACCTTGAATGGAACGGATGGTAACGATGCTCTGGTCGGGTATGATGGAGCTGACACATTAAATGGTGGTGCAGGTGATGATATCCTTATCGGTGGTCTAGATAACGATGTACTTATCGGCGGTTTAGGAAGTGATATCTTAACGGGTGGGGCAGGAAAAGATGTGTTTGCTTTTTCTTCAGAATCACTAAATATCACAGCCGATCAAGACATTATTAAAGACTTCCATTTGAACGAAGATAAGCTTGATTTTACCGATGTTTTGGCACCATTAGGTGATGAAGATAAGGACATGGAAAATCTGCTAAATCATCTAACGGCGAGCTTCGATGCAGACAAAGAGACATTAAATATTGACCTAACGGCAGACGATGGAAAATCAGTATCTATCGCTTTAGAACAGTTCGATATCTCAGGCCTCGATTTATCAGCGTCGGCGAGCTCTCATGAGATTGTTGAGCAGATGTTCCAGCACCAAGCCTTTAAGGTGGACTAAAATTAGAAATTGAGGGAGCTAGTAAAGCTCCCTTTTCTTTTACGTACCGACACTAGAGTGCTTCAAATTTTGAAGTGTTGCTTAATCAGCTTATAGCATTCGTGACGAAACCATCGATGCTCGGGGTCTTTATGATGCTTTTCGTGCCACAGCAGGTAGTAATGATGCTCTGGAAGCTGGAAAGGCAATGGTATTGTTTGCAGCGCATATTGTTGACACAACGAAGCCGCAATATGACTTGGAACAGTCATTATATTGCTACTAACTTCCAATAGCTGAGCTGCACTCTGCAAATCAGGCATCACCGCAGAGATGACTCTTTGATGTTCACGTTTCTTAAACACGCCATCCACCTCGCGGGTCTTGTCACCTAATCCACTCACTTGAATATGTTTCGCTGCAAAATACTCATGTAAAGACAGCGTTTTACTTCGTCCCAAGCTCTGCTTTGACCCGATTACAACATAATGGTCACTGGCGATACGTTTGCCATGAATATGATTGGGAACATCAACCGCCATTGTGGCAACGACATCAAGATAGCTAGTGGCAAGCGCCTCTAGCTGTCCGTTATCTATTATCGAACCATGAATGGAAGCATTTGGGCAATCTGTCGTGACGAGCTTTGCGATCTCAGGGAGCGCAGCGCCTGAGACAAACGAGTCAAACCCAATGTGAAAGCGCCGCTCAATGTCTTCGAGCTTAAAATCAGAATGTTGATAAAGCGCATCCATCTGTTTCAGTAGGTTAGGCAAGGTCTGTTTTAGCTCTTGCGCTCTATTGGTTAGCACAAACTCCTTTCCGTCTCGAACTAAAATGGGATCGCCAAAAGCATCTCGTATTTGACCGAGTGTTCGACTCATTGCTGGTTGAGTCACATTCAGCTTTTTAGCCGCTTCCGTAAGGCTCTGCGTTTGGAGCAGTGCATTTAAAGCGGGCAGGAGTTTGTAGTTATTCATCAATTACAGCTCTTTTATCATCCAGACATCGCAACTATTGTGCTCAGTGCCTTCCAGTGGCTGGGATAAGTGCTCAAACCCAAACGTTTCATACATTCGAACCGCAGCATTCATATTGGATAAGGTGTCGAGATAGCAAGATTCGAACCCTTGTTCACGAGCAAAATCAAGACAAGCAGACACTAGCTTTCTACCCAAACCGAGCCCTCTGCTATCCGGCAGAAGGAACAGCTTCTTTAGCTCGCAGACTTTGTCACTACTTGAAAATGGGGCGAGCCCGCATCCGCCGACTATTTTTCCGTCTAGTTTAGCGACAAGATAGAGTGACTTATTCTCAAGGGTATAGTGCTGGCTCATGTTGCTCACTTCTGCATCTGAAGGACCATAACCCTCACCAACAGCGCCAAATTCTGCGCCAACCTTCTGAATGATTTGGCATATTGCTTGGTCGTGCTCAGGAAGAATAGGAGTGATTGTTAGATTCATGTTTACCTCAATTTCTTTCTTAACTCTGTTGAAAGCCAATTTATAGCCATTGATGAATAAGTAAAAATTATTTTAGATTATGTTAATAATAACAAAAAGTGATGTCTTTGCGGCAAGTATCAAAGTGGTTAGCCAATTTAGATGCTTGATAAGTGTCCAACAGGTGATTCTAAGGATATTTCAGTTTGGCTTTGAACGTTGCTTTCGTTACTATGTACAGCTACTTGAAAATACCGAAATTCCCTTCCGGGAAACCTTATGGAAACTACCAAAAGGTAGATGAGGAAACGATGCAACATCTAGAAGAGATCATTGCTAACGCGAATGCAGCAATTGAAGCTGCAGATTCGTTAGTCGCACTTGATGAAGTGCGTGTTCAGTATCTAGGCAAAAAAGGTGAGCTAACGGCTCAACTTCAAAGCCTAGGTAAACTACCACCAGAAGAGCGCCGTGAAGCTGGTCAAGAGATCAACAAAGCGAAAGGCGTTGTTCAACAAGCGATCGCAGCTCGTAAAGATGCACTACAACGTGCAGAGCTAGAAGCGAAGCTTGCAGCAGAAACAATCGACGTGACTCTACCAGGTCGTCGTATCGAGAACGGTGGTCTACACCCTGTGACTCGTACTGTTGAGCGTATTGAACAGTTCTTTGGTGAGCTAGGCTTTAACACTGAGTCTGGTCCTGAGATTGAAGATGCATTCCACAACTTTGATGCACTAAACATCGCAGAAGATCACCCAGCGCGTACTGACCACGACACGTTCTTCTTTAACCCAGATCTAATGCTACGTACTCACACGTCTGGCGTTCAGATCCGTACGATGGAAAATGGTAAACCACCATTCCGCTTCATTGCACCGGGCCGTGTTTACCGTAACGACTACGACCAAACGCACACGCCAATGTTCCACCAAGTGGAAGGCATGCTAGTAGACGAGAACGTGAACTTCGCACAGCTTAAAGGCATTCTGCACGACTTCCTATGTAACTTCTTTGAAGAAGAAGTTGAAGTTCGTTTCCGTCCTTCTTACTTCCCATTCACTGAGCCTTCAGCAGAAGTAGACGTGAAAGGTAAGAACGGCAAATGGCTTGAAGTTCTGGGTTGTGGCATGGTTCACCCTAACGTACTTCGCAGCGTTGGCATCGACCCTGAGAAATACTCTGGCTTTGCATTTGGTATGGGCGTTGAGCGTCTGACTATGCTTCGTTACGGCGTAAGCGATCTTCGTGCGTTCTTCGAGAACGACCTTCGTTTCCTAAAACAGTTCAAGTAATCCAGGGGATACATCACTATGAAATTTAGCGAATCTTGGCTTCGTGAGTGGGTAAACCCTGCGGTATCGACTGACGAACTTACACACCAAATCACAATGGCGGGTCTAGAAGTAGACGACGTACTACCTGTTGCTGGTTCTTTCACTGGCGTTAAAGTAGGTAAAGTGGTTGAGTGTGGTCAACACCCAGACGCTGACAAACTACGTGTAACTAAAGTAGATGTTGGCGCTGAAGAACTTCTAGACATCGTTTGTGGCGCATCTAACTGTCGTCTAGGTATCAAAGTTGCTGTAGCGACTGTTGGTGCTGTTCTACCAGGCGATTTCAAAATCAAAAAAGCAAAACTACGTGGTCAACCATCACACGGCATGCTGTGTTCATTCTCTGAACTAGGTATCGACGTTGAATCTGATGGCATCATGGAACTAGCAGAAGACGCAGCAATCGGTACTGATTTCCGCGAATTCCTAGGTCTTGACGACGTAACAGTAGACGTAGACCTAACGGCTAACCGCGCTGACTGTTTCAGCATCCGTGGTATGGCACGTGAAGTTGGCGTTCTAAACCGTGCTGACGTAACTGAGCCTGCAGTAAACGCAGTAGCACCAGCTATCGACGACACAGTTTCTATCGAAGTGAAAGCGACTGCAGCATGTCCACGTTACCTTGGCCGTGTGGTTAAGAACGTAAACGTTCAAGCTGAAACACCACTTTGGATGCAAGAGAAACTGCGCCGTTGTGGTATTCGCTCTATCGACCCAGTTGTAGACATCACTAACTTTGTTCTTCTAGAGCAAGGCCAGCCAATGCACGCATTTGATCTTGCTAAGATTGAAGGTGGCATCGTGGTTCGTATGGCAGAGCAGGACGAGAAGCTAACTCTTCTAGACGGCAACGAAGCTGAGCTAAACGCTGATACTCTAGTTGTCGCAGACCACAACAAAGCACTTGCGATCGCAGGTATCTTCGGTGGTGAAGAGTCTGGTGTAACCACTGCGACTAAAGACGTACTACTTGAGTGTGCATTCTTCGCACCAGACCACATCCGTGGTCGCGCGCGTAGCTACGGTCTACACACTGATTCTTCTATGCGTTTTGAGCGTGGTGTCGATTTCGCACTACAAACAAGCGCAATGGAGCGTGCAACAGAACTTCTAGTTGAGATCTGTGGCGGTGAAGTAGCCCCTGTTGTTGCTGTAGAGTCAGAAGCTGACCTACCAAAAGCAAACACAGTATCACTACGTCGTACTAAGCTAGACAGCCTACTAGGCCACCACATTGCTGATAGCGATGTTGTTGAGATCCTAGAGCGTCTTGGCCTAACTGTAGAGACTACAGACGCAGGTTGGACAGCGACAGCACCGACATGGCGTTTTGATATCGCAATCGAGCAAGACCTAATTGAAGAAGTAGGTCGTATCTACGGTTACGATAACATCCCTAACCAAAACCCAGCGGCAGCACTTAAGATGCACGACCACGTTGAAGCGAACATTCCGCTAAAACGCGTTCGTAACCTACTTGTTGACCGTGGTTACCAAGAAGCAATCACTTACAGCTTCGTTGAGCCAGAGCAGCAAAAGCTTGTTGTTCCAGGTGTTGAGCCGCTAATCCTGCCATTCCCAATCTCTGCGGACATGTCAGCAATGCGTCTAGGCCTAATCCAAGGTCTACTAAACACTGTGGTTCACAACCAGAAACGTCAACAGCCACGTGTTCGTCTATTCGAATACGGCCTACGTTTCATCCCATGTGAGTCTGCTGAAAACGGTATGCGCCAAGAGCCTATGCTTGCTGGTGTTATCGCAGGTACTCGCAGCGAAGAGCACTGGGACATCGAAACCAACACTGTTGATTTCTTTGACCTGAAAGGCGACCTAGAAGCGGTTCTTGAGCTAACAGCAAACGAAGTAGCTTACTCTTTCGCAGCACTTTCTGCTGAAGATAAAGCAGCGAACCCAGCGCTTCACCCAGGTCAATCTGCAGCTATCATCGTTGATGGCAAGCAAGTTGGTGTGATTGGTACAGTTCACCCTGAGCTTGAGCGTAAGTTTGGTCTAAACGGCCGTACTATCGTATTCGAAGTGGAATGGTCTGCAATCAACACTAAAGTGATCCCTGAAGCAGTTCAGCTTTCTAAGTTCCCATCAAACCGTCGTGACATCGCGGTCGTTGTTGACGAAGCAGTGGCTTCTGGCGACATCGTTGCAGCATGTCTAGAGCAAGGAGGTGAGTTCCTGAAAGACGCGAAGCTATTCGACGTTTACGTTGGTAAAGGCGTTGAAGAAGGTAAGAAGAGCCTAGCAATCGCGCTAACACTACAATCTGTAGAGCGTACGCTTGAAGATGCAGACATCGCTGGTGCGGTTGACGCTATCGTTGCTCACGTATCTGAGAAGTTTGGTGCTTCACTGCGTGACTAATCACTTCTGATTAGATAGAAAACCAAAGGCCTCGCAATAGCGAGGCCTTTTTGTTTGGGGCAAAAGGAGTAGGGTGCTAATTCGCAATTGGACAAAACTATTTTATAGTCTGTTCTAATTTAGCAACTCATGAATAACTACAGGTATTGTAACCCTCCAATCAAGTGACCAAAGTCACTCAGTAACTAAAAACGAAATGTTCTCCTAGCCATCCCCTTTAAATCCCTGCTTCAACTAGACATTGGTCGCATGATTTAACAACATACTCTGGTATCAAATCAAACTTGGTTGGATCAAGCTGGCATATGTACTCATTTTCAATATGATAAGTTTCGTTAATAAATTTCTGGAGAACAGAGTTTTCCACCTCAACATCTTCAAACAAACGGAATATTTGCAACTTCTCATAACCACTTGAACAGCCATCATAAATACCCCTCAATGAAACTTTATCTTTCAATCTTGTAAGAGTTTCCTCGTAACTGAAATTAGTAATACTCGATGTAATCTGAGCAACTCCCTTATCTAGCTTACTAGTATCCATAATTGGGTGACCATCTTCACGAGTATCAATTGCTTCTTCCAATGTTCGTAAATGGAGTAAGTTGGAAAGAACCTGATAGGCATCTCCCATGTCATCTACAATCTCGAAATATCGGCGTAGGTAGATTAACTTTAGAATTGAGTCAGCTTCGGTAGCTAAGTAATCCGTACAAATTTGAGAAAACGTCTTGATATCATTCCTATCAATAGAAAACTCATTTATTACCCCAGAATCGAATCTCAGATACGAGGCGAATACCTGGCTATCAAACTGTTTCTGCACAGCTTTCACTGTATCTATAATAGGTTCAACATCATGAGTAAGCATCAACACAGTCTTGCTCTTTAGGCAGTTCTCAGCCTTTCTGCGAAATAGCATTTCCAAAATTGCATACTTCTTATTTTTATCAAATGACGAAATTGGGTCGTCTAGTATGATCAAGTCGGGCTTTTTGGATAAACACTCGTACATAAACAAGACAATAGCGAATGCATTTCGCTCACCAAAGCTAAGGTGTTGATCTCCGCCAGAGACAAAATCATCATGATCAATATGGCGTAACTTCAATTGAGACTTATCATCTTCACCTGAAATTTGTACTTTATATTTATAACCAGCGTAAGATAGAAAATTGTTAATCTCTGTTTGGTACTTTTCTACCAATTTTTGCATTGCACCACGCTGTTGGTTTAGCTTTCCTTGTAACTGGCCAGCCTTAACAACAACTTCATCTATCGAATTGTTAATAGTGTCTATTTCTTGCTTGGTCGCATCTGAGTTTAGTTCAGTAAGAAAAGCAAGATCTATCTTGTATGCATTTAACTGATCTCGTACCAACTCATCTTTTTTAAAGTCAAACCCTTTAAGTGCTTTCAACTTAACCAAACGATCGGACAAACGGTCAATCTGCGTTTTGATTTGTTTAAGGTAATCTATATGTTCTGGTTCAAGACCATTTGGAAGGAGAGTTATATCAGTTAGCTTTTGCTTTGCTTCTTCAGTAAAGTAATCACCAAGTTTGTTGATCACATCGATGATCTTTACCAAGTTTTTAATGACATTCTTGTCATATTCCTCACCAACTTTGGTAATTTGTTCTTTCTTATCAGTAGTATCTGAAGAGCAGTAAGGACAACAGTCTGACAACTCAGAAAACTCTTTAGAGCCTTTTGTTTGCCAATCAATCCAAGCTACATTGGAAGAGCTACTGATGAAAGGTTGATATACCTCTAAACCTTCAGGGATATGTTGCAACTTATTTCCCTGAGAAAGCCCCTTCATACCTGTCGAGTTTCTTGCTAGACCAGTTCTAGTCGAGGTGAAAGCGGTACCTAGCTCGCTCAGATCATTGATGAAAGTTTCAAGGTTTTCATTTTCATCAAATAGCCCTTTGATTTCGTTTACAATGCCTTCGATTTGTTCTTCAACAACATTGTAAGCATCCGTTCTTATGAATATGTCAAAACTATTGCTTACTAACTCATCTGATTGAAAAGTAAACTGGCGAACATAATCTTCGTTGAAGCACATAACTGAACTGACTTCGGCATCAGCAGTTACGGTTGGAGTTTTGGCATCAGGGTTATCTGCTTTCAGCTTAAATGGTATGAGGGAGTCAAGAGAATCATTTTGTGAATGCAGTGTTATGGCCTTTGCTATCGTACTCTTACCTGAGCCATTAGGGGCAAATTTGATGTTTAATTTTTTTTCTGTCAGAGCAATAGTTGTTGAGTCGATACTGTTGCAGTTTTCTATTGTGATATTCATTTTTTATTATTCCAACCTACCTCATACTAGGCAATTGAGTACATCCATCATAAGAGGGAACTGAGCATCCTTTTAAATACGTTGTGAAGTGGCGCTTTGGGCTAACCAGCCAAGTTTGCTCAACACGAAAGCCATAAACGCCGAACTATTTTATTACACAGGGCAAAATGTATGCGTGCAATGAGGGTGATCAGGAAGCTTTGGGTCTTTGGTCCACTCACCATCACCATAAGATGACTTCAAGCGTTCTAGCATGACCTTAGCACTATGAGTTGTACCTGCTAGTTGCTGAGAACATTTCGACAAACCTTGTTCACTCGTAGAATGGTTTACAAAGCAATCGTCGCTACCGCTTTCAATGATAGTCTCCAAAACTGCTTGATTATAAAACCTGCTAACTTGCGTCCTAACTAAACGTTCAGCCCAACCACTAGCAAACACACGGTTGTCACCAGAAAACATACTTTGTTGGCGAGGTAACCTACTATCTACGTTAGCAATTGCGACATTTAAGTCTATTTTTAAGTCAAAAAAATCAATTAGGATTTCTCGAAAATCCTCTAATCTACTACCACCTGTCGTAACTTTACCTGCGATTGGTTCATACTGAACCAAATCAAGTGCTTTGCGTTTAAGAGAAGAGTTATTGGTCAAAGAATCTTGAATTTGATGAAAATCTTCTGCATAGCTAACTGACATATTGCCTCCGCTTTTGGTTTATAGGGGAATGAGATATCTCACCCTAAGTGCTACATGGAGGTAAATAACCATAAATAAATAGCGGATTATCAATGCTATACTAGTTGCATTGATTTTTGAGATCTAGGACCAGATAACTGGTGTAGTAATTGAGGCATATCTTTGGTTTAGCAATGCTCCATCAAGCTAGGTTGAATAAGATTAAAACAACTCACGTTCAGTAAGTAACCTTGCAGTATGAGTGTGATTGCGCTATGTCGGCATTAGTTATGGTTGTTCAAATGGAAAGCCCAGAAGTGTTTTAATTAGCAACTCTAAACAAGAATGGGGTAAAAATGAGTTGGCTGGTCAGCACCTGAGAAAAGCAAAGGCCTCGCAATTGCGAGGCCTTAGTTTTTACAGATATAGCCGAGAGGTTAAATACCCGTTGGCTTTAACTCACGTTTAACGGTTAGCTAAAGCTTGGGATAATCGCTGGAATCCCTGGCAGAAGCCCAACTAACGCCATCACACTTGTTAGCACCACAAACATAATGCCCGGCAACACCCAACGGCTCATTTTACTCAGTTCACCGCTTCGTTCTTTACAACCCACTAAGCCTAAGTTGTCTAACAGCATAGTGAGCGACCAACCAAATGCAGGGTTTACTAGCGCTGATGAAAATACAACGATTGCGGCAGATTGGGTGGTTTTCCCTTCGCGCGTCATTTCCATGCCAGCTTCTAGCAATGGGACGAATACACCAACGATTAGCGCAACACAAAGCACAGGTTGCCAGATAGCTAAATCCATCGGGTAGCCCCAAATTGCGGCGATGATGCAAAACAGAGCCGTCAGCAAAGCACCCGCAGGAATGGGGCGTTTGGCAATTGCGGCTGGTACGATATAAGTACCCCATGAAGAGGTAAAGTTAGTACCACCGAGTAAAGAACCAAACGTCTGACGAATAGAAGCCGTGGTCATGGTGTCGTCAATGTTCATGTGTACTTTTTCGGTACGTTCCGGGTAGCTGATTTTTTGAAAGACTTGATGTCCTAAGAAGTCCGGTGACCACATAGCCACTGCTAAAATAGCAAACGGCAATACCACCATGAAATGTTCAATTGTCGGTAGGCCTAGCATCCAACCTGTATCTTCTCCCCACCAATACATAGGGTTCATATGAGGTAAACCAGGCTCGGTTTGGAAAGAAAACGGTGCGCCCATCGCAAAAGCTAACGTGCCACCCAGCAAGCAACTAAGAGGTACTGCTAGCCAACGCTTACGGAAATGTTCCAATAGCGCGTACAAAATAATGGTACAAAAGATCACGACGAAAGCAATGTGACTCATACCAATTCCTTCAGCCCAAGCGAATAGCTTTTTGACTTGAGAAACGGTCCCGACAAAGCCTAGGTAGAGCAATAAGCCGCCACACACGCCTTTACTGGTGAGATTTGCCAACATGCTGCCACCTTTACTGATGGCCAGCAATAAGCCGAACGCGCCAATCAGCAAACCAAAGGCCATCGGGTGTCCACCAGCGGCAACAACAATCGGAATCAAAGGGATAAGTGGGCCATGTGTACCTGCGAGGTTAGCGGTTGGCAATAAAAAACCAGAGAAAAGAATAATGAACACTGAAGCGATAAGTAATTCATAACGAACATTTTCTAGAATAAACCCTTCGTTTAGCCCCAGAGCTCCGGCAAAGGTTGCTGCAATAGCGCCCACCATTACCACTTTACCAATGGTCGCCGCCATTGCTGGGATGGTGTCCTCAATCTCAAATCGATAATCTTTAAACGGCAAGTTTGGACGCCAGCGTTTAGGCGACATGATTTGCAACTCGTGCTCTAGATACTGCTCTCGGGACTCAAATTCAGAGCTTGGTTTGTGTTGTTGTTGATAACTGAGTTCATCCTCATTGGCTTGAGGCTTATCTGTTCTTATATGTGCGGACTCTAAAGTACTGCTCATTTTGATTCCTTTCGTTCACACTCTGAGGTGTGTTGTTCCAACAAACGTAATTTACTCCCGGTATTAAGAGGTAGCGGAGTAGTGAGTGAGATTCGTTTTTCTACAAAAAATGCGATAAATCTATATTGGGTGTAACTTGAGTTATTATTAAAAAGTGAAGATGACTGACTAAGAATAGGGTCGGAAACAAGCAAGAATATCATTGGTCTTGTTGTAAAAAGCTTGAGGTTCACAGTTAAATATAACGAGCAAATTACCCTACAAATAAACGTAATCATTTAAGTTGTTAGTACCTTAAACCAAACGCAAAAAAACAAATAGTCTCAGTTAGTTAGACATTAGTCGTAGAGTTAGCCTGAAAGTATCAAGAGGTTAGATAATAAGGTAAGAAGAGCCTAGCAATCGCACTAACACTACAATCTGTAGAGCGTACGCTTGAAGATGCAGACATCGCTGGTACGGTTGACGCTATCGTAGCTCACGTCTCTGAGAAGTTTTCGTGCGTTGCTACGCGAGGAATCATTGCTGACCAGATAGTAAAAAACCTGCTTTGTCAGCAGGTTTTTTTATGCCTAGCGTAGCTTCCTGTGCGAAATTGAAAGATAGATAGGCTGATAATCAATAGACTCAATGTAAAAAGTTATCTTACTCAAGCCAACTCTGTCGCTGCGATTGTATTCATTAATAGAGTGATCGAATCCATACGCCGTGGCAGGCGCCATATATTGGGTTACACTTTGCCTTGTTTCAACGATGCCATCGTGGCCATGGCCGCAAATAACGTCTTTTACCTGATGCTTGCGTAAAAGTGCCATGAGTTGCGTGTCATTTTCTAAGCGAATGGCTTGCATCCAGTCTGCGCCAACTGGGATCACGGGGTGGTGGATAACCACTATTGGGTTACTTGTCTTTCGTATTTGCTTTCTGAACTTAGCCAGGCCACGGTTATCTATCCGGCCCGAACCAAGCGGATGTTGAGCATCTATCGGTTTATAGCTTGAGTCGAGGAACAAGACATCTCGACCATGAATCTTAGCTCTATCGGCAACTTGAATGACTGAGCCTTTAAGTTCTTCCCTCATCAGGTGGGAGTCATCATGATTCCCTGCGATGGCAAAAATCGTTTTACTGGTGACATACTGAGTAACAAAGGCGACGAGCTTAGCGTAGTCTCCAGATTTTGGGTTACAGCAAATATCGCCGGTGAGAAGTAGTGTGTCACAGCTGGTATCTTGCTCTGCATGAACCAGAGCTTGTTTTAGGTTCTCATAGCTTGATTCATCACTCAGATGACAATCACTAATTTGATAGACGGTTTTCATTATTTTTTTAGCTAGCCAATTTATTTTAATACGTTGTTTAAATAATCGAGTAATGCCCGAACTTTAGGTGTTGCGCCTCTGTGACTAGGGTATAGCGCATAAAGGGTCACAGGCTTGAACTTCCAATCGGGTAAGACGTTAATTAGCTTACCATTTTCTTCAAACTCTTTAGCCATATAATCGGGCAGTTCTGTGATACCGAGTCCTTGAACCGCCATACGTTTCAACATCGAGAAATCATCACAACGAACACTCGGCTTAAATGACAAATGATGTTCTGCATCACTAGAAATAAGATGCCAATCAGCACTTCGTTCTTTAGCGCTCATCAACATCAATGGTTGTGCAGTGAGTTCATCAGGATGAGATAGATTTTCGAACTCAAGATTGGGGGCGGCATAAAGCCTTAACTCAATGGAGCAAAGACGCTTTGCAACGAGTGTGGAATCGGCCAACTCACCGACTCGAAAAGCGAGATCAAATCCTTCTTCAATCAGATCCACGCGGCGGTTTGTTAGTGTTAGATCCAACTCCACATCTGGGTTTTGCATGCAGAAGGCAGCCAAGTGTTCGGAGAGTAGTGATTGACCCACCCCTAAGGATGTACAAATTCGCAATCGTCCTTGAGGCCTTTGCAACATCGACTCTACGGCGCTATCTGCGGCATCAAGCTCCTCTTTAATTCTCCGGCAGTACTCATAGTAGCGTTGGCCCACTTCAGTCATGTTAAGAGAACGAGTTGAGCGCTCTAATAGTCTGACTCCTAGATGCTTTTCAAGCCGAGTAATCTTACGACTAATGTTCGATTTGGGCGTATTGTAGGCTTCGGCAGCTGCTGTAAAGCTACCTCTTTCCACGACCGTGGCAAAAACCATCAAGTCGTTTAAATCACAATTCAGCATTTCCTGGTCACTGTTATCAAATATTGAACAGTATTGTATCAGGACGCTTATATATCAATATCTCATACCAAACTATTCTACTTCCATCACTTAGAAAATATTAAGGATTAAGCGATGGAAATTCTAACTCTTGACCAACTTCCTCAAGGTGGCTTTGCTGGACTGAAAGAAAAGCAGGTAGTCACAGATTACCGGGTATTTGGCGCTCGCAAGCACCCTAAAACGTCTAACGGCATTGGCAATTTTGTTTACCTAGCAGATGCCAACTTCGTCCCGTATGGCGAAACAGGTATGCACCCACATCGAGAAATTGATGTGATAAGCGTTATGGCGAAAGGGCGTGTTAGCCATAAAGGCTCACTTGAGCATGGCAAAGGCCTTGTTGCTGGCGAGGCTCAGGTGCAGCGTGCTGGTGGGGAAGGTTTTGCACACAATGAAGCCAATCCAGATGGTGTTCCAAACCAGCTTATCCAACTTTGGGTCTTACCTGAGGTAGCAGGAGAACCAGCAGGTTACAAATCCTATACCCCAAAAGCGAATCAACGAACCAGAATATATGGCGGTCGCAACACTCAGTCGGAGACGTTTGACAGCCACACCATTATCGAAATGGTACAAGCTGAGGAAGGTTATCAAACACAGCATCATGGAGAGGTTTTGGCTTATTTGAGTACAGGCCGCGCAGAGATAAATGGGGTTGAAGTTGAAGCAGGGACGCTAGTCCGCGCCGAGGAACTGACTTTTACTGCACGAGAAGAGAGTCAATTGATCCTTATTTTTACAGAACAGTTCTAACCACAAACAATGAGTGAGGGATACACAATGAAAACAAAATATTCAGAGTTTCTAACGGCAGAAAATGCAGTACTAGCAATGATCGATCACCAGACAGGTTTGATGGTAGGGCTAGGGGATGAACATCCTACCGTGCTAAAGAACAACATTGTTGGTTTAACCAGAACCGCGCAAGCGATCGGGTTACCAAGTGTCGTGACAGCAAGCTTACCGGAAGGCCCTAATGGGCCAGTCATGCCTGAGATTACCAACATTTTGGGTGAGAATGTCATTGAACGTGAAGGCCAGATTAATGCGTGGGATAGCTTGGCATTTAAGCAAGCGATAGAAAAAACTGGGCGTAAGAAAATCATTATGGCAGGAATAGTCACCGATGTTTGCTTGTTGTTTCCTGCTTTATCGGCGGTAGAGGAAGGTTACGACGTATACGCTGTTATTGATGCGTCGGGGACGTGGAATAAAACCGTGCAAGAGGTGACAGTGCAACGGCTAACTCAAGCGGGGGTCAAAGTGACGACTTGGGCATCGGTCTTGGCAGAGCTAATGAACGACTGGAGAAGTGAGCATGGTGAAGCTCTGGGTCAGGTATTGGCAGAGCATACGACTAAGTATGGATATGTAATGAATAGCTACTTTGCACGAGGATAGTAATGAAAGGCGCTGAAAATTCAGCGCCACCCTCGCGGCATTGGGTGGCGTTGTATACCTTTATCATTTTATTGCCGCTGGTTTACGCCATACCACCGTTTGTGGTGGAAAACGTTTCAGACAATAAGGAAGTGGTGACCTTTGTCTCGGTCGCCATTATTGTCCCTTTGGTTTCCTATTTGTTTTTGCCTTTGGCAATAAAGATACACTCCGCCGTTAGATCCTAGAAAGACACCTGATTTAAAAACGCCAAACAGAAAAGCCCCACTCGAAAGTGGGGCAGGAGTCAAAACGTGTTTTGACTACGGGGGTTCTAGTCCATTAAGAACCGATTTTAAGCTGTGGCAGCGTTTGCGTTTTTAATGCGCTCGCGTGCGCCGAGTACCAAGGTTAGGCCAAATGCAACGGCGAATGAAATTGCCATACCAGCCACGTAATAACCTAGCTTATCTGGCACAATCGAAATAACACCAGGTAGTCCAGCTGCCCCTAAAGCTTGCGCTTTAACATTGAATAGAGTGATAAAGGCACTTGATGCGGCCGCACCGATAACGGCAGCGATGAATGGGTAACGAAGCTTAAGATTTACCCCGAACATTGCTGGTTCAGTAATACCAAGTAAGGCCGTTACACCAGAGGGCATAGCGATTCCTTTTAGTTTGGTATCTTTAGTTGTAAAACCAACCGCAAGCGCAGAAGCCCCTTGTGCGATGTTTGACATAGCGGCAATTGGGAAAATAAACGTACCGCCGGTCACTGCGATGTCAGCGAGTAACTGTGTTTCAATGGCAATAAAGCTGTGGTGCATGCCGGTAATCACAAATGGTGCGTAAATGAAGCCGAATAGCGCGCCACCGATGAATCCTGCAGAATCGTATAACCAGTTTAGGCCGTCACCAAGTAGGAAACCGATATCACGAGTGATAGGACCAACAAGGGTAAACGTTAAGAAACCGGTAATGAAAATGGCGAGCATCGGAGTCAGCAGGTTATCCAATACTGAAGGGATAACTTTACGCAGGCCGTTTTCTACTTTGGCTAGAATGTATGCAGAGACAAGAACGGGAAGAACTGAACCTTGGTAACCCACTTTTTGGATTTCAAAACCGAAGATGTTCCAAGTCGGGATAGTCCCCGCAACGCTGGCTCCACCGAATCCCCAGCCGTTAAGCAGATCTGGGTGAACCATCAACATACCTAACGCAGCTCCCAAGAATGGGTTGCCACCGAATTTTTTGCTGGCAGAGAAAGCAAGAAGTACTGGCAAGTAGACAAAAGGCGCGTTAGCAAAGGTGTTAATCATACTTGCAAGATCAGCGAGTCCAGGATTTGCATCAATCAAGGATTGTCCGTCGATAAACAGTCCTTTCGCTGTGAGCAAGTTAAAGATACCCATCAACAGACCACCAGCAACAATAGCTGGAATGATTGGAACGAAGATATCAGACAAGCCTTTTACCGCGCGTTGTACGATGTTTTGTTTTTCTGCTCCGGCGCTTGCGACGTCGTTGGTTGACATCTCACTCATGCCAGTAAGTTTTGCCATTTCTGCATGGACTTGGTTAACAATTCCAGAACCAAAAATGATCTGATATTGACCAGCAACTTTAAATTGGCCTTTTACCCCGTCAAGGTTAGCGATAGCTTCTTCATCAATGACGGAGTCATCTTTTAATGCTAAACGTAGGCGTGTTGCACAGTGGGCGAGCGCTTGCAGGTTATCTCTACCTCCAAGAAGCTCCAGCAGCTCTTTTGCAATAATTGGATAATTCATTCCAAACCCCGGTTGTTATCTTTTGCTTATTTAGTTAATAGTTCAAAAAGGTGTTGAATACTTTTTGGGAACGTTTGCAAGATTGATTTTTGGCGATCTATAAGATTCAGTCAAAACATATTAGGTTTTTATGTGAGATGGATCTGCTAAAATATTTTGCTAAACCGTTTGGGCAAAGTGGATTTTGTTTCCAAATCTGGTAGTTTTGCAAACAATCCCAATAATTTATTAAGAGAGCACTTCATGGCAAGCTTACATGACGTCGCACAATTGGCTGGAGTCTCTAAATCGACCGTATCCCGAGTGATTAATAACGAATACGGCGTAAAAGAGGCTACTAAGGTTAAAGTGATGAAAGCGGTAGAAGAGGTTGGCTATGTGGTCAATCAGGTCGCGAAAGACCTCAAATCACAAAAAACCAATCTGGTTGGCGTTATCGTACCTCGGGTTTCTTCTCATGCGACTGCGCAGGGAATTGATGGTTTAAGCCGCATATTTGAATGGGCTGGGAAACAAGTGTTACTGGCGAGTACTCAACTGTCCGATGAAAAAGAAATTGAGTATATTCAGTTGTTTAACCAAAAGCGTGTTGAAGGGATAGTACTTTATGCTACTCATATCGATGCTGAGTTGGTTAAAGCGATATCTCAGTCCAAAGCGCCAGTTGTGCTGGTGGGACAAGATGGCTCTCTGTTCAATATTCCAAGCGTTGTTCATGACGACCTTAGGGTAGGCTTTGAAGCGGGTAATCGGTTAATTGCGGCGGGGTGCGAGCATATAGGCTTTATTGGTGTAGCGGATTCTGATTTAGCGGTAGACAAGTTGCGCTCTGATGGCTTGATACAGGCATTGAACATGGCAGGTAGTAAAACGCTTCTGTTCCACAATCACGGAGAATTCAGCATCGATTCTGGCTACGCCCATATGAAGCAAATACTTCAAGAGCATCCAAGCGTAGATGGTGTCTTTTGTGCGACTGACCGTATTGCTGTTGGAGCAATAAAAGCGCTCCAAGAGGCAGGAATTGAAGTGGGTAAACAAATCAAAGTTCTTGGAGTCGGCAATGACGAGCTGGGATACATCAACTCGCCAAGTTTATCTACCTTTAACTATGCTTTTGATAAGGCTGGGGAAAATGGTGCAAAAATGTTGCTGGAGCTAATTGACGGAAAGCCACAAGTGATGAGTAAACTCGTGTTAACGTTCCAAAATATTGAGCGAGAAACCTGCTAGCCAGAACAGGTTCTCTTTAAGAAAAAGCCTGAGCTATCAGGCTTTTTTTGTGCTCTTGATCACGACAATAGCGGCCAAACAGCACGACATCTCTTGTACTTTCTAATCTGATAATGTAGTTTTGCAAACGTTCCCAATTTTTAGGTAATTTTTGATGTCTGTTGAACACTATCTCACCCTTTGTGGTGGCAAAAACAATGTTACTCGGGTTTTAGTTCCTAATGATGAGCTGATTTTAGCGGTTGCTGATGTTTCGTTAGTGGCTGACAGCCATCTTATCGTAGATGTTAGGGACATACTGGGGGAATCTCAGGTGGTGTTTAAGCGTACTCAGTCATTTGATAGTGAAGCCCTGCTAAAAGTAGGCCGATACATCGCAGAAAACCAACGTGCAGCACTCGCACCAAGGTTAGCACTGACTGCATGCCCGCATCGACCGAATTGGCATGTCTCTCCGCCTCAAGGTCTGCTTAACGACCCAAATGGTTTTGTCTTCCACAATGGTGAGTATCACCTTTTTTACCAATGGTATCCGCACGCTTGCGTGCATAAAGACAAGTACTGGGCGCATCTCTCAAGCGCTGATTTGGTCAACTGGCAGTGGCAATCTACTGCGTTGACACCTTCAGATTGGTTTGACTCTCATGGAGTGTTCTCTGGTCATGCACTTAGCCATGACAACCAATTGATGCTGTTCTATACGGGTAATACTCGAATTGGTGAGCAACGCGATCGTCATACAACCCAGTGTTTAGCGATATCGGATGACGGTTATCACTTTATCAAGCATGGTCCAGTGATCGATTGCCTTCCTGAAGGTGTCACCCCGCATATTAGAGATCCTAAAATTGTGCGTTACGGTGAAGAGTGGGTGATGTTACTTGGAGCACAAACTAGCGATCTGCAGGGGCGCTTAGCGATTTACACTTCAGATAACCTAAAAGAATGGAAGTTCAAAGGGCTGTATGGAGAAGAGTTGGGTGACTTTGGCTACATGTGGGAGTGTCCAGATCTATTTACGATTGCAGAGCATACCTATGCCGTGATTGGGCCTCAGGGCATTGAATCGTTTTCTAAGCATAATACCATCCCACATCACAACGGCATTGCTCGTGCGAAATTGAGTCACGAAAACGGTATCGAGTTATCTGACTTTACACATCTTGACTACGGCTTTGATTTTTACGCCCCTCAAACCTTGTTAACTGCCGATGGCAGGCGGGTTATGTGTGGTTGGATGGGACTACCCGATGAAGTTGATCAGCCTTCTTCAGATAATGGTTGGGTACACCAACTAACCGCGATGCGTGAATTGACAGTAAAAGATGGGAAACTGAATCAGTGGCCAATCAAAGAGATAGAGCAGCTCGCGCAAGCTGAGCAGTCTATTGAACTTACGGCAGAGCGCTATGATTTAGAAACGAAGTCATTTGATTTAAGTGTTTCTCTAGAGTGGGGGAGTGAGTTGCGTCTATTTGAAAATGATGATCAAGCTTTGGTACTTAAAGCAGATTCAGATAACCAACGTCTAGTCATGGATCGCTCGAAAACACTAAACCGAGCACCGGATACGATCCGTGAACTGCCACTGATATCGGACAGAATTGATCTACGTATTTTGGCTGACAACTCTTCAATTGAAGTGTTTGTTAACGGTGGGCAAGCGGTAATGACATCACGAGTGTTTACAGCGGAAAACGCAACTGGGATATCAATTAAAGGCACGTCACTTGATGCAAGATACAGACGCTTAAATGCGAGCAATGCGCCTTTCAGTTCAAACTAAAATTGCTGGTCTCTGACGAAAAAAAGGCCCCGAGTACAGTTCTCGGGGCCTTCGTTTATCTGCTCGTTCTCATATTATACCAATCGGGATAAATAGCTGATCAGATAATTGCGCAGGAAAAATCGCTTAGAGCAAGGCATAGATTGCAGCTAGCTAGTTGACCTACCTACAAAAGCTATAACGCTGCTATCAGCGATTTTAACCAGCAAGAATGACCAGAAATTTATTCTGGTTGGTATCACATCTAGATATACTCTAACAATGCTTGTTGAGTTGGTAACGCGGTCATTGCACCCTTTTGAGTCGTAGCTAAAGCACCACAACCGTTCGCCCATTGAACTGCAGCCTCGATATTTGAACTGTTCGCCCAGTCACTGTGTTGCGAAAGTTTGGCTAACAAACCACCTACGAACGCATCGCCCGCACCAGTCGTGTCGACTGGCTTAACGGTTTGACCTGAGAGCAAACGTCGCTCACCTTCGAAGACGACAAGCGCACCTTTTGCACCTTGAGTGACAAGAACCAATGAGTTGCTATCGCTTTCAATGGCTTTTAATCCATCTTCAAGCGCAGTGGTGTTGGTCAGAAACATCAGTTCATCATCAGAAAATTTTACTACGTCAGCGAGCGCAATCGCTTGTTTGACCACGGGTTTGAGTTCGTCTGGCTGTGCCCACACTTCTTCACGTAGGTTTGGGTCAAAGCTGACAAAGCCACCAACAGCTTTGATTTCGCGCATCGCTTTAAGAGTGCTGCTGCGGCTCGGTTCGTTCGCCAATGCAATCGAGCACACGTGTAGCCATTCGCCTGCCTTAAACTGAGGAATGTCACTTTCAGCTAAAAACTGATCAGCACTGGGTTTAACCATAAAGGTAAAGCTGCGCTCACCGCTGTCATCTAGATCAACAATCACTGTCGAAGTGCGATGCGTATCATCTAGCAGCATAAACTCAGTATCTACTTGTTCATCAGCAAGTGTGTTCTGCATAAATCTGCCAAGGGGATCTTGACCAACACGACCAAAGAATGCGCTTTTTCCACCAAGTCTAGCGATCGCAACCGCTACATTGGCTGGCGCGCCACCTGGACATTTTAAGTAGGTTGATTCGGTATCCGGAATTAGGTCAACGACGGCGTCGCCTGTCACCCAAACTCTGTTCATAGTTGTCACCTCTAATCTCTCAATAACGATGCTCTAATTATAAAGCTAAAACGGTTTAGCTAGTAGCTAAATCGAGTTATAATGAATGCTAAGAGAGTGAATTGTGATCCAATCCGATCTTTTAGATTCCACTAGGGTCGACAAAGCGATAAGACGTGCAAACAGTTAGCTATATTGCTTGATGCCAGTAGAATAGGTTGGGGCACGCCACTCTTAGACGACGAGCATTAACAGGTAAAGAATGACAACGAAAAAGCTTAAGCTAGCCGATATTGCTGAATTGGCAGGCGTTTCAAAATCGACCGTAAGTTTTGTGCTCAATGGTCATGCTAAAAAACACCGCATAAATAAAGAAACAGTAAAGAAAGTAGAAGCTATCGCTATGGCAAACAACTATTCGCCAAGCATTTATGCGCGGGCGTTGAAGTCTAAGCAGACCTATACTGCAGGGCTTGTCATTCCTGATCTGGCCAACATGGGTTTTGCTACCATCGCAAAACGACTGGAGGTGCTTTGTCGTAGTGAAGGTTACCAACTGTTAATCGCATCATCAGACGATGATCCAGAAATGGAAAAGCAGGCGATTCAAAGCTTGGTCGACAGGCAGGTCGATGTGTTATTGATTGCGACGTCTCAAACTAGTGAGAACGACTTACAGCCACTGAAACAGACGACGCCTGTTGTTCTTTTTGACCGAGTATTTGAAGACAGCGTCTTTACCAATATAAAAACGGACGCTGCTAGCGCGACTCAAGAGGTCGTTGCGAACTTAGTGAAAGGTCTTGATGAGTGTTTTTATATCGGTGG
Organism: Vibrio sp. R10-SG3-ISO10; assembly: GCF_059834185.1. Lineage (NCBI taxonomy): Bacteria > Pseudomonadati > Pseudomonadota > Gammaproteobacteria > Vibrionales > Vibrionaceae > Vibrio > Vibrio sp. R10-SG3-ISO10. The sequence continues at coordinate 553,388 of NZ_JCBDHG010000020.1, forward strand.
GCAACTGGATCTCTCACCGAGTAGGGAGCGTTTCTCTGGTTACCAAGCGGGATTACAGCAGGCCGGAATCAAGTATCGGGATGAGTTTGTTTTTCACCAAGACTATCAGCCTGGTTCTGGTTACGACATGATGGCCAAAGTGGTCGAGAAAAATGGCCGAGTACCAAAATCTGTATTTACCGCCTCATATTCGTTGCTAGAAGGCGTATTGCGTTATTTGACGGAAAAGAACTTACTGATGTCTGATGTTCGTATCGCAACCTTTGATAACTACGATATTTTAGATTGTCTGCCAATTAAAATAGATTCGGTAGAACAAGATTGTGACTTGATTGCACAAGCTTTATTTGAATCAGGAAAGGCGCTGTTAAATGAACCCAATCGACAACCCGAACAGTTAGTGTTTCCGGCTAATATCCACTATCGACGCTAAGTAAGGTCTTCTACGCAGATCTTTACCTTGCCAAAACGAGCTAAGGTTTCTCTTTCGTCACTCTGATACCAACAAGCTGGCATTGCGTTTTGCAGGCCAGCTTTTTTAAGCTCTTGGAGTTCTTGCTTCGAGATGGTCGCATAGTGAAGTAAGCTATCAAGAATTCGCCTTAGGGAGTTTGGTGTTAGCTCTCCATCTCGCCAGTAACGCTTGATTTCGCCAATGACCACCGCCAGTGGGACAACAGGCTCTAGTGCAGAGTCTTGAATATCTTGAACACTAGTTGATCGCGGAGCCTTCGCACGAGCGGTTTCCCAATCGGGCTTGTTTTTGCTCGTGACGAAGCCTTCTCGATAACAGTAATAGCTAAACAGAAAGCGCTCTATTTGCGGCCAACGTTCTGCTTTCACTTCCAAATAGATGTGTTCAAATTCGATGTCCAGATCGGTCATGACTTGATGTATCGCCTAACAGTGCATGATGGTAGCGAGAGTCTACGCTTAGCCCATTGCCACCGCAAGGGAATTGGTATTGTGCTGTTTCTTGATTGCCATGAGCAGTTGGACCAATAGCAATACACCGGTAACACCTAAACCAATCCCAATACCACCCCAGATGCCCGCTAGCTCGAAGTGCGGCATTAACAGCCACGCCGCTGGCAGACCAAACACCCAGTAGCCAATCGCTGTCATGATGGTTGGGCCCATAACAATCTTTATTCCGCGTAGTAGGTTGATAGCTAACAGCTGCCATGCGTCAACGATGAATGACAACGCAACAACCCAAAGTACCATCGCTAACAAGTGCGTGAGTTCACCATCAAGGTTAAACATACCTGCGATAAGCTCTGGCCAAAGCATAAAGCCCCCCGCAAGAATGATACTGAGCACTGTTGTAATGCCAAAGCTACGTAGGGCGGTACGCTTAATGCCATCGTAGTTCTCTGCGCCAAAGTCTTGGCCAACAAGAATGGCGGCGGCTTGAGAAAAACCAAAGTTAATGTTCCACGTAAAGCTCAAACATTGCAGAAGGATCTGATGTAAGGCTAACGCTGCGATACTGATGGTGCCTGCCATGAGTGTGCCGCCGTAAATTAGGCCGTGTTCTAGTAATGCAGCTAAAGCGATCGGTAATCCCATTGCCAGTAACGGAGTCAGCAAGGATAGCGAGTACTCATCCTTGTTAAGCCAAGGAGCAAAAGAGGCATACTCTGGGCGTTTAAATACCCATGCGGCGTAGCCAATCATGACAATGAATGCAGCAAGTGCTGTCCCTGCGCCTAAGCCCGCGAGCCCTAAGTCCATAGTGAATGCAAGTACGTAGCTGATTGGGACGTTTAACGCGACGGTCAGTAATGACATCACCATAATCGAACGTACATTGCCGAAAGCACTGGTTAAGCCGCGCAGTACGAGAAGGAGTAGGGAAGGCAGCATCGCCCATTTCAATGTATCGACATATTGCATTGCAGGCGCTGCGAGTTCACTCGGTTGATTCGCGATCGCAAGTAACTGAGGAACAAACATGAAGCTGATGCTAAGTACTAGGCTTAGAATCACCGACAATAGTACCGCTCCTTTAACGGCCAGTCTGATCTGTTGGTTGCCAAATTCCGGACGAGCAATTCTCTGGCCGTAGGCGATGGCAATTAAGTTAGCGACGCAGCCCACTGTACTGCTCGCCACGATAAACACGAAAGAGTAGATTGAAGCGCCTAAACCTCCCGCAGCAATAGCAGACACACTTAATCGCGACATCATCCAAACATCAGTAAGTACCAATGCCATAGAGATCATTTGCGAGATGATAAGTGGTATAGCGAGAGAGAGAATTTTTTTCATTGGGAGCCTCGTGATCATTATCACATAAAGGTAAGGGTTATCAGACTGGCGTTCAAATGACATTTATGCCACTCTGACATGAGTTCAGATCATGTGAGAGTTATATGAGCCCTTATTCCAGTCTTCCTTATTCGCACAATGGATTAAAAGTGTTTGAGGCAGTGGCACGCTTAATGAGTTTTACCAAAGCTGCAGATGAGCTAAACGTTACGCAAAGTGCTGTTAGTAGACAGATAAAACAACTTGAAGACGAGTTGAATGCATCGCTGCTAATTCGCAAACATCGCAGTATCGAATTGACCGCTCAAGGGAAAGACTTGTATGAAGTACTGAGGCAAAATTTCCATAACCTGGAGTCATTAATCACTCAATGGAAGGCTCCGGCTAAAAAGCGCATCGTGATCAAAAGTGCATTAAGTTATGCCACGCGCGTTTTGATGCCCAATGTCGCTATGCTCAATGAGAAATACCCCGAGCATGAGATAGTTATCATCCCATCCATCGAAGAAGATCCCGTACTCGAATCAGAAGATTGCGATCTATTGATCATCAACACTCGGCAAAAAGAGAGATACCTGGGTAAACAAGGTGTGACTTTCTTGCGTGCCGAGTACATGGCGCCAGTTTATGCCGAACTGTTGTCAGATAAGAGTATTCAGATTGAAGATGTGCTTAAGCTTCCTCATTTGCATGCTACGCTTGATCATCAGGACTGGAAACTATGGATTGCTAACGCGGATCTTAAAGGGAAAAAGCTCGGTCGTGACACGGTATTCTTTAGTTTAGATCTGGCACTGAGTGCCTGTCTGTCAGGGCAGGGGGTAACCGTAACGGATTTGCTATTGGTATTACCTGAACTCAAACGAAAGTTCCTTAAATGTCCTGAAGCCATTGCTTTACAGCATAGTGATTGGCAATACTATTGTTATCAGAAAAACCATACTCCTATTGCCAATGAGATTTTGGATTGGTTAGTGTCGCAAACCGAATCTGAAGTGGCTGAACTTAAACAATTGTGCACAAAGTTCAGTTGGAGTACTGTCAAAGTTGACCTCTAGAAACGTTTAATGAAATTATGCAAAAACTGCATATTTTTCAAATAATTATTCTTAATTAAAATTGTCATTAATGTGACGAGAAGAAGAAAATTCTCATCGAATGGTCAGTACACTCAGTCGAAAACATTCTCATTGAGTGACAATAACAACCCTGCAAATACAACTGACGTGAACTTAGGTTCTATCTCGTTTCATATGCGGAGAATTAAGATGAAAACATGGTCTGTATCCTTTTTAGCAACTGCTGTAGCTGTCGCGTTAAGTGGTAATGCGATAGCTTGTACTGGTCTTATCGTCGGCAAAGGGGCATCTAGCGATGGCAGTATAATGATTGCGCGTAACGAAGACTTTGGTATCAATAACTGGAACAAATACCTAGAGTATCGGCCAGCACAAGACAATCCAGAAGGAGACTGGACACTTGGCAATGGTTTGGTTGTTCCTATGCCGAAGCACTTTTATGCCTACTCCGCGATACCAGATTGGGATGCGAAAACTGTCGACAGTGATGGCAAGTTCTATGAAGAGCGCGGCATCAATGAGCATAACGTTGCCATCTCCGCGACGACCAGTGCAGAAATAAACGACAAAGTCGCTAAGGTTGATCCTCTAGTCGACAATGGTGTGATCGAAGCGATTATTCCTACCTTAATTCTTCCGCAAGCTGAAAATGCTAAACAAGCTGTAAAGCTTCTAGGTCAATACATCGAAACGTATGGTGCAGGAGAGGGCAACAGCCTCTACATTGCGGACATCAACGAAGCTTGGTTGTTTGAAATTGGTTCTGGTCACCATTGGATTGCGGTAAAAGTGCCAGATGATAGCTATGCGATGATTGCCAATGGCTTGCGCGTACATGGCGTGAATCTCGCGAGCAAAGATGTTCTGCATTCGAAAGGCATGTTTGAGTTCGTGGAGCAACATAAGCTTCTCGACAAAGCAGACAAAAAATCGTTCAACTTTGCCAAGGCCTTCGGAGTAATAGGGGATGAGTACAATATTGACCGCGAATGGCTAGGGCAGAAAATGTTGACTCCATCTAAGTACCAACAAAGTCGACTTGCACAGTATCCGTTGTTTATGAAGCCTGACGAGAAAATATCGGTGAAAGATGTCGCGGAAGTCTTGAGTGCGACTTATGACGGAACTGCTCTAGAAGGCAAAGCGAAACGACCAATTCGTGTAGAGCGTCAGCTAGAATCGCACGTTATTCAATTACGTCCTAACATGCCAGATGAACTTCAAGGCGTGATTTGGCAAAGCTTTGGCGTGTTGCCAGAGTCAGTGTTAGTGCCGCTGTACTCCACATTGCAACAATACCCTAAGGCCTTCCAAGTTGGTGATGACACCTATAGTGATGATTCTGCTTATTGGCAGTTCCGCAGCTTAACGGCATTGGCTTCTGCTAACCCAGATAAATACTTGCCGATATTAAAAGCGACTTGGGATGAAGAAGAAACCCAACTCTACAAGCAAGTGAAGCATTTAGATAAAACGCTAACAGGCATGTACAAAGCCGACAAACAGGCAGCCTTAAATATGGCCGCAGATTACTCCTACGGGCAGCTTAAACGCACGTTAAGTATGGCAACTGAGCTTAGATATAAGATGATGACAGACTTAACTAAGAGTACAGAGAAGAAGTACTCCGAAGAAGAGTTTAAGAAAATCATGAGCCTTTAAGCTCTTATAAAGCAAAAAACGGAGCGCAATGCTCCGTTTTCTTATGCTGGGCTTTTAGCTTGCTTTATCGTACTTGGGTTCAAGGCCAAAGCTTTGTCTTAAATCGGCAAGGAAGATCGGGTCTTCACACATGGCTTTTTCCGGTTCATCGCTGATTTTCGCGACGGCGGCGCCATTGCACTCTGTCATTTTAATGACCATCGACAGCGGTTGGTAACGGCTGGTTTCATCTGACCAATCGCCCATGTCGTTCGCCAGAAACGTACCGATACCGAAACTAATACTAGCTCGATCTGCAAAGTATTCGCTAATTTCCAACGCACGTTCAAAGTCCAGCCCGTCGGTAAAGATCAGCACTTTTGACTTTGGATCGATACCCAGTGACTCATAATGAGCGATCATTTTGTCACCCCAGTCAAATGGGCTTCCAGAGTCGTGTCGTACGCCAGCATAGACACTTGCACGTTCATAGGTGAAGTCTTGCAAAAATGCATCAATACCTATGGTGTCTGTCAGTGCAATGCCGAGCTTGCCATTAAATGCTTGATGCCACTTGTCTAAGGCGACCTTTTGCGACTGAGCTGGCTCCACCAGTTGCTGGTGAGCCATAAACCATTCGTGTGCCACCGTTCCGATTGGCGTTAAATCAAATTGTTTGGCTAAGTGGTAGTTACTTGTACCGCTCATCAGTTCAGGTGCATGCTGGTGAAGGTAGCTGACTAAGTCACGCTGCACTTGGGCGCTAAAACGGCGTCGGCTTCCCATCTCCGAGAACTGGAAATGAGTAATATTTCTGCGTTTTAATTCAGACTTGAGATAAGTGATTTTTTCTTCCAGCACACTGGCAAACTGCGAATAAGGAATGGCATTCCATAGAGTTCTATTACGCACTTCAGAGATAATACTCATAACGAGTGTTTCGTAGAGAATGGTTTCATGCCAAAGCCCTGAAATCGAAACACGAAGTTGACCATCAAGTGTGGTTACGCTGACTTGTTGCAGAGGTCTGAACTCGAACTCACTCAAGTAAGCGAGAAAGTCTGAGTCAAGGTAAGGGGCTTTCGCCTCAAGGTAAGCGATTTCTTCTTGGCTGAATGTAACTTGTGCGAGTTTGCCAATCTCGTTTTTAACGTCGCTTTTTAAACCAGATAAATCTTCGTTTGAGCGAACAATAAGTTCATAGCGAACCTGGGTATCTGGATAAAACTTTCGCGCTGCATGCATCATGTTGATCTTATAGACATCGAGATCAAGTGCGCTTTGGATGATGTTGTCGTTAAAAAGCTTGGCGGTCATTCAGCCATCCTATGTTTCTTAGGGCTTTATTGTTGTACTGAACTTTAAATAAGCACTTAGGGTTTGTCAAATTATGTTATTAACTATAGTTGGTTTGATTGGAATTTGTCTATTCTACTTTTGTTGAATAGATATATGCTTATAGAAGTAAGGGGTGAAGTGAGTATGGCAAGGTAAGTCACGTATTGTTACTTTCCTGTTGATATTATACGTTGTGGTGGTAATGTATCTAACAATTAAGGAGTTAGGGGTCGTACGATGATTGTCACCATTGACATGATATGCCTTAGGTTAGGTGATGAAGGGTTAGAGACCTTACTGATCAAAAGAAACAACCCAGACAGACCGGAACATGGCTTATGGTCAATACCTGGTGGATTTGTCTTTGAGCAGGATTTATCTAATCAGGGAGGGCAGCAAGCAGACCAAGATTTTGATGCTGCTCGTAAGCGTATTTGTCGCCAAAAAATACATACTTACCCCAATTACATCAGTCAACCGATGGTTGACGGGAATCCTAAGCGCGACCCAGAAGGTTGGAGTGTCACCATTGCTCATTATGCGTTGCTCAACCAAGCGAATGTAGAGCAAATCGAAAACTGTGGCTTGTGCCAAGAGCAACTGAGATGGTTTCCACTGAATAGTATTCAGGACGATGATATTGAATTGGCTTTTGACCATGCCGATTTGATTAAGCTCGCGTGGAAAAAGCTGCGAGCGGCGGTTGAGTACACCTCAGTCGCGCTGTTTGCTTTAGACCGAGAGTTTCTTGTTTCAGACATCATTGCCGCATACGCAAAATTTGGTGTAGAGGTGAATCGCATGACGGTTAAACGCCGTCTGATTGATACCGGAGTCATTATCAGTGCGAATAAAATGGCTTCAACAAACCGTGGTAAAGGTGGCAAACCCGCTCAAGTGTATAGCCTTGGTGAAAAGTGTGTAACCTATTTCCAAACCTGCCTGCGATGATGACGCAAGGAGAGAATAATGCAATTTCAGACGATTAAGATTGATAAAACCACAACGGCCTCGATTGATGTTGATCCGCAGAAAGGCTTTAGCGAGTTATGCCCTAAAGAGCTGCCTGTACAGGGTGCTTTAGAGATTGTTGAAGAACTCAAGTGCAATCACAGTAAAGCTTCAGTGCGTTTGGTTTCTCGCGACATGCATCCACCCGGTGCTGCGTGGGAGGCCGAAACGCCAGAAAAGATGCTTGAGCCCGTTGGCCTTCCGGAGGTAGATATTAAGTGGAATCCACACTGCGTAGTGGGGACGTCTGGTGTGGAACTGTTGCCTGGTTTACCTGAAATTCGAGACTATGATTTCCAAATCAATAAGGGTATTGACCCTGATGCCCATCCGTACGGGGCGTTTTATCACGATCAGGCTGATACGCTTTCTACTGGCGGAATCGAGTTCTTACGTGCCAAGCAGATCGAAACCGTTATAGTTGGCGGACTCGCTTTGGATTTTTGTGTGAAAAAGTCGATTGAGCAGCTTGTAGAGGCGGGTTTTAAGGTAATACTCAATCTTGCCTCAACCAGAGCTGTGTTTCCTGACAATGCGAATAACGTTGCCAATGCGTTGGCCAAGAAAGGTGTGGTCTTGATAAAAGATGCTAGAGGTTTGGAATAAACGACGGAGCGAGTATCGCTCCGTTTTTGATCGCAAAGATGCGATAAGTATCATCTGAGTATTTGTATGACAGGTTTTGTGAGTTTTCGCCATTTGTTACGAGAAAAACTGAGTTAACCTCAGCTCATGATATTTGCTTCAATATAAACATAAAGGTTGGTTGGGCTCATGCAGAACACAGTAATTAAGAATGTTGTTTTCGATGTCGGTAATGTGATTGTACGTTGGGCGCCACTGGAGATTGTGAGGCTGACATTTGGCAATGTAGAACAACCCGAAGCGCTGGCCAAGAAAGTCTTTATGAGTGATATTTGGCTTGATCTCAATCGAGGTTTTCTCACTGAAATTGAAGCCAAACATCGATACCAACTAGAGTTAGATTTTACACCTCAAGATTGTGATCGTTTGTTCTATTACGTTAAGCAATCTTTAATTGAGCTTTATGGGGCTGTTGATCTAATTAAGAAGATTAAAGCCGCTGGCTATGGTGTCTATGCCTTGACGGACAACGTCGTTGAAATTGTCGACTTTCTAAAAGCAGAATACGACTTTTGGCCGCTATTTGATGCCGCAACCGTATCCGCTGACTTAGGTTTGCTAAAACCCCAACCTGAGATCTACCACTCTTTACTCAATAGCAATCAGCTCATCGCAGATCGTTGTGTTTTTCTAGACGACATGCCGCACAACGTCGAAGGTGCTAAAAGCGTTGGGATGCACGCGATCCAGTTTTTGTCGGCTGAGCAGGCTGAAAGCGAGTTGAAAGCACTTGGTTTGCAATTCTAAAGGTGAAAAATGTAGCATAATCAGTGCGCAAAGGTACAAAGATAAATATGGAGGTGTTCTATGAGTAGGGAAATAAAGGGAAGTTGCTGCTGCGGTAATGTTACGTTTCAACTTAAAGATGAATTTAAAATGTTCTTCTTTTGCCACTGCCTTCAATGTTGAAAGTTAACAGGTTCCGCTCATGCTTCGAATCTGTTTACTTCTCCCGATAATATCAAGTGGTTAAGCGGTTAAGATAGTGTTAAACGTTATGATCATCCCACTCGCTCTTTCTCTAAAACATTTTGTACGCATTGTGGTTCTGCATTGCCGTTCTTAACCCAAAGCAGAAAGTTCCTTATTGTGCCAGCGGGAAGTTTAGATCAAGAGCCTGAGAAAAAGTTAGATGCGCAGATTTTTTGTAACGAACAAGCTGACTGGCATAGGGAAGGATTGCAAGCCATTAAAGTTGATGGCTTTCCAAGTTAATGGTTAGTGATTTTTAATCAAAAATTTTTGAATTCTTGGTTTTTTATGGAGTGGCAAAAGAACCCAAAAACTCTCGTTATGTCTCACGGTGAAATAGTCAGAGAAAATGCACGAGAATTCTTAACTAAATCATTTAAATGGTTAATACAACGACCCAGAATAAGACAATTCATTAGGTTGAAAATGAAGCAAAACATTGTTCACATCGCCTTAGTCGTCAAAGACTACGACGATGCCATAGACTTCTACGTTAACAAACTTCAGTTTGAACTGATTGAAGACACCTACCAGCCAGAGCAAGACAAGCGTTGGGTCGTTGTTGCTCCGCCGAATTCACATGGTGCGACCCTACTGCTCGCTAAAGCATCGAAACCTGAGCAGCATGATTTTATTGGTAATCAATCTGGTGGGCGCGTGTTCCTGTTTTTAAGTACCGATGACTTCTGGCGTGATTATGAGCGAATGAAATCGATTGGAATTCACTTTGTTCGAGAACCCAAGGAGCAAGACTATGGCACCGTTGCCGTATTTGAAGACTTGTACGGCAATCTTTGGGATTTGCTTCAGCTGCACCCAGACCACCCTATGGCAAATAGATAAAGTAATTAGTTTTAACGCGTTGATAAGTAGTCTAAGGAAACGTTTATGAATCATGCACCTATTAAAGAAACTATCGCATTTGAAGACTTTGCTAAAGTTGATATCCGAGTGGGGACGATTGTTGAAGTCAGTGAGGTTGCAAAGTCCGATAAACTGATGAAACTTACCGTCGATTTCGGTGACCATACAAGATCTATATTGGCAGGTATTAAGCAAGAACGTGAAAACCCGAAAGAAATCGAAGGGAAGCAGGCTTTGTTTGTGGTCAACTTACCTGAGAGAAAAATGGCGGGTGAAGTCTCCCAAGGTATGCTGTTTGATATTGGCTATGAAGATAAGCTTCAACCGTGTTTGGCTTGTCCTGAAGCCCCGATGCCAAATGGAGCAAGAGCTGGGTAATCGGCATAACATTTTCAACTAAGAGGCAGTGCGGCTGCCTCTTCACCCTATTTGTTTTCCCCTCGTGCAAATTGGCTCAACCATCAATTACCAACTTATGGTAATTGGTTGTTCTTGTTTTATAAGTTCTGATAATGTATTTTGTTTCATATGGTTAAGGCGAGCATTCGCTATATCTCTTGATGCTGTTGGGCTTAAAAGGCCGCCAATAGCTGTAGTTCAATGAAATGAAAATACCAACCTTACTGTTAGCTTCCGCTTTCGTGCACGGGAGTGTCATGGCTGATAGCAGTCTGCAACTTCCGCAGTGTGCTCACAGTGCTCAGCTAGAAACTGAAGTGCATTTGTACATTAATGATGATGTGCTAGCTGAATATTCTAAAGAGTTTGTGCAAGCCAAAATTAATGCTTGGATGGCTTTCTCTAATATGACCCTATCGAATTCGTGTATACCAATATCTCGTAAAGTGACTCATATTGAATATGTCCCAGCGATTGATAGTAGTTGGTTTAAGGACGTTGATGTGTCTGAGCGGTTTCTAAAGTTATCTATAGAACGTGACTTTCCAGAGTACAATAATGACGGCGTTCCTATTTTTAAAGGTATTGTGTTTGCCAACTTTAATGACAGCTACCAATCCAAATGGTGCGGCTATTCATCGAGCTCTTCGCTGTTTTTTAATATAGCGTTGAATTGTCATGATCATGTTATGGAGCATGAAATTGGTCATCTGAGCGGCGCTTCACACGATATAAAAACGCTAAAAGAACAGATGGTTAACTTTGATATTAACGAGTACCTAATCAGTTCGTATCCCAAAAGTGAAAAGTTTGCATTTGGAGCTGTTTGCTCTGGACGCGGCACAATCATGTCGTATGAGCGAGATATCATCCCTGTTTATTCTAACCCTGACATTACTTTCAATGACGAAACGTGTGGCTCCGAAGATCTAAAAAATAACGCGAAGGTACTAAGAGAATTCGCAAAGAAGTACTTACATAAGTCGAAGAACAATAATAAGGACAAGATCTAAAATGTTTAAAGAATCTGATTTCAAAATTGATACCAAGAATTTTCATTTCAAAAAAGATAGCTACCCACTTGCAAAGATTACCAATGCTAAATTTAAGCGCATGTCGTTATTGGATAATTTAGGTCAAATGATCTTTTGGCTTGCGTTATTTTCAGGATCAGCTTGGCTAGTAGTCAATCAGTTCAGTCCTGCTCCTTCATGGTTAATTGGTATCGCAGTGAGTTTGAGTGTTGTTGGTTTTCTATTTTCCCTAAGCCGCTGTTCGCGTTATGCACTGCAAGTGGAATTTAAGCATATCGACGAGACGGGTACCCAATGGATCAATGTGGCTAAATCTTATTCTTCAGGCGACGGTCAATTATTAGAGAAACAAGTTGAATGTCTTAAGAAGGTTATCGGATAAAGCAATGAACAAGAGTTTTATGGATTTAAAGTAGATCTATGAAAAAAGCCTTAGTTATCTCATCTCTTATTGTCACTGCGGCTCTTTTCTATCTAAATAGACCAGATCAAACCCCTCTCGACTTGGATAATTTGGATTTAGCAAGGTGTAGTCATGACGAGACGATTTTATCGACCAAAGTGCATTATTTTGTTGATAGTCCACTAAAAGAATTTTTCGGAAAGCGTAGTGCCGTCAAGCAGATAGAGTTTGCAAACCAAACACTAAAGAACTCTTGTTTGCCACTTGAGCGTCTACTGGCATCATACCAATATGTTGATTTTGGTTTTTCAGATACGGAGTATTTAGAAGAAGTCTATTTGCAAGGTCGCAATGCGATTGGCAAAGAGCGGTTAGATTCAATTGAGCATGATCCGCTAAGCTACTTCGTTTTTGTTCTTGATTACCGTCATCCTATATTTGAAGAAAACATCGATGGCATGACGCGCTGGGAGTTTAACCCTGGTTTCATATTGTTAGCAGATGATGCGCCTCCTTATGTCCTTGAACATGAGTTCGGGCATTTGATGCACGCAAATCATAGTGAAACCCTGTTCTTTTCATTGTTACAAGGACAACTTGAACGTAGCCTCAAGCCAGCAAATAAACACCTCGTCAAACCTTATGCAAGGGCTTATAAGTGTGCAAACGCCGGAACAATCATGAGTTACGAAAAGTTACTCTTACCCATCTATTCAGATCCGGAGATCTTTTATCGAGGTGAATCTTGCGGCAATGAACTTCATGCAGACAACAACCGAAGGGTTCGTGAATTTATTGCCTCTTTGCGTGAAGCCATAGAGAATGGAGAAAAGACCTAAGTTGACTAGGTTCGACAAGGAATAAAACATATGGATGAAAACAGCGATATTTGGCGTCAATACTACGAAAAAGCATTAGCTAAACCTCATCTTAAGCGAACGGAGTTTGTTGTTAAGCTCAACAAGTCGTCTACTAACGTTGCGATTGATTGCGGGTGTGGTACGGGGAGTGATATTGATTATTTGCTCGGGCAAGGCTACCAAGTGCATGGCTTTGATGTTAACCCCGATGCGATAGCGATTTGTCGAGACAGGTTTGGGCAAAATGCTCTGGCTGATATCTCACAGTCTTCATTTGAAGATTATGATTACCCTCAATGTGGTCTTGTGATTGCCAACAATAGTTTGTTCTTTGCTGATCCAAGTTGCTTCTCAGCTACGTGGGAAAAGATTGAGTCTTCGCTAGTGGAAGGTGGCGTGTTTGCTGGTGACTTTATGGGGACAAAGGACTCTTGGGCAAATAACTACCGTAGCCCGACGACACCTCTCACAGAGTCAGAAGTTAGAGCCTTGTTTTCAAATTTTGAAATTATCCGATTTGTTGAACGCGATGAAAAAGCTGAAACAGCATTGGGAAGACAAAAACATTGGCATACGTTTTCGGTAGTGGCAGTGAAACACTCATAAAAGTTTAACCTAGTAGATTATCCGAGGATTGAGGGATGAATTTTACTTACAAGGAAGTGACCACAAGCGATCAAAATTTCGCCTCTTTGGTACAGGAGTTGAACTCATCATTGCGCCAAATTACGGATGATTCAGGAGAAAGTTCTTTTTCACCTGATGAATTCAATTCTCAGTTAGACGGATGCATGGTGGTTTATTTAGACGAGCAACCAGTTGCTTGCGGTGTATTTAGGTACTTTAGCGATGGCGTATGTGAACTAAAGCGGATGTATTCTAAGCAGCCTAAAGCTGGCACTTTTATTCTCAATCTATTGGAAGAGTTTGCCATCAGCTTAGGCTACCAAGAAGCGATATTATCGACTCGTCGAGTCAACCTGAATGCAGTTCGGTTTTATCAGCGAAACGGTTATCAAGAATGTACCCCTTATGGAAAGTATATTGGCGTCTCAAGAGCAATCTGCTTAAGTAAATCTCTCTCCAAATAAAACAACTTAGCGACTAGTAGGGGAAGCAACATGGACAACGTTCGCCTAACGAGAGAGTATGCAAAAACAAGAATGTAAGAGAAAACTATGATTCGTAAAGCGGTAGTATCTGACCATTCAGACTTGGTTAGGTTGTTTATTCTCGAAAACCAGCATAATGCGCAGTTAGCGCCTGATATTGTGCGTGAAACTGAAAATGTATTAACGCTTGAGGAGCTTAATCAGATACTCGCAGACAGCAATCAATATCTCGTTGTAAAAGAGATTGATGGTGTTGCAGTTGGCGCGCTGTTAGGTTCTATCACAAAATCTCCGGAGCGTCGTTGGAGTCAGGCTAGACTATATGCTTATCTAGAAGAGTTGATAGTGTGCCCTGCTTCAAGAGGAAAGGGCATTGCTAGGGAGTTAGTCGATAGCTTTGTTCATTGGGCGCAATCTCATGATGCGTCTTCGGTTGATTTGCATGTTTGGTCGAACAATGACAGCGCGATGGGTTTCTATCGCAGCTATGGGTTTTGTGAAAAGCAGTACTTGATGACGTACGCTAAAGAAAACAGTGAGCAAAAGCTATAGGCCTGAAATTTATTGCCATTGACACTGGTTGATTTATATACAAATATATTGATATGAAAATGACTCTAACGCGCCAAGATTCTCGAATTATCATCATTCCATAGGAATGGTGGTGTTTTTGCGCGCTTATTTTCGTTTAACCCACCCGAAAGAGGTGGGTTTTGTTTTTCTGCCTCTGGGATTTTACCAATTTGGTCGACGGAGGAAATATGAAGAAAATCGCTGTTTTTGGAAAGCCGGGAAGTGGTAAGTCATCACTGAGTAAGCAACTAGCTCTGATTAAAAACTTACCATTGCACCAGCTCGACTCTATTGCCTTCAGAAAAGATGGAACGGCCGAGACAAGGGAAGTGTTTGATAAAAAGCATCGAGATATTCTCAGTGCAGACAGCTGGATCATTGATGGCTTGGGCCCTTTGTACTCTTTCAGCCAACGTCTTGAGTCTGCCGATACGTTAATCTATATCGACTTGCCTTATTACGTCAGTTACTGGTTGGTAACTAAACGTATGCTTAAGGGGCTAGCGGTAAAACCAGAAGGTTGGCCGGAAGGGAGCTCCATCGTTAAGGGCAGCATGCAGAGCTATAAATTCTTGCGGCTAAGCCCTAAATTTTGGAATGCGGACTTTGAACAGCGCGTAAAGAGTTTTGAAGAGAATAAGTCAGTGCACATCATTCGTTCTCTCTCAGAGTTGAACTCTTTTATTTCCCAACTCAAGTCGGAGCCCACAGAGGCGAGTTAGGTAGGTGATTGTTTCACTAAAGTTCGCCGTATCACTCGCAACAGAGTGGGAGAGACACTATCATATGTTCTAATTTCACTAACTAAGAACAATGACTATGTCTTTTCCTCCTTGCCCGAACTGCCAATCTGAGTATGTTTACCAAGATCAAATCAACCTAGTATGCCCAGAGTGTGCTCATGAGTGGAACCCAAACGAGCCTGATGAAAGCGTGTTTACCGCAAAAGATGCCAACGGTACCGCCCTTGAAGAGGGTGATAAAGTGACTCTAGCGAAAGACCTAAAAGTTAAAGGTAGCTCTTTGGTGCTTAAAATCGGCACAAAAGCTGTGATTAGACGAATCGTTGAAGGCAAAGACCATGAACTTGATTGTAAAGTTGATGGGGCGGGAGAAATGATGGTTACGGCCAAGTTTGTTAAGAAAGCTTAGCAACACGTCTTTACATTAGCTACCGAACCATAGAGGCTGTCATGGAAGTATCAAGCCAAAAATATCTCGATCAATTTCTTGCGACGTTACCCCCTAGCGTCGCTCAGCAATACACCTCATTTAGTGCCGATTATTTCTGCGCTGATGAACACAATGCCAACCTATGTGCAGATTTGATCTTACGTGGCGAGAAAACCGCTTCATGTAGCATGGAGTATTGGTACAGCCATGAAGGCGAGCTAATGCCACAAGTCGGTCACCTGCAAGTGGTAACCAATTGGCAAGGTGAGCCTGTGTGCATCATTGAAATTACGTCTGTTTCTACCTGCCGATACAACCAAGTGACTGCGGAGTTTGCTGCATCTGAAGGCGAGGGCGACAAATCTCTTCGCTGGTGGCGTGAGGCTCATTGGAAGTTTTTCTCTTTGGAGTGTGAAGAGCTAAACATAGCGCCGAGTGAAGAGATGCTATTGGTTCTTGAGCGTTTTAAAGTGGTCTATCGCGAACCGCTTACTCCTTAAGCGTTACCCAACCAACAAGCCAATTCTCCCCTCTAATATGTTCTATGCCATCCTACTGACAAAAGTTGTCAGTAGGATTTGCTACTGTTTGCACATCGATTTTTAAACAAGGATTGGATGTAAAGCGATGTCTGCACATAACAAGACGAACTGCCTGTGTGGAAAAGTAACAGTGCATATTGAGTCGATCCCCCAGAAATTCACAGTGTGCCACTGCAGTTCCTGTCAGGTATGGGGAGGTGGGCCTCAACTCATGACTTTCTGCGGGACCAGTGTCATTTTTGAAGGGAGAGCGTTTGTTAAAGAGTATCGTTCTTCTCCTTGGGCTACTCGGGCTTTCTGTACTGAGTGTGGTACACATCTATTTAGCCGCTTTATAGCGGATAACAGCTACAACATTCCAGTGGGGCTACTACCTAGCCACAAGAAAATGGAAATGGATGTTCAGTACTTTATTGACCAAAAACCTAAATATTATTGCTTTTCAAACCAATCGAAAGCGATGTCCAAACAACAAGTTTTAGAACACTTTAGCTAACAATGAGATGACGAATGGAACTACAGACTTTCAAAAAAATTAAGTTAACAGGCCTTTCAGTAACAACGACGAATGCAGACGAATGCCAACCTGAAACGGCTAAAATTGGTCAGTTGTGGGAGTTCTTTTACAAAGAAATATTTCCGAAGCTGAGCTCAGAAAATCGGATATATGGTGTGTATACCAACTATGAGTCAGATTATAACGGCAAGTATGATGTGATTGCCTGTTCCGACTTTTTAAGTGGTGAAGCCCAAGAAGCCCTTGTGCAAACGAATATAGAAACTGGTCAATACCTAGTGTTTTCCGCCCAAGGGGAGTTTCCCGATGCGGTAATTAGTCTATGGCAGGAAGTGTGGCACTACTTTGCTGCTGAAGACTGCCAGCATAAGCGCTCTTATACGACGGACTTTGAGTTTTACAAAGGTGCTCAAGAGGTAGAGATTTACATCGCCGTCGAGTCATAGACTTAGCTCCTTTCTTCATGCGCTTTCTACTGGTCGAAGCCAGCCAAACGATGTTAAGTTATCGTTACTAAAGACAAAAGTAGAGACGCGCATGATTCGGCATATATTACTGATCAAGTTTAAGCAAGATGCTCAGTCAACTGAAATAGAAAAGCTCAGAGCCCTTTTTGAGCAAATGCCTAACAAAATTGAAGGTGTGTTAGAGGTGGAGTGGGGACTGAACGATAGCCCTGAAGGCAAAAATCAAGGATTCACGCATTCAGTCTTGATGACGTTTGTGGATGAGGCTGGGCGACAAAACTATTTACCTCACCCAGAACATGATGCGCTGAAAGATGTGTTCCGCCCTCTGTTGGAAGACATCATCGTATTCGACTATCAAGTGTAGAGCTTAGTGATTGATCAGAGGAGTTTTCTTGGATGCAGTTAGTATTCAGTCCGGCTTCGGACTCTCATTACGCCGAGTCTTTGACTCTAGAAAATATGTCAGCCTATTATCAGAGCAGGGGAATAGTGTGGGATCATCAGCGCTTTCTCGAAAGTTGGCAAGAGCTAGATAACTTTGAAATTTGTGTAGATGAAAAGCGAGTTGGTTTGGTTCGCTTTAGTTATGACGAAGGTGAAACAACGTATCTAAGAGATTTCCAGTTAGAGCCGCAGTTTCAAGGCCGAGGCTATGGCTCTAAATCTATAAGCTTGATAAAACAGCATGCAAGGGATCGAGCCTGCTCAAAAATCATCTTGAAGGTGTTTATTGAAAACCCTGCAGTACAACTCTACCACGCACATGGCTTTTCCAAGTCTTCAGAAAACAATGGACTGATGGAAATGGTATGTAGGTTATAGTGTTGTCACTAGCCGAGCTATTTTCGTGTCATTCGTATGCATGGGCAATTGGAGAATAAAGTGACTTACGAAGAGTTTAATCAGTTCTGCGGAGAGTTCGCCGCGACAAGCCACGTTATTCAATGGGGTAATTCTCACGTTTGGAAAGTCGGTGGAAAAGTCTTTGCCATCGGTGGCTGGAGTGATGATGGTGAAGCCGCATTCACTTTTAAAACATCAGACTTAAATTTCCAGTTTCTGAGTGATTGCGAAGGGTATAGACCTGCACCTTATTTTGCCTCGCGAGGCATGAAATGGATTCAACAAACCCAAACGTCCGGCGAGCTAGACGACGACTTGAAATACTACTTATCAGAATCGTATCGCTTGGCAGCTTTAAATTTAAGTAAACGAAAACGTACAGAGCTTGGAATTTCATTAGAATCGTAAAGCTATAGTATCAGTTGACGGGTATCGCATCACCTGTTGTCCTCAACTATGCTCTTTACTAGTAGTAAGGAGAGGACGATGTCGAAGTTAACTTCCATATTAGTGCTTACATCTATTTTCATGTGCAGTGGAGTTTCTAGCTCGGATAGAATTCAGACTATCAAAGTAGTGAGTGAAGAGTGGCAAGGTTACACTAATAGCGATGGCACGGGTTTATATTGGGAGATTGTGACCGCGGTGTTTAGTTCCGCAGGTATTCAAGTCGAGCTTAGTACTAAGCCTTGGAAGCGAGCAAAGCAGTTAGTCGAGAAGAAAGCTGCCGATGCTTACGTTGGGGATTATTATTATCCGCAAGAGAATCTGGGTTTTCTTTATCCAAGGTGGCACATTAGCATTGAAGAGGATGTGGTAGTGCGATTTCGGTCAGGCGCACTCGATTGGGAAAATCGTCGATATGGCTCGCTAGATGAAAAGAAGGTCGCGTGGGTCAGAGGTTACGACTTTGACCAAGGATTTTTAAAAGGTGTGCGCTTGATAAAGGTGGAAGTAGACAATGTGGCGCAGGGATTAAAGCTACTGGAAAAAGGAAGAGTAGATGCGTTGGTAGATTATGGCTCGGCTTTATCCATGCTCGCGCCATCGACAAGCGCGTCACAGTTTATGACCGTCGTGACTAAAAAAGGAGAGAAACTCTTCGTGGTTTTTTCTGATTCAGAGAACTCAAGCGCTTTAGCTACAATATTTGACATGGAAATGGAAAGACTAGTGAAGAATGGCACTATAGCTGAGCTATATGAAAAATATGGTATTAGCTTTGAACCCTACAAATCGTCGATTCAACAACGTTAATATAGATCCCCGACAACAGTGTTGTGGGTTATAAGTTGGTGCCGTTTAGAAAGGAAAGTCTGTGTGGTTCGATATACAGATACGTCTCCTTACCAATAATCAGAGAGCGTCCTTATTAATCATCGAGTGTGATGTGTATAATCATCTACTCATTTAAGGCTATTGATATGGCTTTAGTCGGCTCAAAAAATGGATTATTGATGCAGTTACAAAATATCGACAAGCAGCTATACCGTTCTCGTTTGAATATCGTGATTGTCGCCTGTATTGCGGCTTTGTCTGCATTTAGTTTGGCAATTTCTCAAACGTTGATTTACCTATTCCCAGCAGAGCAAGGTTCTCATTTTCACTGGAACTTACTTGGTGTCATCGTCAGTGCAATTGGAGTAGTGGTGACGTTAGTAAAGTTAAAAACGCACCCTAAAATGCGTGAAGTGGCGTATGTGTGGGATCTTAAACAGGCCTTAAACCTAATCCACCGTAAGAATCGAGCACTGCAAACCGCGGCACAAGATGGAAATGTTGATGCGATGCTGGCACTTCAATTTAGCTACGACGGCTCTCGTCAGCTTTGGCAACTCGATGACAATACCATCACTATGAACAGTTTAAACGCAGCTCAAGCGAAACTCGATCAATGGGTTCAAGAGTATGGTGTTACCTTGGATATTTCAGATTATCATTCAGGACTTTTGAAGTCGTTCTGAAAAATGGATGGGTAATTCTAGAATGGTTTGATTGCCTGAAAGAGCACGTCAGTCAGGCCGTTGCGGTGCATACCGTCAACGTCAAACACCTTTATAGTGAGTAGTGGTATATGCAGTATTGGGGATAAATTGAGACCATATTTGACCTCAAAATAATATTGGCATAAAATTTTTGTGTAACTTTTTTAGCGAGGTCACTATGAACAAGACTCATACGATGTCACAACGCGCTGCAAAAGATAGCCTTGGTAATCCTGATGCCTTCAAAGGCGGCTGTGTAGTAACAAAAAATGGTACGGCGGAGCTGTATATTCAAACTGCAGAAGAAAGGGAACAAGAAGAACAAGTCATCCATGCTGAACGACAGGCAAATGCGCTGTTAAAGTTGGCTATGATGGCCAAAGATGATGTAGTGGCTGGTCGAGTTCACTCAAAAGAAGAAGTATTGGAACGTCTTCGTGCTGCTAGGAGCTAACTTTTGGAAGTCATCTTCACGGAAATGGCCGTTAACTGTTTGTTAGAAATTGAATCGCTTGCAGTTGAAAACCATTCAGAAGAGCAAGTGGTGGCATTTACTGAAGGCTTAGTAATCCGAAATTATGATGCTATCTCTGATGACCCTGAACGTTACAGATATAATCCGACATTGTTGGATGTTGGAGTCAAGTTTCGGGAAAGATTAGATAGTTCTTATCGTTGTCTATATGAAATCATTGACAATAAAGCTTATGTGATGCTCGTTTTGCATACTAAACAAGATTTAATTAGCGCTCTATATCGGCACCAGATAATCAAAGGCTTTAATTGAACAAAGTTGGAACGCGGGAACAGCCTGAGTGACTGTTCCCGCATTAAGCTTATAAATAGCGGCTCTTCAAATGATCTTGGAAGAACTTCGCATTGAGTGTTTCACCAGTCGCTTGCTTCACCAGTTCATCCGTGGTTAATAAGCTTCCTTTACTCCAGATCTTATCTTCTAGCCAAGCGAAAATAGGTGATAGGTCGCCGCTTCGAATTGCGCCGTCTACATCAACCGTTTGTTTCATGGCCGACATAAACTGAGCCGCGTACATGGCACCTAATGTGTATGACGGGAAGTAACCGAATGCACCGTCTGTCCAGTGGATGTCTTGCATACAACCATTCTTATAGTTGCCTTCTGTTGAAAGCCCTAAGTACTGTTGCATTTTTTGATTCCATAGCTCTGGAACGTCTGTATGTTTTATCTTGCCATTGATTAGGTCACGCTCGATTTCATAGCGCAAAATGACGTGAGCAGGGTAGGTGAGCTCGTCAGCGTCGACGCGGATAAAGTCTTTTTTAACTCGTGTGTAGAGTTTTTGGAAGTTCGATTGCGAGAACAACTCTGTGCTGTGACCATCGAAATGCTGACCAGCTAGACGAGCAAGGTGTTCGATAAATGCGTCACTTCGGCCTACTTGCATCTCAAAAAATAGAGACTGAGATTCGTGGATACCCATTGAACGCGCTTCACCAGATGGCAAGCCAGACAGTGTTTTTGGCAGTCCTTGCTCGTAGCGTGCATGCCCCGTTTCGTGAACAATGCCCATCAAGGACTGAACAAACTCGCTTTCATCGTAGCGAGTGGTAATACGAACGTCCGTTGGTACACCGCCACAAAATGGGTGAACACTTTCATCTAAGCGTCCATGGTTGAAGTCAAATTGAAGTAGCTTCATTACTTCAAGACCGAGTGCTTTCTGTTTACTGGTATCGAAAGTGCCTTGTGCTTGAACATAATGTTCAGAGGCTTGCTTCTCAATCACTTGGTTGATCAGCTCAGGCAACCAGGTTTTTACATCGCTAAACAGACGGTCAAGAGATTCGGAGTTAGTTCCTGGCTCATAAATATCAAGCATGGCATCGTAAGGAGAAAGACCATTTACTTCAGCGCGAATTTGCGCTTCTTCTTGTGAGAGCTTTACCACCTCTGCCCAGTTTTTTTCAAAACCTTGCCAGTCATTGTCTCCGCGCTGGGTACGCCACGCGTGCTCACATCTAGAGCCGGCTAAAGATTTGGCCTGCACTAATGACTCTGGTAACACGTTCGCCTGTTGCCATTGACGCTTTAACTCGCGCAATGTGGCTTGATCTTGAGTGTTTAACTGTTCAGATTCGGCTTCTGCAAACCAGTCTTCTAGTTGTGGCTGAGTATGTAAGCCGTGAATGTGCACCGACAGTTCCGCCATCGCTTCCGAGCGAGCTTGATTTCCGCCTGATGGCATAACAGCTGCTTGGTCCCAACCACAGATAGCAGCAAGGTGATTGAAGTGTGAGATCTTTTTAGAATGTTGTTTGAGTTTTTCGAATGCGCTCATGGGTCGCCTTCCGTGACTATTGATTTGTAAAGGCGAAAGCTTATCAATCAATGATTATGAGACCAAGTGAATTTAATCAAGAGTTGAACCTCGGTTATACCTTCCTATAACATGGGGTGAAATTGTAAACAGCCCCTAATCAGTCAGGACGACCCATGATTATCAATATCGAATCCTTTTTAATCGCTATTACTATTCTTACACTGACTCCCGGTTTAGACACTGCCTTGGTAATTCGTAACTCCTCGCGTGGCGGCTTTAGTGATGGTTTTTTAACAAGCTTAGGGATATGTCTTGGTTTGTTCGTCCATGCCACGTTTTCGGCGGTGGGTATTTCTGCGATTTTGGCGCAATCTGCTGAACTGTTTAACGCGGTGAAGATGGTTGGCGCAGCCTACTTAATCTGGCTAGGTGTGATGACTTTGAAAGGCCTCTTAAATGGAACGAGTTCAGGTTTAAATGCAAACGTCGTGGTGGGTTCAACGCCTCTTGATGCAAAGCGGTCACTACGTGAAGGGTTTCTATCTAACGTGCTAAACCCTAAAACAGCGGTTTTCTACCTCGCGTTTTTGCCTCAGTTTATCAACCCTGAAGGTTCAGCATTTTTGCAATCTTGCTTAATGGCTGCGATCCATTTTGTTATCGCCATGGTTTGGCAGTGTGGTTTAGCGGGCGTGCTTACGAAAGCGAAAAACTTACTTCAAAGTCCACGATTTACCCGCTGGATGGAAGGTTCGACAGGGGCGGTTTTAGTCTTCCTTGGTATCAAGCTTCTGGTTGAAAAGCCTCAGGTATAGTCTGTGCTTAGTTCGATATTGGCAAACCAGTGTAAAAGATGATCACACAGTGCGTGCGGTTTGGCTAACGGCAAGTCGTGCGCATCACAATCAAAACGTTTTATTTCTACCTTCCAAGTCTTCGCGATAGCTTCGCCACATCGACTATCTACTAGTTTGTCTCGTTCGCTAACAATGATTTGAGTTGGAATTGCTGGTGGAGCGCTTTGCCCTTTAAATTTTGCTGCAGCATACAGTTGTCGAATCGCATTGATAGCAGTGACAGGGTGATTTCGCGCAAGATTAAGGTGATGTTCGATCACTTCAGGATGATGAAGGCTGATTGGGCTTGTCCATTCGATGATAGACTGTTGGAATGCTTCACTCCCTTTTAAACTTGATGCACCAATGCTGAGTAGGGCCTGAAGGTTTATTCGTTGCCAAAAAGGGCTGTAACGAGAAAAGCTCGGATTAATCAGGGTTAAGCTTGCTACCTGGCCCGGTAGTACATGTGCCCAATGACTGGCGAGCATAGAGCCCATTGAAATCGCGACTAAGTGATAACGTTGGCAGCTCTTAGGGAGTTGTGTCAGCACAGGTGCAAGCATTTGCTCGATACTGCTTGGGCTAGTCTTATTGTAAAGCGCACCGTTGCCGGGGACATTGGGCGTGATGACCGCGATCTCTGGAGAAGCTTGCTGAATGGCATTGACTAAATCCTGCCAATGACCGCTTTCTCTTAATAACCCTCTGACTAAGACTATCGGTACCATAGTTTGTTGGCCTTTTCTCTATACTTTTCTTCATCGCTTATCGACATATTGGCGAGTAGATCGTTGTCGAGCACCTGAATTAAATAGCTTAGCAGAGTACTGTGTCGCCGCTGTACCCGTTTGATCCTATGGGGTTTAGTCGGGTGAAACATTTGGCTGAATCTGAGCATTTGTATTGGGTTCTTTTTCACCCATAGCCAAGAGCCAAGCTCGAGAGTGAGCGGTAAAAAGTCGTTCTCTGATTTCGTTTGATGCTGTAATAGCATCCAGTCCCAAAAATCACCATGAGTCGTGTACTGGTGCCATTGCGGTTCAAACTGATAAAGCTCGTAGTGAGGGTAGCTCTTTCTAAACTGCCTATACAGCAAGTAGTATTGGGATAAATTACTTGGCGGTTGTTTACTGTGGGCATAAGGAAACCAAAGCCTATCACGCGTGCCAAAGCCACTATGAAGATCGAGCAAAATCGAAGAGCGGGAGTGCTCTGTACTACAGAGAATGTACTGTGACAAAGCTTGCAGCTCTCGTTCCATCTGTTCGGGGTTACCGCGATACCACGGCAGTGCAGAACTAAAATCTTGCCCAGCATAGAGTTGATGAATAGGGTTTGAGCTTTTGATTGGGGCGTTTCTCATCAAATCGACACCATTGTGGTTGGCTCGTTTCTTAAGAGCGACACCCCACGGATTAACGACTGGTATTGAGACAATTCGAACTCGTTCCAGCGACTCTTTTAACTGCCTATCCCACTCTAGTCTCCGAAGTAAACTCTTAACAAACGCCAGAATGATCTGGCTACCAATCCGTTCGACACCATGAACTGCGCCAATAAAGAAAAGGCATGGGGCTTGTCGAATATTGACGCCTACCTCCAGAGCGTATATTGGCAGTGATTTCCCTTGATGCGGGATTTTATCGAGGAGGTTTAAATGAACGTGCTGAGGAAACTGCTCGGCGAGTTGTTCAATATGCTGAATGTCGCGGGGGATATGTCCAATCATTATCAAGCTCAAACAGGGTTTGAGACAAGTTTAGAACTGTAGGAGGTCGATTGGGTGAAGTATTTGTTTCAGTTAGATAAAACAAAAATGCGAAGCGCTTCCGCTTCGCATTGGTTGGGCTTAATCAGAGTCTAATGAGCTTAAACAGTCACACGATTACTGCGAACCGTTGAGACCTGAGCAAAGTAGAGTTTTGTTTCTTCAACCACAACATGGCGCAAAGCAATAAGACCAATTAGGTTTGGAATTGCCATTAGACCATTAACGATATCGGCAATAATCCAGATCATGTCTAAGTGTAAGAAGGCGCCAGAGGCAACTAAACAGACGAACACAAGTTTATATGGCAACACCGCTTTGGTGCCAAATAGGTAAACTACGCAGCGTTCACCATAGTAGTTCCAACCTAAAATGGTGGTGAAGGCAAAGAAGATCAAACCAATTGAGACAAGCATCGGGCCAAACGTGTCGGCATTAAGACCCACCGCAAAGGCATGAGTGGTTATGGCTGCACCTGCAAAGTCACTTTGCCAAGCACCCGTAAGAATCAGCGCAAGACCCGTCATAGTACAAATAATGATAGTGTCGAAGAAGGTGCCTGTCATTGAGATCAGGCCTTGCTTTACACATGAATCGGTTTTTGCCGCCGCCGCCGCCATTGGTGCACTACCAAGGCCAGATTCATTCGAGAACACACCGCGAGCAATACCTGACTGGATAGCTAGCATAATGCTTGCGCCTAAGAACCCGCCAGTTGCTGCCGTAGATGTAAAGGCAGAAACCAGTACAAGCTCTACCGCATCTAGTAGCTTGTCTGCGTTCATAATAATCACGCTTAAACAGGCTAATACGTAGAACAGCGCCATGGTTGGTACGACTTTACCGGCGACTTTCGCGATAGATTTAATACCGCCCAGTGTTACAAAGGCAACAAGCAGTGTCAGTACGCTGGCTGAGATTTCACGAGAAACACCAAACGAGATTTCGCTGGCATCTATTATTGCGTTGACTTGCGGGAAGGTACCGATGCCGAAGCAGGCTACACCCAATGCAAATACAGCAAACATCACTGCGAGAGCCTTGGAGCCTACGCCATATTGCAGATAGTACATAGGGCCACCGGTCATCTGGCCTTTGTCGTCGACTTTGCGGTATTTTACAGCAAGCAGACACTCTGCGTATTTGGTCGCCATACCGAATAGAGCTGCAAGCCACATCCAGAATAGAGCACCTGGTCCACCAAGCTTAATTGCTGTCGCGACACCTACGATGTTACCTGTACCAATCGTTGCCGATAGGGCGGTGCACAACGCAGCGAAACTAGAGACGTCGCCTTGTGTTTTAGAGTCATCTTTACTGAACACCATTTTCAGCGCAGTCGGTAAGTGTCTAAACTGTAGTAAACCCAAACGAAAAGTGAAGTAGACACCGGTACCAACCAATAAGATCAATAGTGGTGGGCCCCAGACAAAGCTGTCGATTGTTTTAAGTAAAGATTGAAGGTTATCCATGATTTCCCCTTAAGTGATAATGCTTATTTAAGGAGAAGAGTGAAAGTGCAGAGATCATTGATCCCGATTAGCTACAGACAGAAATGCGAAATAGCTGAATTGTTCTTTCCACTCCTCTGTCCTTTGTGCCTGAGAGTTTCACCTACAAATAGGCTTGCTCCTTCGGCGACCGATTTAACGGTTCTCTCCAGAGGCTCCTCCAACTACAGTCCCCGCCACCTAAATGGCACCTGAAAGATTTACTTCTTCGGTAGGTTATCCTTACCAAATGTTAACATTTGGTAAATAACCACTCTCCTGCAGTCTTCATCGGAACAATTACTCGATAAACTGAGTAAAAGTTAGTCGATAACACTGGTTGCTATCGATGTGTGAACTCTATCATTATTTTTTTGTATTTCAATAGCTGATTTACATCAAATGAAAGGTTTTTATAGTGATGATTTCTTGGTGTTTATTAGTATTGGTGTTGTAATAATGACTCTTTTTAATGGGTGTCTAATTGACACTATTCTGTTTGTTTTATCTTTTAAGTATCAGATTTAAAACGATTTAATATTTTGGCAAGGTATGTGCAATGTAGAGTGTATAAAACAATAAAATGATCAAAGTGAGGTCGATATGTTTGCTCAACCAACCAATACCACTTTTAATAAACTTTTGAACTTTTCGAATGTTGCACTGCTATTAACCTTTGTTGCGTTAGTCGTCAGCGTACTCATTTCTTATCCGTATGCTTACAAATTCACTTTAGGCGAGCAAATTGCCGCACATATAAGCACGATTGTTATTGCTGCTTTGTTAAAAGTAAGTTACGTAACGCGCTGTTTGGCACAGTATAATCTTGGGATGGAAGTGAGATAGAGCATACAAAAATAGCGCCGTAAATGGCGCTATTTTTCATAGACAGGGGGCAAAAGCTAGAAGTAGTTTGCGTCTACCAAATCGCTAGTTTGTACTGATTTAACCTCTTCACGAGCTTCTAACCATGCAACAACTTGGGCTTTTTGCTCTTCAGTCGCATCGGCATAGCGAGCATTGCAGCATAAGAAGCCTTCAAACAGCTCTAGGCCACCACCACCAAAGCAAAGGCCTAAGCCATCAATGTAATCGATGAACTCATCGACAAATACGTCATACTTATCGAAATCGGTGATTGTGGTTTCGCAGCTTAGCTCAAATCCAAGCATTGCAAATTCACCCAAAAACAGTTTCTTTTGGATGCGGCGTTTCTTATTGTCCAACTTGTATGGTTTCATCGGTATTTCCCACTATTTTTCGTTAGCTCTTTATACCTTAGTTCGAACAGAGCACCAAACAAAATGCTGTGGTTCGCGTTAAAGTGCTCGTAATTTGCTCTTAGATTTGCACTTTGATAACAAAGTAACCATTTGAATCAATTAAATTAAAATTCTTAGCCAGTAAAACTACGCGTTTCTGACTATTTCGGCGTAAAAATGGTATAAAGTAATGAATAGAAAGTCTGCCTAAGGAGAGGTTATGACAAGGTTACTTGCAATTGCTTTTTTAGTGGCTTTGGCGTTTGTTTTGATTCGCTATCGGACAAGCGAAAAGCTACAGAAATACGTGGTTGTTACTTTGATTGCTGGCTTTTTACTTTACACAACCACGCTCATGATTACAGAACTGATGCGTTAACCCTCAGGAGCAAATAAGTGAACGAACATACCGATAACCAAGAGAATGATGACGTTGTCGTTATTGAAGAGCGAGACAAGCGAACGCATCTCTATATTATCATCGCAGGTGTTTTAGGTTTGGCGTTAGGTGGTTTGGTTGGATCGACACTGACTGCAAAAAAATGGGAGTCCACATACCAAACACTTGAGCAACAGTATCAAACTCTGGCGGAAGACAAGCAGAAAATGGTCGTTCAAGTAGAAGAAAAAGTGGCTAAGGTCGACGATGAAGTAGCACTAAAGCTACAAAAAGCGATAGAGGAACAAAAAACTGAACACCAAGAAGTTGTAATTAAACTTGAGCAACAAGTTAATGAGCTCGAAAAAGTTAACTTGTCGCTTGAGGAACAGATCACCACGCAAAAAGAGCAGCTGCAGACGGCTAACTCACAGAACAGCAAGCTTAATCGACAAGCAGATATGCAGGCGACCATGTTTGAGCGATCACGTGAATTGTTTCAACAAGAGCTAAGAGTAAAAATGGAACTTGAGTCTCTAGAGAAAGAGAGGGAAGAGCTCCAACCTAAGATCGCTGAACTTAAGAAAGCATGTGATGTATACTTAGAAGGGACGTCTTGGGATGCAAAATCTGATTCGTGTGATAAACAGGACGAAGCCCAATCTCGCTTGAGCCAAGTTGAACAAATGATTCGGGTTCATCAAATGGACCTAAAGCAAATGAAGGCACTTTCTGAAGAGCTTGGCCTGTAGAATATCTCTGCTTCATTGAAACAACGCCTCATTTTTGAGGCGTTTTTGTTATTTTAGTGGCTGTAAATCTATTTGATTCCGCCGAAGATGCTAAATATGCGCTACTGTTTATTAGAAGAAACAAGTAAGCAAGGCATCAAATGCAGCAGCTATTTAAGGTAAACGAAGCCGTACAAGTTATCGCTTATATCGCCTACATCGTTGCAGTAGGGGTTATGTCCCATTCATTTTTGCTGCAACCGCACCCTTGGGAATATGCATTCTACCTATTTCCTGTATTGTTATTGTTAGCATTGTATTGCACCAACCGATCTCTCAAACACGTATTTGCTTTTTCAGCCACTAGTTTGTTCTTGATTGGAGGATTGATTCAGCCTTTCCCTCTAGAGCTTGTAAAAGCGTGTCTATTGTTCTTACCGTTGTGCTACATCGTGCTGTTTCCGGGTACGTTGTGGCCAATTGCGGTATGTGCTGCACTGATTAACGGCTACTTATATCAGTTAACCATTTCAGACTTTCATACGTTTATTGATACCTCAATTGAGATGACCGCAGTCACTGTGTTTGCCACGTTAATGACTTACTTGTTTGTAAAAACGCAACAACAAGCGGCGACTTTCAAAACAGAGAGTCAGACCGACTACTTGACGAAACTACCCAATGCCAATGCCTATAAAGAGGATATCGATAGGATAACTGAGCATAATGCGAAACATTTCGGGATGGTACACATTGGTCTAGAGGGTTTTAAAAACGTTAACGACCGATTGGGGTATCGATATGGCGATGAACTGCTAATTGCATTCTCTAAGCATATTGCGGGTATAGTGGGAGATGTAGGTAAGGTATATCGATTTGGCGGTGATGAATTTATCGTTGTGGTGGAGGATAAAGAACTCCAACCTAAGCTCGAACAACTCGTTGATGAGTTAAGTCGTCATCAAAGAGCGATGTTTGATGTGGACAATACTTCTCATCGACTCTCCTATTGTATTGGGGTTGCCTATGCTGCGGATGCGGTAGGTAGCCCAGAAGTGTGGGAGAAAAACGCTGACTTCGCTCTATATAAAGCTCGCTCGGTCGGTGGTGGGGCGGTTTGTTGGTTTGACGATGAGTTGCTTGGGGAAACAATTAGGCAGCATCAAATCGAGACAGAGATACGTTCTGCCTTATCTAGCCACCAGTTTATTCTTATGTTTCAACCTAAGGTAGACGTTGAATCGGTTAAGATAGTCGGTGCGGAAGCTTTGCTGCGTTGGAACCATCCACAACTTGGCCCAATATCGCCGGCTGAGTTTATTCCAATTGCTGAAAAGACGACACAGATTGTGCCTATAGGTCATTGGATCATCCATGAAGCATGTCGCCAAGCGAAGCAGTATTATGACCAGCATCTACCGGTTTGTATTGCAGTCAATGTTTCAACCGTCCAGTTTGCGCATGCAGATCTATTTGAAGTGGTGTGCAAAGCGCTGAAAGAGACACAGTTGCCGTCGCACCTACTGCAGTTAGAAATTACTGAATCTACATTGATGAGTGATCCTGAGAACATCACCGATATCTGTCGCCAACTGAGAGCCATCGGTGTTTCAATTGCGATAGATGACTTTGGTGTGGAGTACTCGAGCCTTAAGTATTTAAAACAACTCCCCATTGATATTATCAAGATTGATAAATGTTTTATCGACGAGTGTTCTATCAATCACTCTGATCGCGTCCTTGTCCGTACCATCATTCAAATGGGACACAGTTTGGGCATAAAACTTGTAGCGGAAGGGGTCGAATTTCAGGAGCAGTTGGATGTACTTGTTCAAGAGGGCTGCGATCAATACCAAGGATATCTTTTCTCGCAGCCGCTTTCTCATGACGAGTTTGCTTCAATGATGACTCAGGAAATGCGGGAGAAGAGGGTGGTGAAATTGACCAAAGAGTAGTGCGTAACATTCAATAAAACAAAAGCCGCAATTAGCGGCTTTTGTGGTTATCAGCGTTACTTAGTGCGTTAGATAGTGCTCAACAAACTCCGTCACTTTCACCATATCATCAATAGCAATGAACTCTTCTGTAGTATGAACTTTTGCCATACCGGTAGAGATATTAACCGTGATTAACCCTTTTGCATTAAAGTTGTTGGCATCACTACCACCACCAGTCCCTTTAGTGTATGGGTTTGCCCCAATGGCTTCGAAAGAGGCTTTTACCGATTCAATATGTGGATGATCATCTGCAATCACAAACGCGTTGTATGCACGAGTCGATTCAATCTCAACTTGTGCACCATGCTTATCTGCGGCCACTTGGAAGGTTTCAACCATATGAGCAACTTGTGCCGTCAGTTTGTCATCGTTTAGTGAGCGTGCTTCCGCAACCACTTTTAGCTCAGGCATAACGATATTGGTCGCGTTACCACCTTGAACGATACCAATGTTAGCTGTTGTCTCCTCATCAATACGGAGTAGCTTCATGTTGGTGATGGCTTCAGAGGCGACTTGAATCGCGCTAATACCTTCTTCTGGTGCCAAGCCTGCATGAGCTGGGCGCCCGATAAAGTTCGCAACGATCTTTTGCTGACCCGGTGCGGCATTGACGATAGTGCCAATAGGACCACCAGTATCTAATACGATTGCTTTGTCGGCTTGAATGTAAGACATGTCGAAGTTTTCAGAGCCGAATAGGCCACCTTCTTCATGAACAGTGAAGGCGAGTTCAATGGTCTTGTGAGCTAGGTTTTGTGCTTTAATGCTGCGAACTGCTTCCATAATCGCGGCAATACCCGATTTGTCATCACCACCTAAAATAGTGTTGCCTTTCGAACGAATGATGCCGTCTTCAATCACTGGCTCAATACCAATGCCTGGAGTCACGGTATCCATATGGCAGCTAAGTACAACGCTATCGTCAATCGTACCTTCTAGTCGAGCATAGACGTTAAAACCATTTGATACCTCTTCAGGAACTGGCAGTTTATGGACAGTAAATCCTAGTTCACCTAACTGTTCGGCAAGCGCCTGCGCAATTTGCTTTTCGTTGCGAGATTCGCTGTCAATTTTTACTAGTTGGATAAAGTGTTCGACCAGACGTTCACGGTTAATTTGAGTCATTGTTATACCTCGTTAAGGAACAGAGGGGATAACCATAACGGCTCGAAGGGGAGATTTGTCTGCGCTATATCAATCTATCAGCAACTCCTAATGTCAATTTATGGTTAACGATTTGCCTAGTGATTTTATGTGAATGATTGAATTGATTTGCTCAATGTAACAAGGCAGCTAGACCTGTTTGGTCTTCAGAGTCAAATTCAAGACTGAACTATACTTGTTAATAAGCAGGAAGTTATGATTATTGGTTGAATGTAAACTAATTGTTACTTTGTGATTTGATTTAAACTTTTGATTTTTATGAATTAAAGTTATCTGAATTAAACGTGTTTACAGTTTGTGATTACATTTCGTTAACTTCGGATTGGGCGTGTAAGGTTCAAATTTGCGCTTAGCTGAGCCAAGTTATTGATAGTTACACGGTAGTTAGATCAATAACGAGGGATATAGAAATGAACGAAGCGTACAACCCACTAGGTACAGATGGATTTGAGTTTGTTGAATATACAGCGGCAGACGCGAAAGGTATTCAAGCGCTTAAAGACCTGTTTAATTCGCTTGGGTTTGCAGAAGTGGCTAAACACCGTTCAAAAGAAGCGTGGCTTTATCGACAAGGTGATGTGAATTTTATCGTTAATGCTCAACCCCATAGTCAGGCCCATGCTTTTGCTGAAGTTCATGGCCCTTCTGTGTGTGGCATGGCTTTTCGCGTTAAAGACTCGGCGGTTGCAATGAAGCAGGCGCTAGACAATGGTGGTAAAGAATACATCACTGAAATTGGTCCAATGGAACTTAGCATCCCTGCGATATACGGTATTGGTGAGAGCTTGCTGTATTTCGTTGATCGTTACCAAGATGGCAGCATTTATGAAGTGGACTTCCGCTTTTATGAAGACGCGAAGGAGCGTCTTGCTAAAATGGATGTCGGCCTCTACGAGATAGACCACCTAACGCATAATGTTAAGCAAGGTAATATGGACGTATGGTCGGGCTTCTATGAGCGCATTGGTAACTTCCGTGAAATTCGCTACTTCGACATTGAAGGCAAATTAACGGGCTTGGTGAGCCGAGCGATGACTGCGCCTTGTGGCAAGATCCGAATTCCTATCAACGAATCCTCTGATGACAAATCGCAAATTGAAGAGTTTATTCGTGAGTACAACGGCGAAGGCATTCAGCATATCGCCTTAACCACAGATGATATTTACCAGACAGTCCAAACTCTGCGTGATCGTGGTATGGACTTTATGCCAACCCCCGATACTTACTACGAAAAAGTTGATAGCCGCGTGGATGGACACAAAGAAGACGTGTCGAAATTACGCGATCTACGAATATTGATCGATGGCGCACCAATGAAAGATGGCATCCTACTGCAGATCTTTACTCAGACAGTAATTGGTCCCGTGTTCTTCGAAATCATTCAACGTAAAGGTAACGAAGGGTTCGGCGAGGGTAACTTTAAAGCGCTATTTGAGTCGATTGAAGAAGATCAAATCCGTCGTGGGGTACTAGACGATGCATAAATGGATAACATTCCCTCATCGGGAGGGAGTGTGCTCCAAGCAAGCGCACGCTGATTTTCCCGAAGAGGCAATTTACGAACGTGAAGCTGGCCGTAGCGGGTTCTTTGGGCCTGCTGCCCACTTTCACCATCAACATGCTCCTACCGGTTGGAGTGAGTGGGAAGGCGATTTAAAACCACGCGCGTTCAACTTCAACCACGTAGAGGAATCACACCAGCTTTCACCTTGGTCTGTGCCGCATCTTCTTCACAACGCCAACTGTAAAGTACGCGTATGGAAGTTAGAGAATGCCATGACGCATTTGGTTAGAAATGCTGATGGGGATGAGCTGTTGTTTATTCATCAGGGAACTGCGGATCTTTACTGTGACTACGGACACTTAGAAGTGGTTGAAGGCGATTATGTAATGATTCCGCGTTCGACGAGTTGGCGATTAGAACCTCGTGAACCCATGTTTGTTTTGATGATTGAAAATACTGATGCGGCTTACACGCTACCAGAGAAGGGGATGGTAGGAAATCACGCTGTGTTTGATCCTGCGGTGTTGGATGTACCAAAAATTGATGACCAGTTTAAAGCCCAGTATTCCGAGGACGCCACACAGGTTCATATCAAGCGTCACGACCAAGTCAGTGTTGTCACGTATCCATTCAATCCACTTGATGCGATTGGTTGGCATGGTGACCTGTCAGTCGTGCGAGTGAACTGGCGTGATATCCGACCATTAATGTCACACAGGTATCATTTACCACCATCGGCGCATACCACCTTTGTTGGTCAAGGGTTTGTTATATGTACCTTTGTTCCTAGGCCCATTGAAAGTGATCCAGGTGCACTGAAAGTGCCGTTTTATCACAATAACGATGATTATGACGAAGTGCTGTTTTATCACGCCGGAGATTTTTTCAGTCGCGACAATATTGAAGCGGGTATGGTGACCTTCCATCCAGCAGGCTTTACTCATGGCCCTCATCCTAAAGCCTTTAAAGCAGGTCAAGAGTACAAGAAGAAGTTTACTGATGAAGTTGCGGTCATGATTGATACCAGACACGCGCTGCACTTCAGTAACGAGGCTGAGCAGGTGGAAAACAAAGAGTACGTCTACAGTTGGAAAGAAAAATAGAAAGGGACTGGATATGAAGTTAGCAACCCTAAAGAATGATAGCCGAGATGGCTTACTGGTTGTGGTAAACAAAGCACTGACAAAATGTGTCGCTGTACCTGAAGTTGCACAAACGATGCAAGAAGCGTTAGACAATTGGAGTCATGTTGAATCTCAGCTCAATGAGGTTTATTTGGCGTTGAATAACGGTGAGCTAACCAGCGAAATGCCATTTGATCCAGCTTTGAGTGAATCTCCTTTACCGCGAGCATACCAATGGGCGGATGGCTCAGCGTATGTCAACCATGTCGAATTGGTGCGTAAAGCGCGTGGCGCGGAAATGCCGCCAAGTTTTTGGACTGATCCCTTGATGTATCAGGGAGGCTCCGACGCGTTTATCGGACCTTATGATGATATCCCGGTAGTGACCGAAGAGTGGGGAATTGACTTCGAAGGTGAAGTGGCTGTCGTAACAGGTGATGTTGCAATGGGAGCTACGGCTGAAGAAGCGGCGCAATCTATCAGGCTGATTATGCTAGTCAATGATGTTTCACTGCGCGGGTTGATCCCTAACGAGCTCGCGAAAGGGTTTGGTTTCTTTCAATCAAAACCATCTTCAGTTTTCTCACCGGTAGCGGTGACGCCTGATGAACTCGGGGACGACTGGGATGGTGGTAAAGTGAATCTGCCACTTCTAAGCTTTTACAACAATGAACCCTTTGGGTGTCCAAATGCGGGTGTTGATATGACGTTCGAGTTTCCGGAACTGATTGCACATGCAGCCAAAAGTCGCCCTCTATCAGCAGGAGCGATCATCGGTTCAGGCACAGTATCAAATAAACAAGGTACTGACTTTGGTACTGCGATTTGTGAAGGTGGGGTTGGATACTCCTGCATTGCTGAAGTACGAATGATAGAAACGATCCGTGATGGCTCACCGTCAACGAGTTTCATGAAGTTTGGTGACCGAATCAAGATGGAAATGAAAGACGCGGATGGTCACTCGATCTTTGGCGCGATTGACCAACAAGTGGTGAAATATGAGTGATCGCATTCTCTATGGTTATTGGCGTTCTTCAGCAGCATACCGTGTGAGAATCGCACTTAACCTAAAAGAGTTGAGTTATCAGCAGCGCTCTATTCATTTGGTAAAAAACGGCGGAGAACAACACTCCGCCGATTATCAGAATCTCAATCCGAGCCAGTTAGTGCCAGTGCTAGTCGATGGAGGCGTCACTCTTAACCAATCTTTAGCGATCATCGACTATCTTGATGAAACTTATCCAGAGGTTGTGCTTACCCCGCTAGACAAAGAGCGCCGTTACATCGTGAAGTCACTGGCGCAAGATATCGCCGTCGATATTCACCCTCTCAATAACCTGAGAGTACTGCAATATTTATCGGGTGAGCTTTCTGTCGAAGAGGGAGACAAAACTCGGTGGTATCGTCATTGGATAGAGCAGGGCTTTACCGCGCTGGAAAAACGACTGAAATTGTGTAGCGGTGAATATAGTGTTGGCGATGAGGTCTCTTTGGTTGATGCTTGTCTTGTCCCGCAGGTATACAACGCCAAGCGTTTTGACGTTGATTTAACCCCTTATTCAAATATTGTCAGAGTGACAACGTCACTAAGCGAATTGGAGGCGTTTAAGAGGGCTGCACCTGAAGCTCAACCAGATGCGGCTGTTTAGGTTCTAGAGATATTGCTACTTGATTCCTACCGCCCTCTTTCGCGAGATAGAGGGCCTTATCTGCTTGTTCCATCATATCAATAATCGAAGAGGTTTCTCCGGCGGTGCAAATCGCGACTCCAGCACTGATAGTAATAATATCTGCACAAGAGGAGTATTGATGTGGTATGGCTGCGCTTTCAATACCAAACCTAATCCGTTCCGCGATAGTTATCGCTTTATCTAAGTTGGTATTGGGTAATACTGCCACGAACTCCTCACCGCCGACTCTGGCAAAGAAGCTATATTCCGCTTCTAGATCTATTGTCTTAAGTCGCTTGGCGACTTTACGTAAGGCTTTATCTCCAGATACGTGTCCATAGTTATCGTTGAAAGGTTTAAAGTGGTCGATATCAAATAAGATGACGCAAAGATCTTGGTGTTTTTCTTTGCTACGCAGCCATACGGCTTCTATCTTTTGATTGAAGTAGGTGCGGTTTTTCAGCTCGGTTAACGCATCCTGCTCAGCGAGTGCCTTTATCGAGTGGTTTGCTTCAGAAAGTTGCCGGATTAATTGTTCTTTTTCAATCTCTTCTGCGATTCTTTTTAACGCTTTATTGTGCAGAATTCGGGTGTATAAGCTAACGTAAATGACGCCGCATAGCACTAAGGTAAACGCTTCAAATAAACGCTCTAAGCCAATTGAAAAGTAAACAACAAGTGGCAGAATTAGTGACCAAAAGTATATTTGCAGCGCTGAAATAGAGTTTATGTGAAAGATAGTACCAGCGAAGGCGAGGGCGGTGCACCAGATTGTGGTAGTCAGTAAGTTGTGTTCTGGAGCGATCTGAATATACCAGATAGATCCTAATGACCAGACGAAGCCGATTAAAGATCGAGTCGTAAGCAGAGCAAACCAATGTGTCTTGGTCATGCTGTGTTTATCGATATGTGGCCTTAAAGAGCGGTCAACGATATATCGCGCGCTAATGACACATAAGAACAGACCCGCCCAGATAATGCTTTGACTTGATAGCCCGTAATTGAATACGGTCAAACTTAGAACCAAAGTGGCTAAAGCACCTTGTAGAATCGCGATCATAGGGAAGGCATCCATCATTTCCAGATGCTTTCTACGATCTATTTCTATTGCGATATCAGG
The DNA here is from genome assembly GCF_059834185.1 of Vibrio sp. R10-SG3-ISO10. Classification (NCBI taxonomy): domain Bacteria; kingdom Pseudomonadati; phylum Pseudomonadota; class Gammaproteobacteria; order Vibrionales; family Vibrionaceae; genus Vibrio; species Vibrio sp. R10-SG3-ISO10. The sequence continues at coordinate 590,471 of NZ_JCBDHG010000020.1, forward strand.
GTTCATTAAGAGGCTACCGTTCTCAATACCTAATTTGAACCTACCTTAATCACCTTGACTTGTAAACGAAGTGTTAATAAAACTGATGCGTATACCAATAAAGCAAAAAGCCACCTTTTAAGGTGGCCTTAGTGTCGTCCTTGGAGAAAGAGTACGAATTAACGTAGTGAGCTGATTTGACGCCCACGCTGTTGTAATTCGGCAATGTTGAACTGACGTACATCCAATGTCGCTAAGTCATTGCACTCTTTACATGAATGATGGCTTTTACCGTCAACGTATTCATGTTTGGTTAGCATGCTTGGCTTTTTGCACCAATCGCATACACCTTCGATAGTAAACATAGATTTCTCCCTACCCTATTTACTAGGTGTTATTTTCGGTGCAGATTATGACATGAATAACGGTATATGGTTAACTATTTGTTACGTGTAATGGGAGGGGGATCGATTGCGTAGCCTTGTAATTTAAGCCTTATCTAAAATTGGAAATCTAATTACTTGGGTTTTGTAACTATTTGTTAACGTGTTTGAGTATGACTTTAAGTGCCTGATTTAGGCGCTTCATCTCTTCCTCACTTCCTTTTAGGTCTGGATGATAAACTTTAGACAACTGCTTGTAGCGAAGTTTGATCTGTTTTTCATCAGGGATCTTGGCAGGGTTAAAGCCAAACAGTGTGCAAGCGAGGGTGATTGGTTTATCTTGCGCGACAGATTGAGATTTAGTGCTCGGTTTTGGCTGAGCTTGAAGTTTTTTAATATGGCGATACATCGCCTCCATCTGGCGTTTTTGCTGCTTTAAGGTTTCATCTTTACGTCGAATTTCCCGGTCAACTTTGACTTGCTGCCTTTGGGCATCGGAATCACTGCTTTCGGTAAGCGATCGAAGTGAGCGGTTCGTGCGTAACAGCCATATGATGAGCGCAATACTCACTGCGAGCAGGCCAATTAATGCATAGATAGTGGTGCTCTGTGCTTGTCCTTGGTGGGCGAGGGACTTTGCTTTAGGGCTTAGTTCTATATCTTGATGGTCAAAGGCCACTTCTAACTGATCAATAGCCGCTACTTGCTTAGCTCGACGATTATTAAACTGCTGTTCAAGTACCCGAGCATAATCTTTCTCTGCATCTGGGTTCTCTTTCGCTGCTTGTTCATACCAAAGCTCCGCTAGATCCAGGTTGTCAGGCTGCTCTTTTACTTGCTCGTACAACTGGCCAAGTAATAATGGAGCTTGTTTGTCACCGGATATTGCAGCTTTGCTAAGCCAAAATATCGCATTCTCGATATCTACCTTTGTGCCAAGGCCTTTATAGTAAGCACGTCCTAGGTTTGCTGCTGCGGAATCACTCCCATTGTTCGCTGCTTGTTGATACCAGTAGAAAGCTTCTGAGTCAGACTGAGTCACCCCTTGCCCTTTCTGGTATCTATCTGCGAGCTCCAACTGAGCGTGGACATTGTTATTCTGAGCGCTTTGTGTGAGCTCTTCTACTGTTTGAGCAAAACTCACTGAAGAGTAAACAAGTAGTAGAAGGGATAGGATTCGCAAATCAGCCTCTAGTCACTAGGATAAAAGTGGTTGTATTTGCTAAGTATATCAATTAGCCAGAAAAAATAGACAATTATTGTCTCGAATCGATATTACGAATAAAAAAATGGCCTCCTTGGAAGCCATTTTTGCAACGATCTCGCCAATATTATTTTAGCGGTAAGATCTGAATTTCTACGCGTCGATTGCAAGCTCGACCTTCTGAAGTACTGTTAGTACAAAGCGGGTATCGTTCACCATTGCCGCGAGCAACTGCTCGACCTGCTGCAACACCCTGTGAAACTAGGTAAGAACGTACTGATTCAGCGCGACGCTCTGACAAGATTTGGTTGGTTGTATCGCTACCTGTACTGTCAGTATGGCCATCAATAACAAGGCTAGTATCTGGGTACTCAACCAAGATTCTTGCTACGCCACGCAAGGTTTTATGAATGCTAGGGTCAAGTTGATAAGAGCTTGTTTGGAAGCCAATGCCGTTTTCTAGACGAAGCAATAACTGATTTTCTCCAACGCGCTCTACTTGCACACCAGAATCCATAAGTTCTTTGCGTAGTGCGGCTTCTTGTTGGTCAAAGTAGTAACCGATACCGCCACCGACAGCGGCACCACCCGCAGCACCGATCAGCGCGTGCTGTCGACGCTCTGTTGCATCATCACCGGTTGCTAAGCCAACAGCAGCACCTGCGATGGCGCCGATTAGTGCACCTTGGGTTGCTGAGTTGGTTTCGGTTTCGCCGGTGGTTGCGTTTTGGCGCTGTGTGGCTTGGCAGCCAGAAAGGGCTATTGCGATGGCTAAAGCAGCCGTAATCTTCTTCACGATAACATCTCCGTGTATCATTATTATTGCCAGACAAGGTTAGTCTGGGTCTCGAATGCCATGAATTAAACCGATGGCATTCGCTATGTCAACGCGGAAAAGATTAATTTACTGAATATTAACGGTGGGTGAACAAAGCTTGCTCTATCTGAGCATTTTTGGTGCTTGTGCCCCATCTATAGGACGGTTAACTGAGACGGTACGGCCTTTCTTTAAACCGACTTCATAATCTTCGGTTAAGTTCTTCATCGCTTCTCTGAGTTGTTGTTTGAATGTCTCTCGGTCGATGTTTTTGAACTCTTTATCGATGTAGTCATCAATTTTTTTCGCCGAATCTTCATCAGGGCTGATGATCGGTAACTTTTCTAAAGCCCCTTCAACCCAGCCAGAAAGGAAAGAGTTGACTCGTCGAGTGACCTCTGTTGTTGGTGTGCCGGAGCCTGAAAAACCATTGCGGAAACGACCAGTTTGTTCATTCATTTCACGATAGACAATATCAAACGCAAAAGCTGCGAAGATGGCACGGTCAGCTTCACCAATGAACTCTACACGTTTCAAACCTTTGTGATTGAGTAAAACGGCTTCGACGCCAAATTTCGTGTTAATGCCGCGAATAATTCTAAGCAGATTTGAACCAACGTTGGCTGGCAGGAGGTGAGTCGATTGGGTTTTGCCCATCTTGATAAACTCAATATCGTCTTTATCGAGGCCGTACTTAAGCATCAAGCGATGAGCCATCTTGATTGCATTCGCCGCTTCGTTAACGTTAGCAGAGTTACCAAGTTCTAAACATTTCGCAATTTTCTTAAGGGCTTTTTGTTTATCCATCGACCGCTTCAAATCTCACTAATTTAGCAAAGTCGGACATTTTACCGTTTTCTGGTTAAAAACGGAAATGAGTTGTCGTTATAAGGCGCTCAGTCAGGATAATGAGAATAGAGAATAGAGAATAGAGAATAGAGAATAGAGAATGCCATCGAACCGTCGACGGCATTCCATTAGCAAGAGTGAGGTTACGCTAGATACCTAGTTCATCCAGCAGGTCATTGGCATTACTGTCTTGCTTCTCTTCCTTTTTGTCGTTTTTCGCTTTCATCTTTTGTTGAGTTTGCTCCAAGATATCATCAGGGCACTCATCTTCCGTCGCTTCAAACTCTTCTAGCTGAATGAACTCCGTTTTGTCCATTGCTAGCTCTAGGTAGAAAATGTTGCCTTGCTCGGTAGAGAAGGTCACACGGCGCGCCTGAGGACGATCGAGATTGGTATCGACCGATAGGTTCACCTGTTTGTTCAAAGAAAGCATTTTCGGTTGGTTTTGCGTGATGTGAGTATGAAGGTCTTTGCGCACTTGGTTAGTAAAGTGACCGACCAATTGGTTCATAAGCTCACCCAATACATCCGCCACTTCATCAGAAGTATGCAGAGTCGCAAGCTCTTCTTCAGGCATACCCATGTTGCGCATGTAGTTTGTGTACACCTCAAGCGCAGCTTTAGAAGTGAAGTTGATAACGACTAGGCCTGAAAATCCACCATCAAACAGTACAAAGCAGCCGAAATCAGGCTTAAGGCTTGTTTTCGTAATCTTCTGTACCATCGCTGAGTATGAAATTTGCGAGCTTGTCGCAGAGGTTAAAACGCCAGAAACGGACTGGCACAATTTCAAAAGAATATCTTCTGTTGTGATGACTTTATTTTTTTTCATTGATGACTCGCTCATAAGAGACACTTAAAGATTGTCCAATAATTCTAAGTGTGGGAAAAAAATGCGATAAGTTCCATTCTGACACTGCATTTCTGTTTTGATCACCCTTTTAAATGTTGTAAAGTGACCTGATTCAAATAATAGTTTTTAAACTGAAGTGAACCCACTGCTGATTGGATCAGCGTAGTAGGGGGCAGGAAGCAAATGTTACCAAGATTACATTCACAGTCGGATGTTGATCCGATTGTACTCACCTTTCTCGAAGAACTTAAAGCCGCCGGATTTAGCGGTGACATCGAAAGCCAGTTTTCTAGCCGCTTAGCTGTCTCCACTGATAACAGCGTCTACCAAGAGTTACCTCAAGCGGTCGTGCATCCCAGAACCACCGAAGATGTATCACTTATAGGTAAGCTTAGTACTCAATCGCAGTATGAACGAATCAAGTTTTCTCCTCGTGGAGGCGGCACAGGTACCAACGGACAGTCCCTGACGAAGGGCGTCGTAGTTGACCTGTCTCGTCATATGAATAAGGTTTTGGAGATCAATGAGAAAGAAGGTTGGGTTCGCGTACAAACGGGTATTGTTAAGGATCAACTTAACGATGCAATAAGACCGTTTGGTTACTTCTTCTCTCCAGATTTGTCGACCAGTAACCGCGCGACTTTGGGCGGTATGATCAACACCGATGCCTCTGGCCAGGGTTCACTTAAGTACGGTAAAACATCGGACCATGTACTTTCGCTGCAAGCTGTGTTTGCTGATGGCTCATGCTTAGAGTCAGATTTATCGAAAGGCATGCCGCAGGAAGGCGAGTATGCATTTGAAGCATTTCACGTTACCGAAAAGGTATGTCGCGAGAAACGATCTCAAATTGAAGCGAAGTTTCCTCCTCTTAATCGATTTTTAACGGGATACGATCTAAAAAACGCGCTCGATACCGACGCAGACAAGTTTGATTTAACCCGTGTGCTGTGTGGCGCGGAAGGTTCACTCGCGTTTATCACTGAAGCAAAACTCAATCTCACGCCAATCCCCAAAGCTCGAACTTTAGTTAATGTTAAGTACAACAGTTTTGACTCTGCACTGCGCAACGCCCCCTTTATGGTTGAAGCGAATGCGCTCTCAGTAGAAACCGTTGACTCACGGGTACTTAACTTAGCCAAGCAAGATATTGTTTGGCACACAGTGAGTGACCTTTTGACCGACGTTCCCGGCAAAGATATGCAAGGGATCAATATGGTTGAGTTTGCTGGTCAAGATGTACAGGAAGTCGAGCAGCAGGTAAAAGCGTTAACTGCGCGCCTAGAAAGTATGCTAGAGAACAATGAAGCCGGCATCATCGGTTATCAAGTCTGTAGCGATGTTGCTAGCATAGGTCGTATTTACAATATGCGTAAAAAGGCCGTTGGCTTGCTAGGTGCGGCAAAAGGACGAGCGAAACCCGTCGCCTTTGCGGAAGACACCTGTGTTCCACCAGAAAACCTTGCTGACTTTATTGCGGAGTTCCGCGAACTGCTAGATGCAAAATCGTTGAACTACGGCATGTTTGGCCATGTTGATGCAGGTGTTCTCCACGTTCGCCCAGCGCTTGATCTATGCGATCCGAAACAAGAAAGCTTGATGCATGAAATTTCCGACGAAGTGGTTAAGCTGGTGGCGAAATATGGTGGCTTAATGTGGGGGGAGCACGGTAAGGGTTATCGCTCAGAGTATGGGCCAGAGTTTTTCGGCGAAGAGTTATTTACAGAGTTACGCAGAGTAAAAGCGGCTTTCGACCCTCACAATAAGATGAATCCGGGTAAGATCTGTACACCGCTTGAAAGTACAGAAGAGTTAGTAAAAGTAACTGATACTAAGCGCGGATATTACGATCGTCAGATTGATGTTCAAGTTCGCGATAGTTTTAAACAAGCCATGGAATGTAATGGTAATGGCTTGTGCTTCAACTACGACACTTCCTCTCCAATGTGTCCTTCAATGAAGGTGACAGCCGACCGACGACATTCGCCAAAAGGGCGAGCAGGTCTAGTTCGAGAGTGGCTTCGTCAATTAACTGAGCAAGGAATTGATATCCTTGATCTTGAGAAGCAGGCACTGGAAGAAAGTTCATCAATCAAAACCATGATTGATCGCGTGCGAAATAACCTCAATAAGCGACATGAGTATGACTTTTCTCATGAAGTTTATGAGGCAATGAACGGCTGTCTAGCGTGTAAAGCGTGTGCGAGCCAATGTCCAATTAAAGTGGATGTTCCAAGCTTCCGTTCTCGATTCCTTAATATCTATTACTCTCGTTATCAGCGCCCCGCTAAGGATTATTTGGTTGCGAACATTGAGTCTATGCTTCCTGTATTGGCGAAAGCGCCGAAACTGGTTAACGGTGCGTTAAAGCAAAAGTGGGTGCAAGACTTAACCGCTAAATCAGTAGGTTATGTTGACTCACCTTTACTCTCAGTGCCGACTTTAACCAAGAGACTAACGTCGCTTAAGTCATTTGATCTACAAGATCTCGCGGCGCTATCGAAAGATGACAAAGCGAATCATGTTGTCATCGTTCAAGACCCATTTACTAGCTACTACGATGCACAAGTTGTCGAAGATTTTGCTTCTTTGGTGACTAAGTTGGGCAAGACCCCGGTATTGCTACCATTTAAACCCAATGGTAAAGCGCAGCATGTGAAAGGCTTCTTAAAACAATTCGCCGCAAATGCGAAAAGTACCGCTGCCTTTTTACAGCAGGTTGCTGATATTGGGATCCCGTTAGTAGGCGTAGACCCTGCGTTAGTGCTCTGCTATCGCGATGAATACCAAGAGGTGTTAGGTGATAAGCGTGGCGATTTCCAAGTCCTCACTGTTCATGAATGGCTTGAGCCTAAGTTGAGCGACATGGATAAGCAGCCATCAAATGGTCAAGAGCCTTGGTATCTATTTGCTCACTGTACCGAAAAAACCAAGATGCCAAATGCTGAAAAGGAGTGGGGGGCAATATTCGCTCACTTTGGGGCTCGGCTTGATACAGTGCCTGTTGGTTGTTGCGGTATGGCCGGGACCTTCGGTCATGAAGTCGATAAGCTGCAAATGTCGAAGGATATTTACGGATTGAGTTGGAAGCCTCGACTGCAAGACTTACCTAAGGAGCGCTGCTTGATTACCGGCTACTCTTGCCGGAGCCAAGTCAAGCGTTTCGAAGATGTGAAGGTTAAGCATCCACTGCAAGCACTGTTGCAGATTATCTAAAATTAAATAGCTCAGCCGATACGGCTGAGCTATTTTGTATACAGTAGACCTCTGTTTGTTAAGGAATATCAATGGACAAGCTAGAAAGGAAGATTCCGCCCGTTGCTCTCTTTTTGTTGTTCTTTGTGGTGATCAATCATATTAGTCATGAACTTCTCGCATTTAAGATCGGTTTGCCATTGAATTCGATTGTTTTCGGGCTGTGCTTTTTAGCGGCAGGTATTGCGGGCTTAGGTGGGGTGTATGAGTTTAAGCGCGCTAAAACGACGGTCAACCCTATCAAAGTCGAAGACGCTTCATCAGTAGTCGACTCAGGAATCTTCGGTTACAGTCGCAATCCAATGTATCTAGGCTTATTTCTGTTGCTATTTGGTTTCGCCTATTGGCAACAGAACCTACTCGCCATTGTGTTTAGTTTCGGTTTTGTCTGGTATATGAATCGTTTTCAAATCCGACCCGAAGAACGCGCTTTAGAGTCTCTGTTTGGTGCCGAGTATTTAGATTACAAACAGCGAGTTAGGCGCTGGATTTAGAATTTTTATCGTTTTCGAAGTGGCCATATGGTATCGAGTGAAGTTCAAAGTGCGATTTATTTGGTCGTGAGGAAGTTTATGAACTCGAATTTGAGTGCTCAACAAGCGTCAAAAGTTCTTGCGAATTCAATCGCTTTTCTTAAGTAACTCGTGAGCGTTTGGTTCTTCTTGTTTTGATTCACATGCTACGCCCATAGTTTGGACGTAGCATGTGATTTTGAAGGTTAAATAGCTAAGTCATCAATAATTTGATTGTCAACCAAATTAGCGAGAGTTACTTTTAGCTTAGGTGTTCTATCCATTTCGCGCTTAATGGCAAAGTTGGCCTCTTCATTGCGAGCCCAGCTACGTCTAGCGATGCCGTTGTTAACATCAAATAGAAGCATGGATTGAAGTTTGCGCTCCGCGTCACTGCTGCCATCAAGCAGCATACCAAAGCCACCATTGATAACTTCACCCCAACCTACGCCACCACCGTTATGGATTGAAACCCAAGTGGCACCACGGAAGCTATCGCCAATCACATTGTGAATGGCCATGTCAGCAGTAAAGCGACTACCGTCATAGATATTTGATGTCTCTCTAAATGGAGAGTCCGTACCACTGACATCATGGTGATCTCGTCCTAGGACTACAGGGCCAATTTCGCCTCGATTAATGGCATCATTAAAGGCTTTCGCAATTTCCATTCTACCTTGAGCATCGGCATACAGGATCCTTGCTTGTGAGCCTACGACTAACCTATTGGCTTTAGCGTCATTGATCCAAGTAATATTGTCCTGCATCTGTTGTTGGATCTCAGCAGGAGAGCTTTGCATAATATTACTTAAAACTTGTGCTGCTATTTCATCTGTTTTGTCGAGATCTTCTGGTTTACCGGAGGTACAAACCCAACGGAATGGACCAAAGCCATAGTCAAAGCACATTGGCCCCAAAATATCCTGCACGTAAGAAGGGTACTTAAAATCAATACCATTTGCTGCCATAACATCAGCGCCTGCACGCGAGGCTTCTAACAAGAAGGCATTACCATAGTCAAAGAAGTAAGTTCCTTTCTCAGTATGCTTGTTGACCGCAGCACCATGGCGTCTTAATGTCGCTTGTACTTTTTGTTTGAATACGTCCGGTTCTTCTCTAATCAAACGATTAGACTCTTCGTAGCTAATATCAACTGGATAGTAGCCGCCAGACCAAGGGTTATGCAGTGACGTTTGGTCTGAGCCTAAGTGAACAAAGATCTCTTCTTCTAGGAACGATTCCCAAACCTCAACCACATTACCGATATAGGCAATAGAGACGACCTCTTCGTTGGCTTGAGCTACTCTGACGCGCTTAATCAGCTCAGGCATATTATCGATGAGTTCATCAACCCAGCCTTGTTGATGTCGTTTAGTCGCAGCATTAGGGTTAACTTCGGCACAAACAGTAATACACTTAGCAATGTTACCTGCTTTGGGTTGTGCTCCACTCATGCCACCTAAACCAGCGGTAAGGAATATTTTGCCCTTAGCTTGTTCACCTGCTTTTAACACCTTGCGGAAAGCGTTCATAACGGTAATCGTTGTGCCATGAACAATCCCTTGAGGGCCAATATACATAAATGAACCAGCTGTCATTTGACCATATTGAGTTACGCCCAACGCATTGAATTTTTCCCAATCGTCCGGCTTAGAATAGTTCGGGATCATCATACCATTGGTGACAACAACACGAGGGGCTTCTGGTGAAGAAGGGAATAACCCCATCGGATGGCCTGAGTACAGGTGCAAGGTTTGATCGTTCTCCATCTCACTGAGGTATTTCATTGCTAACAGGTATTGCGCCCAGTTTTGAAAAACAGCCCCATTGCCACCATAAGTGATAAGCTCTTCTGGGTGTTGGGCAACTGCAGGATCAAGGTTGTTATCGATCATCAACATAATGGCAGCAGCTTGCTGGCATTTTGCTGGATAGTCGCTTATTGCTCGCGCTTTCATTAAGTAATTCGGCTTAAAGCGATACATATAAATGCGGCCAAAGGCATTTAACTCTTGTGCAAACTCATGCGCAAGCTCTTGATGCCATGCCTTGGGAAAGTATCTAAGGGCATTACGAATGGCGAGTTGTTTCTCTTCTGTGCTGAGAATATCTTTACGCTTGGGCGCACGGTTAACATTCACCGGATAAGGTTTTGCCGGTGGCAGCTGCTCAGGGATCCCCTGTTTAATTTGTTCTTGAAAGCTAAGTTCAAAAGTCATCATTTACTCCAAAATTAAGCGTCAAAACTCACAGTGAAAGCTTGGGATTTCACTAACTCTACCATCGCGTCAATATCAGGTTTCAATAGCCTATCTTCTTCGAGCTTAGAGACTTTAGTGCGGATCAATTCGAAGTTTTTCTCAATAAGATCAGAGCAACGATTAGGTCTTCTGAACTCCAGTGCTTGAGCAGCATACATGAGCTCAATGGCAAGAACCTTATCCAAGTTGCCTAAGATTTGATTGAGTTTTCTACTTGAAATACTGCCCATTGAGACATGGTCTTCTTGGCCCATTGAGGTAGGTACGCTATCAGCCGATGGAGGGAAACAGAGTGATTTATTTTCTGTTACTAGCGCTGCTGTCGCATACTGAGGGATCATCATGCCTGAATTGAGACCACCTGCTACAGTCAATAGACGCGGTAAACCATGAAGCCCTTCTAATAAAAGATAACAACGACGATCAGCAATATTGCCAAGTTCTGCAGCCGCAATCGCCGCATAATCGAGAACCATAGCTAATGGCTGTCCATGGAAGCTGCCACCAGAAATAGCTTCTTCGCTACTGATGACGATCGGATTGTCGGTCACTGAGTTCATCTCGATTTCAACGAGTTCTTCTAAGTGATAGTAGGCATTACGAGAAGCGCCGTGAACTTGCGGAATACAACGCAGCGAATAAGGGTCTTGCACGCGACCACAGTTACCATGAGAGGCCATGTTTTGAGAATCTTTAAGCAGTCTTCTCATACGCGCAGCAACTTCTAAGTTGCCAACAAAAGCTCGCGTTTGGTGTAACTCGTCTCTGAACGGTGATTCACTACCTTGCATTCCTTCAATACTCATAGCGCCAGCGACGTCTGCAAGATCTAACAGGTAACGCATTTTTGTTAATGCAGTAATGGCATGGGATAGAATAAACTGAGTACCATTAATTAAGGCTAAACCTTCTTTTGCATGCAACTCCAATGGTTCTAACCCATTGGCCTCAAGTACAGCCTTGGCAGACTTTATCTGATCATCCTGCCAGAATTCACCTTCGCCTATCAGTGGTAAAAAGAGGTGTGATAGAGGCGCTAAATCGCCAGATGCACCCACAGAGCCCTGTTCAGGGACAACCGGAATGAGGTCCAATTCGAGGAAAGTAAGCATACGCTCTACCACTTCCAAGCGTATACCAGAGAAACCTTGGCTAAGGGCATGAACTTTGGTGATTAGCATTAACTTAGAAATTGCTTTTTCGATCGGTTCGCCGACACCAACCGCATGGGTGATAAGCAGATTTTTTTGTAGTAAATGCGTTTCTTGTGGTGATATCTGCGTATCGCACAGCGGCCCAAAACCGGTGTTAATGCCATAAATTGCTTTATCAGAGTTGGCCATCTTATCTACATTGGCACGGCTGACATTAATTTTTGTTAAGGCTTCAGGGCACAGTTTTGCTTTGATGTGTCCATTCGCGATGCCGTTTACAGTATCAAGATCTAAACGATCAACACCGTATCTAAACGTCATGGTAAGGCTCCTTGTGGTTCACGTTATCCAGACAAACAAAGGGCTAGGGCGTCATCTCGCGCCTATCATTGCCACTGAGTTCTGGGTAGTTATTTTTCGGAGAAAGCGTTCGCAATATCCCAACAAAGACGTGCGGCTAACCGAGCAGTTTGGCTGTCTACGTCATAGGTCGGGTTGTACTCTGCGATATCTGCGATCACCAGTTTTTGCTTGTAATGTAAGATTCTGTCGATGAATGGAGCGAGCATATCAATGCTGACTCCTCTGGCGGCTGGCGCACTCACCCCCGGCGCAGTAGCTGCAGGGAAAACATCTAAATCAATGGTGAGGTAGATGTAGTCACAGTTGTCGATGAAATGCTGTAACTGAGTAAGGTGATAAATATGATTTAAGTGTGCGAGGTCTTTGTCTTCGATATACCAAACGCCAAGTTCGTCGGCGCGTTGGAACAGAGCCTCGGTATTGCTTGCTCGGCTGACACCTAGGCAGGCGTAATGGAATGGCCACTCTTTTTTGGCACAATAGTGCTGGATTTGGTTAAAAGGTGTGCCTGAGCTAGGTTTGATTTCCGTTTGATCACATTCAAATGCTCTCAAGTCGAAGTGAGCGTCAAAGTTAATGATGCCTATCTTTGGTGGCTTTGCGGGATTGAGATACTCAAAATATTGCGCCAAGCCCTGAAATGATGCCCATGCAACTTCGTGACCTCCACCTAAAGTGATAACCGGTGTGGATTTAAGCGCTGTCGCAATTACGTTGGCACAGTGAGATTGGCTTTGTTCTAGTTGGTCGTCATCGCAGACAACGTTGCCCAGATCAATCAATGCGCTTTCTCTATGCCAAGCCATGTTTGCCAGTGCGCGGCGAATCAAATCTGGCGCTCTTTTCGCACCGATGCGCCCCTTGTTACGAGCAACCCCCGCATCACTGCAGAAACCAAGCAGGCTAACGGCATTTCTATAGGGCTGAAGCTCATCGACTTGAATCTGTTTGATGACATGATGGACACGCTTTCCTAACGCTCCATCTTCTGCATCGTGACGACCTTGCCAATGAAATTCTTGGTTGGTGGTTAATTGATTAGACATGATCGAGCTCTCCAGCAACAAGGCGAGCCGATAATCTAGGCGCACCTTGGAAATAGCTAAACTCGGCAGGGTGAGTCACATCCCAGATTGCGAGATCAGCATCAAACCCTTGTTTTATCTGACCTCTGCTCTCACCAAAACCGATGGCTTGAGCTGCATGATTGGTTACGCCACGTAAGGTTTCTTCTGGTGTTAATCCAAATAACGTGCAACCCATATTCATCATCATAGTCAAGTCTGCAAATGGTGATGTGCCAGGGTTCAAATCAGTAGCAATTGCCATTGGTATTTTGTGCTGACGTAGTAACTCGATGGGTGGTAACTGTGTCTCTCTTAGAAAGTAGAATGCACCAGGAAGCAGCGTGGCAACAGTGTTCGACTGAGCCAATGCAATAACGCCATTTTCATCTAAAAACTCAATGTGATCAGCGGATAAACCATCGTATTTTGCAGTCAACGCCGTGCCACCTAAATTAGACAGTTGTTCGGTGTGTCCCTTAATTGCAAGTCCATGATCAATCGCAGCTCGATAGACTTTTTCAGTTTGAGCCAAATTGAAACCGATGGACTCACAGAAAACATCGACACTCGTCGCGAGATTCTCTTGCGCGGCAGCAGGGATTATTTCTTGGCAGACCAGTTCAATGTAGTCGTCAGCGCGACCTGAATACTCGGGAGGAAGAGCATGTGCCGCGAGTAACGTTGTAGAAACGCGGATCTTTCTGTGTGCTTCCAACGCCTTCGCTGCGCGAAGCATTTTTAGTTCGTCATTAAGGGTCAATCCATAACCAGATTTCACTTCCACTGAAGTGACACCTGATTGAATTAGGCCGTCCAAACGCGGTAATGCCAATTCCGTGAGTTGTTGTTCACTTGCTTCACGAGTCGCACGCACTGTAGAGAGAATGCCACCGCCTTGTTTTGCGATTTCTTGATACGGTACACCTTGGAGGCGCATTTCGTATTCGTTGGCGCGACTGCCTGCGAAAATGAGATGGGTATGGCAATCAATAAAGCCCGGAGTGACAAGCTTACCTTTACAGTCATAACAGTTAACAGAAGTGCTGAGCTCGCTGCTTAACGATTCTTGCGTAATCGACTGAATGCGTCCGTCTTTGATATAGATATTGCAAAGCGGTGACACAGAGTAACCGTCGCTCCCCTCGGTCATTGTGACTATCTTTGCATTTACTAATATCAAGTCGCTTGTAAGGCTCATAATCTATACTCGGATTTAAATGTATATACAAATATAGTTTCAAGTATAGATTTTGATCAAGCCTCATGTTGCGAAAATGTGATCGGTAAAAAGTATGAAATGCTATATCAAAGAAGAACTTTAGAGCTTAATTTGTATCTAGCCCCAGGATGGTAGAGTAATGCGGTACTAACAAGCTTATCGTCACTCCATGTACGTCGATTAAGCAGCAGACACGGTTCATTGACTCCAAGGCGAAGTGCAGAGCGTACTGATTCATCAGCGACAATGGCCTCGACGGTATGCTCTATCGCACTTAACGGGCAGTTTTCAGATAGATATTGGTTGGGCGTGATTTGTGAAAAGTCCTGCTGCAGGTAGTTGGGAGCGTAGCTTGCATTCACCCAGCGAATCTCAAGCTGGATAGGAGATTTATCTTCAAAGTGAATGATTTCACTGTAGAAAACCGAACTTCCCAACATGACGCCTAGCTTCATCGCGACATTGTCATCAGCAGAAAGGGCGATTTGCTTGATAACCTTACTGCTGTAGGATTTCCCCCGCTGTTCTACTTCTTTAGCGATGTTTCTAATATCAAGAAGAGGGGATTCTGCTTTATCGTCAGGTGCGCAAACAAAGGTGCCTAAGCGCGGTCGCCTCACTAACCTACCTTCAGAAACCAAATCTCGAATCGCTTTGTTTACCGTCATCCTACTCACGTTAAACTGCTTGGTCAGTTCAAGTTCAGTGGTAATTCGATGACCGACAGGCCAGAACCCTTGTTCGATTTGTTCCGTAATGTAAGTTTTGATTTGTAAGTAAAGAGGCGAATTGCTCATATTTGTTCTAACTTCTTATTTGACTATACAAAAGGTTATACATTTAGTGGGTAAATGCAAGGTTCTAGGCAGTATGTAACCCTAATTTGGCGAGGTTCGCACGTTTTTAATCAGACTTAGCTACAAATGGCTTGCTAAATAGAGTGCAACAAGCAAAATCATGTGTGCAACAGAATCATAAGGATAAAATATGTTTGGAAAGTTAAAAGCTTCATTAGGAATTGGCGCGGCAAAAGTAGACACAGTGCTAGAAAGTATGTCTGTCTTTCAGGGGGAGACACTGAGGGGAACCGTACATATTCAAGGTGGTGATGTGGAACAGCAGATCGACGCGATCAATCTAAAACTGTGTACCGAGATGAAAGTAGAGAGTGACGAAAGCACCAGCTACCAAGATTTTGTATTAGCCAAACTTCAAGCTGTCCAACCATTTGTTATCCAACCCAATGAGACTAAGAAGGTTCCTTTTGAGTTGCGCTTGGACGATGAAACTCCAATTACAGCATTGAACGCTCTGAAGAATCAATGTCATGTTTGGCTAGAAACAACGTTGGACATTGATTTCGCGATTGACCCTAAAGACCGTGATTTTGTTGAAGTCAAACCATTGCCTGTAGTTGCCAAGATACTATCCGCTATCGAGCAAGCGGGTTTTGGTATGGTTAAAGCAGATGTTGAAAAAGGTTTCCTGCGCGGTGGTAACTTCTCTTCGAAATCAGGTTGCTATCAGGAAATTGAGTTTCGCAATAATGGTTTCATCAACAAAAAGGAGATCGAACTTTCGTTTATTTTCGATGGTGGGGTAGTGCACTGTTTAGCCGAGGTTGATCGCTCGCTAAGTATGCGTGGTGACCAGTACATCTCTTTCTCGTTGAATCGAAATGCCTCTGATTCGGAGATAGCTGCAGCGGTGAACCGCATTCTTTCGGTTTAAGCGGCTGAGCCAAAGCGATAGCGGAACGCAACACCAAAAGCGATGTCGGTACTGTTATCCGCGTGGAACATATTCTCCACCAAGGTAATTTCGACCGCTGCATTTTTGAGAGTGTAGCGGTAGCCATAGGTAAATTCGGTGGAGGGCTTTGAAAATTCTCCACCATCATCCAGTAAGCCTTGATGCGATGCTAGCTGACCAATAAAGGTGTGGTTTTCAAACCACTCATAG
Organism: Vibrio sp. R10-SG3-ISO10; assembly: GCF_059834185.1. Lineage (NCBI taxonomy): Bacteria > Pseudomonadati > Pseudomonadota > Gammaproteobacteria > Vibrionales > Vibrionaceae > Vibrio > Vibrio sp. R10-SG3-ISO10. The sequence goes on from NZ_JCBDHG010000020.1 coordinate 606,349, forward strand.
CGATAGCTGATGCCGACTGTCCAGGTAGAGTCGCGATAGGGCATTTGAACAAAGTCTGTAGGAGTGTCTCTAAATGTTAAGGCTACGGTAGCGTCTAGCGCATGTTTTTCTCTTACATAGCCATAATTTACCTGCACGCTCTGCTCAAAATCTGACGCGCTGAAGAGGCCATTGTCGGTGTCGTTGTAATAGAGCGAAACGCCAAGCGATATACCATGATGGTCATTAGTAAACGCTTGATATTGTATGTATCCTGTCACAGCGCTGCTCAACGTTTTGCTACGAAACCCTTCCTCTTGTACGCCGTACTCTGGCATATCGATAACAAATCGGTTCCGTTCTACGTCTTCACGTCCATTTTGGTCAATACCGACAAAATCATGAAAGGCAATAGTGGGTTTATCTAGATGATTATTGGCTGCGAAGTTCCAACGGTATTGAAGGTCTATCTGCCAATTTGTGTCGAGTTGCCATTTACTGCCAATAGCAAGCTGGTTTTGGTAATAATCGAGTTCATAAGTCGCAGTCACTGCCCAAATACTGGAAATGGTTCCTGACCCATAAACTTCATATTCATCGCTGTCTAAAGAGAATCCAGAACGGAGCTGAGGAGAGTGGACGTTGGTATGCAGAGGCGACTGAGTATAGCTTTGAAGAGGGCCGTATCCATCGTCGGCTGAGGCATGATTTATCGTTAGCAAAACGATCATGCTGATCAAGAACCAGAGCTTCCCTCCCATTGTTGCCTCCAACTTATTTTTATCTATTTGATAAAAATATAGTTTAAGAGGTGAGGCTTTGCTAAATCGAAAGGCTTACCTGAATGTTCAGGCAAGCCCAATAAGGTCAAGCAGCGCTTAGGTGAGTGGTGATGTATGGCTGCCAAGCGTTTTGATACAGTTCTTTAGATTCACGGCGCATATTGCGAATCTGTGCCATTTCAAACTCGTTGTATTCACGGCCTTCAATCGCAGCGGCACGCTCGATTTTTTGAATACGTTCGTAGATGTCATGCTCTGGGCCACTTTTCACATCAGCTATGGCTTTAAGGTGAAGCTGTACTTCAGCGACTAAGTTTGTTTTTGGCAGCTGAACGAGTACGTTTAAGTCGCGGTATCCGGATTCCGCTGGTTTCTTAAAGCGGTTTTTAACTTTAACAATGGTTGTTTCGCGGTTAAGTACTTCATAGGCAGACATCAGGCTTTCAATGTCGTCAGCGACAATCGTTGCACGGGCTAGGTCTGTAATTCGCTCTGTTTGACCATCAAGTTCATAAGCAATCTTTTCTTTAGCACGGTCAGACGATTTAACACCAGCGAAGTAAGATTCTGTTGAAGTCAGTAGAGCAGTACTTTTACAGATGGTCTCTAGTTCTGCTTGAGCTTGATGGGCTTTGCTATAAAGAACGTCGAAATCAGAGTATGGCTGAAGTGGAGTGGTCGACATTGACTTAATGCCGTAAAGGCCGCTTAGGTTATGTTTGAATGCTTTGGAACACACTTCGTTCTGGTTAGTAGAACGGTTTTCCTCGTTACCCGGCGCGGTTGGAATAGCAGCAAATGCAGGGGCACGGCTGAGCATTAGAAGCATCAGGGCCGTAGTTCGCAAAAATAGGCTCATTCACTCTCCTTAGATGTGTAGGGCTTAGCTAAAAAGGTGTCGAAAAAAGTTTCAATCACTAGCGCTACTCATCTTTACATAGTTAATGGGGGCACTTTGTGCGATTCCAATCGCTTTCCCATCGACCGTTGATAAAACTTTGAACAGTCTCGCATTTCCTTTGCGTTTAATTAGAGTGCAACCCTTTTCAAAGGTTCATTTTCAATGTGTAACTAAGTATATCTGATGAAAATGAACCTAATCTGAATGAAGTTTTCAGAATAGGATTGGTGAAGGGATACCACTCAGCTTCACTTTCCGATAGGCTATGCGCTACGAAGTCAGTCACAGAGAAACAAAATGAGAGACCCAGAATTTTGGCACGGTAAATGGGCGGCAAACCAGATCGGTTTTCACCTAGAGGACGTCAATCCGCTACTGATTAAATATTGGCAGGAAACGAACCCAAGCCCAGAGGACAACGTATTTGTCCCTTTGTGTGGAAAGTCAGAAGACTTGGTATGGCTGGCAACGAAACACTCTGATGTGCAGGGGGTAGAGCTGAGCAATATTGCCGTGCGTGCTTTCTTTGCTGAACATTTTTACACGCCAATGGTGATGCCGATTAATGGTCAGCATGAGCTGTTTCAGTTTGATGAGCTATCTATCTATGTCGGTGACTACTTTACTGCGCCAATCAAGCCGGTTGATATCGTTTATGATCGAGCCTCGCTCATTGCTTTACCAAAAGAAATGCGAGTGCAATACGTAGAAAAGATTAAGTCTCTGCTTAAACCCGGTGGGCGCATTTTGCTGGTTACTCTCGATTATGATCAAGAGTTAATGCCGGGGCCTCCATTTGCTGTCCCTGAATCTGAGGTGAGAGCGCTGTACGATGGCTACAAGATCACTAAGCTAGAGAGCGATGAAGAAGCTAAGAAGCATCCTAAGATTGCTAAACATGAATCGGCACGATTTGCTGAAGAAGTTTACTTGATTGAAGCGGTTTAAATCTAAGATAAATAAAGGCTTGGTCATTTCAAATGACCAAGCCTTTTACTTTCGATAAAACGATTTAGTAAATGATTTTTACTTTATCTGCGCTTTGTTTAGCGTCTTCAATCGCTTGCTCTACAGAATCACGTCGAGTTATCGCGACCCCTAAACGGCGACGGCCATCAATATCTGGTTTGCCAAATAGTCGAAGCTGAGTTTGTGGCGCAGCCAACGCATCCGCTAGGCCTTCGAAGCGAATATCGGTCGATGTTCCTTGCCCTAAAATAACGGCCGAGGCTGCTGGGCCGTACTGAGTAATCCCAGCGATTGGCATACCTGTAAATGCACGAACATGTAGAGCGAACTCAGAACTGTCTTGTGACATTAGGGTGACGAGACCAGTATCGTGTGGACGAGGTGAAACTTCGTTGAAGATAACCGTGTCGCCTTTGACAAACAGCTCAACACCAAAGATGCCGTAACCGCCAAGTGCATTCACCACTTTACCGGCAGCATCTTGGGCAGCGGCTAGCGCGTTGTCTGTCATAACTTGTGGCTGCCAAGATTCACGGTAGTCTCCATCTTCCTGACGATGACCAATTGGCGCACAGAAATGTACACCATCAACAGCGCGAACGGTGAGCAAAGTGATCTCGTAATCGAAATCAATAAACCCTTCTACAATGACGCGACCTGCTCCAGTACGTCCGCCTTCTTGTGCATAGTTCCAAGCTTTATCAATATCTTCAGCGCTCTTAAGCACACTTTGGCCTTTACCTGAAGAACTCATGACCGGTTTACATACACACGGCACACCAACTGCTTCTACTGCGGCAACAAACTCTTCATAGCTGTCTGCAAAGCGATAAGGGGAAGTGGTTAAGCTTAGCTCTTCTGCCGCTAGGCGACGGATCCCTTCACGGTTCATTGTTAGCTTTGTTGCTTTCGCTGTCGGCACCACGTTTAAGCCTTGGGCTTCTAACTCTACCAACGTATCGGTTGCGATGGCTTCGATTTCAGGCACGACATAATTGGGCTGCTCTTTTTCGATAATAGCTTGCAGCGCGTCACCATCGAGCATATCTAATGTATAGCTACGATGGGCAACTTGCATGGCTGGTGCATTTTCGTAACGATCGCAAGCGATCACTTCAAGGCCGAGACGCTGGCATTCAATGGCGACTTCTTTACCGAGTTCACCCGAACCAAGAAGCAGAACGCGAGTTGCATGATTTGCAGTTGCAGTACCGAACATAATTAACCCTAAAATGTAAGAGGAATAGAAGATTTTTCCAGCATGATACTCATTGGAAAAAGAAAAGCAAACGTTTGCTTTGTGGTGTTTAGCGAATTTTAGTGGTGGAGTGCTTCTAGGCAAGAGTGTTGAAATCTTCGATTCCGACAATTTTCAACTTTCTTACCGCTTTTTGGGTGTTTATTGAGCAATTGCAATCACTTATTACGTAAATACTCAGCATTAGAGTTATAATCACTAACAATAATCAACTCTAACAAGAATACGGCTACTAACTTAATGCAGTTCGACCCAGAAAAATCCATAAAAATACCAATCGGTACGCTGACCGTTGGCATGTTTGTGACTGCAATTGAGGACAGTAAACGCGTCAATCTCGCCAATGCGGGGCGTGTACCGTCTGAAAAAGCAGTAAAACAGCTTGTTAAAAATGGAGTCAAATTTGCTTGGGTAGACAAGGAGTTGTCAGTAAAAGGGAGTGTTTTTAAACCCGTTAAGGTTGTGGAAGAAACTGAATTGCCACAAGAAGCATCAACACCAGTGAAGCGGAAAAAGGTGAGCCGTTTTTCACAGCAAAAGAAAGCGCAGAAAATTATCAAAGAAGCGAAAGGGCTGGCTAACAGGATTCTGACGCAAACTTTTGAAGGTAAGCCAATACATGTCTCCGAACTGGATGATCTCGCAGACGACATGATCGAATCCGTGTTGCTTGATTCAGATGCATTGCATTGTGTTTCTGCACTGCGCAATAAAGATGAGTACTTACTTGAACACTCAGTCAATGTTGCGACTTTACTCGTGACATTTGGTAAACATCTTGGCCTGCCGAAAGAGACGCTAAAACAAATGGCGATTGGTGGCATTATTCACGATGTTGGCAAAATTAAGGTTGACGATAAAGTTCTGCACAAACCTGCTCGGTTAACACCCGAAGAGTTCGAGCATATGAAGCTTCATCAGGTTTACGCGAAAGAGATCATCACTACGGTTACAGGTTTGAGTGATGTTAGCCGCGACGTTTGTTTGATGCATCATGAAAAACTCGATGGGAACGGCTATCCAGCGGGGCTTAAAGGTGATGAAATCCCTTTACACGGTCGTATGAGCTGCATCGTTGATATCTATGACGCGTTGACTGCCGATCGCTGTTACAAGCAAGGCATGAGCCCAGCAGAAGCGTTTAAAATACTCTTGAGCTTAACACCGAATCATTTAGACAAAGAGTTGGTGTACAAATTCATCAACTGTATTGGCGTTTTCCCTGTTGGGGCTTTGGTCGAGTTGAGTGACGGACGTGTAGGTATTGTTTGGACTTCGAATTCCCACGAGCCGCTAAAGCCAGAAATCAAATGTTTCTATTCGCGTAAGTATCACCGTTTTGTCGATGTAAGTTTTGTCGATATGAAAACAACCAAACTAACGATTAAAAAGGCGATAGCCCCTAGTCAGTTAGAAGTCGACCCCAAACCGTTTTTCGATGTTTAATCCCGAATTGATACAAAAAAGGCGCTAATTTAGCGCCTTTCTCAGTTTAAAGTTCCAAGTAAGTGATTGGAATATCAGGGTTTAGTGCTTCTAGCGTCGCTTGCGTGTTTGCTAGATGGCTTATAGTACCGTCTTCTGCTTCTACCAAGGCCGCAGAATCAATACTGTCGAGCTCCTTACGGTCTAACAGTAACTGGATCAACGCAACCTGAAGTGGCGGTAGGCTTGGGTTAAATGCAGCGTTTTCTGCATATGCGCCTTGATATACTTTGCCATCTTTGGTCTTAATCGCGACACCACTTAAGTTATGTGTGTAAGGGGCATGGCTACGATTTAAGGCAGCGACGGCCAGTTGTAATAGCTCATCTTGCTCTTGTGTCTGTTTTCCATGGTCAACAGAGGTCATCAATGCGGATTCGATGCCAAGATCTGAAGGGCCAAACGATTCTGGTAAGTAGTAATGAAGTGGCTGACCTTCACGTTTCGGCAGTTGGATCTTTAGCTCGTTAGCGGTTGAAAGCTCATTCATAAACTGACGACAGTGACCACAAGGGCTGTAGTTGATCGTGATGTCAGCAACGCCTTGTTCACCCTTCATCCACGCATGGCTGATGGCTGATTGCTCTGCGTGAACGGTTTGCCCTAGTTGAACGCCGTCAAACTCGACATTCGCGCCGAAGTAGAGTTTGCCAGATAGGCCGCGAACAATTGCACCCACATAAAACTTAGAAAGCGGAGCATAGGAATAAGCGGCTGCAAATGGAAGTAGCAATACTCGTAGTTCTGCGTCATCAAGACCTGAAATAGCGAGGAGTTGCTCAAATTGCTCTGAAGAAATCGTCGCGTCAAAATCGTCAGCAAGAAGAATAGGAGATAAGAAATCTGCTACGTTTTGTGGCACTTCAGATAGCGCCTGTTCAATGCGGCTTCTCATAGTGAGTCCTTTAATAAACATCGTTGATATCTTTGAGTTTAGAGCCAGATACTGGTGTGTAAACTCCGATATTGGTATTACATTTTATGTAAAGATGAGAATTATTCGGCGATCAAGATCACAAAATATATTGTAACGATATTGTCTGTTGCATTATTTGAGTGATGTCACACATGATAACGATTACAGGCGAGAAATTAGTGATGTGCGTCGAGCCGCTAGTTGCAGCTCGACATCAATTACTTACGCTGACAACCAGACTGCCAAGGTAAAGAAAGAAGGTGCTAGGATTGAGGTTATAACACCGCACACCACAAGTGCTAGAGAGCTAAAGGCCGCATCTTGACCATCTTTCTCAGCGCAGGTTGCTGTCCCCAGCGCGTGGGAAACCGTCCCCATCGTGAGCCCTTTGGCAATAGGGTGAGTGATGTTAAGCAGGTTGTATATCGGATAAGCCATAATCGCACCGAACAGGCCAACGATTAAAACCAGTATCGCAGCGATGGCGGGCTCACCACCAAGGTGACTCGAAACCTCCATCGCAATCGGTGTGGTCACTGATTTACCCAACAAGCTTGCGATTAGAGAAATATCTGCCTTTAAGTAAACGGCAATCATGCTTGCGGTAAACATCGACATGATACTGCCCACACCGCACGCCAGCATGATGATACGCCAATTGGCTCGGATCTGTGGTAATTGCTCATATAGAGGATAAGCCAGCGCGACTACTGCTGGTTGCAGTAGATAATTAATCCACTGATTGTCGGCATAGTAAGTTTCAAATGGCACTTTCAGGTAAGTCAGCAGTGGAATGAGAACGGCTAGGCTCACCAATAAAGGATTCATAAAAGGGCTTTTAACTTTTTGGCATAGCCAACGTGCGGCAAAGAAAACAACAATAGTGACAAGTAACCACATTATTTTTGTCCTCCTTTAAGCATGCGATCGAGCATTAACCCCAAAATGACCAGTACGATGAGAGTACCACCTACAGCACTTGCTAAAATCGGTAAGGCGTTAGCGATTAGCATATCGAAATGCTCCATCAAGCCAACACTGATAGGGACGAATAGCAGCACCATGTAGCGAATAAAGAGAGAGGCACCGGGTTTAACCCAGTCTGAAGGCACGAGTCCGCTCGCAAGCAAACCAAACAAAATCAGCATACCGATGATGCTGCCAGGAATAGAGATACCTAATAAGTGTTGAATATTAATGCCCGCGACAAGGCACAAAAATATCAGCCCCATAGATACGACGTATTGAAGCAAAGTTTTCGCCATAGTGTAGAGTCGTCCAACTGCAGAACCTCCAGAGTGCTGAAGGCTCGAATTATTCAAATGCCTAACTTAGAGTTTTGATTAGTATTTAGAGAGTTAGGCCAGGTTGTAGGGTGCAGGACTTGGTTACTATTTTTAATTTTGACTACTAGGATACTCGCTTTTGTACGTATTGGTAGATAGATTTTAAAATAGCGATTTTCTTTTGGTCACTTTCATGTTCGTGAACTAAGTTTTCCAAATTTAGCATGTAGTCTTCAATACGACTTTCGAAGTAGTCACGACAGTGCGTTGCCCATCGTTGTTGCTCTGATTCATCGAGCGTCCATGGGAAGTTTCGCGCGCGATAACGGAACAGCAATGGCGCAATGCGGTCATCACTAAATGAAATATCAAGCGCAGATAGATTGTTTGGGTCAGTTTCACGAATGATGTTCATCGCCGCTTTATCTGCAGGAGAGAAGAAACCATCGTAGAGCATGCTATCGACATCATTGCTCTTTTCATATTCCCGCTCAATGCCATAAACACCAATCAGCTTTTCACGAATTTCAGGGTGTTGGCGTAGAAGTGCTAAGTTCTCTAAACATTTCTCTCGGTCAATACCAATCTTCTCTGCGTTTTCAGCAGTGAGTGTTTTTGCTGGAGCGAGAATAGGGCACTTATTGAGGTGGATAAGCTTAACAGGGACTGGGAGCTCGTCAGGTGCAAGGTCAGAACGCTTAGTATACAGTCGCTCATTGAGCTGCTCGGTATCCAAATCCAATAGGGCTTGCGGGTCTTTCGCCAAATCAACACAAATAACTGCGTTTTGATTCGTCGGGTGCCAAGCAACAGGAACAACCCAGCTAGTGTAATTGCACTCTTTACCCAACATACCTGAAACATGCATCAAGGGGGTCATGTTCACGATGTCGATCAGTTCATTCAACTTGCGCTTGTGACGCATGCTTAGGAAGTAATCAAACAATTTTGGTTGAGCCGCTTTCACCTTTTTGGCCATTTCAATCGTCGCGATAACATCCGCCATAGCGTCGTGCGCGTTTTCATGTTCAATGCCATTGGCAACAGATAAATGCTCAAGCTTAAAGCTGATAAAACCTTCATCGTTCTCAGGCCAGTTTACTCCTTCTGGACGAAGCGCGTAGCAAGCACGCATGACATCAAGCAAATCCCAGCGAGAGTTACCGTTTTGCCAGCTCCACGCATAAGGATCGATAAAGTTTCGGTAACAGGTGTAGCGCGTTACCTCATCATCGAATCGGATACTGTTATAGCCCAAGCTAATGGTGTTGGGTGTTGCCAGTTGTTCGTGGATCTTTGCGATAAACTCGGGCTCTGAAAGACCTTGGGTTTCCGCAGTTTGCGGAGTAATACCTGTAATCAACGCGGCTTCCGGTGCTGGAAGATAATCCGCAGGTGGCTGGCAATAAATAACAAGAGGTTCACCAATAATATTGAAGTCCATATCGGTACGAACACCCGCAAACTGACACGGTCGATCTTTCGCTGGGCTAGTACCCCACGTCTCGTAATCAAAAAAGAAAAACGTAGGCTGATGCTCTTGCTGCATTGTCTTTATTACCAAGGGTTTGAAATCTACGTCGGTATTAGACCATTGCCGTAATCTCAAGGCAAACGAGATTGCACATATTCCCGCAGTATTCGAATTCTTGACTAATTAAAGAGCCACTTTGTAAGGAAAAAGTGGCTCGTTCATAATCCTGTGCAACTACACGTTATAGGTTTTGGCTTTTACACGTAGCTTCAGATGAGACTAATTAGCTTTACTCATCGCTTCTTCAATCAGGCGAGTGCGCTCGTTGGTACCACGGTTTCTCACTTCATGCATAATGAAAGTTTTGACATCTCGAGTCCACGCCTGACCAGATTGCGAGTCGTAGTCATGAGGTAGTTCGATTCCTTGTGGCGCGTAGGCATCAATCCCGAAATCTTTAGATGTGTTGATTGTGCGTAGGCTGTGTTCGTAAAATCCAACAACAACAGTTTTACCCAAGTCGCCACCTGCAAGATCTACGGCAGTTTGAGCCACACCTATGGTACTCAGGTAAGTTAAGGTACCGTCTTTCGCAATCACTGGGTTGATCGAGTGAAGATCTTTTGCTGGAATTCTGTCACCGATTGATTGAGCGATTTCCCATTGTGCATAGACTGGTTTACCTGTTTTGTTGTAAATCTCGACTACAGTGTCTGCGAGTGCTTCGTTCATGGGACCTGGGACTTGATTGCCATTCGGAAGTAATCGATTACCAAATGCATAAGCTAAGATACTATCCGCTTCGCTTAAAGGTAACTCTTCACCTTTCCACGTTAGAAGGTTGTTCAGGATGAATTGTGCGGTGTATTGAGCAGCTTCTTTGTTTTCTAACTGTATTTCTAGTTTCTTAGCCATAGCGGCTTGGAGTTCTGCATCAGTAAGCGCGAAAGCAGGACCAGTAAATAGTGTTGTGATAAGGGCTGGTAAGAGTAACTTCTTCATGACGGTTTTGTCCGTTTGTATTTTTAGGTGGATTTGCGCATAAAAATAGCAAACGGCTTCCGCTGTTCAAGGAACGTAGAGATTTAGATCTAGCTTGTGTGAATCTGTGCCAATTTAAGCGTGTTAGTGGGCAATAACTGCTTTGAGCTTGATAAAAATCAACATATTTAGACCGCTAATATCACGTAAATTACTTCTATTGAGCGTATAAGAAACTCAACTCGATGTGGGAGAAGTTTTTTCGTCGTGGCTTGAGCGAAAATAGATTCTGGCGATCGACACTAGATTGCGTGAAGTGAATCGTGAAAGCTTGTCTACCAAAAGATATGAAATATGTTTTCCATTAATCTTTTGTGTACTAAGACTAGTTACATAAGGCGGTTGAACATGCTCAAACGGATTGAGCGAGTGCTAGACGTTAATAGCATAGAATATGAAAGCGGCGGTAATACGATATATATTAAGTTGGGTACGGTTACCTCTAAAGTGAAAATTAGGTATGACATTGCGACGAATACCTATCGTGTTAGCTGCAATGAACTTGTGCTTTATACCACTAGCTTTGTTTGGTTTGCATTGACGTTTTTTAGCATGACAAACCATTCAGATAACGCTTGGTGGTCAGGGTATTCGATTGGAATAATGTTTGCGGCAGGTATAGGCGCTTTGTTTCAAATAATAGTGACTTACGTTCAGTTGCTCGACCTTAGGGCTCAGTTGAGGGAAGTCGGTGTTTACTTGAAATCGGGATGGTAAATCCCTTTAGTTTACTCAAAAAAATGGCCGACTGTTGTCGACCATTTTTCGTTTTAATAAGAGTAGAGCGTTACGCTTGCTGGGTTTCTAGCTCTTCATCTTTTACGGTTTGCTTCATTAAGCGACTGGTAATGGTACCTGCTGTCATGGCACCCGATACGTTCAATGCGGTACGTGCCATATCTATAAGTGGTTCGATAGAGATCAATAGCGCGGCAATCGTTACAGGTAAGCCCGTTGCAGGTAGCACGATAAGAGCTGCGAACGTCGCGCCGCCACCTACACCTGCGATACCAAATGAGCTAACCACAATAATGGCAATCAAAGAAAGAATGAAGTTGATGTCCATTGGGTCGATGCCAACACTTGGTGCGACCATGACTGCTAACATCGCAGGGTAGATACCTGCACAGCCGTTCTGACCGATAGTGGCACCAAACGAAGCAGATAGATTAGCAATTGCTGGTGGAACGCGTAGCTTGTTGATTTGCGCTTCAACGTTTAAAGGAATCGTTGCCGCTGAGCTACGTGAAGTAAAGGCGAAAGTCAGCACTGGCCAAATCTTCTGGAAGTATTCTTTAGGGCTCACGCCGACAAAAGAGACTAACACACCGTGGACAACGAACATCAGCGCAATCGCAACATAAGAAGCGACAATAAAGCCTAACAGGTTAAGAATATCGGAGGCACTTGAGGTCGCAACTACTTTTGCCATTAATGCAGCGATACCATAAGGCGTAAGTGCCATGATCATCTTAACTAAACGCATAACAATAGATTGAGCCGCTTCGACAAACGTGCGAATTGGTGATTCCAGCTCTTGCTTCTCAGCCATTACTTTACGCGCTGCAATACCAGTGAGCACGCCAAAGATAACCACTGCGATGATCGAAGTAGAACGGGCACCTGTCAGGTCGGCAAACGGGTTGGTTGGAATAAAGCTAACCAGCATTTGTGGGATGGTGAGGTCACTCACGCGATCGGCACGCGTTTCTAGGGCTGCGATACGTGCTGTTTCGCGGGCACCTTCCGTTAAACCTTCAGCACTTAGACCAAAGGCTTGAGTGACAACGATACCGATCAAAGCGGATATAGCCGTCGTTGCCAGTAACACTGAAATAGTGAGCCCCGAGATCTTACCCAGCGCACCACCTTTTTCTAGCTTAACAACCGCTGCGATCATTGACACTAATACTAATGGCATGATGATCATTTTCAACAGGCCAACATAGCCACGACCGACCACATTTACCCATTCTAGCGTTTGAGCGATAACAGGATTGCCTTCGCCGAAGATGAGCTGTAACGCTAAACCGAAAGCACTACCAAAGACGAGACCAAGTAACACGAGACGCGATAAAGTGTTCTCTTTTTTCTGCTGTCCATAGAGGAAAAAGAGAATGCCAACAAATACCGCTAGCGAAGCGATAACCACTACTGACATATTTACATATCCTTTAGTTTTTAATGATGATATTGATAGAATTAATATCTTATGGAATTTGATTCGGTATGAAGGGTAATGATTTGAAATACCCAATTGAAGTCACAAAAGGGCATTAAATATAGCTAACGGTTATTAAGTGCGGAAGATGTTCACATAACAGTGAAATTGAGCGGTTTATTGATACTTTTTAAGCACTTTTCGCATCGCAACGCTATCGGCTGTTTCTCGTTTTTTATTGGAGTGGGAAAAAAGCAGATACTGCATCGCCAATGCTACGTCAGAGGCTTCAATCGGAATGAGCTTGGCAAGCGGACCAATCATTAGTGGCTGACAAATCTTCAGCATGGTTTGGGTGACGACTTCGTCTTTACGTGGTTGTTCTCGTAACCCTTTTAAAGGACCTGGACGAACGAAGAGGACACGATCAAAGCCCATGCGCTCAATGGTTAGCTCCATGCGTCCTTTGCATCGTAAGTAGTGAGAAAATGAACGGGCAGATGCTCCATAGCTCGAGACGACGGCTAACTGCTTTACACCGAGTAGCTTCATTTCTTGAGCAACATCGCACACCAGTTGGTAGTCAATGCTTTCTAATGCTTGTTTGGAGCCTGCTTGTTTGAGTGTTGTGCCTAGGCAGATAAAACCAAACTCTGGACGTGGTTTGTCTTCATCCCATTCTTGGATGCGCAGTTCTGGATGCTGAATTTCTTCAAGCTTGGAATGGAAGAAGGGAAGTTTACGACGAGTCAGGGCGTAAATATGCTCAATTGGTTCGCGTTCCAACATCTGCTTAATCAGTTCATTACCGATCAGCCCCGTACTGCCCGCTGTAATTACAGTGATGTTGTTTGAGTTATCCAAGGTGAACAAGCCTATCTTCAAAGTACATTTTTGACGAATGGTTGAGCATCTTATAATCAAGCAGGAAAGTCTGTGATCTGCGACAAGGTTGATGCACCAAGAAAGAAACTTGTACCGCAGTTTTGAGTGAGAAGAGTAGTTGGAACAATTAGACCTCGCACTGGGCGAGGTCTGTTCTACGGTTTATGTTAATGATAGAGGGACTTTCTTTTGGTTGCGTTGTTGTGGTTTGTTCTGTTTTTGTTTTTTCGAATGTTGATTGGCAATCATAAAACCTCCTTGCACTATCAATCGGGAGAAAACAATGTCACGACGAAATTTAATGCACAGTTTGTGCCGTTTTAAACGCTCTCCCTAACCTAAAAGATAGGCGTATTTGGCGAAAAATTTCAGTTTTGTGGTCAAATTCGGAATCGTTTTGCAAATTGACGAGGTCAATGAACCATGGATAAAGCGTGTTAACTGTTTGATTTCAAGTTACACTCAAGCCAATAGGAACCGCTCAGAAAGGAAAAGGGATGAACATCGAGCTCAGCACGCTGGCCCCCACCCAAATTTATCATTTGATGACACAAACCGTCATTCCAAGACCTATCGCTTGGGTATTGACCGATTCAGAACAAGACAACTACAACCTTGCGCCATTTTCTTACTTTACGGCCGTTTCAAGTAACCCGCCTTTGTTGATGTTTTCTGTGGGTAAAAAGCCTTCAGGAGAGGTGAAAGACACAACACGGAATGTCTTAGAAACCGGAAAAATGGTTATTCATATCGCTCATCATGATTCTGCCAATGATGTGACTCAAACTGCTGCAACGCTTGAACATGGTGAGTCTGAAATTGTAGCAACAGGGATAGAGCTGACGGATTTTGATGGCTTTGATTTACCGAGGGTTAAAGACTGTCCTATTGCGTTTGCGTGCAAATTGTATGAAGTGAAAGAGATCGGTGAAACACCACAAAGCCTTATCTTCGCCGAAATTGAAAAAGTATATATTGCGCCAGAGGTTATCGGCGAGCGCAGCGACCGCTTAGTGGTTGATGCACTTAAAGTGAACCCTCTCTCGCGTTTAGGTGGTAGCCAATATGCCACGCTTAATAACGTTTTCTCTGTTGCTCGACCTAAATAGATTAATACTATGCTAAACCAAACTCATTCAGATGCTATCTGGCATCGTATTAACCAAAAAACCAAACCACTCGGTGCATTGGGTCAATTAGAAGACCTTGCCCATCAAATCGCATTGATTCAGAGTCAGGGTAGAAGTGAAGTCGTCACCGCTATTGAAGTAACTAAGCCGACCGCGATTGTCTTTGCCGGAGACCATGGCATTGCCGACGAAGGCGTCAGTATTGCACTGAGTGCAGTTACCCAACAGATGGTACTTAACTTTCTAGCTGGTGGCGCAGCAATTAACTGTTTCTGCCGAACCAACCAAGTAGAGCTGACAGTGGTGGATACTGGAATCCTGTTACCCGTGGAGCATGAATCCAGTGCGTTTATTGTTCAGCGACTCGGTGAGCGTACCAATAACTTTTCTCGTCAAGCCGCGATGAGCCTTGAAACGGCGCAGCATGGCATTGATTTGGGTAAACAGTTAATAACCAATATCATCGATTCTGGTTCAAACCTAGTGATGTTTGGTGAAATGGGTATTGGCAATACCAGTAGTGCCGCCGCCCTTCTAAGTGCTCTGAGTGGTAAAAATGCCGAGGAGTGTGTCGGTCGTGGGACCGGTATCACTGACGAACAGTTAGCGAAGAAAATCGAATTGGTTGAAAAAGGTGTCTCGCGCTGTAAAGGTTTGGGCGTTATCGAAGTGCTGGCTGAAGTCGGTGGTTTTGAAATTGTTCAGATGGTAGGCGGTTTCCTCGCCGCAGCAGAACGCCAAATACCAGTCATTGTCGATGGTTTCATTGTTTCAGCCGCTGCTTATGCTGCATCACTGATTAATCCAAACTGCCGCGATTTCATGATATTCGCTCATCAATCGCATGAAGCGGGGCATCAACACTTATTGTCTGAACTCGACGCCAAACCTTTATTGGATCTTTCGCTTCGATTAGGTGAAGGGACAGGGGCAGTGCTAGCGATGCCGTTAGTTTATGCTGCGACTGAGTTTTATAACCATATGGCAAGCTTTGAAGAAGCAGGAGTCGTGGTCGACTGATGCCTTCACTCAAAAATCAATATCAGTTATTCGTGCTTGCATTGGGGTTCTTTTCTCGAATCCCAATGCCGAAAAACATCCCTTACAGCGAAGAGCGAATGAACCAAGCAGGGCGATACTTCGCTTTGGTCGGTTTATTATTGGGAAGCCTGTGCGCTGCGGTGCTGTGGATTGCTCAACTGCTTTTCCCTGCGAGCGTCTCTATCTTCATAATGATGGTGTTTAGCCTGTTGCTAACAGGGGCTTTCCATGAAGATGGATTAACCGATATGGCAGACGGCATCGGTGGAGGTATGACGATTGAGCGCCGTCTTACCATTATGAAAGATAGCCGTATCGGCACCTACGGGGCTAGCGCCTTGGTCATGGTACTGCTTGGTAAGTTTGTTTTACTGTCTGAGCTGATCCAGTTTGAGTCGATCTTATTGTTTGTGGTGGTTGCCTATACGTTAAGCCGAGCTGTCGCTGCGTCGCTTATCTACGATATGCCCTATGTGAGTGACACAGACACCAGTAAGAGCAAACCTTTAGCGCAAAAACAGTCACGAGTAGAGTTATGGGTGCTGCTGACGACAGGTCTACTGCCATGTTTGATGCTTGGTTTAAGCACAACGGTCTGGCTAGTGGCTGTGGTATTAACATTCAGGGTGCTGTTTAAGCGTTGGTTAACAGTACGCATCGGCGGGTTTACTGGTGATTGCTTAGGTGCGGCTCAGCAAATTGGCGAGTTGCTTATTTATCTCACCTTGATTGCGATACAGGTAAACAGCTAATGACGATTCATTTGGTTTTAGGCGGTGCCCGTTCGGGCAAATCGAGTTTTGCAGAAGCTCAGACTGACATGATGAGCGCGCATAAAACGAAACACTATGTGGCGACTGCGATTGCATTTGATGATGAGATGAAAAATCGCATTGCACATCATCAAGCTTCGCGCGGAGAGAGTTGGGTCGAGCATGAGTGTCCCGTTGATTTAGTTAAGCTCATCCCGCAGTTTAATTCTTCAGATGTGATACTGATAGATTGTTTGACCTTATGGCTGAATAACGTCATCTATAACGAGGGTGAAACGCTTACTGAGCTTGAGATTAAGCAGCGGGTAGAGGCGCTGGTTCTCGCTCTTCAACAGTCGAAAGCGGATATACTGCTTGTCTCGAACGAAGTTGGGCTAGGGGTGATTCCTCTGGGAGAAATCTCGCGTTTATTTGTCGATCATGCAGGTTGGATGAACCAAGCGATTGCCAAGATTGCAGATAAGGTGACATTTGTTGCCGCAGGTTTACCGATGACTTTGAAAGAGACCAATGACTTTGATAAAAGCTGATGAGTGCCAACGTGACTAAAACGATCAATATCTATCTACTTCGTCATGGAAAAACAGTCGGTGAGCCCGCACTTTATGGCCATACTGATATTGAGGTTGCACCTGAAAGGCAAGCAGAAATTTGCCGCTGTTTACTCGAAGAGAAGTTCGATTTTTCGACTGTGCAAACTTCTCCACTCAAACGTTGCAGTGACCTAGCAAAGCTTATCCATGCTAAAAAGCCTGAATTGAAGCTTGTTGTTAAATCTGATTGGAAAGAGACCTACTTTGGCGAATTAGATGGTGTTCCTTTTGAACAGGCGAAGTCGTCATGGGATTTATTGGATGCGTTTTGGAAAGCCCCAAAACAAAACCCACTGCCAGAGGCTGAACCGCTTGGCGATTTTTACCTCAGAATTTCAGCATCTTGGGACGCATTTGCCAAAACTGTCGATAAAGACACATTAATCGTATGTCACGGCGGTACGATTAGAATGATTCTTGCAAAGATACTCCAGTTAGATTGGAGCAATGCCGCTCTCTACTCGACTTTAAACATTGCTCATCAATCTTTAACTCACATACAAATTACCAAAGCAGACCAAGACTACTTTCGCGTCTGCACGATAGGGAAACCGTTAATCGGATAGCTAAGGAAATAACATGACCTCACCTAGCTGGAATTTATCCATCGCTTATCAAAACCTTAATGACCCAAAAATTGAACAAGATATCGAATTGATCAAACAGTGTATTCAAGCTCTTGGCTCGCACGTAGACAATCGTGAGTCGGTATCTGTGACACAAAATGCCATTCAAACCAGTGAAGCAGCAGGCAAGCTACTGTCAACAATCAATACTTTTGCTCAGTGTCATGCCTCTATTGATGCGACAGACGCTCTGGCAAAAGGGTTAGTGGGCAGAGTGGCAAAACTAAGCTCTGAGCTATCTCAAGCGTTTGCCCCTTACGAAGATACGCTGACCAACGCACCAGATAACTTTATTGATGATGTTCTAAGTCATGAAAGCCCAGATGTTGCTGGTCAGGCATTTCAGATTGATTGTACTCGTAAGCTCGCGGCTACCAAGCTTAGTGTGGCTGAAGAGCAATTGCTTACGGCCATGGAAGTCGACGGACGTGATGCGTGGGGCAGATTGTACGACAACATCACCGGGTCGCTGCAGGTCACGCTCGCAGATGGACAAGAAAGCAAAGTCGGTTTCTCGCAAGCCGCTAGCATCTTGTACGGAACTGACTTTGAACAACAAGAGCCAGCTTGGCGTGGTATCCAATCTGCGATGAAAGACAACCAAGAGTCATTTGCGGCCATTTTAAATGCTCTTGCAGGTTGGCGACTCACTGAATACCAAAAACGTTCGACGAAGCAAGATGTTCATTTCTTAGATCCAAGTTTGCATGGTAGCCGAATTCAAGCAGCGACGCTGGACGCCATGATGTCGACTGCAAAAGGCAATCGCGGTATTGGGCAAAAAGCAGGGCGGTTGATGGCGCGAGTTCACGGGCTACAACAGATGCGTCCTTGGAACCACCTTGCTGGGATGCCAAGCTTAACCGAGGCCGAACCTACGATTTACAGTTTTGACCAAGCGATTGAGATCATTCGTGCTGCCTTCGCGCAAGTGGATGCCGAGATGGCAGAATTTGTCGATTTGATGGTTGAAAACGGTTGGATTGATGCTGAGCCAACAGAAAACCGCCGTTTAGGTGCGTATTGCACGAAATTCGCTGCCACACGCACACCCCTAGTGTTTATGACTTGGGGCGGCAGTCGCTCAGATCTTCTAACACTAGCACATGAACTGGGTCATGCATTCCACAACTGGGTTATGCGTGATATGCCTCTTTGCCAGACTCGCTACCCAATGACGTTAGCAGAGACGGCGTCTATTTTTGCTGAGAACGTTGTTCGCGACTACTTGTTAGAGCAAGTGGCAAATCGCGAAGAAAAGTTAGAAATGCTGTGGGAAGAGCTTTCAAGTTGCTATGCACTAATGGTGAATATTCCAGTCCGCTTCGAGTTCGAAAAACGTTTCTATGAGCAGCGCAATGAAGGTGAACTGACCGCACCGCAGTTGTGTGAACTTATGAGCGACACGTGGAGCGAATGGTATGGTGACTCTATGTCAGAGCCAGATCCATACTTCTGGGCAAGCAAGCTGCATTTTTCTATCTCTGAAGTGAGCTTCTACAACTATCCATACTTGTTTGGCTACCTATTTAGTATCGGTGTTTACGCCCAGCGCGAAAGCAAAGGTGAGCGCTTCTACAGTGACTACGTTAACCTGTTGCGCGACACGGGCTCTATGATGGCTGAAGAGGTAGTAGATAAACATCTTGGCATGGATTTATCGCAAGCGGAGTTCTGGCAACAGAGCATTGATCGAGTAAAAACGAAGATTGATGAGTTTGAATTGTTGCTAGATCAAAAATAAACAGCTTAAAATCATGATAATATCAATTAGCCGGGCGGAAGCTCGGCTAATTTGTACAGCGAGAGCCTTCTTTTCCTCCCCTTAGTGAGGAAATTGATAAATTACGATGAGGCACAGGATTTGTGTCAATAAGTGGGATCGCTCCTACATAATTTGTCTGAACAATTCATTAACATACCCGCTGTGCAATAAAGGAGTAGCGCATGACGAAAACCCTCTTTCGCCAATCTTTTCTTTTTGACAGCTTAGACTTAGAACAAGAGATGCCAGCAAGTGAGATGACAGTTGCTGGTGGAGTTGTCTTTAAATTACATCAACGTGGTGTGCTGGAGGTGATTCCAGCGAATCTTTCTGAAGAGAGTAAGCACATCATTATTTCGTGTGGTATTCATGGCGATGAAACTGCACCGATGGAAATTGTCGATAAAATCATTACAGACATTCAAACTGGTTTTCAGCCTGTTACTGAACGGCTGCTGTTTATTAACGCTCACCCAGAAGCGACCAATGCTCACACTCGATTTATCGAGATGAATCTAAATCGTCTGTTTGATGATAAAGAGTATGAGCCTTCAAAAGAGCTTGAGATCGCGAAGGATCTTAAGCGAGTCGTCACCGAGTTTTATCAAGATACGCCGCAAGATAAACGTTGGCACTTGGACTTGCACTGTGCGATTCGCTTATCGAAGCATTACTCATTTGTCGTTAGCCCTAAAGTTCGCCACCCAGTTCGTAGCGAAGCCTTGATGGAGTTTGTCTCTAGCGCGCACTTAGAAGCAGTGATGTTCTCTAACGCGCCTTCAAGCACCTTTAGTTGGTTCAGTGCTGAGAACTTTGGTGCTCAAGCTCTGACTGTGGAGCTCGGTCGAGTGGCTAAAATTGGCGAAAATGAGTTAGATAAACTCGTCGCGTTTGACTTAGCGTTACGCGACCTCGTCTCAAGCAGCGAATCTGAGCATTTACCACGTAAACCGATCATGTATCGTGTCAGCCGCACTATCGTGCGAATTCATGATGATTTTGACTTCCTCTTTGACGATAACGTTGAAAACTTTACCGCATTTAAGCATGGCGAAGTGTTTGGTCATGATGGAGATAAACCATTAATGGCGAAAAATGAAGGTGAGGCGATTGTCTTTCCAAACCGACATGTTGCAATTGGTCAACGTGCGGCATTGATGGTCTGTCCCGTGAAAACTCGCTATGAAGAAGGGCAGATAGTCTACGATTAAAATCAATAGAGGCTTTCTATTTTAATGGCTTAACGGTATCGTTAAGCCATTATTTTTTAGGGTTTACCCGGCTATTTAGCGACAACATGGAATTTACTCAGCTCTTGGAACGTAGGCGTCAAAGGTGGATGCGCTTTGGCCTACTGTTTATCGTTTCCTTATTACTCATCAGCAGTTTGTATTTGGTTGTTGGCGAGGTGTTCATTTCTCCCTTTCAAGAGCTCTCTTCTCTTCAGGAGCAATTAATTCTTCAGCTTCGTCTACCGAGGTTGTTTGCCGCAATTGCTGTTGGCGCCGCATTGGCCGTTTCTGGGGCAGTACTTCAAGTATTATTGGGCAATGTGCTTGCCGAACCAGGAGTGTTAGGTATCTCCGGTGGCGCCAGTGTGCTTATGGTGCTGGTGCTATTCTTTATCCCCGCTTTGGCAACTCCAGTTGGCTTTATGCTTGCTGCCGTAGTGGGGGCTTTAGCGTTTACCCTGCTTCTAGTCTTTGTAGCAAAGAGAATGCGTTTAACCACGACACGACTTCTTCTGGTGGGGGTAGCATTAGGTATCCTTTCTGGCGCAGTGGTCACATGGGCTTTTTATTTCAGTGATGACCTCAGCCTACGTCAGCTCATGTATTGGCTAATGGGCAGTATCGGCGCTGCCAGTTGGTATCACCACGTGCTAACGCTGATTTTGATCCCGGTACTTATCTGGCTATGTTGTAAAGGAACATTGCTAGATAAGCTGATGATGGGAGAGCAGCATGCTAAGCAACTTGGTGTTGATGTCGATGAAGCACGTTGGAAGCTGATTTTTGCCGTATCAGTCTTAGTCGGCGGTGCGGTTGCACTGGGCGGAGTCATCGGCTTTGTTGGTCTGGTTGTCCCTCATCTACTTAGGCTCGCATTCGGTAGCGAAAACCGCTATCTATTGCCAATTTCGGCCCTTGCAGGGGCAACCTTAGTGGTGTTTGCCGACCTTATTGCTCGTACGGCGCTCAACTCTGCCGAGTTACCATTAGGTGTCGTGACTACATCAATAGGTGCCCCTATCTTTATTTGGATGCTGGTGAGTAATCATGATTCACGTTAATAGCCTTTCTGTTGGTTCGCGATTGCTACCACTTTCCTTTGAGGTGATGCCGGGAGAGATCCTACATGTGATTGGCCCTAACGGTAGTGGTAAAAGCACTTTGCTTTCCGCCGTCGCGGGGTTATTAGACTTTGAAGGCGAGGCGAAGATCTTCGACCAGAAGGTGAAAGGTGCCTCTATTGAAGCTTTATCAAGTACTCGGGCATTTCTGGCGCAAAGTGACCGACCTGCATTCAACCTTGATGTGGTGCATTACCTATCTTTGTCTTTACCAGCGCTAGTATCTTCTGATTCTTCTGAGCTAACAGCTGTGATTGAAGAGCTTGCGACTTTATTAGAGATTGATGACAAGCTAAATAGATCGATACATCATTTGTCTGGTGGTGAATGGCAAAGAGTCAGGCTGTGCGCGATCTGTTTGCAGATCTGGCCAACATTAAACCCCCACGCAAGATTACTGGTTCTCGACGAGCCCGCAGCCCCCCTCGATATTGGTCAAGAAACGCTTCTGTATAAACTGATACAGCGTGTCGCAGAAATGGGCATTACTGTGCTTATGTCTAACCACGATCTCAATCGTACACTTAAGTATGCGGATAAAGCACTGTTGCTAGAGAAAGGGGTGCTGCAAAATGTTGGCGCGGTAGATGAGGTGTTATCTGTCTCTGAGTTGTCGCGAGTATTTAGAACTGAGGTCAAGCGTGTAGTTGTCGAAGGTTCTCCCGTCCTTTTGTTTGATTAAGCTTTTAAGATCAACTGCTTTTAGTTACCACTAAAGGGTTATCTTTGGTGCGCCTTGCACTTAAATCGATCGTGTCTACACACAGTGCGTGACGGTGGATTTTTAATTGTGTTTAAAATCAAATAGTTAAGGTTTTTGCAAAATTGGCACACTATTGGCAACACTAAGAACGATACATTCTCGTTCTTGTTAGGCGGATTCAAGCGGAAGTAAGTGACTGTAGGTGGGAACTTATCTGAAGTTTGATGAAGCCATGTTTTGACTATGGCAGCTTACGCCACCTAAGGGGTTACCCAAAGGTGGCGTCTTTTTATCTATTTGGTCAGTGGTGCTAAATCCGCAGGACGGTAGTAAACCGATTTCAGCACTTTGCCTTGGCGAATTGTCTTGCCTTCTGAAACAAAGTCTTCAGCACATTTTGCGATGATGTAATCACCTTTTTGTACCGCCATCAGCTTAATGCCTTGCTCTGCATAATGCGCTTCGGTTTCCGCGTATTCTTTTTCGTTGCGGCATACTTTACTCATATTGCTTGAATGCACTTCATCCCAACATGGTAAGAACTTAATTCCTCGGTTTACAGCAACATTAAGCAGTAAGTCGATGAGGTAGTTGATCGCGAGGTTATCTTCAATCTTATCGTGGCCTAGGTGCACCAAACGTCCCATCAAAACATAAACGCTGTCGATAATCGCGTCCGCTTGTTCTGTCTTATTATCCGCTTCTGCAAGTTCTGTTAGCTCTTCGATAGCTAGAGAAGTGTGCAGCGTGTCTGCTTTATCGTCTAAACTTTCAGGAGAAGCTACAGGTAAATCGAAAGTACTACGAAACTCAGAAATGTCACGGTAAAGGTGATCAAAAATATCGTTGGTCAGTTTTGAAAGGTGCATATCCATTAATCCGGATGTCTGTAAGATTGAGCAATACTACCAAAGCCGTTTAGGTCTCGCCATGTAGCGATAGAAATTAATGGGCTGAACGGCAAATATTTAGGCGGCAAAATGAGAAAACAGTTGCATTAAAGATTTCGCTAACTCTATCTTAAATAATAAGATTCTTAATTGGTGGAAAGTTATGGTCGCAGAGAGTGAAAGTGAGAAAGTGATACGCAGTTTGTATCAAATCACTAATGACTATCAGAAAGGGTTTGATATTCAGGTAAGCCAACTGATTATGATGGGGTTAGAGCGCTTCGATCTTGATATCGGCATTTTGTCTCACATCGAAGGCAACAAATATACCGTGCTTCACTGTGTAACTCCCGAAGGCGTAGAGCTAGCGGTGGGCGACACGTTTGAATACGACCATACCTATTGTCAAATTACCTGCAGTTCATACGGCCCCGTCATGATTGAAAATATGGGCGAAAACGATAAGTATGCGACACACCCTGCCTATCAAGCATTTGGTTTAGAATCCTATATTGGCGTTCCAATTTTCATTGATGATGAGATTTTTGGAACGCTGAATTTTTCTTCCGCCGTGCCATATCCGCGAAAGTTTAAAGAGATCGATGTAGATGCGCTTAAGCTGATGGCGTCTTGGATCGAAGTAGAGCTGATTCGTAGGAAACAGGAAGAGCGTTTGCAGCAGCTGAATGCGCGTTTAGAGTATCAAGCTTATCACGATGCCCTAACGGGGGTTGCCAACCGTCGCAGTATGTTCAAAACCGTCCACCTAGACATCGAACGAATGAAACGTGCGGGTGGTAAGGGAACACTAGCGGTAATCGATATCGACCACTTTAAGCGTGTTAACGATACTCACGGGCATCAAGTTGGCGATAATGTTCTGAAAAAAGTGGCGACAGCCATTAAAGCCCAGTTAGTAGAAAGTGATTTCATTGCTCGCTTTGGTGGCGAAGAGTTTGTAGTTTGGCTTCCAGAGCGAGAAGTTGAAGTTAGGCGTGAGTTGGTTGAGAAGATGCGAATCTGTGTCAACAGTATAGAAGTGGATGACAAGCCGATTACTGTGTCGATTGGTTCGTGTGAGTTCGATTTTGCCAATTTACGAGGTGAGCAATGTGATAAAGCCACGTTGGATGAGATTATCCATGTTGCAGATGATAACCTTTATGCCGCAAAAGAAGCGGGGCGTAATACCTCGGTCCATTCGAGTTGGTGTGATTCCAGTGCCGCTCACAGTGAGCTACTCAAATAGGACACAAAAAGCGCCCGAGTGGCGCTTTTTAGTATGAGGCTGTTTAGCGAAACAAATAAGGAAACAACTGCCTACGCTCTTGTTCTGTGAGTGACTCCACTCGGGCAATGTTGGTATCCGGTATCGCCTCTGGGTTAGGGTAGTGCTTGAGGACTTTTTCCATACTCTCTTCACGTATAAGGTGAAACACCGGGTACGGTGAGCGATTGGTGAGGTTCTCATCATCTTGTGGTTCAGCACCGCCAAAACAGTAATCAGGGTGGAAAGTCGCCAACTGAAAAATACCTTCCCACTCTTGCTGTCGGATGAGTGCTTCAACCCAGTCAATAAACAAGTTGTAGTCGTAAAAGTCGCTCAACATATTAGGAACGGCAACAAGCGTCGTTTCTAGTTCTTCTGGTTCGGTTGCGTCTAGCTCCATCAGCTGGGCTAGGATATCTTCAAGTAACGCTTCTTCTTTGGTCGCTTCACTAACAAAGATTTTGATCTGCTTATTACGTTGTGGTTTTGCGGCAAAAGGGCATAGGTTAAGACCAATTACGACATCATCGAGCCATTGATTAACGGCGATTTTCACTTCTTCGACATCGGTTTGGATTGAGCTATTGGTGGTCATTTTGCTTCCAATTTAGAATTTGGCGCAAGAATAGCAGAATCTTCAAGCTGTGGCTTGTGCTCTTCCCATTTTGATAGCTTGCGGCACAGAGCAAAAATAGTGGCGTAGAGTAAGGATCCCCCAGCAATAACATAGCTCCATCCGCCGTGTTGCCAACAGTAGATCAAGAAGAAACCGCCAATACTGCCCCCAACATAGTAATGAACAAGATACAGCGCGGTCGCGGTAGCTTTTGCGTGTGTGGCTTTCTGGCTGACCCAGGCGTATGCCAAGGTGTGGGTGAAAAATGCGCCGAAGCTAATGAGCAGTAATCCCATCATCATAAAGGCTAAAGAATCCACATAGGCGACAAGCATACCTAATAGACTGATGACGGTTCCCGTTACCATGCCAGAGACGCTCTGGTGTCGTTTACTCCATACTGAAGTCAGTTTAGAACTTAAGGTACCAGAGAGGTAACAAAGGAAGATCAGTGATGCTAAACCGATCGGTAAGTTATGCGGCGCTGCGACGAGACGGAATCCCATCACGGAATAGAGGTTAACAAACAGTGCGAAGTTTACTCCGCCTATCAACATCGCAATCCAAATTGTTTTGTTCTGTAGATGCTTAACCACAGCGCGATTGTGATAGCGAAGCATCCCGCGCTGTGGAGTGAAATTGTTTTGTTTAGGCAAGCTAAATGCGACCACAAGTGCGCCAATCAGAGTGAATGCTGCCATGCTGATGACCGCTTGTTGCCAGCCGAACGCATCGGTTAGGGTACCACCGACAATACGCCCCGTGATGCCACCTAAAGAGTTAGCCGCAATATAGCCGCCGATGGCTTGACTAAACGCTTTGACTGACAACTCTTCCACCATGTAGGCCACAGCAACAGACGCAAAAGCGGCTAGTGCAATGCCCATCAAAGCTCGAAGTAAAACAAGCATCACAATCGATTCGCTGATGAGCATTGCTAAACCAATAAAGGGCATAGCGATCAGGCCAAGCAGCATGACGTTTCGACGCCCAATGGATTCCGAAGCCACCGCCCAAGGAACCAAAGAGACGGATAAGGCAAGTGTACTTGCTGCGAACACCCAATTAACTTGCGTTTCTGTCACTTCAAAGTGCTGAGCCATGTAGGGCAGCATGGGTTGAAACAAGTAAAGATTACAGAAAACGAGAAAAGAGCCTAAAGCGAGGCTAAAGGTAACTTGCCGATATTGTTTGGTTTTTAGCTCAATCATAAGTGGCTTTGGCAGTAGAGTTTAGGGTCTGTTGACCTTTTGCGGTTAAATTTTGTTCGAGATAAAAGCGTTTTAATCGAGGCGAGAGGTTTGTCGCCTAGTCATTCTAAGCAAAACACCTCTCAACAAAGA
The DNA here is from genome assembly GCF_059834185.1 of Vibrio sp. R10-SG3-ISO10. Taxonomy (NCBI): domain Bacteria; kingdom Pseudomonadati; phylum Pseudomonadota; class Gammaproteobacteria; order Vibrionales; family Vibrionaceae; genus Vibrio; species Vibrio sp. R10-SG3-ISO10. The sequence goes on from NZ_JCBDHG010000020.1 coordinate 632,589, forward strand.
GTAAAACGCTTTTAGCCGAACCCTTCGGGCAGCGTTTGTGGCTCCTTTCTGCTGTGTTATCGGCTTATCAGGTAGAGCAACTACAATTCAAAGCCTCTGCCTTGCATAAAGAATCCACAAACTGCTGCAAAAATCAGCTCAAAAGGTCAACAGACCCTATTTATGTGAGCAAAATATCAGTCCGTTGATGATATATAAAATATATTAAAAATATTAACCTGATATATTTTTTATATGGTGATTTGATTGGACTCGAAACATCTCAAACATTTTGTTGCGGTTGCTGACCACGAAAATTTTACTCACGCAGCAAAAGCATTGCACATCGCTCAACCAGCACTGAGTATTTCAATTAAGAAGCTAGAACAGAGCTTGGGTGTTGAGCTGTTTCGACGAGAAGATAGAAAAGTCTCATTGACGGATGAAGGCGCTGTTTTGTATGACCATGCAAAGCGGGTTCTTCAGCAGCTCGATGATGCGCAGTTAGCCATTAATGAGTTAAAGGGCCTTGAAAAAGGAGAGGTTAGGCTCGGTGCTCCTAGTATGATGGGCTCGTACTTCTTCCCGGAAGTCTTGATGGCGTTTAAGAGCCGTTATCCAAATCTCAAGCTCACTCTTGTTGATGCAGGTACACGTTCAATTCGACAAATGCTGCTTGATGGTGAACTGGATATTGGCGTCATCAACGATGAAAATGTACCTGAGGATCTGGAAACCGATCACTTGTTACAGTCAGAAATGGTGGCGGTGGTGTCCAAAGAGCATGAGTTTGCTCAGCGGAAATCAATCAGCTTTGAAGAGTTTTTTGACCATGAATTGGTGATGTTCAAGCCTGGTTACTTCCATCGAGATTTTATTGAAAACCAAGCGACCCAATGCCGTAAAGAGATGAAATTTTCGTTTGAAACTAACTTGTTGCCTATGATTCTGAGTATCGTCAAACATGAGTTTGCCATCACGGCATTACTGGAGCTAGTGACACAACATGAGAAAGATGTCGTCGCTGTCCCTTTTCATGACAGGGTTCGGCTTGATTTGGCGTTAGCGTGGCGAAAAGATGGTTACCTATCAATAGCCGATAAAACCTTCATCGAGTTTGTGAAGCAATACGCCTAGCATTACTAAGTCTCTGCAAATATCACATTTTGTTGTTTCTCTATCGCGCTTGGGCAAGAGTTGGAGTAGTTTGGGTCTACTCAATAAACTTAGACTGAAGGGTAGGGAAACCATTCTATGCAAATAAGCATCAATAACCTCGACATTGAATCTGGCACGAACCAATTGGCAATTGCTCAATGGAAAATTGCTGAAGGGCAATCTTGGGGGGTATTTAGTACCGAAGGGGATATTGGTTCGGCGTTAGGGTGCTTATTCTGTGGAGAATATGAAGTCTCTCCAGAGTCGTTGGAAATGGGCTCTGGCAAGATTGCTCAAGTTTCTTTAGTAGAGCAGCAGAGATTGCTTGAAGAAGAAATTGCCAAAGATGACACCGATTTTCTAGACAAAGTCGATAAAGGCACAAGCGTATATTCACTGATTTTTGAGCAATGCCTATCTGACTCACTTACTGAGCAACTGATTGTCGATTTGGATCTGTCACACCTGGCGCAGAGTGGATTTCGAGTTCTTTCTACTGGGGAAACTCGTCGCGTCATGCTCGCCCGAGCACTCGCTACTGAACCGGAACTGATTGTTCTTGATAACCCCTTCACTGGGTTAGATATTGCCCATCGCGCTTCACTCGCCAATTATTTAACCCAACTCGTCAAATCAACTCAAATGGTAGTGACCTTCAATCGCGAGGAAGATATACCAGACTGGATTGAACAAATCGCACTGTTTAACCACGGTAAGCTCGAAAGTGTTATGGGTAGAAGTGAGTGGGAAGCTCACCCTGTCATTAGTCAGATTAAAGCTCAATCTCAACAGCAAAGTGAGCAGATGCTGGATTTGATTCACAGGTATCAACACGAGCACCACTTCGACAATCCAGTGTTCGAAATTCGTAATGGTAAGGTCGCTTATACCGAGAAGACCATCTTTACAGACTTAAACTGGCGAATAGATAACGGCCAACATTGGCAGATCAAAGGTCCGAACGGGTGCGGTAAAAGTACTCTGTTAGGTCTAATATTCGGTGATCACCCACAGTGTTATTCCAACGACATTCAAATCTTCGGTAATCAGCGAGGATCAGGCGAGTCGATTTGGGAAATTAAAAAGAACATCGGTATGGTTTCTTCGGCACTGCATCTTCAATATCGAGTGAGTTGCAAAGCCATTGAAGTTATTTTGTCAGGTTTTTACGATTCGATCGGTCTATATCAGCAGCCAAGTAAAAAAGAGATTCAAGTGGCGCGAGAATGGTTGGAGATACTTCACATGAGTGAGTATGCCAACACCTCGTTTAGACAACTGGAATACGGTCAGCAGAGACTGCTTTTGATTGCCAGAGCGATTGTGAAACAACCGGCTTTGCTCATTTTGGATGAGCCATATCAAGGGCTAGATTATCTGGGCAGAAGGTTAGTTAAAAACACCTTAGAATTGATAGCGCAAGAAAACCTTAGCCAACTGCTCTACGTGTCGCATTATCAGAAAGATAAGCTTGAGAGCATTAGGAATGAAGTTGAGTTTGTTTATGATCAGGAGGCGGGCTGCTATAAGCCCCATGTTCGCTCCAATCTTTAATCAATAGTTTTGTCAGGTTTATGTAAATCTGTTGAACCATAAGGTTCATCATGTATCTAATGTTACTAGAGCGTTAAGTGCATTTGTAAGATTGATGATTTGAGGGAGATTATGATTAGCTGTAACGACTACGATTATATCGAAATTGTGTGCATGTACCGTTATCCGGTAAGGCTGCACCTCAAATCTGGTGTTTACGTTGAAGGTGAAGCATTAGATACGGCTCGTAACGAAGAGAAGCAAGAGTGTATCAAGGTGTGCATGAGTGGAATCGAGCACCTAGTTGTGCTCGATGATCTATCCGAGTTAGAAGTGCTCACCGATAATCCGCACTTCGTTAGTAAGCTGTTTTATTAACCCTTTGACTTGTACATTTTCTCAAAGTTACTTGCGTTCCAGCCAATCATATAACGGTCGCCAATCTTAAGTACAGGTAGTGAACGAGCACCAATTGCGTCTAACTCTTTACGGCCACGCTGCATCTTGGCGTTGGTTAATCGGTACTGATAGCCCTTTGAATCAAGGTAGCGCTGAGCATCTTTGCAGTGTGGGCATTTGTCTTTTACGTACAGTACAAGTCGTTTCATGGTTTGTTCCTACTCGTTTATTAGGCGCAGAGTTTAATGAAAAGGTCGTGAATGGCAAGTACGAATAGAGTAGACTTGAGCCCCTTTATTTACGCTCAACGCCATGACAGTCACTATGAATCCCGCACTTCGTTATATTCAAGGATACCCAGAACATATCGTTACTCCCGTTACTCAAATGGTAGATTCGGGGCGCTTGGCGGCGTGGTTTGAAAAACGTTATCCAGACAACCACACCATAAAGAGTGAGAAAGCGCTGTTTGAATATACAATGGCGCTGAAGAACCGCTACATGAAGAAGACGGCGCATTTGAGCAAAGTCATCTACGACAACAAAATTCACCTTATCAACAATGCTCTCGGGCTACATACCTATGTGGCTAAGGTTCATGGCGGCAAAATTAAATCAAAGAATGAGATTCGTATTGCCAGTGTGTTTAAGAATGCACCTGAGCCACTGCTTCGCATGTTAGTGGTTCACGAACTTGCCCACCTAAAAGAGAAAGATCACAACAAAGCCTTCTATCAGCTCTGCTGCCATATGGAGCCTGACTATCATCAACTTGAGTTAGATGCTCGCTTGTTTATGATCTATCTAGAAACTGCCAAACAAAAATAAAACTATGACGCGCCCAAAGAAACAATTTCAATCTAAGAAAGCCGATAAAAAAGACACGCCAAATACCAGCGAGATGAAAGTCGTCACGATTAAAGGGCAGAAAGGTCTGCATAAGCGCAATTTGCACCACGGGCGATATGACTTCGCAAAGCTCACTGCGGCACTACCAGAGCTTAAAAAGCACGTAGTGAAGAATCCTAAAGGTGAGGCGAGCATTAATTTTTCCGATCCGTTGGCCGTTAAATTGCTCAATAGGGCTTTGCTTGCTCACCACTACGGAGTCACCGAGTGGGACATTCCACAAGGTTATTTGTGCCCACCTATTCCTGGGCGCGCAGACTACATTCATCGTCTTGCTGAGATATTAACCAAAGAAAGTAAAAGCCTTAAACATAACCAAGTACGTGCATTAGACATCGGGCTTGGGGCCAACTGCATTTACCCTATCGTTGGTGCGACTCAGTATGGCTGGCACTATGTAGGTTCAGATGTTGATTCTGTTTCAGTTGATAATTCTAACCAGATTGCCCAGTCGAATAAGGTACTGAGTGAGCGCGTTGAAGCTCGATTGCAAAAAGATAGCCGTCATTTCTTCAAAGGCATCATCAAACCAAACGAGTTTTATGATGTAACCACCTGTAATCCGCCTTTTCATAAGTCGCTTGAAGAAGCAAAGCAGGGAACAGAGAGAAAGATCAAAAACTTATCGGCCAGTAAAAGTAAACGTGGTCAACCTACCGGACAAATGAAAGCTAAATCGTCACCTATACTTAACTTTGGTGGTCAAAAAGCAGAACTCTGGTGCCCAGGTGGTGAGGCGGCATTTGTAAAAAACATGGCATTTGAAAGCCGTGATTTTGCGCAGCAGGTACTGTGGTTCTCTACGCTTATCTCCAAAAAAGAGAATGTGCGATGGATGCGAAAAAACCTCGAAAAAGCGGGTGCTAAAGAGGTGAAAGTGGTTGAAATGAGTCAAGGACAAAAAGTAAGTCGCTTTATCGCTTGGACATTCAAAACGGAAGTTGAACGCCAAAAGTGGCTGAAACTTAAGAGTTAACCTTACTTAACGGAGGGCATATGGAGTTTGAAATTTATATGCCCTGTGAACCGATTTGGATCTGTGAAAGTTTTCTAGTCCTGTTTGCGCTTTTGTCTGTGTTGGGAATCGCTGCTTTTATTTACATTCTCTATAAAGAATATCTTAAGATTCAACGTGCATCACGAGTGAGAAGTCGTCGAAAAAAACACCACTCAAAGCGTTAGCTAAAGCTATCTAGTTTACGCTTGTACTCCTCTGCCACATTTGGGTTTCCCGCTCTTTGCTCTAGTTCGATCAACAATTTTAGCGACGGTTTATGCAGCCCAAACTTATGGTGGAATCGAACCAATCTCAACCTTGCATCTTCCAATGAACCTGCTCTAATTTCCAATTCAGCCAGTGTTAGAGCTGAGCGAACTCTATCGGGTTCAAAGTCTAAGGCGCGCTTGAAGTAACTGATGGCTTGCTCGGTTTGTTGTGCTTTCATTGCGCATAGGGCGGCGTTTTCGTAACTGATTGAGGTTAAATAGTAATTCTGTTGCTGGATCGCATGATTAAAGTACTTGTCCGCAAGAGTGAACTCGCCTTGTTTACATAAAAATGTACCATAGTTGTTAAGTACATCTCCGTTGCTTGGGTGACGCTTTAAGGCTTTTTTGTAGAAGGACTCGGCGGATTGTGTTTCTCCAACTTGTTCGTAATAGTGAGCGATAGAGAGCTGTGCTCGATAATAGTTAGGTGAGTGCTTCAGCGCTTGTTCTAAATTTTCTCGCGCTTTACGCATGTCGCCTCTTTGCATGTAGCCGATACCGAGTTCAATGCGGGCTTCTGAACGTTGCTGGGCATCAGAATTTTGAATCTGGGTAGAGTTCATACAGCCAGTTAGCAATAGGGTTGAAATTAGAATGATTAATCTCATAGGAATACATAAGTTCTAAGACGAGATTGAATGTATATCTCAACTCATCCGGTCTGATTAGCGAGACGAGGAAAGTATGCGACATGTTTTGCAGATAACCGTGTAATCAACTGAGGTGAAGAGTGAGAAACAAAGCGGCAGTTCTAACAACTATTATAAGTTTTTTCATTGGCTTAGCAGTCAAACCTTCGTCTGCAACTGAGTTAAATGCAGAGGTTGAGCAAACAAAAGATGGCCTTGCTTTTGTCAGAATAGCTAACCCAACTGCGAGTCATAGGGTGGTGTTTATTCATGGCTCTCCAGGTAGCCATACCTCGTATGCAGACTACCTCGCCAACGAATCACTGCAGGAGCAAGCAGAGCTGATTTCTGTAGATCGCTTAGGCTATGGAGCATCAAAACCGGAATTAGTCTCTAGCCTTGATCAACAGGCTCAAGCCATTGGTGAACTGCTAGCCAGTGATAAATCTAATATATTGGTTGGACATTCGCTCGGAGCGCCTATCGCTTTGGCACTTGCACTTCAGCAGCCGGATAGGGTCGATGGGATGGTTTTGGTCGCGCCCGCTTTTGACCCTAAGCTCGAAGAACCTAAGTGGTACAACATAATTGCTGATACGTGGCTTATCAATTGGGTACTGTCTAATGATTGGCAGACGTCTAATGGAGAGATGATGCCACTGGCTGAAGAGTTGAGTGAATTGAATGGTAAAGATTGGCGCGTATTGGATACGCTTCCGGTGACGATCATTCATGGCAAAGAGGATACCATCGCAGATCCTGACAACTCGGTATTTGCGATTCAAAGACTAACCGGCACATCAAAGCAGTTGATTGAAGTAGAAAAAGAGGGCCATTTTATTCTTTGGCAAAATGTCCCTCTAATCTCTGAGCAGATCCAACAACTGTTATTTGAAACTCAGCAAGTGAGTAAGTACAAAGCTCAACGACCCTAATCGTCTTTAGTAAAATTGGCTTCGCTGAAGTGATCCAAGTCGTAAGGTGTTTGTTGGTAAACGCAGTAATTTAGCCAGTTGGAAAACAGCAAGTGTCCGTGGCTTCTCCAGCTTGCGGTTGGTTTATTATCTGGGTTGTTATTCGGGTAGTAATTAACTGGAATAACTGGCTCCATACCTTCACCTAAGTCACGAATGTACTCATTGTGCAGGGTGTGAGAATCGTACTCAGGGTGACCGGTGACAAACACGTTTCGCTTATCTTTGGTGGCTGCCAGATAAACACCTGCGACGTCTGATGTTGCAAGAATATCTAAGTCAGTATGTTCGGCAAGGAACTCTGGAGAGAAATCAGCGTAGCGGGAGTGTGGCGCTAAGAAGGTGTCATCAAAACCACGCAACACAGGGTGATAAGGCTGGTGGATCTTATGGTGATATACCCCAGATAGCTTATCCTTACGAGTACGTTTAGGTAGATCGTAGAGTAACTTCAAACCTGCTTGGGCTGCCCAACAAACATACAGCGTTGAAGTGACATGTTCTTTCGCCCAACTCATGATGGTTTGCAAGTGTTCCCAGTAGATCACATCTTCAAATTGAACCAGGCCTAATGGCGCACCAGTGATGATCAGTCCATCAAAGTTACGTCCTTTGACCATTTCAAACTGGCGATAGAAGTTATCTAAGTGTTCTGTTGGTGTGTTTTTGCTTGGTCTATCATCAATGCGTAGCAGCTCAATATCCACCTGTAGTGGGCTGTTTGATAGCAAACGTAGGAACTGGGTTTCCGTCTCAATTTTCTTAGGCATAAGATTGAGGATCAGCACCTTAAGCGGACGAATTTCCTGTGTTGACGCACGAGACTCAGGCATGATGAAGATATTCTCGGTACGTAATACGTCAGATGCGGGTAATTGATCGGGGATCTTAATTGGCACAGCTTACTCCCTAAGCGTATTTATGGACGTCTATACTTCTAAACTTAACCCAATCAGAATGAGATGTCGATAGCCAATTTGGTCCAATTTATATTAATATTCGTGCGCGAACTCACTAGTTAAATTCACTATGACCTTAAAACTCACCTTGATTCGAGGTCTACCTGGATCAGGTAAAAGCACATTGGCAAAGACAATCGATGCCAAACACTACGAAGCCGATATGTATTTTATCAACGACTGTGGCGAATATGTCTTTCAGCCGGAGCAAATCGCAATGGCTCATCAGTGGTGTCAGCAGATGACTGAGCAAGCCTTGCTCAACGGCGATAGTGTCGTTGTTTCAAACACATTTGTTCAACGCTGGGAAATAGCTCCTTACCTGAAGTTGGCTAAGCGCGTTAAAGCTAAGTTTGAGGTGATCGAATGCCATAACAATTATGGCAATATTCATGGCGTAGCGCCGAAAACGATAAAATCTATGAAAAAACGGTGGCAAGAATGGCAAAGCGTTCCCCAGTTGTAGAGATGACCTCTTACGGTATTTATAAAGAGTGGGATTCAAAATCTAAGCACTTGCCGAAGATTCAAGAGTTCACGACCAAAGTTCCCGCCGATGAAGAAATAGAATTTGGTTTCATCGTCAATATCAAGAAAGCCAAGGGAGAAGTGATAGAGTTTTGTATTGCCCACCCAGGAGTGAAAGGTAAAAAAGGACAGACTTTAGAACCATTTACTGGCGATTTGCATGTCGGAAGTAATGACTGGGACTTTTATCTTGGTGACACCATTCAGTTACTTGATCCAGTTGACGGGTTTGAATCAAACATTGGCAAGTGGCGCATGACTATCACGTTGAATGATAAGGTGATTGCGGAAAAAACGTTTGACGTGTATGCGCGTGATGAAGGTGAGTTTTGGAAAAAGCGCGGTTTTTAGTGGTTTGTCGAAGGTAAACAATGGGTATCTAAGGGCGCACAGTGTAAATAAACCTGTTCGGCGCCCCTGAGTCATAGCTTGTTAACTCAAATACTAGAGAAGTCATACCCAGCAGCAAGCAACAAGCCGCGTTCATGTTTAATGAGTTGAGCGCGGTCTTCAATCAGTTCGTGCAACGCTTGGCGCGGCTTACATGCCAGAGTTCTAAAATCTTCGAAAGACTGCGACGCTTCAATTTCAGCAAACATTTTGCTGATCACGTTTCTAGCTTCACATGGGTTGCTTTCAGTTTTGAAGTATTCAACACCTCGCGCAGCTTCACGCATTTCCGCCAGTAGCTCAATTGGGCTTGATTCCTGCGCCACAGACAAATAGTTATCTAGCACTCGCTTGGCAAACAGTAGCTCTTGTAATGGTATGTCGCGACCACTTTCAATCAGTGTCGGACTAAGAATGTTATTTGAGCTCATCGACTATCCTTGGTTCAAATGTATCAATTGCCTAAGCAGTCTAAATTATCATCGCGCGAAAGGGAACAATCTAATTTGTCCAAACTGGAAGGGAGTGCCGATGATTTTCTCTTAGTAATTCGTATCTTGCGCATCTTGTAGATTACTGAGCCTCGAAAAGTGGTCAAAGCAGCGCCAATAAACAGTGATATTCGATAATTTATATCTGAGTGATGACTATAATTACAGCACTATAAGTAAGTGTATTGCCCAAGGAAGGTTAATTTATGTTGTTTTTTAAAAATAACGAACCAACCCAGACATCTAACCATTCTGATCATGTCTATGCTGCAATCAAAAAACATGTTGCTTGGATAGAGTTTAGTCCTGAGGGGGTCATTCAAGATGCGAGTAGACTGTTTTTAAGTGTTGTTGGGTACTCGTTAGAAGAAGTAAAAGGAAAGCATCATCGGATTTTTTGTTCTGACAGTTATATTAGCTCTGCGGCCTATCAGAGTTTTTGGCGTGACTTAGCCAAGGGCGTGACCAAAGAGGGGACATTTGAGAGAAAGAACAAGCAGGGTGAAACCATTGTTCTCGAGGCGACGTATTTTCCTATCTGCGATTCCGAAGGTAAGGTGTCTAGCGTGGCGAAGATTGCTTCAGACATCACTGAGATGTTCTATAAAAACCAAAAAAATGATGCACTGTTTTCTGCATTGGATAAGTCGCAAGCTATTATTGAGTTTGATCCCAAGGGCACCGTTATTGCAGCCAATCCCAATTTCTTGAGCACGCTCGGATACAGCTCTTCCCAAGTGGTTGGGCAGCACCACCGAATGTTCTGCTTTGACGAGTTTTACAAGGACAACCCTCATTTTTGGCGAGATCTCGAAGATGGACAGATCAAATCAGGTCTTTTTCAGAGACGTAGTTCTCATGGAGCGAGCGTTTGGATTGAAGCCACATACAATCCTATTAGAGATGAAACAGGGAAAGTGGTGAAGGTTGTAAAATTTGCAAGTGATATAACTGCGCGCATCGAACGCAACCAAGCAATAGCGGAGGCTTCTGAAGTGGCTTATTCGACTTCAGTTGAGACAGCGCAAATTGCGCAAGAGGGATCCCAATTACTAGCGGACTCAGTTGAGGTGTCACAGAATGTCTCCAAAAAGGCGCAAGAAACGGTTGAGAAAGTTCAGCAATTAAATGCCAGCTCCCAAAATATTCAAAACATTGTTTCTACTATTCAAGGTATTGCCGACCAGACGAATTTGCTAGCACTGAATGCGGCGATAGAAGCTGCGAGGGCAGGTGAGCATGGGCGTGGTTTTGCTGTCGTTGCTGACGAAGTTCGACAGCTTGCCTCTCGCACTTCAGAATCTACTGATGAGATTGTAAAAGTTGTCGAAGAAAACCAAGGCCTAATCAATGAAGTAACAGGCATGATGAGTGAGGTTTCAACGATTTCTGAACAAGGAAACTCGAAAATAACTGAGGTTTCAACCGTTATGGATGAGATTCATAAAGGGGCTGAAAATGTTTCTAACACTGTTATGGGGCTCTCGGAAAGTCAATCGTAGTCGTTGATCTAATGTGTGTATGGGGCCTGTTTGATAGGCAGGCCTCTCTTATATAGAGCAATGTAGCGGAGCTGAGAATCTCTCACGCTATCTTGCGTTACAGTTGACGAATCTTCACTATTTCTTCTTGCCTAATTCCTAGTGACTCTAGGAATTTTTGATGCTCTTCTGGCTCCATCTCTTCAAACTTTTGATGCCACTTCTGCATGTCATCTTCATTGAAGCCAGCCGCGGACATGATTTCAACCCAACGCTGTTTGTTGACCATGTTTTCATTAAGTAATTCAGGCTCTTGGAGTAATACGACAATCGCTTTTTGTTGGTTGCGTAGTGCTTGAATTTCTCGCTCCAAGTCACTGAAATGATCTTTTAACAGTTGAGTTTGAGATTGACCTTGCTTGTTTAGCAGAGACTTGATGCTCGCAATAGAAAGGCCATATGAGCGATAAGAGATGATAGCGTCGAGTCTTTCAACTTGTTTTTCGCCATACCAGCGGTAACCGTTCTCGGATCGATGAGATGGCAGTAGAAGGTTTTCTCGCTCGTAGTACAAAATAGTGGTGCGGGAAATACCGAATTGTTTAGCAATTTGAGTGACGGTGAGCATAAAAACTCCAAGCCTTGGTCGATTCACTAAAGTTAAACCCTCTACCAATAGACGGGTCAAGTTTAGCAGGAGCGACGGGAAGAAAAGTGATGTCACAAGAGTGATGACGCAAGGCAAAGAGTTGTACCTTGCGTATCAGGAAAAAATGCAGCGCTACTTCTGGAAAAGGATATAAGCGTCATGGACGCCTTGAATCAGCATCTGCATCCCTATTACCGTTAGAATCAGCCCCATTAAACGGGTGACGATATTGATTCCGCTTTCACCAAGTTTATCAACCAGTTTTGGGCCAAACAAAAAGCAGACAAAGGTGATGAGACAAAGCAAGGCAAATGCCGCGATTGTCACCACAATGCTGAAGATATCGCCTGAGGCAGAGTAGTTCATTGCCGTTGCTATGGTGCCTGGGCCCGCTAAGATAGGCAGGGCTAGTGGCGAGATGGCAATATCACCGTCTTGGGAGGCTTCTTCGCTGTCATGACTGTGCATCTTGGATGAGTTGCCTTGCAGCATATGATAGCCGACGAGAAAGACGAGAATACCACCTGCCAAGCGAAGAGCAGGTAGGGTTATGCCAAATACCTCAAAGATCCCTTTACCAAGAAAACTAAACGCAGCAACAATGGCAAATGCTGTTGCCAGAGCTTTGAACGCCGTTTGTTTGCGTTGCTCTGCGGTTTGTTGCCCAGTCATTCCGACAAAGACAGCCGTGTTAGCGATTGGGTTCATCATTGCGAAGAAACCCATAAATACGGTGACAGCAGTCGTGGTTAAATCGTGCATCAGTCAATCACTCATTTAGTCAGTTTAGTAATCACATTAGCACAATTTATAAAAATGGAGCTATCTATAGCTGCAAATAAATGGCATCTAGCTATCTGATTTTAAGCTGTTTTTTAAACTCCACAGAGCAATAGAGAACCAAACCAAACTTTGCAACCAAAGCTGAGTATAGTTATCTGAAATGTTCTGCCATATGCCGCCCATTTGATTCAAGGTCAAGAAGCTTTGAATAGCTGGGGTACTCGGAAAGAGTTCCGACAACCAAACCATTGGGGTAGGAATCGCTTCAATTGGCCATATAAAACCCGCGCTAAACACAAGTGGCATTGAGCTGACCAACACGACTAACGTCACTAATTCGCGTCTTGGAGTGATGGATCCTAACCAAATACCTATCGCACAAGATGCTATCAAAAAGGGCAGTAGCAGAGTTAAAAGCTCTGTTGCATGTGCCAGTTGGTTAACGCCATGCATAGAAAAACTGGCGCCAAAGTAGTACATGCTTAATAAGTAATAAACCGCGATTAAAACCAGAATACGAACTGAGATGAGTTTTAGTGGAGAGGTATGACTCCAGTAACCCGTTCCGTGTTTTTGCGTCCCTACCATTAACCCTGCTGCCATTGCTAGAGTTTGTTGCAAAATGAGCACAAACACCGCAGGCACGACGTAATCCACATAGCCCATGCGCGGGTTAAATGTTGGTTTTAGATTCAGCTTAGTCGCGGCATATTGAGAGGCTGCCTTTGATAGTGGTTGACCGTCAATGAGTAGTTTAGCCACTTTAGTTTGCGCTGCTAAGGTCCCACCTGCCTGAGCAAGACCTTCTACGATAGTGCCGTAAACCAAAAAGTAAGATGCATCTCCGGCGTATGAGAGTGTTGGGCTTTTCCCAAGCATTAAGTCTTTATAAAAATGCTCTGGAATGACAAGTATCCCGCTCACGTCACCATCGAGAAAAGCTTGGTGAGCGTCTTCCAGTGTGTAATCTCGCTGCACAACGTTAACCTGTGGCGTTGCATCAACCATACGTTCCAATTGGTAGCTTGTTTGGCTTCTGTCTAAGTTAACCACACTGATCTTCTGTTCTTGTGGGGTTTGGTGGCTATAGGGTAAAGGATAGAGGAATGAATAAAACACCACGCCGCCAAATACGGTAAGAACCACCACAGGATTGGTCAGTAGTGCTTTAAGTTCCGATTTGACCAATTCAAAGAAACTCATAGTGTTGCCTCACTTACGACCTTGGACTCTTGATTGTTTAAGTGCTTTTTTGCCAGCCCAATGACCAGTAAAGCGGCGACTAGGTAACCAAGCATAGGCAGTAGATGGTGTAAAGATTCTATCCATGCTTGACCGTAACTGACTTGGCTGACCTGTACTTCGATGTAGTGGCTGATAGGTAATAAACTGCGCCACGCCTGGGCAAGGCTATTCATATCGGTAACAGGGAAGGTAATCCCCATAAAAGCAAAGCTTGGAGCGGTAAATGCGCCAGCGAAACTCATCGCTCGTGCGGCGTCGAGAGTCAAAAAGAAAAACAGGCTGCCCATGATCATACAGGCAATGATGGTTATCCATTGCGCGACGATCAAAACCAAAAAACTACCATTCATCGGCCACTTAAACCCTAAGTAAAACCAACACAAGAAAGCGAAACCTTGTATAGCGAACACCCAAGAGTAGGGGGCAAGCGTTTGAAATATTGCTCGAGCAGGGTTATTGCCAAGCCAATGATTGAGCCCTCTGTCGCGTAAATTCGCCGATAAGACGAGAATGGTGGTCACAACCACAACAATCTGCCAAAGCGCGGGGACCACCGCTGAAACTAAGAACTGCGCGTAATTGGAGTTCTTATTGAATAGGGGAGTGATTTGCGTACGAATCGGTACCGCTTTTCCGAGCGCAGAGCTTAAAGTCGCATTACCTTGACTCAAATTGCCGACAGCACTGACTTGCGCATTAAACGTTCCTTGAGCTTGAAGAAAGGCAGAGTTGATCAACTTACCCACTAAGATCATTTGGCTGTTGTAAAAAACACTCACCTGAGGCGCTAACTGTTTATACGTATCTTGTTCAAAGTTAGGTGGGATAACGGCATAAGCGTATATTTCACCTTCAACTAAGGCTTGTTTGGCTTCTAGCGCGCTCGTGAACTGCCTATCGACCTTCATTGCCGATGTTGCGTCGTAGTACCGAATCAGCTGCTGAGACATTTTGCCAGAGTCTAGATTCACGACACCGATGGGCAAATCTCGCGCGATACCTTGCGAGAAAATTGCCCAAATCATCACGGCCAGCATAACAGGTAGCCATGTCAAACTAGACAATAGCCATTTGTCGCGTCGGATAATTGAAAACTGGGAAACGCTATGATCAACCATATCGCGACCTAATTATCCCTTTAGTTCAACAACTAGGCTCATGCCCATACGCAGATTCTGTACAGGTTGAGTTGGCCTTGCTTCTACCTCGAATGTTCTTAGGTCAAAGCCCTGAGCTGCATCGGTCGAACGCCAGGTTGCAAAATCACCCATAACGGCAACGTGAGACACTTTAAACTCAATTTGTTTGTTAAGCGCTGGAACGAAAGCGGAGAAAGTTTGACCTTTTTCAAAGTGACTGAGTAGGTCTTCACGTACGTTCAAGACTGCCCAAGAATCATCGGTATCAATCACAGTCACAACAGGAAAGCCCTGAGGAGCAAGTTCACCACTTTGAAGCAGTACTTGGGACACTTCACCGTCGAACCAGCTTTCGATAGTCGTGTCTTCGGCATAGGCTTCAACTTCTGCAACTGCACCCGCTGCCATTCGTGCTTTTTCTGCGGCGGCCAGCTTGGTCTCACTACGTGCACCTTCTCGTGCCATTTGGTACATTTGGAAAGCTGCACTTTCAGTGTACTTAGCGGCATCCCATTGGGTTTTCGCTTCGTCACGTTTTTGTTCGGCGACTACCCCTTCTTTATAGAGGTTGTTGACGCGAAGATAGGTTTTTTCCATCAGAGCCGATGCCGCTTTCGCTTTTTGCCACTGGTCTTTCGCCGCTTGGATTTGCTGAGCGCGTGCACCTTTTTCCGCTTCCATTGCAAGTGCACCCGCCGCTTTTTCACCTGCTTTTGCCTGTTCTAGCTTTGCTTCTATCTCTGGGCTGTGGAGCGTAAAGATGAGCTCGCCTTTTTCGACATGATCGCCTTTGCGCACCATTACTTGATCAATTCTTCCCGGTACTTTGGATGAGATACTGTATTGCTGAGATTCAATCTGACCTTGCAAGCGAACTGGTTTTGGTTGATAGGCTTGGTAAAAGCTATAGCCAACCCAAGATGCAACGCTCAATGCGACAGCCGTAAGTAGAAGTGGTTTTGCATTTTTCATCTTAGATCCTTATTTGCTCGAAATATTGATAGCGTTGTGTTGGTATTGGCTGAATGCATCCATCTCACTCGATAGTGCAAGCAACTTGGAGAGTGAGATCAAATAGTTAAAACTTGCTGCTGCTTTCTGAGTTTGAACGCTAGCCACGTAAAGCTGCGCATCTACTACATCGGTGGAGGTGGATAGTCCTTGAGAAAAGGCCTTTTGACGTAGATTGAGATTTTCGCTCGCTAACTCAATGCTTGATTCCAGCCCAAGAACTTCCTCTTGAGCCTGCTGCGCTTCAAGGTATGTTTTCTGAACCAGTACGGAAAGATCTTGTTTTGCTTGCGCTTTTAGGTAGCGGACTTGCGAAACTGCGCTGTGCGCGGCTTTAACCTGATCACTACGACCAGAGCTCTCGATCAAAGGAATATTCACACCTACACCGACCAACCAATCTGGTTTCATTTGGCTCGCGAGTGAGTCGTCTTCATGTAGGCTGTAATCCCCATACAGATACACTTCAGGGTAGTACTTACCTTTTTCTGCTTTGATCAAACTGTCGGCTTGTTTCTCTTTCGCATCAAGTAGCGCTAAGCCGGGGTAGGTATCAAGAGTACGTTCTACGAACAAAGTCTGCTCTGGTAAGTTTTGGTTGATAAATAGGCTGTCGGCAGGCTCAACATTGGTTGTTTGGTTTAGGATCTGGGTGAGCGCCGATTGAGCTATCTCTAAACTCTTCTCTGCTTTCTTACGTTCAATGACCGCTTTATCTAACGCGGATTCTGCTTGCAAGCGCTCGACGCGGGCGATCTGCCCTTGTTGCTCTAATTTCAGAGCGTTGTCTCTATGCTTAGTTAAACCTTGCTCGACGAGTCGGCGAGTTTCCACCACCTCTTGAGCCAGCAGAACCGAAAAGTAGTATTTGCTGAGATCTTCAAAACGAGCTTGGGTTTCCATAGCCAACTCACTTTGCGCTTGTTCTTTACGACCTTCGGCTGCGGATTGGGCCGCGTTGATACGCCCGCCAGTAAAGATCGGCCAAACGGCTCGGATTGAAGAACTGAAAATATCTCTTTCAGTAATGGTAGAAGTGACACCACCCAGCCCAGCAAGCAGTTGGTTAAATACAGGCCCAAGGTTTGGAAGGTGTTGACCGGTACTTTCAAAAAGCTGGTTACCAGAAACCTTTACATCAGTATCTAATCGCGTGTAGTTAGCGCCAACAGTGACTGAAGGTAAGTTGAGGTTATCCGTTGCGTTTTTAAGATGTTCATAGCGCTCGACATTCGAGCGTTGCGCAGCCAACGAGTTGTTTTCTTGTTGCAAGACTTGCCAAGCTTGATCGAAGCTGATCGCAGCGGCGTTAGAAAGGGGAGAGTAGACGCCAAGAAAACCGATCAACAGCGCTATGGGACGCAACGACATAGTGATGTACTCTATTTGTTAAAAAATAGAGTTTATACTCTAGTTTCTGTGCGGGCAATCACTAAATTGTAAAAAGTATGGCGTTTTGACGTCGATCAGGGCTTGTAATAAATGCATGCCATTTAAGTGGTCATTCGATAGAAATAAAAGCGTATTATTGGCTCTAAGTAGTTAATTATCTAAGGGAAGTAAAAATGAAAGGCAGTCTACGACTGGGCACAAACTGCCTTTTAAGTCTTAAGGTGTGTATCGGAGTCCAAGCATCTTACAGTTGTCTTCTAGATACGGTTTAGTGATGACGTTGAATCCAAAGCCTCCGTAGTAATCTTTTAAATGCTCTTGAGCCGAGATAAAAATGGAGTCTTGCGGATAAAGCTCTTTTGTTGACTCGAAGCTTACCCGCATTAGTTCGCTGCCAACACCTTTCCCTCTGTATTTGAGGCTAACAATTACCCTGCCAATACATACATCGTTAGCGTCACCTTCAATTAAAGGGAGTACTTCTTTTGGGTAACCAAGTTGCTGCGGCATGATACGGCTGTACGCTACGAGTTCTTCACCGTCAAATCCCATTACATGATATGTCTCAGGGTGGGTGTCTTTTCCGTCTAGGTCGCTATAGGGCTCTTCCATCTCGACGATAAAAATATCCACCCGAAGACGCAAAAAAGCGTAAAGCTCCTGAACGTTTAACTGATCAAATTTTTTGATTCTCCACTCTAGCATTATTTTTCTCCTTATCTGCATGGAGAACAAAATAGAAGACTCGCGGTGCTGACTCATTAACTTATGTTAAGAATTCGTACTTTGAATGAATTTTATCGGAGGATTGGTTGGAAGCGGTTATTTGATGCCGGAAATGGTGTGTGGATTAATGCAGAAAGCTCAATGTTTCAACCAAAAAAAGCCAGTCGAGTTGCGACTGGCTTCGGTCAAATCAAACCAAATTACACAGGAGTGATAATTACTGCTCTACTTTTTGTGGTGTTGGCTTTAACTTTTGGAACAGTTTGACAAACAGTGGGCTGAACAAAACAAGCACCGCTAAGATTGAGAATGTCATAGTAATTGGGCGTTCCCATAGGAAGCTCAGTTCACCGTCGCTGATCATTAATGCTCGGCGTAGGTTCTCTTCCATCAAACCACCAAGAATGAATCCAAGTAGTAGGGGGGCGAGCGGGAAGTTGGCCAACCTGAGTGCGATTGCTCCCATTGCGATCAACAGCATGATGAAGACATCCATTGTGTTGAACGAGACAAGGTATACACCTGTGATTGAGAAGAACAAAATCATAGGGAGTAGAACCGTTCTCGGCACAGCAAGTAGCTTGGAGATGTACGGAATCAGCGGTAAGTTCAAGATCACCAGCACAATGTTACCAAAGTACATTGAGATGATAACTGACCAGAACACATCTGGATGCTCGACAAATAGACGTGGTCCTGGCTGAATGCCGTAAGCAATCAAAGCACCAAGCATAATAGCGGTGGTACCAGACCCTGGAATACCCAGAGTTAGAAGAGGAACAAACGAGCCACTTGACGCCGCATTGTTAGCTGATTCTGGTGCGACTAGACCACGGATACTCCCTTTACCAAATTCTTCTTTCTTCTCTTTTGGCGCGAGATTACGTTCCATACCGTAGCTAAGGAAGGCTGCAATGGTGGCACCAGCACCTGGAAGTACACCGGTAAAGAAACCAAGAATAGATGAGCGAATCGAGACTGGCGCCACTTCTTTCACTTCTTCTTTAGTGACTTTCATGCTGCCGATATTGCTCATTTTATCTTGTTCGTCTGAACGCGTGTCTTGCTCAGGCTTTAAGATCCCCATCAAGGTTTCGCCTAGTGCGAAGGTGGCCATTGCCAACAGTAGGAAGCTAAAGCCATCCATTAGATCTGTTAGGCCAAAGGTAAAGCGTTCAACACCAACCCCTTTGTCGATACCAACGGTTGATAGCATCAGGCCTAAAATCGTCATCATCCATGCTTTAAGCACTTGTCCTTTACCTGCAAAGCCAGCAACTGCAGAAAGACCGAGTAACATCAAGGCAAAGTAGTCTGAAGATTGGAAGCTCAGCGAGACGTTAGCCAGTGCTGGAGCGGCAACTAATAGCATGATCGCGGATAACGTTCCACCCGTGAATGATGAGTATGCCGCAAGTGCAAGGGCTTTACCTGCCTGACCTTTTTGCGCCATAGGGTAGCCGTCAAAGGCGGTAACAACGGTTGATGAACAACCCGGAGCGTTGATTAGGATTGATGATGTTGAACCACCAAAGACCGCGCCGTAATAGACCCCAGCCATCAAGATAAGACCTGAAGATGGCTCCAAACCATAGGTAATTGGGATCATCAGAGCGATTGCCGAAATTGGGCCAAGGCCCGGTAACATGCCAATAAAGGTACCGACAAAACAACCAACAATCACCATCATGATGTTCATTGGCATCACTGCGGTCGAAAGACCTTGTAAAATTCCATCTAACATAATGTTATTTCCTTAAATTACGATCACATGGTGAAAATAACACCTGGCTCTAAGTAGATATCTAGGCCTTGGGTGAGCAGAAGGTAGAAAGCGATGACAAACGGGAAGGATGCACCTAAAAGTACTTTCTTACGTCGTTCTCCCAACAGATAGAAACCTGCAAGCAAAAAGAATCCTGTAGCAATGACGAAGCCGACATAGGTGAGTCCAACACCATAAAACGCCATTAGAACTAGAAAGCCGATAAGCAGTTTCCAGTTGAAATCGACCACGGCACCGCTTTTTACATCAGGCTGTCCCGTTACCAATAAAAGTAACGAAAGGCCCATACCTGCGAATGTTAATAGCGTTGGTAGAGTGCGAGCCGTAAAGGGTTCGTATTCATCGCCAGGAAATAATGGGATTTGGGTTGTCTGGTAGCCATAACAAAGGCAGACAAGCAAAAATATCATCGCGCCAACACGGTCGCGACAGAGTAGGTTTTCTTTTGAGAAAAAATTACCTTTAGTGAATGAGTTCGTTGGCAAGTCCGACATATCCAACTCCATTTGCGTTACAGGTAAGGAAAGAAAAAAGCCGTACACGAGAGTTAATGAGCATGTTTCACCAACGAATAAGCCATTTGCTGCTAGTCAAAGAGGCTTAACTGTTTATAAATAAACAGAGGAGATTGTGTGTAGTTAGCCCATGTACGGCGAAAAGGGATGAGGGTGGTGCAAGTCACCCTCATACAATCGATTTAACGATTATTTTAGGAAACCAAGTTCGCGCATTAGGTCGCCCATTTGCTTCTCTTGATCTTCTAGGAATGCGTAGAACTCTTTGTCTGCTTTGTAGTTATCAATCCAACCGTTACGGTCACGAACTACTTGCCACTCGTCTGTGTTGTACATCTTAGTCAGAGCTGCGTTCCACTCGTTAATCTTCTCTTGGCTAGCGCCAGGTGCTGCAAAGAATCCACGCCAGTTAGCAAACACAGTTTCGTTACCGTATTCCGTTAGCGTTGGGATGTCAGGTGCTGCTTCAAGACGTTTTGGTGCCGTTACTGCTAGAATCTTAACTTGTCCAGATTTAGACATTTCTAGAACTTCACCTAGGCCTGTGGAAAGCAGTTGCGTCTCACCTGATAGAAGGGCTGCCATTGCTTTACCGCCTGCATCATAAGCGATGTAACGTACTTTCTTAGCATCGAAGCCTTCGCCTTTGAATGCAGCCGCAACAACAAGGTGATCCATACTACCTCGTGCTGAGCCACCAGCTATTTTTACTTTACGTGGGTTCGATTCAAATTCTTTAACAACGTCTTCCCATGTATTGTATTTAGAGTCAACGGAAGTCACGATCGCACCGTAGTCAGCGATAGTCGCTGCAACAGGTGTCAGGTCACGGAAAGATTGTGGGAAAATGCCCGTTAGTGAGCGTACTACGATTGGTGTTGAGTTCACCATAAGCGTATCTTCTTGACGCTCTGCCGTTTCGATTAGGTGGGCAATTGCTTTACCGCCGCCGCCACCAGACAGGTTCTGGAAAGAGACGTTATCGACGATATCAGATTTAACTAACACATCACCTGTGCCACGAGCTGTCATGTCCCAGCCACCACCTGCACCACCGGGGATTAAGAAGTGGATTTTCTCTACATCAGCTGCAAAAGCGTTAAAAGAAAAAGACGCAGCGATGATAGAAGCGGCTAGGGTTGGTTTTAGTACCTTAAACATGATTCACGTTCCTTATGTATGGGCATATTCTTCTTTGAGAACACGCTTATCGTTATCAATTCTCTAGTAACAAGGAGGGAACTTGTTGCTAGATGCGTTTAAGGTTAATGGTCTGTTAAATTCATGTCTCCAATACGTTGATAAAAAGAATATTGGTCATTGTGGAGGTTTTGTTCATAAAGTTCATGAAACAAATACATCGCCGATATATTAAATACTTAGCAGAGTCTCGATTGTGCAATTATAATGCAATTTGTCTCATAATTTATAGGATGTTGTATTGATATATAGAGGATTTATTCTAATACTCGAATAAAGCAAAACTATAAAAAAACAATTAGCCCAGTCTTCAAATTAATTCGTTCAGTCAATGCCAATGGAGGGCGTTAAAGAATGAAAAAGAACTCGCGTCAGTCTAGAAAGTTCTCTATTCAGTTTACGGTAGGGACAATGTTTCTGTTTGCCACTCTTTTTACTGCATCTTGTGCAATCGGGCTGCAATACTATTTTGGCAAGCAGCTGTCAGAAGAAAATGTGTTGGCTAAACTCACCACAGCCTCTTCGGGTGTAGGGTCTTACCTAGAATTGGTCGACAAAAACGCTACAAGCAGCGTTCAAATTCTAAAAAGTGTTGCAGAGTCAACCAATCACACCTTTGCAGAAACTGAAATTCGCAACATTTTCACATTAATTCTCGCGGATAACCCACTCTTCTATAGCCTCTACGTTGGTCGTGATAACGATGATTTCTATCAGATCATTAACTTGGAATCTTCGCCCATTGTAAGGAAAAAAATTGATGCAGACATCAATGATCGTTGGGTAGTCATTAAAATATCGGGGCCGGAAGAAAGCCGTATTCGCACGACGAGTTATTTTACAGAAGGTTTTGAACTGACCAAAAGTGTTGCAGAAGACAGTAACTATTTCCCCACTCAAAGACCTTGGTATTTAGGCACTAAGGAAACAAAGATTTTTAAGACGGAACCTTATCTCTTTCAACATCTAAAAATTACCGGTCAGACATACTCTATTCGCACTCAATCAAGAGTTATTGGAGTTGATATTGTTCATTCTGCGATGAAAGAAAAGATGACACCTATACAGCTAGGGCTCTCTTCTGATAGTGGCGCTGAATCTTTTGTTTTTAATGACAAAGGTGAGGTCATTGCGGCTAACGTAGAGTTGTATCATGAAGTGCGTGTTCCGCAACCAACTCATTTAGCACTGAGCGATGCCGAGAAAGCAGCTTTAGAAGTAGCGGGTTCGCTTATGGTCTCTAATCAAAATGACTGGGGGCCTTACGATTATGCTCAATCAGGGCAGCCTAAAGGATATGCGATAGATCTGCTGACCATAGCGTCGAAGATGACGGGTATGCAGCTAGAATTTGTGAATGGTTTTGATTCCGTGACGTTGTCGCAAATGTATCATCAGGGAGAACTTGATATGCTGCACTCCGTACCAGCATCTGAAGCGGTGAGTGGAGTGAAAAGCGTCACTATGTTTAGTGGTGAATTGGCACTGGCTTCAAATCCTGATAAACCAGTTTACTCGTCACTGGCCGAGTTCTCTCAAGAGCCTATCGCTGTTGTCGGTGGGTATGGAATGAAATCGTGGCTATCAGAGCGAGCACCAACTTTAAACCTTATTGAAGTCACGAGTTTGGATGAAGCAAAACAAGGACTTGCCTCAAAACGCTACGACTACATCATTGATACGTTTCACACCTTATCTGAGCTGAATGAGTTATCTAATATTGAACAAGCTAAGGTAACAAAGCTGTCAGGTATCGAAATGCTACCCTTTCATTTTTATATGAAAAAAGAACATAGCTCGGTAGTCGACGTCTTAAATAGAGCCTTGCTAGCGATTACGCCACAACAACGAAACGCTTTGAAGAAGAAGTGGTTGGACTCCAACCAATGGCGGGGAACGTTTGTACCTTACCCGGAGCTGTTCTCATTGTCACGTAATCCCAGCCTGCATAACTCGATGGTGAAAGTTGATATTCAAGGGCAACAGTACTTTGTCTACGTTACTCCGCTGTTATCTGAACAAAACCACAACGAGTTCTTTGCCGTCGTGTTACCTGAAAACGTGGTCTTTGAGCAAGTTTGGCCTAAGCTGATAACATCCATCGCGCTTACTGTTCTGATAATGATGATCTTGCTTCCTTTAGCTTGGAAGTTTAGCGCCCCCATTGTTATTCCAATTAAAGCCCTACGTGTAGAAACTAAGAAGATAAAAGCAAGAGATTATGACGCAGTATCTCTGGTGAATACACGCATCAAAGAAGTGTCTGAACTCTCTGAGTCCATTGCCTCTATGGGTGCGGCACTCAAACAACACGAGAAACAACAAGAAGATTTTGTTGAGTCTTTCATAAAACTGATTGCTCAAGCGATTGATGATAAATCTCCTTATACAGCAGGGCATTGTAATCGTGTTCCTGAACTTGGCATGATGTTAGCCAAGGCAGTAGAAGAGTGCCAAGAAGGTAAATTCAAACAGTTTAAATTCGAGAATGATGATGAAAGGCGGGAATTTAGAATCGCGGCTTGGCTGCATGATTGTGGAAAGATTACGACTCCAGAGCATATCGTTGATAAAGGCACTAAACTCGAAGCGAACTATAATCGTATCCATGAAATTCGTATGCGTTTTGAAGTGCTTTGGCGTGATGCCGAAATTGAGTATTTGAATTCGCAACTCGCTGCAACTAAAGATAAGAGCGCGGCTCTAGCGGAGCTTAAACTGTATAAGCAAACTTTACAGGAGGAGTTTGAGTTTATCGCCAAATCCAATGTCGGCGGGGAGTTTATGGGTCAAGAAGAAGTTGAACGAATCAAGCAAATTGCTGGTAGAACTTGGCAAAGGAACTTTGATGATCACTTAGGTCTTTCCCCATTCGAAGACTTGAATAAACCTCAATCGGACGTTGTGCTTCCCACCACCGAACCGTTACTTTCTGACAAACCAGAGCACATACAAAAGCGCATCAGACCACTCGAATTTGATGAGAAGTTTGGTATAAAAGTGGATGTGCCAGAACATCAGTATAACTTGGGCGAGATCTACAACTTATCTATTTCGCGCGGCACATTGACCACAGAAGACCGCTTTAAGATAAACGAGCATATGATCAGTGGAATAAAAATGCTTGAGGCTTTGCCATTTCCAAAAGAGCTGAGTCGAGTCCCTCGTTACGCTTCTACTCACCATGAAACCCTTAAAGGCACTGGCTATCCACGTAGGTTATCAGCAGAAGAGATTTCAATTCCAGAGAGAGTGTTAGTTATTGCTGATATTTTTGAGGCGCTCACGGCGGCAGATCGGCCCTATAAGAAAGCAAAACCTGTCAGTGTAGCCGTAGATATCTTGCATAAAATGGCTCTCGATGAACACGTTGATATGGAGCTATTCTTGCTGTTCCTCGAAAGCGGGGTTTACATGGATTACGCGCAAGCGTTTCTTCCAGAAAGCCAAATCGATGATGTTGACATCAGTCAGTATTTTTCAAAGCAACAAGTCGCTTAGCTAGGCGGATCTGTTGAGCGAGTAGGACCTGATACTTTGAAGCAACAGCTCCCGAATCTGGGAGCTTATTTGCTGTTACGAACTCTGTAATGGGCAGTCCTTGATATGGGTGCTTACCCAACACGGTCTGAAGAGCTACTGCCAACGAGACATAGTCATCTTGACTAGTAACAAGACCATGACGTTTTATTGCGCTTAAACTACCGAAACTCGGAGTAACAGAAGAATGGGGTTGTTTAGAATAAGCTTGACCGATTGGTAGAACGCTACCAAGGTCGACAAAGATGGGTTCACCGTTTGTACTGATCACGATGTTTGCAGGTTTGATGTCGCCATGAATAAAACCCGTTTCATGAATGGTTTTCAGTCCGTCTTCAAGTTTTGATATCAACGCGGCGTCGTTGAGGAAATTACACTGCGCTAGCGAATGGCCTTCTACAAATTCGCACATCAACCAACTGACCTGATGATGGCTATCGGCATCGATAAACCTAGGCCAATAGTGAGAGTCATAGTTGGCGAGAAAACTAGCTTCGTTGTGAAGTTGATATTTAGCAAGTGTGGAAAGGGCAAATTTGAGAGCAACCTTTCCATGTGAGTCGCTGTCGACGAGATACACGTGATGACCAATATGCGAGCAATAGGAAACCCCTAAAGCTCGCATAGTGCTTCGGATGCTAGGGTGGAGCGCAGAGCTAGCATCCTTCATTTTTAAATGCTGGCAGGAAGTGAGAAAGCAGAGAAGAAGTTCGGAACAAATGGGTTATTTTGCCCTTGCGTCTTAATGCTTAATTCAACCTGACTATCGTCATAAACAAACTTCACGGTGGTATCTTGAGATGTTGTCGATACTACTCTTGGTTCAATCAACTTGAACCAAGCCCAGCTTCCAGTGAACTTCTCATCGGCTACCTGCGTTTCTTGCGCTTGTAGTTTGAATCCAATTGAGTCTTTGTCTACGTCTTTTGCTGACCACGTCTGCTTGCTCCATAGCCTTGGGCCGTGTTGATAGCTAAACAGAGACTTCTCTGCAATGATAGAGAACTGAGTAAGGTTCGAGCTCATCTCCAGCGCTTTAAGTTGGAATTGAAGCGTTAGGTTTTGCGGATCTTGTAAGAAAAGCGCATTACGAATGTCCGTCGCTTTGCTAATCATCTGCCAAACGTTAGGGTCAAGTGCCAATCCTGAGTTCGGTAGTAACCCCGGCAAGAAAGGCGAGCGTTCATCGGTAGAGAAACCTTTTAGTTTGCTCTGGTAGAACTTATCCAATACACCATTACTCTTAAAGAAAGAGGCGACATCGCTGGTTGTTGCATCCACTGAAGCGGTTTTATTAAATGGATAGTACGCTGCAATCGTATCTTGATAGGTTTGGAAGACCTCGCTTTGCCAAGCCGTGTTGAGATAACCATGTGCCAGTAGCATCACCATTTCATTTGCCTGCGTAGTCACGCCAGCAATGATGTCGAGTGACAGCTGAGGCTGTTTTTCAGTTTGTTTTGCGACAGAGGAAACAGGGTTACTCACCTTTAGCTCTGCGGTCAGGGTCGAGAAAGCAAGCTCTTGAGGCTTGTCTGAAGAGTAAAACTTCTCTAGATATGTCTCCATTTCTGTAAATTGGCTTAGCAGTGTATCTATTGCTTTTGTACCCTGTTCATTGGCTTCCACTTGCTGGTGGTAAGGCATAAAGGCAATGTAAATCTGGCGAGCAGACTCTTTCTTATCGGCATCTTGAGCTGGTGGCTGCGCTTCGCCTTCGGCAGCTTTGGGCACTTCAATTTCTACTGACGTGTATTTGCTGATCGTGCCATAAAGCTGAGCTAGTGGGTTATTTGATGCCGTCGTAAGCACAGATAGTGTATTTTTCAGTGTGTCGGCACTATCAACGTTGTTAGCGAGAATATGAGAGGTGAAATCTCGCCAGTAATTAATGTAGTCGTTTTGATACATCTGCTTAAGGTCGCGACTAATACGGTAGAGCTCTAGCGCACTTGGAGAGCTACCAGCAACCCCTTCATATGCTTGCAATGCTTCAGTAAGAACAGGCGATCCTACTGAAAGGTCAAGCTCGTTAAAGCCTGATGGAGTGTACAAATAGGGTACTAAATAACCGACATAATTTGGTGAGAAACTAAGCAGTTGAGAGAAGTTTGAACCCAACTCTTGACGCACATCGACGCGTTTAGAGTAGGTTGGCGAGTTTAGGATATGCTCGTATAGCAGAGTCTCAACACCAGTTTGGTTGATGACTTTCTTAGCTAACTTCTCAAGATCAAAATTGGCTTTAGTTGGAACTAAGTCTTGAGCGAATACATCATCAAGCAAAATTTTAAGCTGAGCAAGGTTTACACTGTCTGCTTCGCCTTGGTCAGTGAGAGACGACATAAAGTAACTTTTGAGTTCTTCAATGTTGGTGCGCTTAGGATCGAACAGCAGGCGATAGTTGTTCAATAAAGATAAGGTCTTGGCTTGATCTTCTAGATTGACGTAGACAAACAGATCTTTTTCTAAGGTGTTTTCCATCGAAGGAATAAGAACACGAGCTAGCTCGTCGAAATAAGCGGCTTCCACTTCCTTCTTAATGCTTGAACTTGGCATGAAGGGCAGGGTGTACCAAGGGTCTGGTTGAAGGTAGAGTGCGTAGATACGGTTGAGAGAATACAAGTTCGGGATATTGTCCGCCATGTTCTCAATATCGTAAGGTGAAGCAGCGATCGCCTCTTTATAGCGCTCTAGCATGTTATCAGCTCGTGTTTCACGCGCGTTTTGGTAGTCAAAATCTAACTTAATAATCGCTAAGGTGGCGATTAGG
Source organism: Vibrio sp. R10-SG3-ISO10 (assembly GCF_059834185.1). Classification (NCBI taxonomy): domain Bacteria; kingdom Pseudomonadati; phylum Pseudomonadota; class Gammaproteobacteria; order Vibrionales; family Vibrionaceae; genus Vibrio; species Vibrio sp. R10-SG3-ISO10. The sequence continues at coordinate 660,047 of NZ_JCBDHG010000020.1, forward strand.
AACACGGCACAAAACACGGTGTAAGCACCTTGCCAGAATATCAGCATATTCTCTTTGCGTCGGTTAACGCCAACAAGCTCATTTTCATTCAATACCACGTGGTTCATGATGTGCTGAGCAAACAGGGTCTGAGTCACTGGAATTTGTTGGTGTTGCTGGAACTTCTCATTGCCTAAAGACTCATTGATGACATTAGCCAGCAGATCATACTGCTTTTCACCGGAGCCGCTGTGAGTGAAATAAAATCCACGGAAGTTGAGACCATTGCTTAGCTGATCACCGCGATACAGTCTTTGCAAGAAATGCCACAAACTTTGTTTTAGCAAGCCAAACTGGTAAGGCGCAGCACAGATAGAGTTGCGATATTCTTGATTAAGCTGTGAAGAAAGCGCGCTGCTGGTGTTAGCAATCAATTGGCTGATTAAATGGTCATACTCCTCGTGATACCAATCGGCATCGATACCGCCATTTTTAAGGACTGGAGACGTTGCGCCAAATACATCGTTGCGTTTGGCTTCATCAAATGCAGAAAAGAACTGACAGAAATCGTTCACCTGACCCATGTTAGTGATCAGGTTATACACGGGCAGATTCAGTCCGAATGTATCATTGAAGGTTTTAATGGTCGATTTAACGTCATCAGCTCGCTGAGTGAGTTTTTCTTGGTTGCCCAATAACGTTGCGACTTCGGTTGTTAACAGCAAGCCGTTTATAGCCTGACGCGGACGCCATTTATTGAGGCTGTCTGAGAGCGTTTTCAAATATTGAGGCTGCTGGTCTTCACCCATACTAATGGAGATGAGAATCGAGTGTTCGCTTAGCCAGAAGAGAATGGGAAACTCGATGTCATTACCGAAATCATCAACTTTGTACGCCTCGTATCCCATTTGTGTAATGATGCTTTTATCTTTGCATGGGTCATCGCTCAGCAGCAGGTAGATAGGTTGGTCGTAACGACTATTGAGCCTTTTCTTACGTTTTTGAACGCCAAGCATGCGTTTAAAATGCAGAGCCAAGAGTTTGCTTCGTTTCTGAATCAGCAATCTTTGTTGATCGGAAGTTTTACTTTCACCGCGCTTACGCTGCATCAGCCAGTAGGTGAGTAAACCGATAAGGAGACCCGTGAAGAATGATAAGGTCCCACCGAGAAGAAGTTTCTCCGGATAACCTAGCCACCAGGTTAAGGCGCCACCTATCAGCATGACAAGCAAAGCAAGCACTATAGACCAGACAAGGCTGCGCTTTCTTGAATTCTGTGCGGGTTTAGCGTCACTCATCGTTGTTGTGCCTCTTTATCGTTTTTATTGTCGTTCTGTGTGTTTCTCACGATGATCGGTGTGAGCTGGTCTTTTTCTACATACCAGCTTTTGATGTCTCTTGCTTGTTCCGAGGACTCACTGCGTACGATAACGCGGAAGTAGGAATCAAATTCGTCAACAACAGCCTCGTATTTTGAAGGTGCGAGTGTAGAGACAAAGTTTTCAGCGTTTTTCTTCGAAGAAAATGTTGCTAATTGAACTAACCAAGATGAATGGCTGGTACCTAAATTAGGTGGCGCCGGAGCGTCGACTAGTTCAACTTTACTTGCGCGTTGGGGCATGGTTTCTAAGTCAGCGTCATCACTGATAAAGACAATATCATTCACTTGGCCTGACATAACATAGCGGGCACTGAAGTCCGGTAAATTGTTAAAATCGCGAGCTCGCTGCGAATGGGTCTTGTTGTACCAGAAATAGGTAAGGCCAATACTGGTAAAGACAAGGCACAGGAAGAACACAGTGGTGATGAAGTAGCGTTTACGACGTGTCGGTTTACGTACTTTAGGCAGTTTAATTCGAGTACGGCAATGTATCGCGCTCGTTTGTCGATACTGGCTGATCAACTGTTCTAACTGATGAATAAATGATTTTAACTGATCATTTCCAGTTTCTCTGTACTGTCCCTTAAATCCAATATTTAGGAAAATGTAGATGATTTCCAGTAGGTCAATCATCTTATGTGGCTGTCTAAGCGCTTTATCTGCGACGGTAAAAAACAGCTCACCGCCATTTCTCATTCCAAACAGTTCGCTAAGCAGGGTTTTGTTCTCCCAGCCTCTCGATTCCCCCCATTCGCTGTAAATAATCAGTTCGTCTAAGACGACGGCATAGAGGAAGCAGAGCTTATCGATGACTGCGACAGGGTAGGAAAGCTCAGCGCCTTTTGTTTTGATGTCATTAATCCCGTCAACTAGCTGATGACGTAAAGTCGTGACGTCTTCTGGTTCGGGAAGCGTAGAGACTTTTAATGTGATCGCTAATAGTTCGCTGCTTATGTTAAGTAGCTGATTTTCTGCTTTGTCAAAGTAGTGCAGAAATTCGCTACGCCCGCGGCTGGCATCAACGGAGGTCCATGTACTGTCGCTGACATCGTCTTCCTTAGCGACGAACTCGGATTCCTTTGCATCCCAGACTAGGGTTTCTTCATCCAAATAGTCCATAGCATTATCTCAGGGCGTAAAGCATAACTTCGAGGTCTGCGATACGAGTATCGACATGTAGAGCAATCGCATCGCGGTTTTCGAGCATTTCTAACCACATGCGGTCGGCAGTGTCGACTTCAAAGTAGGACACGCCCTGCATTGGTTTAAGTTCACTCGGGGCGACCGGCAATGGCGATAGAGCGATACCCGATAGGCCATTTCGAACGATCTCAACAATACGAGCATTGTTGCTCAACTTAGCCGCGATAGGGAACAGCTCATTGAGTTCAGCACTGCTAATGGTCGACTTAACAGAGAGAACAAATCGACGATTCGACACGCTTGCAGTGTCTTTGATTAATGTTCTGAGTAATCGACGACGTTCGAACAAAGAGCTATCCCAAGCAAACTCTAGAACCGAGTCTTGTTGAACAAGCGTGAGCATATTGCGCAGAGAGGCGAACAATGGGTTAAAACTCTCGTAGAGCTTGTGATACTGCAATGGCTGACATGGGTCTGGTATGGCTGGAGTTAAAGCCATGATCTGAGCTTCGAATTTACGCAGCTCACCGTAGACTTGGTGTGTTTGCAGCTTTGGATTGCTAATAGAGAGATCAAACCACGGGAGCCAACTGTTCAAGGTTTGCAGCCACAAGTAATCTTGCATCATCGATTGTGGGCTTTTTTGACCTTGGCCAGCCTGAATTCGCTGTAATAGGGTTGCAGCGCGATTTGCAGTAAGTGCGTGTATTTCTTTTAAACGTTCAAGTAGAAGTTGAGAGGCGCCGTAATGTAAACAAGCTGGAATAAACGCGCGATCAAGGATCACTTCACCGGCTTCGGTGCATTCCAAAATTTTGGCTACAGGGATAAGGGTAAAACCAGAGGTATCTTCACCTTCCAACTTGATAGAGATATTCAAATGAGCAACATCGATCTCGACGCTCGCATTTTCTGAAGTCGAAGTATCAAATACATTAATAGAACGAGACAGGTAACGGCCCTGATCCGATTGCTCTTGTCCGTAGTCATTATTGCCCTGCAAAGAGATAGGCAGGGCAAGGTATACTACTGTTTCAATGCTTCCTTGGATGACATCTCTGGCAACTTCATGCTTCATTTCAAATTGAGTACCGTCAGGAAAAACACCTGCGCTACTAGCGATAGAAAGCTTACCAATTTTTAATAATTCGTGATTGATGGTGAGTTCTGTCACACCATAAAAGGGAGCAAATCCAGCAAGAGTCTCAACGTTCTGACGAACATAGTTCTGTACGTAGCGATCCTGTTGCTGAAAATGTTGTGGGGCAATAAACATGCCTTCTTGCCAAACTACTTTTTTAAACGCGTCCACGTTAGTTCCCTATATACTGACTAAAATACTTGCCACCAGCTGGATTCAGGTGTGACTATTTCTAATGAGGCTTTTGCCCCTTGTATGTTGAGCTGCAGATATTGATCTGCTTGGACTGGCAAAGTGGAAAATGCCTTTGTCTCACTATTTTGGTAATCAACGAACTCGACAAGAACGGCAACGTATTGCGTCGTTTTGTTGATGTCTAATACTTGCTCGGTACTCGTGTCAGGAAGTATTACTGGCAATACTTGTTTTGACACTAGGTTTGCGCTTAATAGCTGAACATCGTTTGAGTACAGATCAATAAACGGTAATTGCTTGAACATCTGTACATCTGTTAACTGATACAACCTAACGACCACAGGGTTTGCAGTGTTTGAATCAGAAGGATTCATCGTTGCGTCTGATTTTATTGCTAAGTTGTATTGAGAAACGACAGGGACTGGATCAGAAGAGCACCCAGCTAACAAAAGTACTGCCGCTAAACACCACTTTCTCATCAACCTTCCTCTCGCTGTTTCTGCATGTTTTCCAAAAACAATGCTTTGAACTGGCGACGAAAGTCTCCATTTTGCTGTCGGTGTTGGAAGTGCTTACGATAAATCTTCCAGTACTTTTTCTCTTTGTTGCTGAACAGTCCGCCCGATAAGTACTCACTAAATTGGCTTTCGAGTTCTTTAGGAGCGAACTCATTTAAGAACTGATCAACGGTTTTTTCTAATGCATCAAACAATGCATCATGGTGTAGCATTGGGTTTTGCAAATACTGTTGGTTTTTCTCAGATAGCGTAAGTAGTTTCTCGATAGACGCTTCCAGCTGAGTATTATTGCTTGGCGTATCGACAGGAAGATACTCAAGATCAGTGGCTTGTTCGAAGGTCTTCGTTTGCGCTACTTCATCAACCTCGACGTGAGCAGCAATTTCGTCGCTATCTAAATCTTCAAACGGGTCTGAGGCAAAAGGATCATCGCTTAGAACATTTTTATGTGAAAACGAAGCACTGTTTTGTTTTGGTTTTGGCGTTTCTGTTTGCTCTAAGAACTCGGTCTCGTCATCGTTAAGGTTTAACTCAAATGGCTGAGAGAAAATGTCGTCATCATCTTGTTGAGGCGACTCAGTATTTGATGACACAAGAGTGGAAACAAGCATAGTGTAGTTTTCTACTTTAATAATGTCTCCGTCATTGAGTGGGTACTCTTTATCCTTTATCATGACTTTGTCGTTTATTGAAGCGCTATTTTGACCACGACTAATCAATACATAGCCTCGATCAGTCAGGCGGACTTCGCCGTGAGTACGGGAAATGCGTTTGCTTTGGTCGGGTAAACAGATATCACACGCAGGGGCACGACCAAGGGTGCCTCCTGATTCTGGAAGATACACAACTCTTGAGGCTACAACCTCTTCAGTGGGTACAGAAATCAAATGGATACTGACGGCCACTAGTTACCTCTCACATTTAGATACGGCTGCATTGAATGCAGATAAGAAACCAGAATACTTAGTTAGGAAACGATTCGAAAAATAGACGCCCATCGGTTTAGTCTCGAGAACTTGATACTGGAAAAAATCGCTCGGTAAACCTGCCTCATCTAACTCACTTTTGAAGACCAAATCATCTTCTAAAGCAATGTCAATTTCCCTTTGTTTTAAAAGCTTTAGTAATACTTTAGCATCTCTAGGCTGTTTGACTACGTTATAGCCGTTACGTTTTAGCCAAAACCACTTATTCGACCCAAATTTAGCTGAGAACTTAAGGTTGAGCTTTGACAATTCATCAATTTTAGGCTCGACACCTGGGCCGAAATACCACATGAGCTTCTGTTCTGCGATAGGTGCTGAAAGTGTGGCGTACTCGTCGCGTTCGTCAGTCTGAGTTGCAATAAAAAAGCCATGCTGAGCACCACTGTGTACGCGTAGCTGCGCGTCAGACCAACTGGTCATTGTTAGTTGGTATGGTTGGCCCATTTTTCCAAGGATGCATTTTACTTTATCCAGTGCTATGCCTTGCATTTGTCCGTGCTTGTACTCTTGGTAAGGCGCCCACTCTTGGGTGGTTAACAGTAATCGAGCTGGTCCAATGCTAGTTTGTGCGAAAGCATGGGCACTGCTAAGCAGTCCCATCATAATCATTAGGCAGAAAGTAAAACATGGCATCATTCTGACCATTCATTTCCTCCAATTAACTCGGAAATCTTTAAAATTGAAACAGGGGGATAATAATCCAAAGTGCGCGCGGCACCCACATTGACGATGTATGAATACTGGCTAAGTGGCTCAATAGGCAAGTCTTGGGCTTTACGTTTGTTGCTCAAGATTTGTTCTGCTTTGTGTCCAGCAAATTCACCAACGTTATAATAACGGCTAACTATACCAAATAGCGCGTTATGATTGCGAATAGGGGATTCAGTTGCTGAAAAAGTAGCTATTCCTTGGGCGTGAAGGCTATCTACGATGCCTTTTCCTTGGCTGATGATGTATGAGTCGGGCGGTAAATAAGCAAGTTGGACCTTATCTTCCAGCATAGTATCGATCACTTTTGATAGTGAGCTTAAGTCTGGTTTACCATCTTTAGTGCGCAGAGGGTACAAATAAACATCCATCCCGAACTTCGCAGATAGCATTTGTATCTTGCGTGCGGTTATCACTGCGTTGTTTTCTAACGGGTTGAATACGATGCCCATTGTCGAAATATTGGGTAACTTTTGAATCGCATTAAACTGAACCTGATGGGGCACAATATGGCTCACACCAGTAAAGTTACGATGCATGGAGCCGTCGTCAGAGATGATCTTTGAGCCAACGGGATCTGTCACGATACTAAAGACCACAGGGGTGTTGCTGTGTTGTCTAAATGACGTTGGTTTGTCTTCGGTGCCTAAGAGCGAGAGCGTCGTTGTGGTACCAAACGTGTACACAAGGTCTGCGTCGTATGAGTCTATGTTATTAATATAATTAGATAACGTTTCCCTGTCTCTTTTAGCGTCAAGTAAGGTGTAACTTACAGGCATTTTACTTGATAGATATTCCATAAAGCCTTTTTCAGCGTCAGTAACACCTCGCCATAAGATCATGACAACATGCTTTTTCTCTGCTGCGAATGCCAACGTTGGTACTGAGAACTGCGTGACCAAGGTGATCAAAACTAAGATTAAAACTCTCATTTTGCTACCTCTAGTTGTCTATCTTTTTTAGTGAAGAATGCGTAGAAACCCACCAACACCGTCGAGCTGATAAACAGCGTGATGCCAAACAGTATGATGGTGTCTTGGAAACCAAATAGGCTGAGGCATAAGCCCGCTAGCATTGGTCCTGCAATATTTCCGATGCGCTCGGTTAGTCGGAAAATACCGATTGTTTTTCCTTTATCGATCCCCTCGTTGGCGAGTAAGTCCATGACCAATGGAATTTGTGGTGAGACACTGATGCCGTGTGCAATACCAATTAGAATAACGATCATTAATAACCCCATCGTACCTGGCAGGAAGACGATGTTGACTAAGGCTAATGCTGAGAGTAGTCCACCAAATACGATGAACTTAATCTTGTTATCCCAACGATCTACGAGGAAAGCACTCAATGGTGAAATGACAATAATCGCGATGCCGTAACTCATCATGACACGACCCGATACTGCACTGCTTTCGCCTAAATACTGCAAATAAACTGGGCAGATGTAATAAAGGAAGCCTGTGAGAACGACCTTGGCCGGTATCGCACTGAAAAAAGTAATCAGTGAGAAGTATTTGTTGCTGAGTAAGACTTTAAAGTCATTGAGCCGAACTGGCTTACTTTGAGCGTTTGAGCTGCCGCGGCTGAAAAAGCTCATAACAAATAAAACGCTAACCAAGGCTAAGACAGATGCGAGCATAAAGGTAACGCTATAGCCAAGCTTGTCCGCTAAGATACCACCGATTGCCGCGCCACACAGAGAACCAGAGAAAAACGACGATAAGAAGGTAGACATACCTTTAGTTCGGTTTTTTGTCGTCGTAGTATCAGTGATATACCCTTGGGCAGAAATGAAGACGATACCATAACCAACTGCCGTATAAGCTCTCGCAATAAGTAGAAGCTCGAGTGTTTGACAGATAGCAGTAAGAGCGAGGCCTGTACTCGTGATTAAGCCTCCGACTATTAAAGACTTGCGACGGCCTACTTTATCTGACCAATAGCCAGCGAAGGGTAGGGAAATTGCCCAACAGAACATAAACAGAGAGATAGGTAAGCTGGTGACTAAGCTTTCAGGTATCCAATCTTGCGAGCGAGATAAGCTGGCTACAAAGTTTGGGAAAAATGCCAATGAAGCCGCCTCTGCAAAAACCAACATAAACAGTGGCAGTCGAATAAAGCGATAGTCTTGAAGATTTTTAACCTTAAGCTCTTTGTTTGAATGTTGTCTTTGGATAATCGAGTTGATGCTATGAGTCACACGCCCAAGCTCATCTTTGGCAGAAATTCGCGCGAGCCACAATGATGCGCCAATTTTTGAGTCTGTTAGTAATTGCTTGATCTGGTGCCAAGGTTTTATGATCATGAAATTACAGACAAAAAGTATAATTTCGATAACCACTAGGGCTGAAGCGATAAGCACCGTTAACATATCCATTAAGCTATCTTCGATTAACTGAGGGATAATGTTCATGTCGGTGGTCATCTTGATCGATGTTTGTGAATCTGGGTCGATTTCCAGATTTACTGAAGATGAATGGTCGTTACCCGTAAAGTTATTCGGGTATTGATACAAAGACGTTTCAGCCTGTTGAAGCTCAATAGAGAGCAGTTCCTTATGCTGATTAAGATACTCAGAAAACTCGTCTTCGAGGCCGTAGAGTCTATCTAGGGGCACACCTTGTTTGAGCAGCCTTTGGATCATACTGCTGAGTGTGTCACCAATGACGATGGATTTTTGTTCTAACTGTGTTTCGTAAGTAGTCGAAAACTTATCGAGTGCCTGATAAGAACTCCCCACATTTGAAGCAATAGTCAAAACGATAGCCAATGCAATAATGAGTAGTGGGAAATATTTATCTCGAACGCGTTGCCAACCATTTTTTCCCTTTTTAGCGAAAAAGCGTTGATTGGCATTTTCAATAAGCTCTTTATCCGTAAGCCCTGGCTGTTCAAGGGTTTCAGAAATACCTTTCAGCTTCTTTAACAAAAAGTCTAAGCCAGTGTATAAGGCAAAGTAGCCAATAAAACATGCAATTAACACCCACATTAAGGTGTCAAACAGTTGTTGCATAAGAAGCGTCTGCTTAATGCTGTCTAAATAGCCGCTGGAGTAGTAAAGCTGAAGAGCACCTTCTTTAACATCAAAAGTATTGGTGATGTCAGACGCGATAAGTCGTTCGTTCTCAGTGGCTTCACCAGCAGAGTAGAGGACATCCCCTTTATTGTTGACGACTTGCATTCGGCTAATTCCGTCAACAAGCGATAGGCGTCTCTCTAAAAGAGATTGGATGTTTGAAATAGAAGAAAGTGGCAGGCCTAAACTTATAGCCTGCTTAATATCGTGATCGGTTTCGTTTAAGACGACTTGATAAGTCGAATCACTGGTTTGGGTTAGTCGTTTCTCAAAATTTAGATAGTTTAATGTGCTGTTTAAGCCATTGGAAAACAGTAAGACTGCGAAAATCGCTAACACGAGTTTGACTCTTAACGAGAAAAACGTACGACGTGAAGTGACATGGTTACTGCTCATACTTACTGCTTTCCTTGGCTACTTGTTACTTAATGGTTAGCTCAAAACCCGCTGGGTTTGATGCTGCAACAACCGAAACTTGAGAAATAGGCTGTTGTTGGCTCAGGCGGCTGATACATTCTTCCGCCAACTTTGGCATCAGAGAACGGTTGATGATCTGTTCAACGGCGCGACCACCTGTTGTTGGGTCCGTATTTTTGTTAACAACAAAGTCGACAAAACCCTTATCCCAAGTGAAGCTCGCTTGATACTGTTCAGCCAATTTTTTCTTAATTCGATTAAGAGAAATTTCGGTAATCTTCGATAGCTCTTCATCGTTAAGTGGGTAATAAGGCACGATCGTGGTACGGCCCAAGAATGCTGGCTTAAAGTAATGTTGTAAGTCAGGGCGAATGCTTTCTAGAAGCTCTTCATTGGTCATACGTTCTTCACGATCTTCACACGCATCACAAATCGCTTGGTCTGCTGCGTTGGAAGTCATAATGATAATGGTGTTTTTGAAATCGACCGTGCGTCCTTCACTGTCTTTGATATGGCCTTTATCAAAGATTTGATAGAACAAATCGTGAACACCTGGGTGTGCTTTTTCCATTTCATCAAGGAGAAGAACAGAATAAGGGTTGCGTCGAATTGCTTCAGTCAACACGCCACCTTCACCAAAACCAACATAACCAGCAGGAGACCCCAAAAGCATAGAGATCTTATGTTCTTCTTTAAATTCGGTCATGTTGATCACGGTTAGGTCATTGCTTCCTCCGTACAGTTGCTCCGCAAGTGCCATGGCTGTTTCTGTCTTACCAACGCCACTTGGACCACACATGAGGAATACGCCAATTGGTTTGCGACTGTCTGTGAGCCCTGCACGAGAGATACGAATAGCTTTAGCAAGCTCTTGTTTTGCCACATTTTGGCCGATAACACGCTTATCTAGCTCTTCCTCAAGCGAAAGCAATCGAGCAATCTCATCACTCATCATGTTGCCTACTGGAATACCTGTCCAGTTAGCAATGATTTGGGCAATCGTATTGTCATCGACCATTGCATTTACGAGAGGCAATTCACCTTGCAATTCGTGAAGTTTGTCTAGCGTGTCATTGAGAGCCGTCTGCTTGGTAAGATCGCCTTTCTCTTCACCTTCTGCGTTGCTAATCTCATCTTGCAAAGCCTTGATTTGATCAACCAATTCAACTTCTTGTTTCCAACGAATGTTCAGGGCTTCAAGTTTTGATTCATTGGTTTCAATTTCGCCTGTTATCTCTTTAATCTCATCTTCAGCAATACCGAAAAGCGCATTCTCTTTTTCCAGAGCCGCTTTTTCGTTCTTTTGATAACGGATCGTTTGCTCTAAAGATTCGATAACTTCAGGTTTAGCGCCTTGAGTCAGGGCAATACGTGCACTGGCCGTATCGAGCAGGCTGATCGCTTTGTCTGGTAACTGACGACTAGGCAGGTAACGAATAGACAGGTTGACCGCTGCATCAATGGCGGTTTCAGCGATGAAAGCACCGTGGTGTTTTTGTAGTGAAGCTGCTACGCCGCGCAGCATCTGTTTTGCATCTTCTGCATTAGGCTCTTCGATAGAAACCACTTGGAAACGACGAGTAAGGGCAGGGTCTTTTTCAAAGTACTTCTTGTACTCAGCCCAAGTCGTTGCAGCGATTGTTTTGAATTCGCCGCGCGCTAAAGCTGGTTTAAGTAAGTTTGCCGCGTCATTCTGACCAGCAGCACCTCCTGCACCGATGAGAGTATGAGCCTCATCAATGAATACGATGATGGGTACTTCACTGTTTTTCACTTCGTTGATGACGTCTTTAAGTCGGTTTTCAAACTCACCTTTAACGCTTGCTCCGGCTTGAAGTAATCCCAAATCCAGTGAATGGATTTGCACACCCTGAAGTGCTCCTGGGACTTCATCCGCTGCAATTCGAAGTGCTAGCCCTTCGACAACGGCTGTCTTACCTACGCCCGGTTCACCGACCATGATCGGGTTGTTTTGACGCTTTCTACAAAGAATATCGATGGCCTTGCGAACTTCGGCATTTCGGCCAGATATTGGGTCAATATTGCCGTCAATCGCTTGCTGAGTTAGGTTAATCGTATACTTACTTAGGGCATCGTTTGCTGACGGTTGGCCTGCTGGTGCACCACCTTCGGCTGCCGAAGTTTTGCTACGAGCAACAGCGGTTTTGTTAATCAACCCTTGTAATGACTCTAGTGATACGGATTGCAAACTTTCTAGTTGAAGCGTGTTTAGTCCCAATACGTTTTGTTGCAGCAACGCCTGTATCAAATGCAAGCTGATCACTTCGCCGTGGCCGAAGTTTACTGACGCGATCATCCATGCGTCTTTAATAAGTTCGGTTAAGCCATGACTTAGAGTAGGTTGCCCTTCACTTCCTTTTGGAAGTCGAGCGATCTTGGTCGAAAGTTCATTAACAATTGCGTCTTGAGACAATTTCTGAGATTGCATCAAGTTACTCAAGTTAGCATCTTGCTGAGAAATTAATTGCAGTAACCAATGCTCAATCTCGATGGAAGGAACGCCTTGGTTCATGGCTGCGCCAGCAGAGACTTCAAGAGCCTGTTTCAGCTCAGGTGAAAGCTTGGCGACTAAATTTGTTAGTGTTACTTGTGTCATACGGTTTTCCTTGTATTTCGAAGCATCAAAACAACGAAGCTACGGAGTGTTTTTCCATTATTTGAGCAAGATACTTATCATTTTGTGCGGCTTTCTTTCTGGAGCGAGGCAATCAACCTCTCCCAGTTTTGCTGCACGGTTGATGTTGCTGGAAAGTGTAGGTCGCGAAAGGTATTCGCGTTTAACCTTAAGATAAATCGAAACTGGAGTATTATCGCGAAGGTAATGCTGAATGAGTTCACGCATACTACTTGCAAGCATTCGATCATTTTGAATATCTAAAAGGTCTTGTTCATTGGCTGGTTTTATCGATACAACCAAATGATTAAAATGAGTCAAACAGGTTTTTCCGATTAGAAACCCTTGTCCAACACGGCTGTTGTAATTGCGATTAACGCCGAGTTTGGTGAGTGAGTCTAATGGAAGTTGACGGCGCTCTTGGTGCTTCGCTGAGACTTCAACCTCATACGGGAAATAGTCATTCAGCATTTGTTCCAAGCTGCTTAAGTTACGGCTATTTTGTCCCAGTAAGAATGAGTATTGGAAAAAGTTACCGTGTTCGTCGTTAAGTGCAGCTATGTGGTTAAGTAGACGCGACTTTTCAGGATGCAGCTCATTTTGAACCACTAACCAAGGAGAGGTCTCCAGCTGAGCGACAAGTTCAAAATACCTCTGATTGAATACATCGAGAAAGTCTTTTAAAGCATGGTCGTCGTCATGCAGAGCTGCCAAAAGTTCTTCATAAATGTAGTAAGGGATTACACCTTTAACGCCCGATAACGCTTGCTTAGCAAGTCTCAGCTTAGCGTTATTGTTCTTTAAAGAAAAATACTGGATTTCACTTGCATCACCGGTTGGCATTGCTTCGGCTTTTAGTACCAAGCGAATCCGCTGATCTGATTCAGAGATAAAGTGCGACAGTAAACGCATCGCTTGAGCGAAATCGTATTTTTCAGTGTTATTGGTTAGGTCATTGACTACTTTCATGATTTCCACCCAACTCTATAAAGCGCTCTGGCTACCGTGAATCTTTGGGTAGCGTTTAACGTAACCATCGCGGCCATAAACCTTTATCGACAGTTGGATGTAACGATCAAAACTACAAAACTGCTGGAAAAAGCGATTAAGAACGTCGCTGAAAACTAGAAAACCACTGGTAGTATCCAATGTAATCTCTATTTCTGTTCCTGGTGAGAAAACGTTTTTGCCAAGAATTCTTAGTGCAGACACTTGTGAACGGATATTGACGTTACGAATCGTCTGGATTTCGTCTGCAGAAATTTGACTGCGACTACATAAACGCAGCATTCTCTTTAACGCTTCTTCAGGATGTTCTGCATGAAGCAGGGAGACAAAGTTAGCATTCAGCAGGGCGATAAACTGCCAGTGCAAATGTGGGTCTTGCTCTCGTGAAATAGGCGCTGAGGGTGGATAAATAGGGCTAAACTCACCCGGCAAATCGATGCTCTCTAGACACTCGAAATCCCCTTGAACAGCACAAGCTCGTTTCCCGTTAGTACAAAGAAGCCGAGTACCGTACAGTTTATTGAACTCCAGGTCTTGTTGATTATTTAGGCTGATTGCGAGTCTGAATTCATTGTCGCTACCGCGAGTGCATTGCCAATGATCAGCTTTTGGATCCGAGCGATAGCTGTCTTTAAACAGAGGTGTGAGCGTTTTTTCTCCCATCGAGGTGATTTCATACACCTCGGTGACTTCAACGATCTCAATATCACCATCGCTGTGTGCGTCAGCATTGACTGGAATACTTAAACTACGCTGATCATAGGTTGTAGGCTCACCGGTTTGTTCGAACAAGTTAACCGCAGGTACAATATTTAGCTTAAACACTTGGTTATCGAATAAGCGCATAAACTCAGTCGGTAAGCTATGCATAAACAGGTTCAGAACAATATCTGATGTATCAAATTGCTTGATTGCTTGACCGAACTCTTTAAGACGGAAGAACTGACGTTTCTCTTTAAAGAAAAAGAATTCACTGATCAGTTGATAACCTGCAAACTGATTGCCTTTTTGGGGTAAAAACTGGAAGTTCGTATCGCTAATTCTACTTTTTAAACGCTCGGGTTCTAGTACCGCATGTTTTTCGCAGTCTGCATCAGAGATAGAGATAGCTTGAGTCTCAGCAAGCAATAGTTCGACCAGTGAATCTGCATTGTTTTCAAAACCTTGGACAAAAATGTCTAGGTCTTCACAATCTAACGACGAGAAAAATACATCTGGATCACCCGTCGAAAAGCTGAGCTGTATTACTGCCGTTGTTTGCTCTGTACCAACTGGACGATTGAACTTGAAAGGGGCACTAGAGGCAGTGGTATCCATCAACTTAAATGAGGTGGTTTTTAGTTCATCGATAGTAGTAAAGGTGCAGCTTTGACCTTGCGCTACGGCTGAGAACTGAGAACCCTTAGGCAGTATCACTGACTCGGCCAGATCTGCCTCTTCATCAAGTTGGAGATAAGCAATGCTCGGAACGGTTTGTATGTAGCTTGGGTACAAAACACCAAGCAAACCTTCAACCACTTCTGGCAATTGGTCTGATAGTTTTTTTTCGACTGTGGCATTGAGTAAAGCCACGCCATCAAGCAGCCGAGCAAGGCTTGGATCCTCGATTTGGCCTTGATGTATGTTTAAACGTTCAGCATGACTAGGATGCTGGTGTCCAAATTGTCCTAAAGCGCGTCGAACAAGAGTCAGCTCCTGTTCGAAATATCTTAATAACGGATCACTCATAACTGTCCTCCGTCATTAATGTTCTTAAATCATTCAGCGAAATTTTTGAGTCAAATACCAACTCGGTTTCTCCTTGAGTGGTTTTGGCCTTTGCAACGATGTTAAACGCGATGGCGTTTTCATTTTCTTTGCGTTCACCAAGTTCAACCATGACGTTGGTTAATCTTGGCTCGAAGTGTTTGATGTAGCTTTCTAAACGAAGCGCGAGTTGAGCTTGGTCTAGACTAGCGCTAAGTAACTGCACGTCCTCAATACCAAAACGAAAATTAGAACGCTGCAGTTCAACAAAGCGATCATCTATCTCGAGTAGAGATGCTTCCGATTCAAGAAGTTTCGTTAGGTTATACTTGATGTCCTCAATGTCGTCATTCGGACCAGAGTTTTCGTGTGGCTGAACAAAGGTTTTCCAGAAACTCATTACGCCACCTCATCCAGTTCAGTTGTCAGGACGACTTCGCCAGTGAAATGATCATACTGGTATTGGGGAACAATACGTAAAGTACAAGAAAAGCTTCCTTTGTGGTGCGGAGATTCTGTAACGCTTATCTTGGCGAAGCTTAGCGGGTATTTGGACAATGTTTCTTCGTTGGCAAATGAGACGTTGCTTGAGAATTTTTCAATCCAATGCGTTAAGAAAAGCTCACACTCTGATGCGGTATTGAAGCTACCTATCATTTCTCTCACTTGTACTTTTAAGTAATGAGCGATACGACAAGACATCAGGCTGGTTTGAATTTGTGTGAGCACTTTTTCGTTATCGGTTTGAGAGCTACTTTGCCAAATCGAATTGTTGCCATTGAAGTAAAACTTTTCGCTCAAGGCACTCTTCGTCAACGGAATAAATCCATTTTGCGCATAGAAGGTCGAAATTTGACCAAACAAAACGACATCCGTTTCAGGACGAGATAAAAACTGGCAGTCGTGATGCTCTAAGTTAACCAGTGCACCCTGAGCTTTATCGTTCCAGCGAGATTTCAAAAACCCAAACCAATTTACTCGATGATGTTCTCTCATGATGGTTGCAGCGAAAGCAAATGCAGCATTACCCCACAGACCTTGGCCTGCCTCGTTGTAGATAAATCCAACTTTGGCATTCTTATAACTGTTACGCATACGGATGGATGGCATGACCAGTCCAACAAACTTTGATGAAGCTTTTTGTCGTAGTTCTTGCCAAGGTTTGTAGTCGCTACCTGCAAGGATTTTTTCAATCCGGTTAGTATCGGATAACCAGTCTGCAGTTGGCTGTACAAAGAATTGTTCATCGGGAGAAAACAGCATAGGGCATAAGGTAACTTCACCTAGTTTACCTAATAGCTCCAAGGTGAATAAGTCGTCATAGTCCGCATCAAAATCCATATCAAGTGAGATTTTGTGAGTAAAAACAATGCTACCAAATGGGTGACCACCTAGAGTGTTGAGTTCTTTGTTGCCAATTTTGTTGTAAAGTTCAGACCCTTTGATGGTATAGGCTTGGTTGACGTCGTTTGAAATCTCGGACCAATCCATATCAAGCAGTTTTAGTTTTGTACGTTGCTTGTTGACGGGCAGCTTGGCTAAGCCTTCCAGTCCGAGCCAACTGCCGTGAAGGGTCTCAAAGTCTTTGTGGTGCAGTATCTCATCAAGCTGTTTTGAAATGCCGTTGTCTAGCTCGGTGATCAACTGAGCGAGATACACAGTTAAACGACCTTTACTTGTGAGTGCTTCCGGAGCAATCTCAGACAGCAGAGATAGCGACTCTTTCAAAAAGTCGTTGTCTGTGGTGTCTAATCCGGCAAAATTCCGTTGCCATTCTGAATCGATGTTCAAATTCATCATGTCCTGAGAATAGAGAAAGAATAGGCCGGACAAGTCCGGCCTGATTTCTGGTTTAGCCTGGAATCTTAGCTACCATTCGAACCGAGGTTGTCAGTTCTTCAAGTTGTAGCCATGGGCGTAGATGCGCTACCGCAGAGTAAGAACCTGGGCGGCCTGGTTGTTCTACAACCTCAATACGTGATTCAGCTAGTGGTGTTTTCGCACGTTGCTCATTGCCAATTGCACCAGCGTTGGTGTATTGGTCGATCCAAAGTTGAAGTTCACGTTGGATGTCTGGAGCCT
This sequence comes from Vibrio sp. R10-SG3-ISO10, assembly GCF_059834185.1. NCBI lineage: Bacteria > Pseudomonadati > Pseudomonadota > Gammaproteobacteria > Vibrionales > Vibrionaceae > Vibrio > Vibrio sp. R10-SG3-ISO10. The sequence goes on from NZ_JCBDHG010000020.1 coordinate 677,062, forward strand.
CTAGGTTTGAGCCTAGTTTGTCACGGCCCATTACCTTCAAGTAGTGAGCGATACGGCCACTTGCCATGATGTAAGGCAGACGAGCAGAGATTGCAGCGTTTGCTGTTGCATCTGGATCAGTGAAAGTTTTTGGTTTTTGAGTCGTTTGACCACCAATAAACACACCGTAATTTGAGTTCTTGTAATGAACCAGTGGTAGGAAGCCTAGGTCGCTAAGCTCTTTTTCACGCTCATCCGTCAAGTTAACCTCAGTAGGACATTGCTGTACTAGGTCACCCGCTTCCGTTTTGTAGGTTAAGTTAGGTAGGTTTTCTACTTTACCACCATTGTCTAGACCACGAATCGCGGTACACCAGCCTGACGCGGTGTAAGCTTGAGTCATTTTAAGACCTAAATCATAAGCTGCATTAGACCACACTAGCTCATCGTTGTTTGCAGGATTTGGATTACCATCCATATCCGTACCTAACTCTTCGTAATCAAATAAGTTAGTGCTTAGACCTTTAGCGCCGTATGGCAGACGAGCCATAGTGCGAGGAAGCGTGAGTGTCACGTAGCGGGCATCATCACTTTCACGGAACGAGTTCCAAGCTGCATAAGCTGGAGAGTCGAAACCTGCCGCTACAGGCTTGCCTTCGTCAAATGTAGTGAAGTCGTTGAATTCAAACATTTGTGCATTTGCAGCAGCAACAAACGGTGCGTGACATGCAGCAGCAACTTCACCCATGTAGCGAAGTAGGGCAACATCTTCATCTTTAGCGCTGAACTCATAGTCACCGATAAAGGTGCCGTATGGTTCACCACCAGCAGTACCAAACTCACCTTGGTAAACTGCGTTAAATAGCGGGCTACGATCAATTGCAGGTGCGTCTTCGAATTGCTCTAGTAGCTCTTCTTGACTAAAGTCGACCATCTTGATTTTAAGATCGCGGCCTAGCTCACTCTCTTTGACAAGTTTTTGCAGACCACGCCAAGAGCCTTCGAGCTTCTGGAATTCATTTTGCTGCATTACCTGAGATAGCTGCTGTGAAAGCTTCTTATCGATCTCAGAAATTGCGTTTTCAATGGTCTTAGTTAAGTTCTTGTCCCAAGTCACAGTGCCAGATAGCGCCTGCTCAGCAAGGACAGAGAAAAGTTCTTTGGTAGTATCAGCCGGAGTCTGAGTCGTTGCTTCAATCGCTCTGTCTAGAAAACTAAGAGCACCTTCTGCAGCTTCCGGTTGGGCTTGATTTTCAGCTTCTGTGCTCATTATTCAGCTCCTTCTTTATTGATACCTAATTCTTCAGACAGCGCATTAATGGTATCAGCGCTTTGAAGAACTTCTTTAAGTAGCTTTTCTAGGTCACGAGAGCGGTCAGCTTTTGAAAGCAGAACCTTAAGTTGGTTACGAGTCTCTACAAGTTTTTTCAGTGGTTCAACTTGCTCAACAATAGCTTCCGGTTCGAAGTCTTTCATTGAGTTAAACTGTAGGTTGGCTTCGAACTGGCTGTCATCGTCAGCCAGTACGTTGTCAACTTTTAGGCTCAGCTCTGGGCCGACACGCTTCATGACATTGTCGAAGTTGTCTTTGTCGACGTTATAAAACGTGCGCTCTTCAACATCTTCTTTATCTTGCTTATGACCCGAGTAGTCACCAATTACCCCAACAACAAATGGGAGTTCTTTGGTTTCTACAGCGCCATTAGTTTCCACATCGTAAGTAATACTTACGCGGTTCTTACTTACGCGTTTGTGTTGGGAATTAAGTGCCACAATGGATCTCCTTATTCAATTACGCCGCAGTCGAAGTCACTTTAGCTGTAGTTGCATCGAAGCCAACTTCAGGGCCTTTCTCGATCTTACCGCCTTCACCCTCGATGTAGTACGCTTTAGAAATTTCAGTGTACGTTAGGCTGAATGATTCGTTTGGTAGCGTGCCGTCTGATGCAGCCATGTTGTAGCTAGACATACGAGCAGCTTTAAGCGTTAGGATTAGGTATGGATCAGCACCAGAACCTTCACGGTTAGGCTTAGTCATTACGATCTCAACAGTTTTACCTTCACCACCTGGTGCGTATAGGAATGTTGTTAGGTGAGGAGTCGCACCGTCACATCCACGTGTCACGTTTACTTCACCTAGTGCAACCATACCTTGGTCTGCGTTGTTAGCGTTACCGACATCAATGCCTACACCACGTACAGCATTCCAAGTGATAGTGTCGATAGCGAAGAAGCCATCTTTACCACCAATCTTTTCTACTGTTGCAGCGCCTTTAGGTTTTGTACCGTCGATTCTCATGAAAATAGAAGCCATTTTATTCTCCTTTGCTGATCAGCATTTGGTTACCACTCGAAATCATTCAGATTACCTGATGACTCAGTGGAGCTTGCTTCAGTTTGTGATGATTGATTAGTATCGGTCTTTTCCTGAGTTGGTATTTCTACAGGAGAAGTCTGATTAGTTGGTGCAGTTGCGCCATTTGAAGCAACTGCGGTTGGATTAACGATAGAGGACGTTGATATCGTTTTATCACTCAGATCAAGCTGATTTAAGTTATCCATCCCCGTTAATTGATTAATTTGTTGCATTACGCCGCTATTACCACCCGTCATTTCTTGCATTAGTTCAGGCAGGCTCATGTAACCCCAGCGTATCGCTCTCTCTAACAAGAACGAAATTGGGCTATGCGGTTCAGTTTGTTTAAAGAACTCAGAAATCCTTCTAAGCTCATGAAAAGCCTGATCTCGGCTCGCTATCTGGCCGGCACTCACTTGTATCTGTGTAACCGCGGCTTCAGGTTGCAATTGGGCTACAGCTTGTGGTGTAACGTTACTTGGTTCAGTTGCTGCCGCCGGCACATTAGCTTCAGGTGCTGGAGTGCTCTGGGGTACGCTTTCTTCTTGCTTTGGCGCTATGACCTCTTCGCTACGAGGGAGGTAATCACTATCTAGTGGCCAGAAAGCGAATTTATCTCCGTTTAGAAAGCGAATCGCGTTAATCGAATCGGCGATATTTGCTTTGGCGAAACGGAAGCTAATTGGGGTCACACCGACTTGTTGGCACTCTTTGGCAATAGCGAGTTCCGCTGCAGTAAAGTTTTGATAAGCTTCAGAGAGCAAAAGCACCGTCTGTTCAACGTCACTATTGTGCAGCTGTTGGGCTTTCTTCTTAAGGTCTTCAAGCTCACCTGCGCGTTCTGCTCGCAGGTAGTCGCCGAATGTAATGTCATCAATCAAACCGATAAGCTGTAATGGCATAAACAGTGCTGTTGAGTCGTTGCTTTCACCGACCAATTGCAATAATGGCTTGATACGGAAATCTGCGATCTCTTTTAGCCTACCTTGCTCATCGTCACTCTTAATTTTGTTGTCCGGCAGAGTGGGGTGCAGATTGCCCCAGAACTCTTCGATGAAGCCTTTTAGTACTTTAGTTGAGTCGGCTAGGTTCTGATATGGCTGCGCGGTGAACAATTGGCTTGAGATATACCAACCAAGTAACTCAAGATCTTTTGTTGATTGGGTGAGTGCTTCAAACGTGCTGTTGCGCAGTTGAGTCCAATTAGAATCATTGGCGTCTAGCAAGGCCTCATCGCTAGAAGCGTCAGGTGTTTCGATAAGCTGTCGGAACGAGGACTGCGCGGCATTATAGCTGTTACGTAACGCGCGATAGATCGAGCGATCAAGTTTAAGGTAGTTACCAGTAGGGGATTCTTCTGAAATGGGAGCCAACAAGTGCGCAATATCTACCATGCATTTTCCGTTACGTAATTATTGTAATTTGGTTAACGTAAGCAATTGTTAGAATAGTAATTTATTAGTCATTGCTCACAAATGATAGTCTAGGCTTATTTTTAAAAAAGGCTCGTCCAAATTTATTATTTACGCAAAAAGGTGACATACATCTAGAAAATTGGACGGAGCACGCTCATTTTTTATTAAACCCTTGTTCGCGAGGTGGTTTTTTAACCACCGATCATGACGGTCGGCATACCTAGAACGATTGTGCCACCATGTGCAGTTGTATCTCCCATTCGGGCGGCGGGTTTGTTCATAATAAGAACAGTAGCGCTGCCTTTAATAATGGAATCTGGTGGCCCCACACATACGCACATGTCACCGAGTGTGGCGGCTGGCATGCTACCTATGAGCACAGTGGGTACTCCGGGGCCCGTAATTGGCCCACCTACATGAGGAATAGGGGGCACTGCGGGTGTTTGCATCGGGCACACATGCATGTCTGTTAAACGGGCTGCTAATGTCATGCGTTTCCTCCATTGCCGCCGGCAGCGATATCCAGCGCATAGTTTACAGATTGACTATAGTACTCTTCTGAGCCTTCCCAATTGGGCAGAGCAGCAGCATGGTTAATTGAGCCAGCTACAGCTTTAGCATAGAGGAAAGGGTCTGGAAGAACTGCAGGAAGATCTGGGGCCACTATGCTGCCAGAACCATTCCAAAATATTGCTTGTGCTAACCATGAAGGTCCGCAGTTTAATTCGAGTCTGTTAGACAGTAGTTCTGCTTTGCGTCGAAGGTCTTCTGCTGGAGCTTGTACCCACTGTTGTGCCGTTTGAATACATTGTGCTTGAGTTGCGTTCCAAACGTCATTACGAAGCTGTATACAGAGACTTGCCCACCAAATCGCTTCACGGACGGGTAGAGCATGGGCGAGAAACTGCACAAGGTCATTGTTAAGTGCGTTGTCTTGAAGCAATTGAATGGTCTGTTCTACGGACAACTCTTCGTTAAGTAACTCTTTCGCTTCGTCTGAAGCAGTAAATCGAGGCAGGATTTGCCCACAAGTTTGATAAGGAATTTTTTTGTAAGTCATTAATTTACCTTAACGATAGCGCCTTTTACTTCACCCATAACACCGCCATTAAACGTTGCTTTAAGTCCGGATTTAAATTCCGCACTTAATGAACCTTCAGCGGAAAGCGTTGTGTCTGCTTTTATTGCTACGCTCAAGCCCTTAATTGAATTTGAACTTGTCGCTTCTAAAGCCGTTGTTGTACCAGATACTTTGTTCGCTGAGGTGGCTTTACTCGTGACGTTAGTGCCTTGAAGGTTTAAGCCGCTGCTGGCTTTTATATCAATATTGGTTGCTTCAATGGATATCGAGGAAGAAGATATTGAAATTTTGCTCGAACCCACTTTGATGTCGATGCTGTCATCGGCTTCGATAGTGATCGATTTCGCTTTCTCAGACATCGCTTTGGTGACAGTCAGGCTGTAATTATCTTCAGTGGAGATGGCCATTTGTTTGGTGACTTTTTGTGTTAATTCACCTTTGACAGTTTCTGTATGGTTATTCTCGATCTCTTGCGTAATGTCTTTTGCCGCGTGCAGGTAAATAAGCTCATTGTCTTTTTTGTCATCAAAATAGAGCTCATTGGATTGCCCAGTGAGCTTGGTTTTTATGCCACTTTTCGTTGAGTTAGCTTCCTTGTAAGGAGGCGCATTTTTACTGTTGTAGACACTGCCCGTAATGATAGGTTGGTCAGGATCACCATCAATGAAAGCGACAAGAACTTCTTGACCAACTCGAGGGACAAACTGAGCACCATAGCCGCTCCCTGCCATCATTTGCGCAACACGGACATAGCAACTGGTTTTATCTCCACTGGCTTCGGTGTCCCAATGAAACTGGATCCTGACTCGCCCTTGGTCATCTTGGTTTATTTCGCCAGCAGTCGACCCCGCGACTGTTGCGCTTTGCAATCCGTGAACTCTTTGCTTGTCGACTGGGGTTGGGTAGTGAGAGGTTGTTTTAGGCACCGCCTTGATTTCAGTGTCGCAAACCACCTCTTCAGAATAATGTGTCTTTATTGAAATTATTGAATAATCCGATAGTTGCGACTTATCAAGATGGCTAGAGAGTGAAAACCAAGTCGCTATATCGAACAAGTCATGTTTCGCAGTTGCGACAATAGTTTGATAGTCTTGAGCCAGATGTTCTACACGGCGCTTGGCAAGATTACTGGCCAGATCGGTTTTATCTCCCGAGACACCCAGCGGCGGATAATGAACATTAGTCAGCTTGGTATTGTTTGCTATGGAATTACTGCTTTTTTGCGCTTTACTTGTTACCAATTTCGTTTGGCTGTAGTCGTAGGCAGTGAGCTCCATGCTCGAACCATGAAATGCGACTGCAGGTGACCAAGACTCGAGTAGTGGTAAAGAGCCTGTTGGCGTTTCCACCATATCGAATTTTGCGTTGTCAGCTTTGTCGAAAGGCGATTGAGCATCTTGCAGTACGAGAGTGTGCTCTTTATCTGAATGGGTGAAATAGTAATGAACCCCTTCTTCTGCAAGCAGCCTCGTGACAAAATCAAAATCAGACTCGTTATACTGCAGACAGTACTCGCGTTTGGTGGTCGGCATTTTGGCTATTTTGTAGCAGCCCTTGAAACCCGCATTATCGAAAATATCGCTAACAATATCCTTGGTTGATTGGTTTTGGTAGACCCGGAAAGCGTGAGTGTGTTTAAGAAGTTCTAACCATGGCTTCAAAGTGACCTGGTACAAAACGTATTGAAGATTGCTGTCCATTCCTAAGCTCTCAATACGCGTAATTATACCGTTAAAGGAGCGAGTTAATGTCGAGCTACCTGAAGTGTTTGAGTATCGGTTAATTGTGAGAAGCTGGCCTAACTGGCTTTGGGCATCGAAATTACTAGAGACAAGGGTGGCGGAAACTGAAAAAGATTCAGAGAGAGTTTGAGACACAGAAAACTCACTGATTTTGTGCTCCTGCCCTTTATAATCCTTTGCAGAAATAGGGCTCGCCGATGCCGAATATTTTTCAGCCATAACACTTCCTTTAAAACTGACGATCATGCTTCGGGTAAATCTATTCGAAACAATGGGTTGTGATGTCTGTTAATAGTTCATTAAAAAGTAGCAGGTATTCATTAGTAAATAAATCAAATTAACTGAGATTTATAATCCAGATTAGAGTGGTAAGAGGTGATTTGAGTGTTTTTTGAACGTTTAACGTGAAAATGGGCGAAAGTCTTATAAAAAGCCGCGCATTGTTCACGCGCGGCTTTGGTTTTATGGACAACTAGAACAGTTACTCACGATCTTGATCGAAATCACCATGGAAATGGTCATGATCAGAAACGCTATCTGCAGCTTTTAGTTTCTGGCCCACGCGGAGCTTGTTACTCGGAGCCGGTTCGGTGCTTAAAGAGCGAAGTACTTGTTGTGCTTGCGGTTGTTGTTCTGGGAACACAGGGTCACTAAAGGCATAGAAAGTAGTGACGTAAGCAAGCGATTGAGTGTTGACGTACAGTGCTTCTTGGCTTACGTTGTTTAGGTCATCACAGGCTTGGTGGTAGCATTTATCATAAGCGACATCAATTTCGCCACCAAACTTTTCGACTTCCTGCGCGGACTTCACTTTTTCTGCACCAGTAAACAAGCCGCCAAAAGCGATGCCCCAATCAGCAAAACCAGCATAATCTGAACGTTTAGATAAAGCTTGTGGAACGGTCGACTCTGATTTTTCAGTAAAGAACTTGTTAAAAACAGACTCGATATGTGATGTGCCATATGGCGGTTGGAAATCACCCGTGTAAGCGTTATCTGGGCTGTCTTTCGTATCTGATAAGTCTCCGTCCATAACGCCAAAGATGTAGTTAGGCGAGCCAATCATATCGAAGTTTAGGTAGAGCTTAACTTTGTTTAACTCATAGTAGCGAGCATCGACGAGATCTAGCTGTTCAGGTGTTAACTGGCTAGGGTCTTCCAAGCCTAGTTCTTTTAGGATTTCCTGTTGAGCTTGATTACGCAGTGGTGCGAAGAGCTCGTTGGTGTAGTACTCAGAGCCGACTAGACCTGCTTCTTCAGCTGCCCACCAAGCAAAACGTACTTTATTCTTAACCGGTGCTTTCAAATTCGCAAGGGTTACCGCATATTCGAGCAGACCTGCCGTACCTGAACCGTTGTCATTGATTCCAGGGCCTTCTGGAACTGAGTCCAAGTGTGCGCCAAGCATGACAACCTCATTAGCATTACCGCCTTTGGTCTCAGCAATGATGTTTTGGGTGAGTACCTCTTCATCTTGGACGTTAATATTCAATGCGATAGGCACTGCAGCGGTTTGGCTCAACTCATACCATTGCTTACCAAGTGCGTAACGAGCACCGAGAGCCGGAATAGTGGCCGTACTATCGCTACCTAATGTACCATTTACGACCGCTGTACGGCCTTCAGCGTTACCTTGGTTAAAGACAATAACACCTTTAGCTCCAGCGTTTTGAGCGTTGACAACTTTGGTATTGAAACTACATCCGCCACGTTGGATGACAGCAATTTTGTCCGTCACATTTTTGCCAGCGAAGTCGGAAGACTCACAGCCGTCAGTACTGTCATAATCAGGCGCATCGAATCTAAAATCAGGAGTAATGAAAACGGCATCTGCGGAAAGTAAGCCGTTTGAGTTACCAGAGTATGACATAGCGGCAAAGTCTGGCTCTACGCCTTCACTGGCATTGCGCACACCGATTAGATCGGTTCCATTTACATTGAGGGTTGTACCCGCAAGCTCTTCCCATGCACGAAAATCAAACTCTTGTATTGCCACATCGTAGTTATGGGCACGCATGGTATCAACAATATAGTTGAGAGACTGTGCATAGCCTTTGGTACCAGCCGCTCGAGTAACGGACGCTCCATCAGTTGTTTTCGATGCCCTCGCTTCAAGCTCTTCTAAGTGTTCCACGACCTCTTCGCGATCAATTTTACTACTGACGTACTTCGCTGCCTTTTCTGGATCATCCCAGTAACACCCAGATAGTAGCGTTGAGCTAATAATGGTAGCGAGCATAGTTTTTGTTGTTGTGACGCTTACTTGCATTTGTGACTCCTTGTATTAGATAAGCGAAGCCATAGTTGCTGAAATGCAAGGTTAAAAAAATGTTAAATTCAAATGGGTTTATAAAATATGAACGTATATCAAATTAGTTTCATTTATTAAAACTGTCAGTTACATATGTAATCGATATACAATCACATATTCAACATAAACAATAACTTAGTGTTTGATGGGCGATTTTGTACACACTGGGAACCAGCCAGAATAGCTACTAGCCAATGTTTATCGCAAAGTGAGAGATTGGATTTTACCTGCTATCTACAACCAGTAGCTTGGCACTCCGGTAGGCGAAATCCATACTTTCGATTTCGTTAGGGCGACTGACGAGGTGATCAACAGAAGGAAGAACAACGAAGAAGATAAGCGGCTCAGGATGCATATATCTCCAAGTGTGTGCTTTGTTGTCTTTTTTATACGCTTTTAAATTAACGGTTAGCACTAAGCTTTCAGGTGGCAACTGGCTGCCCTTAAAGTGACCGAGTTCATGCACTGCGCCCCAAAGAGATTCTAACGGACGTTCGTGGGTGCTTTTAAGAAACATCTCGAGCTGCAACGTATCACTTTCGTTTTGTTTTATCGTACTTAGACGTTGAGCTGTACGTAAACCTTGCTCAAAAGGCAGGTAATCTAGTCCATTGTCGACAATCTGATTCGATTGTGGGCATAGCTGGATTGAGTCTTGTGGTTGCTGACTGGCGTATAGTTCGCAAGTGAACTGTTTGATTATCTGTTCTAACCCTTTATGGAATTGTGAACCTTTTAGGTCTTCCACAGAAACAGCATGGTTGTTTATCGCTTCAGCAAAAACTTTGTCGACAGATTGGTTGACCCGAGTTTCATCCTCAACGAGCACAAAGTCGTTGTGTCTAACCGCTGATTTTAGAACATTATCGGTTTCGATCACCGCAAGCTCTTCATCTGAGTAAGTACTGTCTCTCAGCAACGGATAGTAGGGCTCTCGCTCATCCGCAAAGAACAGTGAGCATCCAGAGATATTGGCTGCAATCAATCCTGCCAGAATCGATTTAGTAGTTGGAGAGTGCATAAGCCTCTTAATTAACAAGATTCCTTTCTGTATCTAAGATACTAATCTCATACAGCAACTAAGTCATTGTCGAGATTGCAATAATCTTGCTCTGCATCACATAGCAACTGTGACTCAACCAATGTTACATCTTTTATTTACTAATCTGGACTACTACCTTGGTCTAAATTGTCGACAATTTGCTTGATTGTCGACAATGTTATGGTCTATTTTAATCTTAGAAGATGAAATTGTAGACAGTTTGGTGTCAGGCAGCGAGTGTATTAAAGATGAATATTGAACTTAAAACTCGACTAAAAGAAGGCGTTTCTGAAAAAGAAAACACCAAATCAGAGAGCTTAACCGAATCATTGGTAGAGGCTATTGTTAGTGGAGAAATTGCCCCAGGCAGCAAGATATCTGAGCCAGAGCTAGCTAAGAAGTATCAGGTAAGTCGGGGGCCTCTGCGTGAAGCGATAATGCGAGTTGAAGGGTTAGGCCTAATCGAGCGTATTCCTCATGTCGGTGCAAGAGTGATTACTTTCTCACCTGAAAAGCTAATAGAGCTATACGCAGTTAGAGAGGCGCTAGAAGGTATGGCTGCTCGACTTGCAGCTAGGCATATCACTGCAGAAGAGATTGTAGGATTAGAAGCAGTATTGTCGACACATTCAAATCATATTGATGAAGTCGAGGGTGCTTCGTATTTCCATCAGCACGGTGATTTCGACTTTCACTATCGCATTATTCTCGCCAGCCGCAACAGTAAGCTTATTTCATTGCTGTGTGATGAGCTTTATCACCTGTTGAGAATGTATCGATATCAATCACCTAGAGCTCAGTCGCGACCCGTTGAAGCACTCGATGAGCATAAATATATCTTACAAGCTATCAAGAATAGAGACGAAGAGTTAGCTGAGATGCTGATGAGGCGCCATATCTCGGGTAGCCGAACATTAATCGAACAACAAATCATTAGGGTCTGTTGATCTTTTGAGGTTAAATTTTGTTCGAGATAAAAGCGCTTTAATCGCGGCGAGAGGTTTGCTGCCTAGTCATTCTAAGCGAAACACCTCTCAACAAAGAGTAAAACGCTTTTAGCCGAACCCTTCGGGCAGCGTTTGTGGCTCCTTTCTTCTGCGTTATCGGCTTATCAGGTAGAGCAACTACAATTCAAAGCCTCTGCCTTGCAGAAAGAACCCACAAACCGCTGCAAAAATCAGCGCAAAAGGTCAACAGACCCTAGGGACTAAAGCCCAAAAACGGACTAGAGGAAAGAGCAATGAGTTTATCTCAAGGAGCGAAATTTAGACTTGCCGTTGAGCAAAACGATCCACTGCAAATAGTAGGGACCATTAATCCATACTGCGCCATGATGGCAAAAAATCTGGGACACCAAGCTATTTACTTATCAGGTGGCGGTATCGCTAATGCCTCTTATGGCTTACCCGACTTGGGGATTACCACACTTAATGATGTTTTAGTCGATGTCGAGCGAATCACCAATGCGTGTGACTTACCACTGCTGGTTGATATCGATACGGGGTTTGGCGGTGCATTTAATATCGCGCGAACCATCAAGGCAATGGAGAAAGCGGGTGCGGGCGCGGTACACATGGAAGATCAGGTAGCGCAGAAACGTTGTGGTCATCGCCCAAATAAAGCCATTGTTAGCCAACAAGAGATGGTCGATCGCGTTAAGGCCGCAGTGGATGCGCGTAACGATGACAACTTTGTGGTGATGGCTCGTACGGATGCTCTGGCTGTTGAAGGGATCGATAGTGCTATCGAACGCGCAATTGCTTGCGTTGAAGCAGGTGCTGACATGATTTTCCCAGAAGCAATGAACAAACTAGAGCAGTATGTTCAGTTCTCTGAAGCTCTAGAGAGTGCTACTGGTAAGCATGTTCCGATACTGGCGAACATTACCGAGTTTGGTCAGACGCCACTGTACGGCTGTGAAGAGCTGGCAAAATCCAAAGTTGATATGGTGTTGTATCCACTCAGTGCGTTCCGTGCAATGAACAAAGCAGCAGAGATGGTGTACAAGCATCTGCTAGAAGTGGGTAACCAAGAAGCACTGACGGATTCGATGCAAACTCGTAAAGAGCTCTATGCGCACCTCAAATATCATGATTATGAAGACAAGCTTGATCAGCTGTTTTCAGAAGGAAAATAGGATCAAACGGAAGCCCAAGGAAACCGATTCGGAATTAATCCAATAACGTGAAATTGTTTGGTAAATAACGCTCCACTTAGAGAGCAATATCAAACAGAAAAGGAGTTCAAAATGCCTCTATCATCGAAAAAGAATGAAGAGTTAGGTGGCGCAGGTCTTCGCGGCCAAAGCGCTGGTAGCACAGCTTTGTGTACTGTCGGTAAAACGGGGACAGGTCTAACATATCGTGGTTACGATATTACTGACTTGGCAAACAATGCTCAATTTGAAGAAGTTGCCCACTTGCTGTTACGTGGTCACTTACCCAATCAAAAAGAGCTAGATGAATATAAAACGCGTCTGATTAGTTTGCGAGGTCTACCGAGTGAACTTAAGCAAGCCTTAGAGCTTATTCCTGCCTCCGCGCATCCAATGGATGTGATGCGAACGGGTTGCTCGGTACTGGGTAATCTAGAGCAAGAGATGAGCTTTGAAGAGCAGCTAGACGCGACAGAAAGAATGCTCGCTCTATTTCCCGCCATCATTTGTTATTGGTACCGCTTTAGCCATGATGGTGTGCGTATAGATACAGACGATCAATCCGAAACCTGTATTGGCGGTTACTTTCTAAAAATGCTGACAGATAAAGCGCCAACTGAGATTCATAAGCAGGTCATGCACTGTTCACTCATTCTATACGCAGAGCATGAGTTTAATGCGTCTACCTTTGCAGCTCGCGTATGTGCTTCGACACTTTCCGATCTTCATTCTTGTATTACAGCA
>NZ_JCBDHG010000021.1:0-62503 GCF_059834185.1 Vibrio sp. R10-SG3-ISO10
ACGATGCGCCGCAGGTCAATGGTCAAACCCCAATCACAACCAAGGAAGACACAGCAGTATCCCTGGACTGGACCTCATTCGGCATCACAGACCCAGATTCCCCGGACTCAGCTCTGGGCATCGAAATCACAGACTTGCCGGATGACGGCAAGCTTGAATACCTTGACGACGATGGTGAGTGGAAACAAGTAACAGTTGGGCAGACTTTGGATAAGTCGCAGTTCGATTCTGATGAGGTTCGCTTTACTCCTGACGAACACGAGTCAGGTTATGATGGCCATTCGACTTCAGGTGTCGGCGATCAGAAGCAGGATTATGCAGAAATTGGTTTCAAACCAACTGACGGTATAAACACGGGTGAAGAGGCGACGATAGCGATTAATGTAACGCCTGTGGCTGATACCCCGGTGATATATACTTCTGTAAGCGCAATCCAGATGCCTTCCCAGGACTTCAATGTATCGACCTGGACAGGTGTTGAGCTTGGCTCTCATGGTAATGGCGTAAATGCGAATACCCTGATAGCGGCCATCGACTCCCTTAATACTGATGATGCTGCATCGTCAACTACAAGTAACGTGCAGGATACGGCTAGTAACGCCACACCAGAAGATAACGCAGTTCTTGTTACAGGCTTGGTTTATCTGGAAGCAGGTAAGACTTATGACTTTGTTGGACGCGGCGACGACAGCCTGGCTATTAAAGTTGGTGGTGACCTGGTCGACCAGGCCCGCTGGGGAGTGGATGCGGGCCATGTTCCAAGTGGTAATCCGTTTACACCGCCAGTGTCTGGTTTCTATCCGATTGAAATCTATCACCACAACCAAAGCGGACCAGGCAATTTTGATGTCAATGTGTCCGTTGACGGCGCAGCACCGGTAGATTTAAGCAACAGTAATTTTGGTATTGTAAGTGATGAAAGCCAGTTAGACAGCAGTGGAGTACGTACCTCAGAGCTTCAGGAGGTCGATGGCTCGCATGTTTATGAAGCCTACGAGACAAATGAAGGTCAGCAGGACACATGGATACCACTGACACGGGTAACAGTTGCACTGCAGGATACTGATGGTTCAGAAAGTCTGTCAGTCAGCATCAGTGGCTTGCCAGCAGGAGCTAAGTTTACAGATGGTAAGCAGGAGCTTGTTTCTGATGGTGCGTCCAGTGAGTTTGATGTGACTGGCTGGGATCTGGATAACATTTTTGTATTGCCACCATCTGGCAGCAGTGACGATTTCTCAATTTATATTGATGCTACTTCATCCGAGAAAGACTCAACCAGTAAAGCATATAACTCAACTAAGATTGACGTAACGGTACATGAGAATGCGCCTACGATAGCTGATAACGACCAGGTTACAGTAAATGAAGATACGACGGTAACCGGTAATGTTCTTGATAATGACTCTGACGCTGACAATGTACTTTCTGTCGCATCAATTGAAGTTAATAACCAGAGCTACAATCCAGGTGATATCGTCCAGCTGGCAGAAGGTAAGCTTGTTGTTAACAGTGATGGCAGTTATGAGTTTGAACCGGTTGAGAACTGGTCCGGAACTTTACCGTCGGTCCACTACACTACCAATACTGGCGCGAATGCTACTCTTGCTATCAATGTAACACCGGTCGCAGATGCTCCTTCCGTCTCTGTTTCGGTTGGAGAGTTGCAGCAGGTGCAGGCTATACCAGGCTTTAAAACCACGCCTGACGGTATACGTCAGCAAGTCCAGAATGGAAACACATCATTTGCAGGTACAGATCACCAGCATGTTGATCAGGCCCCGGCATTCAATAATGGTCAAGCCGGCAATGACCTGATGATTGCACCGGACGACGCTACGCAGCAGAATTTTGTTGGTGATACTCAGGCTGCAAATGCCCAGCAGCATGGCAGCGACACGTTTGTTGGCACCCGGTATAACGATTCTTTCTATGGAGGAACAGGATCTTTAGATAGTGAAACGGCCATTGACAGCGTTATCTATCAGGGCAAGCTCTCTGAATATACGCTCGATTTCCGTGGTCTGGAGCATACAGACAAGCCTTATTGGTTAGTAAAAGACTCCTTAGAACGTGATACTTCCAGCGATAACTCTCCACTAACGGACGATGGCGACCATCTCTATGGCATCGAGCGTCTGATATTTGAGGATGCGATTGTCGAGATCAATAACGACAATGGTACTTATACGGTACTTCATGACCGGATATTGCCAGTCGATATTGATGTTGCACTGGTTGATACTGACGGCAGTGAAACGCTGGCAGAGACGGTTGATATCAATGGAATTCCTTCCGGAGTCGAGTTGTATGTCGGTGGTCAACTTGTCAACGCCAACGGTGATGGTACTTACACAGTGGCGCTGCCTGCTTCAGGTCATATCGATGCCGAAATCAAGGTACCTTATACCTATTCCGGTGATCTTGACTTCAAACTGGGTGTCTCTGCTACATCAACAGAGAGCGGCAACAACGATGCAGCTGTCGGAAGCGAAACCATTGACGTGAGCATGAGAGAGTACGTGTTGAACACTGGCTCTCATGGCGATGACAACATAACCGGAACTGAAGATAACGACCTGATCGTCGGTGATGTGCAGGGTATCCAGATTGTAGCCGGTCAGGACTATAACATCGCGTTCCTGCTCGATACCTCTGGCAGTATGGGCAATGATGTGAAAACTGCTAAGAGCGAGTTGCTGACAGTATTTGATTCCATATTGGCAAGTACACAGGGCGACCACTCAGGTAAGGTTAACGTTCTGATTGCTGACTTCTCCAGCAATAGCAACACATCGGTGTCGATTGATTTGACCAGTGATGATCCAAGGGGAGATTTTGTTGCAGCTCTGGGACAGATCCCTGATAAAGGTGATGGTGGAACAAACTATGAAGCAGCGTTCAAGTCAGCCGTCGATTGGTTTGCTGGTCAGCAAAGTGGTAATAACCTGACTTACTTTATTTCTGATGGTGAGCCGACCAGTTATACCAACAGCAGTCTGTATCAGAGTCAGTTTGATCAGATCCTTCTGGATTATGATGCGAATACGAAGGAGCTGATTACTCTAGCTGATGTATTGCCAGATAATTACACCAGCGGCGTTGTTATGTATAAAGGCCAGGAGCTGATTAATAGCCAGGGCAAGCTCTATTCACCTTTGACAGGAAGCAGAATTGGTGAAATGAGCGTCAATGGATACTCGTTTGATTACTATGACCGCGGTGGGGTAAACAATCAGGGTAAACATATGTTTGAGTTGCTTGCTATGCTGTCAGCGGTTCAGGCAATCGGTCTTGGCCACTATCTCGATGAATCAGTTCTGGATGACTATGATTCCGACGGAATTGTAGATACTGCCATTGATGTTACGGAGCTTGCGAACGTTATCCTGGGACAGGAAATAGATCTGTTGCAGGGTGGTGACACGATTGATGGACTGGCGGGCGATGACATTGTGCTCGGAGATATGGTGCAGTTTGACGGTATCTCCGGTCAGGGTATTCCGGCTATTCAGAAGTATGTTGCACAACAGACAGGAGAAGAGACTTCTTCGGTTACCGCAAGGGATATTCATGACTATATCTCTCAGAATACTGCTGAGTTTGACGTATCCAGAACGGACGATAAAGCAGATACCCTGATAGGTGGAAAAGGAAATGACATTCTGTTCGGTCAGGGCGGAGACGATACCCTGGATGGTGGCATAGGTGACGACTTCCTGCTAGGTGGTGCAGGTAATGACACCCTGACTGGTGGTTTAGGTGATGACATCCTAACGGGTGGTTTAGGTGATGACATCCTAACGGGTGGAGAAGATGCCGATATCTTCAAGTGGGTAGATATGGCAACTGAGCACGATCGTGTCACTGATTTTGATAAAGATCAGGGAGATAAGCTTGATTTATCTGACCTGTTTGAAGATGTATCAAAAGCAGATATTTCAGAGCTACTGACAGAGCTGAAAACGACGAATGAAGGAGAGGCTTCAACGGTTAAGGTATCTGTTAGTGAGGAAAGTGGTTCGTCAACGATGACAATAGAGAAGGGTAGCAATACGTTAACTATTGATTTTGATGGGGCGTCCGCGACTGATATCACGAATAGTCTGGTCGATAGCTTAGAACATTTAAAGCACTAAAATAAAAACAGCCGGAGTCAGAAATGACTCCGGCTGTTTTTTCACGTCTGTAGAAAAGCCACCTTACATAGGTGGCTTTGCTTTTTGGTGAGCTTGCTTCTCTACAACACCTTACAAGCAAAGCCTTTCAGGTAGAATCCTTCAGGGTAAGCACTGTCAGTAGGGTGGTCTGCTGCTTGTTCAAAGCGTTCTACAAACTTCACCTGACGGCCAGAATCAACCGCAGCGTCTGCAATCACTTTCTGGAACAACTCGCCGCTCATTAATCCTGAGCAAGAGTAAGTGAGTAGGGTTCCACCAGGCTTTAGAATTTGCATAGCTAACATGTTGATATCTTTGTATCCGTTAGCACCTGACGTTAAGTTGTTTTTGCTTGAAACAAACTTAGGTGGATCCATGATAACCACGTCAAACTTAGTGCCCTGATCGCGATATTCACGCAGCAACTTGAACACATCAGCATTTAGGAAGACAGCACGCTTTTTCGAAATATCGAACTCATTTAGCTCAGCATTGTACTTCGCTGTATCAAGCGCTGGCTGAGATACGTCAGCATTGATAACGCGCTTAGCGCCACCTTTCAAAGAGTAAAGGCCAAAGCCACCTGTGTAGGAGAAGCAGTTCAGAACTTCCTTATCTTCTACATACTTCATTGCTTGTTGGCGGCTATCTCTTTGGTCAAGGTAGAAGCCTGTTTTGTGTCCGCCAACGATATCGACACTGATTTTTACGCCGTTTTCCTCGATAACCACAGATTTAGGTGGTTCTTGTCCGTGAAGGACGCCAACAGTCTCTTCAAGGCCCTCTTTTTTACGAACGGCAACATCAGAACGTTCGTAAACGTTACAGTCGGGGAAACATTCGATTAATGCATCCACAAGTGTTTGTTTGTGGAACTCAGCGCCGGCACTGAGCAACTGACACACTAAGTAGTCTTGGTACTTATCAATCGTGATACCAGGAAGGCCATCTGACTCTGCAGCAATCAAGCGGTAGCCAGTGAGTCCATCGCGCTCAATGATATCTTCACGTAACAATTGAGCGTCTTGAATACGCTTAACAAAAAAGCCCTTGTCGATTGATTCTTTTTCGAAGCTCCAAACACGTGCACGGATTTGAGAGTTCGGTGAGTAAGCAGCCTTTGCTAACCATTTACCATCGTGAGCGAAGACGTCAACAGTTTCCCCTAATTTCGGCTCGCCTTCGACTTTGTGTATTCCACGAGAGAACACCCATGGGTGCTTACGGCGAAGGGATTTGTCTCGTCCTTTGACTAGATAAATAGCTGGAGTCATTGGGTTACTCGATAGGTTGTTTTTAAAGGAGGGGTATTTTCTAGGATGTGTATGGGAATTGCAAATAAAAGAGCCGCCTAGTGGCGGCTCTTATTGTTACGCTTTTAGACCCGTAAGTAAGGCTTCCATTTGATCGCTTTGATTTCGCAGTTGAGCGATATTGGAGTTGGTCGCATTGATCATGCTACACACGCTGTCAGATTGGACGCGTATCTCTTCAACACTTGCCGCGATATTGTCAGCTACGACACCTTGCTCCTCGGCCGCAGTTGCAATCTGAATACTGCTGTCTGAGATTGATTGGTTTTTCTCAGCAAGCGCACCAATTTCAACGTCAACCTCTGACATACGCTGCTGGCCTTCAGAGGCGTTAACAACCGTTGTTTCCATCAACTGAGTCAAAGACTGGCTATTGCGTTGTAGTGCTTCAATCATAGTTTGAATCTCTACTGTTGCTTGCTGAGTGCGACCCGCTAAGGCTCGAACTTCATCGGCAACCACCGCAAAACCGCGGCCTTGTTCACCAGCACGCGCAGCCTCGATAGCGGCGTTAAGTGCGAGTAGGTTGGTTTGTTCGGAGATACCGTTGATCGTCGTGACCACTTCATCAATTTGTGCGGCGTTTGCATCAAGTTCGGCCACTGCTTCAGAGGCTGATTGGACTTCTTGAGAAAGTTTAGAGATTGAGCTGAGTGTATGTCCGACTTTAGATTGCCCTTGTGTTGCTACGCTACGGGCATCTTCAGTCTGGGTACTTGATTCATGAGCGAGGTTCGCGACTTCTCTTATTGTTGAAGCCATTTGCTCTGTTGCACTGGCTAACGAGTTTAGGTGTTCTTGCTGGCTGCTAGAAACTTCGGCACTCTGTAGATTCGATTGGTTTAAGTCAGAGCTAATCTGCTGCATCAACGCGATAGACTCTTGAATAGAAATCACCATGTTTTGCTCTCGCTCAGCCACCTTGTCTATGGTAATAGCTATTTCACTGAACTCATCGCGTACTTTAAAGAAGTTCATCCTACTGGTGAGGTCACCATCGGCTAAAGTGTTAAGCGCTTTATTCATGGTAAACATTGCACCGCCAATAAAGGTCATGATGTAGTAAACACCAAGTGCGATAAGCGACAATGTTACTAAGATAATGACCATGTGGGTGGTAGACATTGCTGACCACAAGTTTTGTTCGTGAATGGCGGCTAGACTAAACGCTCCGTTATTGACGCTTACAGCCCCTTCGCCAGTCCCAAATTGGATGGTGTTTGAATTATTGATGATGTTTGCGACCTGCTCTTGAGAGAGGTTTCCTGCTTCAGTCAGATTGCGCATTAGAATCAGTTCATCTTGATAAAGGTGATGAAGCATCCGATCTGCACTGTTATCGAGTACTAGAGTTAAAATAATTAAAGCGATAACTGGAAGTAAGAAGAGTAAGTAGAACTTCTCCTGAATTTTTAAATGAATGAGATATTTATCAATCCAACGAAATGGTATTTCTTTCATAATTATTATGTCCAATGAAGAGACCCATATATCCATTATGGGTAAGAATAGTACGCGCTTAATATATCATTGACTCAATAGTAGAGGTATACGGAATGGAGCAAAGTTGTGAGAGGTTCACAGTATCGGGGTTAGTTCAAGGAGTGGGATTCCGCTACCATACGTCATATCAAGGTCTTAAGCTTGTAGCGACAGGCTATGCTAAAAATCTGGACAATGGGGATGTTGAAGTGGTGGTCTGTGGCAGTCATTCGCAAATAGAAGCGATGGCCAAATGGTTAGAACACGGACCTAGGAGTGCGAGAGTTGATAGCTTGATTCGGGAATCTATCGCCTACAAACCGTTTAAAGGATTTAAAATCCTGTAGTTATTACTACAGGATTTTTATCGCTACAAACATTTAGCGGGTTTTGGTAGTCCAGCGAGTTTTGTCGCTTGTTTAGCTGGTCCTTGTTTAAATAGTTTAAACAGATACTTACTGTTCCCTTTTTCTGGACCGTGGGCTTTTTCCATCGCTTTAACGAGCATGCGAACCGCAGGAGAAGTATTGAACTCTTCGTAAAAATCGCGAACAAAATGAACCACTTCTAAATGTGCTTCTGTTAACTCGATACCTTCTTGTTCTGCCAGTATTGAAATCATACCTTCTTCCCAGTCGGTATGATTTAACAAGTAGCCTTGTGCGTCAGTTTCGATTTGTTTGCCGTTGTACTCAAACATTTTACGATCCTAATTTTTATGATATTCAATAGGGTAGCGCAGCATACCTTGATTGGACAAGATAGCAACTAAGAAAAAGCCCGAAAGGGAAACCTTTCGGGCTTTGTACTACCTTTACAACAATGACGTATTAGTCGTTGTTCATAATGCCTAGAATTTGAAGCAGGCTAATGAAGATGTTGTAGATTGATACGTATAGAGTTACTGTCGCAGAGATGTAGTTAGTTTCACCACCACGAACAATGCTTTGAGTTGTCATAAGAATTGCCATTGTAGAGAAAACAATGAACAAGCTGCTTAGTGCTAGGTGAAGTACTGTCGATTGGATGAAGATACTTGCGATCATACCAACAATCAGAACAACAAACAGAGACAGCATCAGGCCACCCATCATAGATAGGTCACGCTTTGTTGTTAGTGCGTAAGCAGAAGCTGCTAAAAATGAAAGTGCAGTACCACCTAGTGCAGTAACGATAAGATCGCCCATACCTGCGCCAACGTAGGCGTTAAGGATTGGACCTAGCGTGTAACCCATGAAGCCTGTTAATAGGAATGTGAATACAAGGCCCATTCCATTGTTACGGTTCTTCTCAGTTAAGAATAGTAAGCCGTAAAAGCCTACCAGTGTGATAATTAGGCCAGGGTGAGGAAGGTTCATCACCATAGCAACACCAGCAACGACTGCAGACCAAAGCAGCGTCATTGAAAGTAGTGCATAAGTGTTACGCAATACCTTGTTGGTTTGTAGAGCACTTTCTTGGCTTGAAGTGCGTGTAAACATAGGACTGTTCATAATCTTCCTCGTGAGGTTTTATGTTTATATCTACATTTATGAGGTTGAATGAGCAAAAGATCAAGCCCCAATTGGTGTAGTAGTAGATAAAATAATAATAGAAATAAAAACTTATGTATTTTGAAAGATGTAACACAATATAACAACTAAAAAGGGGCGACCTAAGTCACCCCTTTTACGTAGATCACGGATTAGTGGTGCAGAATTTGTGCTAAGAAGTTTTGCGTACGATCTGATTGAGGGTTCTCGAAGAAATCGACTGGGTTGTTTTCTTCAATAATCTCTCCCGCATCCATAAAGATAACGCGATCGGCGACTTCTTTGGCAAAGCCCATTTCGTGTGTTACACACAGCATGGTCATCCCTTCTTCCGCCAGTTCTACCATTACATCCAGCACTTCGCGTACCATTTCAGGATCGAGTGCAGAAGTAGGTTCGTCGAACAGCATCACTTGTGGATTCATACATAATGAGCGGGCAATCGCCACACGTTGTTGCTGACCACCAGAAAGCTGACCAGGATATTTGTCTGCCTGCTCAGGAATCTTAACACGCTCCAAATATTTCATCGCAATCGCTTCTGCTTCATCTTTTGGCATCTTCTTCACCCAGATTGGTGCCAGAGTGCAGTTCTCTAGCACGGTTAGGTGAGGGAAGAGGTTAAAGTGCTGGAAACACATGCCCACTTCACGGCGAACGGCTTCAATATTTTTAAGATCGTCTGTTAACTCGTTACCAGAAACGATGATCTGACCTTTCTGGTGCTCTTCCAAGCGGTTGATGCATCGAATCATCGTAGATTTACCCGAACCTGAAGGGCCACAGATAACGATTTTTTCGCCTTTCTTCACATCTAGGTTGATGTTCTTTAGTACGTGAAACTCGCCGTACCACTTATTCATATCCTTTAACTGGATCATGTAATCTTGTTGTTGCGTCATAATACGTCCTTGAGCTTTCTGATTATCGTTTGTGACCGGTATGAAGTTTGTTCTCTAGCCAGATCGAATATCTCGACATGCCAAAACAAAATACCCAGAACACTAACGCGACAAATACATAACTTTCGGTAGCAAATCCTAACCACTCAGGGTCAGTGTTTGCTGCTTGGCCGATACCGAGTACGTCAAACATACCAATAATAAGTACAAGACTGGTATCTTTAAATAGGCCAATGAATGTGTTTACGATTGAAGGAATGGTAATCTTAAGCGCCTGAGGCAAAATGATTAATCCCATTTTCTTCCAGTAGGTGAGCCCTAGAGCGTCAGCCGCTTCATATTGACCCTTAGGAATGGCTTGCAAGCCACCACGAACCACCTCTGCCATGTAGGCCGCACTGAACATAACCACACCAATAAGAGCGCGGATCAGTTTGTCTGTCTCCGAACCTTCAGCAAGGAACAGTGGCAACATGACTGACGCCATGAAGAGTACAGTGATCAGTGGAACTCCGCGCCATACTTCAATGTAAACGGTACAGATACTGCGGATGATAGGCATATCTGATCGACGACCCAATGCCAAAGCGACACCGATAGGAAGCGAAACAACAATACCCACTAGAGCGATGATGAGCGTAACAAGCAAGCCACCCCATTTATGGGTTTCGACTACTTCAAGTCCAAATACGCCACCATACAGCAATGCAGCAATAATAAACGGGTAGATGTTGACAAAGAACAGCCAAATCCAAAGACGTTTTGGTGTCTTTTCATACGCTAACAGTACCGTAAAGATCGCTAGAGTAATGTAAAACAGACGCGGACGCCATAGCTCTTCCTGAGGGTAGAATCCGTACATGAACTGCTCCCAGCGTACGCTGATAAACACCCAACAGGCTCCGTCACGACTACATGCGTCACGCGTTGTGCCTACCCAGTCAGCTTTCAGAAATGCCCAATCGACAATGTTCCAAAGCAGCATGAACGATAAGTAAGCAAGAACAATGGTAACAATTGAATTTACCGGACCATTAAACAGGTTTTTTCTAAGCCAACCGACAGCACCAACTGTATTTGCTGGAGGTGGCAGGTCTGGCTGAAATTGATGTACTTTCATGCTATCTCTCCACCAAAGCAACTTTACGGTTGTAGATGTTCATCAATGCAGAGGTTAACAAACTCAACGTGAGGTAGACGCCCATTGTCATTGCAATAATCTCTATTGCCTGACCGGTCTGATTGAGTGTTGTACCTGCAAACACGGACACCAAATCTGGGTAACCAATTGCCATCGCAAGAGATGAGTTCTTGGTTAAGTTCAGATATTGGCTAGTCAGTGGAGGAATAATGATTCTTAGCGCTTGAGGAATAACGACAAGCTTTAAAGTGCGAGAACGAGGTAGACCAAGCGACATTGCAGCTTCAGTTTGGCCATGGCTTACTGCGTTGATACCTGAGCGCACTATCTCTGCGATAAATGACGCTGTGTAGATACTTAAAGCCAGTAAAAGTGCTGCAAGTTCCGGAATAATGCTCACACCACCACGGAAGTTAAAGCCTTTTAGCTCTGGATATTCCGCCGTAATTGGTGAACCCATTAAGAAGTAAACCACAACAGGTAAACCAACACATAACCCTAGGGCGATTCTACCCATTGGCGTTTGCTGACCTGTTAGGCGTTGCTTATTGTTCGCCCATATATTGATAAATACCGATGCAATAACACCGAGAATCAGCGCACCGATTACAACTGATGATCCTGCTTCGAAGACTGGAGCTGGGAAGTACAGACCTCGTACGTTGAGGAATATCGCTTCACCTAGGCTCAAACTTTGTCTTGCAGAAGGTAGGGCTTGAAGTACGGCAAAGTACCAAAAGAATATTTGCAGTAACAGAGGAACGTTTCGGAATATCTCAATGTAAACCGCTGCAAATCGGCTAACCAACCAGTTAGATGATAGGCGCGCAATACCCATAATAAAACCGATGATAGTCGCCAAGATGATACCGAAAAACGATACTAAGGCGGTGTTAAGTAGGCCGATTACGAACGTTCGACCGTAAGAATAGGTTTCATCGTATTCAATCAGCGTCAGGCCAATCCCAAAGCCAGCTTCTTGATCGAGGAAGTCAAAACCCGTGGCGATACCGCGAGCTTCTAAGTTGGTAAGTGCATTATTGACAATTGTGTAAAAGAAAAAGACAAGCGCTGCTATCGCAATAATCTGGAAAACAACTGCTCGAAAGGTGGGATTGTAAATAAGGCTAGCGTTTGAACTCGGTCCGTTATCCGAATTCGCCGCAACATTAGTAGGTTTCATACAGCTATAACCTCAAATCCATTTTTATAAAAAGGGCGGCCAAAACCGCCCAATTTTTTGTTTAGTAACTAGCTAATAATAGTTATTAACGGATTGGTGGAGCGTACATGAAGCCGCCAGCGTTCCATAGAGCGTTCACACCACGTGAAATTTTCAGTGGAGAACCTTCACCAACAGTACGCTCGAAGCTTTCACCGTAGTTACCCACTTGTTTGATAACTTGGTAACCCCAGTCGTCACGGATACCTAAACCTTTACCTTTAGGGCCATCAACACCTAAGATACGCTTGATGTTTGGATCTTTTGACTTCAGCATTTCATCCGCATTTTTAGATGTGATGCCGTACTCTTCTGCGTTAACCATCGCCGCCAGTGTCCATTTAGCGATGTTGAACCATTGGTCATCACCTTGACGAACAACTGGGCCAAGAGGCTCTTTAGAGATGATCTCAGGAAGTACTTGAGCTGAAGATGGGTCTTGTAGGTTCAAGCGAAGTGCATATAGACCAGATTGGTCAGTGGTTAGTACGTCACAACGACCTGCATCGAAACCTTTAGATGTTTGAGCTGCTGTATCGAATACAACTGGTTTGTACGACATACCGTTGTTACGGAAGTAGTCAGCTAGGTTAAGTTCTGTTGTGGTACCGGATTGAACACATACTGAAGCGCCGTCTAGCTCTTTAGCACTTGTAAGGCCAAGATCTTTCTTAACCATAAAGCCTTGACCATCGTAGTAGTTTACGCCGACGAAGTTTAGACCAAGGGCCGTATCACGGTGCAATGTCCAAGTTGTGTTACGAGAAAGAACGTCGATTTCACCAGATTGTAGGGCAGTGAAGCGCTCTTTAGCTGTTAGAGGAACGTATTTTACTTTTGTTTTATCGCCTAATACTGCAGCTGCAAGACCTTGACAGTATTCTACGTCGATACCTTCCCATTCACCTTTCGAGTTCGGGTTAGAGAAACCTGGCAAGCCAGTACTTACACCACAAGTTAGGAAACCTTGTTTAGTTACTTTATCCAGCGTGCTATCTGCCGCAGAAGCGCTTGTAGACATCAGTGCAGTAGATGCAGCTACAACTGAAGCAAGAAGTGTTAGTTTATGTGCCATTTGTATCCTTCCTGTATGATCCATGTTTGTTCAGGCTCATCCTGATTAAACGATTAAATAATGTTGTGTTTCATTAATTATTAGGTTGCTATCGCTCGTCTTCGAGTCGTAGTTAAATCAACCAGTTATAAGCGTAGGAAAGGATCTGTGATTTCTCAAATGTATAATTTAAAAAGATTTTTGATTGAACTCACAAACCCTGACAGACATTAGAATGGCAATATGTTGCTAAAATGTAAATAGTGCAACAGGTCACAAAACTGGTGCGACAGGATGGTGTAATAAATTTATCAATACAATTAGATTTGAAGTTTGAATGAATGTCTCAGTGTGGTTGATAAAACCAAAGAAAGTATAAAATTTGGTCATAAATTATGGACTTGATCGAAATCACATGAATCTAATGCCCCAATTTTGTTAGTATCGAGGGTAAAGACGTTTTCAGTTATTCAAGGAATGAAATGCAGTATTTTCCTCTATTTATAGATTTAAACCATAAACCTGTCTTGGTTGTTGGGGGCGGGGAAGTCGCGAGTAGAAAGGTTGATAGCCTGATCAGAGCGGGTGCGGATGTGACAATCGTCTCGCCGAAAATTGAAGACTATCTTGCTAATCTCGTTGCGAAAGAAGAGTGTCGTTGGGTCCAGGGATTTTATTCGGAAGAACTGCTCGAAAAGAAATTTGTGCAAGTATGGGCGACGACTGATAACCCAAGTTTGAATCATCAGGTGCATCATGATGCTAAACGTCAAGGCATTTTGGTCAATGTTGTAGACGATCAACCATATTGCGATTTTATCACGCCGTCTATTATCAACCGTGGTCGCATACAGCTAGCGATATCCAGTGGTGGAGCGGCTCCTGTTCTCATTCGTAATGTACGCGAGAAATTAGAAGCCGTTCTACCGCAAAACTTATCACTTCAAGCGGAGTTTGCCGCCTCTAAGCGTGCGGATATAAAGGAAAAGCTGCCAACTGTAGATGAGCGTCGTAAGTTTTGGGAGGCTTTCTTTGCACGTGCCGATGTAGACAAGGCGACGGCCAACTCAAGCCTAGAGCGTGCGTATCAAGCATTGTTGACTGAAGGGTTTGATCAAAAAGGTTCAATCACTTGGATTGAACATGGTGATGATGTTGAACTTCTCACATTGAAAGCTCTTAGGCTGATGCAGCAAGCGGAACTAGTCCTTTTCGACGGCAAATGCCCATTTGGCTTTATTGATCTGGTGCGCCGAGATGCGGAGCGAGTGGAATACTGCAATGATGCGGAGCTTGCTAAGCTGCTAGAGAAGGCGAGAGCGGAAGACCTACGTGTGGCAGTCTTCATCCCACCAAAATTGAGTGGAGTGACGTTCTTACAAGGTGGAGACTTGTTATTAAGGTTAGGCTCTGGGAAATAGAAATAAAAAACCGATACTCAGTATCGGTTTTTTCAGTTAGCACTTTTTCAGCTTAGTCGCGGAAGTTTTCGTACTGGAACGGCTGACCTAGCTCTGCTTCACGCATCAGCGCGATTACGGCTTGCAGGTCATCGCGTTTCTTGCCTGTTACACGTACTTTTTCGCCCTGAATCGAAGCTTGTACCTTC
The DNA here is from genome assembly GCF_059834185.1 of Vibrio sp. R10-SG3-ISO10. Taxonomy (NCBI): domain Bacteria; kingdom Pseudomonadati; phylum Pseudomonadota; class Gammaproteobacteria; order Vibrionales; family Vibrionaceae; genus Vibrio; species Vibrio sp. R10-SG3-ISO10. The sequence continues at coordinate 14,413 of NZ_JCBDHG010000021.1, forward strand.
ATCTTCTTATCTTTGATAAGTTTGACGATCTTTTTAGCAACAGGTGTTTCAATACCTTGCTTGAAGATGACAATCTGGTGCCAGTTCTTACCAGAGGCTTCTTCGCCTTTTGCTTCCATAGAGTTCGCATCGACACCGCGCTTAGCTAAGTGGCCACGTAGAATGTCGCGCATTTGCTTCAGTTGGAAGTCACCTTCAGCGTTCAATCGTACTGATTCATCTTTTTGCATTTCAAAAGATGCTTCTACACCACGAAAATCGAAACGAGTAGCAAGTTCGCGTGTTGCGTTGTCTACCGCGTTACGCAGTTCTACAGTGTCGACTTCAGAAACAATATCAAATGATGGCATGTTGGTTTCCTTCTATTATGAGCGTTCTTTAACAGCTGTTGCCAGCATATCAAGCATGGTTGCAGTATCTTCCCAACCTAAACAAGGGTCAGTGATGGATTGACCATAGGTGAGGTTGTTGATGTCAGCCATAGACTGGTTGCCTTCAAGAATGAAGCTTTCAGCCATGATACCCGCCACTTGGTTCTTACCAGATTTAATCTGCTCGCAGATATCTTTAGCAACATCCAATTGTTTGCGATGCTGCTTTTGGCAGTTAGCGTGGCTAAAGTCAACAACAAGGCGTTGTGGCAAACCAAACTCTTCCAATTGCTTGCATGCTGCTTCTACTGACTCAGCATCAAAGTTAGGGCCTTTATCACCACCACGCAGGATGACGTGACCATAAGGGTTACCACTAGTGCGGTAGACGGTCATGCGGCCATTTTTATCCGGAGAGTAAAAATAGTGTGACGCTTGTGAAGCGCGGATCGCATCAATTGCAATCTTGATGTTGCCGTTAGTACCGTTTTTAAAACCAACTGGGCAAGAAAGTGCAGAAGCCATTTCACGGTGGATCTGAGATTCTGTTGTACGTGCGCCAATCGCACCCCAAGTGATAAGGTCGGCGATGTATTGACCTGTGATCATATCGAGAAACTCAGTTGCCGTCGCAAGACCAAGTTTGTTGATGTCTAGCAGAAGTTTACGCGCCTTGTTTAAGCCTGCTTCTAATGCGTAAGAACCGTCTAGGTTAGGGTCTGTGATCAGTCCCTTCCAACCGACGACAGTACGAGGCTTTTCGAAATACGTACGCATTACAATGAAAAGCTCATCTTTGTATTGGTCTTGAATTGCTGCAAGACGCTCGGCGTAGTCAATTGCAGCTTCAGTATCATGTACTGAACAAGGGCCTACGATCACCAAAAGGCGTTGGTCTTCCCCTGTAAGAATGTTTTCTATTTGACGACGTGACTGTGCAATACGCTGGGCTACTTCGTCCGTAATGGGATGGGCGCTTCCTAACTCTGCCGGTGTCGGCATTGGACCCAAAGGTTGGGTTCTTAATTCATCGGTTTTTAATGGCATACCACAGCCTGTTCTTTTTATTGCGAAGCGGTAAAGATAACGGAAACACACCTAGGAATAAACTACTTATCGAGATTCTTCTTTATACAGGTCTGTAAAAGTGGAAAATTGACCGCATGAACAACGCTCAATGGCTTCTAATGCTAGGGAGAGTGCGTTAAGTCTGAGTGAAAAAGGCAGTGACGAAATCGTTAAACCATTTGGACTAGCGGGTCATTACCAAGTGGTTAAACAACTGTTTCATATCACTGTTTGAATGTGTGATGTTAACAAGTTGTTGACATGACAGTGCGTTCGTTATGAACTGGACTAAATTTAACTGGTCGGATTAGATCTATGTTGTCAGCACTGTCAAAAGCAAACTTCTATCTTAACTATTTTGGTTTCTTCAAAGTTCCTTTTATCTGGTTAGCAAGACCAAAGATATTGCAACTTGATTCCGAAAGAGTGGAAATCAAGATTCCGCTAAAACGCAGAACGAAGAATCACCTCAATAGCATGTATTTTGGTGTCCTCGCGGTGGGTGCCGATGTAGCGGGCGGTTTTATGGCGATGAGTAAAGCCCAAGATTGTGGCAAGAAAGTATCGCTCGCCTTTAAAGCGGTCGAAGGGCAGTTTTTGAAACGTCCTGAAGGTGATGTTCACTTTGTGTGTGAAGATGGTAAGTTGATTGATGAAATGCTTGCTGAAACGTTTGAGACAGGGGAGCGGGTCAACAAAGCGGTCAAAATAACCGCCATATGTCCAACTCTTCACGGAGACGAACCAATGGCGGAGTTCTTTCTTACTCTGTCACTGAAGCAAACGGGTGCTTGATATCTTCCACTTCCATTTGTTCGACGGCGACAATCTTGCTTCGATTTAACACGATTTTCCATCGGTAGAATTTAGGCTCACCGTCATGGTTATCTTCTTTGGCGATTAAGTTTATTAGGTGGCGTTTCTCTACCGATTCGCGACTGACTTGCCCATTATTATGGGTGTAGACTTTATTCGAGCCCTTATCCATCAATCGGGTGAGGGCACGCATACTGACCATTAAAGATTCACGGGTTTCTTCATAACCACTCATAAACTTAGAGGTCGACATTTCAGTTTGAGAGCTATAATGCAGAACTTGTTCTTCTCTTTGAACGACCCGTTTTTTACGAATCGATTTGATTCTGTCTGGCAGTTTGTCTAAAACTTTATAATCGAGCCATTCGAGTTTTTGTCCGACCGCTTTCTTGGTGGTTGGATTGAGATAGAGCTTACGCCATTTAGGGCGACCTTTACGAATCCAACGCCACATCACGTCACGCAAGTCATCTTTGAAGATTTCTCGTAGTGCATAGACGAAAGACATCAACACAATGAAGGAGGCGGTAATCTCTCCCCAGTAGTCGCGTGCCAAAATCGCAGTGATGGTAACGAACACCATGACAAAGCCTGTCGCACCACCTTTCACAACGCGTTTCATATTCTTGCCGAGAGATTGTGTTTTCTCTTGCAGAACGACAGGATGCTCAATCAAACGACGTAGCAGTCGCATCTTGTTACTTAATCGCGTTACGTCGTCACGTACACTTTTCGAGTTGTAGTTATTGAGCTTACGGTGTGCCGCCTCTTTTTCTACGATAGCAAGCAAGCTCTCTTTTAAGCTTTTGTATTCACTGTCTCGCGGCATATGCGCGATCAGAGACATCAAGCGCTGACCCGTATACCAAGAAAGATAGTTATCGATATTGGCGTAGTATCGTTTAAGTCCTTCTTCGTAAGGAACACTACGACGTAGCTTCTTTAGTATATCGAGGGAAAGCTTGATGACTTCGTCCACTTCGTCAGTGGTGACTGATTCTTTGTTATGTTTATTGAGCTCATTTACCGCTTTATCTAATGCGATAACATACTGATACGCGAACAAACTCAAACTTACACGATACTGGGTGGTCGATAGTCGGCCACGTTTCGCGAGTCTACTATGAACGAGAGGGAGAAGTGTTTTGTCACTGTAATAAGCACGTTTTTGAGTAATGGATTCATAATAGAATTCACTCTCTTTGAGAACGTCAGGAGACAAACCAAGCTCACCTGGTACAAAAAAGTACAAGTCTAAATCAGACTTTTTGGTCGCCGCCATAGAGTGGGAAATTTTGAGTGTAATGCCGTCCTGCTTATCAACGGTTAACAAATAGAGCTCCTGAAAAAAGACAAAATACTTGGCGAAAGCATAACAGAGATTCGCTATAATCACCGCAAATTTAACAAGAGACAGTTGAAATGATTAAAGTTGGTCAGATTAACCACTTAGAAGTAGTAAAAAGAGCCGATTTCGGCCTATTTCTTGATGCTGGCGATTATGGTACGACCTTGTTGCCAAATCGATTCGTTCCAGAAGGTGTAGAAGTAGGTGATTTCCTAGATGCTTTTTTATACTTCGATTCTGACAGTCAGTTAGTCGCCACAACTGAAACGCCAATCGCTCAAGTCGGTGAATGGGGTTTGATGAAAATTGAAGGTGTGAACTCAACAGGTGCATTTGCTGATTGGGGTATCAAGGGTAAAGATCTACTTATTCCCTTTAGTGAACAGCGCGCTCGTTTTGCAACAGGGCAAAATGTCTTAGTTTATGTCTACACCGATAAAGCATCCGGTCGTATCGTAGGTACCACAAAATTTAACAAGTGGCTTGATAAGACGCCAGCAAAATACCAACGCAATCAACAGGTTGATTTGATTATCGCAGAACGAAGCGATCTAGGGTTCAAAGCGATTGTCGAAGGCGAACATTGGGGTATGATTTTTAAATCTGACGTGTTCGGAAAGCTGTTTATCGGCAAGAAGCTTAAGGGATACATCAAGAACGTCCGTGAAGATGGCAAGATCGATCTCTCACTGCAGAAGGTAGGTGTTGGCAAAATGGACGACCTGAGTCAGAAGGTGCTGGACCTGCTAGAGAAGAAAGGGGGTTTCCTTCCTCTTAATGACAAATCTTCTCCAGAAGCAATTTTTGCTGCCTTCCGCACCAGTAAAGGCACGTTTAAGAAAACGATCGGTGGATTGTACAAACAAGGCAAAATAGTTATTGATAAAGAAGGTATTCGCCTTTCTTAGTTAAAACTTGAAGCGGCTTCCAAAAAAAAGGCCCTTTGCTGATCCTGCATTGGGCCTAGGGGAAGGGCTCATAAAGAGCCTGCGCTAACTGTTTGAATTTCCGACTTTATCCATACATAAATTGTAGTTCAAGATCCGGATTTAGCTAGGCTCTTATAGAATTTCATACTATTGTTTTACCACTTAGAATAGATTTTTATCTCTTACTAACTCGCGCGGTAAACCATTCTTAATTCGATTTCCAACCCATTTTCCTAGACCAATCACATCGTTACCTAGCTTTACGATGACTTCGCCTTTGCCAGAAAGGCCCTCCGGGCGAACATCACGCCCCATAAACCATTCTCTCGCGTCATCGACTGAAAGTGCTACCGATGTTGTCTCCATTCCACCAGCAAGTGCTGTCGCTACTTGATGCTGCCAGCGATAACCTTTTTTATGAGCTTCTGCGATTTTTATACCCATTCGAGAAAAGCGTAGTTCACCTAGCATAGGTTCCAACGCATTCGGGAATAGCCATACATCGTTGTCTCGCAGCCATACTGAGCTGTCGGTGGGCAGGTCGATATCCAAGGCTGATTTTAGCTGGATTTGAATGTCAGCTTGGGTTTTGGTATTTGCTTTTTCGAAAGGAAACTTGCCCAGTCTTTTTTTAACTATAGGCGCTTCGACTGAGCCAACCTTTCGTATACGTGCGACAAAGAAGCCCTCACAATCATAAACCTGAGGGAATATGTGCAGGAAACCATCTTCAGTAAGGGCTTTGTCAGCACCGGGGAAAAGTTCGTTCAAGCTTTCAAAGCTAACTTCTTCACCAAACGTCTCTTTAAGGTGATGACAGACTTGCTGGTTTTCCTCAATGCTTAACGTACAGGTAGAATAAACCATCACGCCACCTGGTTTTAAGGCGTGAAATGCGCTCTCAATCAGATCTTTCTGCGTATCTGAAATCGAGATGACAGACTCTTTTGTCCAGTTTTTCATTGCGTCTGCATCTTTGCGTACGGTACCCTCCCCAGAACAAGGAGCATCAATCAGTACCGCATCGAACTGCTCTGGTAGCCAGCCGCCGAAAACGCGACCATCGAAGTTGCTCAATGCAGCGTTGCGGACACCACAACGCTCAATATTGGCATGCAAGACTTTGACTCGACTGGCAGAAAACTCATTCGCTACCAATACACCGCTATTTCCCATGCAAGCAGCAATCTGAGTGGTTTTTGAGCCTGGAGCAGCAGCCATATCAAGTACACTTTCGAACTCATTGCTTTGCTGAAACAGTGCAGAAACCGGCATCATTGAACTGGCTTCTTGAATGTAGAATAGACCTGACATATGTTCAGCGGTATTTCCAAGTGGAACTTCAGACTCATCTGCTTCAATCCAAAAACCTTCATGGCACCAAGGCACAGCTTCCAACTGCCAACCTTTGCCTTTAGCTCGTTCAAGAAATTCATCTACGGTTATTTTCAGCGTATTGACTCGAATACTCTTGCGCAGAGGGCGCTGACATGCAGCGACGAAATCGTCCATGCTCAGACCTTGAGGAAGAATGGATTCGATTTCAGACAGGAACTCTTCTGGTAGATAAACGTTATGGTGCAAAGCTTTGTCTCGACTGGCTTAAAAGGTCGCTGATTATAGCCAAATAATAGGAAAAACGCAGCGGTTAGGCTGCGTTTTATAAGGTAAATAGTGAATAATTCGTTGAGTGCTAGGGTTTAGGAATAGCCGCTCGCCATTCTTTCCAACCATCTTCTGCTTTAGCGTAAAGATAGAAAGATTGACCTTGCTCAGCGATTGGTTCTAGCTGTTTTTGCTCTGGAGTGGAGAAGGTGATACCTCCACGAACTAAACTATCAAATGTACCCGCTTTGATGTTTGCTCCAGTTAAGCCGATAGACACATCCACACCTGATGTATTCCAGAAAACGCTATTGCGTCGCACCAGGTAAGCGTAATTAGGGTCAATGACGACGGTAGAAACCACGCGATCAGCAAATTCTCCCAATTCAACCTTGGTCACTTCGCCAACTTCAATATCTCGGTAAAGTATCGGAGTTCCTGCGCTGATTGAACCGCGAGATTCACTTTGCAGGGTGAAGGTAACACCACGGATAGCTTTTTTATTTGGATGCAGCGCGAATTGATTCTGCGCTTTTCCTTTACCTGGCTGAACACTAATGGATTGTGATAGCAAATTTTGAATGTTCTTAACGCCTCGTAAACCAACTTCGGCTTTTGGAAGCCAAAAGTAGGAACCTTCAACCGCAATCGTATCGGTATACTCAGGCAAAATTCGTGCTTTGACTTCAACGCTCTTACGGTCAAAATTAGGTACGACAAGTGTCACTTCACCAACTTGTACACCGTTGTAGTTGATGCTCGTTCCTTTAGATAGCGTGTTTTCTCCTTCCAGTATCAAGGTAATCACTTGGCCAAATTTGCGGGCTGTTTTGAAATCTTTGTACAGTAGCCATTTATCATTTTGTTTATTGTCGACGCCGGGCAGTGAATCAAAGGCAATGCCACCTTGAATCAGAGATTTCAGTGGCGCCGCTTTAACATTGATACCAGCAAGGCTGGCGTCAATCTCAACCCCGGAGCGGTTCCAAAACACGGTTTGCTCTGTTACTAGATGCTTGTATTGGTTTTCTATGCTAGCTGAGATAATGACACCACCGTCAACCAAATAGAAATCAGCTACGTTACCAACTTGAAGGTTACGGTAGAGTAGTGGGCTCCCTTTGCTAATCGGAGGTAACTGGTTGGCAAACAGAGTTAATTTGGTCGACCCAGACATATTATACTTTGCTAGTTCAGCCAGCGACTTGCTAGGGTAGAGCTTATATTCGTCTTGTGCGCTCTCTTCCCCCTCGCTGACAAAGCTAATTGAACCAGTCAGCAGTTGTTTCGCTGGTGGGACACTGATGTTTAAGCCAGTTTCCGTCAACTCTGCACTTGCGCTACCAGTAACAAAGAATCGGTTTTGTGATTTGATTAAGTGGGCATAATCGCTATCAATCAAAGTGTCGAGTTGTACCTTGTCACCGACTAGGCGTACTTGAGTAACACTTCCGACGCTAATCCCGCGGTAGAGAATATGGGCGCCCTGATCTAAGCCAAACGAGTTGTCCGCGACCAAATGGACAGACACAGAGCGAGCTTGCTGTCGATTAAACTCATCTTTTCTAACAGCACTGAATTTACGTGAGCGTTCTCCATCACCAGGAACAATAGTCAAAAAGTTACCTTTAACGATATTGGCAATGTTTTCTATGCCAGAGAGCGATACCTTCGCTTCTTCTAGGATAAACTTACTACCCGTGGTTAGCATATCGCTGAAAGCGGGTTGAATAGCCGCAGAGGCGACAATACTTTTTCTGCCATTACTTAGTTCTAAGTCGGTAATTTGTCCGATTTCGATGCCACGGTACATAATAGGTGCACCACTTTCGCTAATCTTGTTGTCATCAGGAAGCTCCACTTTTATGGCAATACCTCGACCAGCAGTTTTGATATCAGGGTAGAGCCTAAATTCAGTGTGTTCAGCGACTGGCGCACCTCCATCTGGGGAGTCAACCGCAATAGAACCTCCAATTAAAGCACTAAAGCTCTCAAGACGAACATCGACCCCTTCAAAGCCAATGTTGGCACCGATACCACTCACATTCCAAAAACGACTATCATCGGTAATGATATGTCGGTATTCATCTTGGATAGATGCTTGAATAACAACGTGTTTCGAGTCGGGATGGAGCTGATAGCTATACACTTCGCCGATAGGGATTTTACGATAGACAATTTGCGAACCAACAGAGATTCCTCCAAGGTCACGCGCTTTGAGTGAAATATTCAACCCCTCACTTGCCATAAGGTCTGATGGTGCACGTTCTAAAGCTGTAAACTCTGTTTCAGGCTCTGATGGGTTACTGCTTGGTGATATAGCGATATAGTTACCCGATACGAGAGCATCGAGCCCAGAGATTCCTGATAGGCTAGCGGTAGGCTTAACCATCCAAAATCGAGTCTCTTTAGTCAGTAGCTTGGTTGCTTCTGGGTATATATCTGCATCAACGTAAATACTTTGAAGGTCTTCTGCTAGGCTGATGTCTTTCACCATCCCAACTTCTAGACCTTGATATCGAATCGTTGTTCTACCTGCAATCAGCCCCTGTGCATCTGAAAAGTAGATTTGCACCCGTTGCCCAGCATCTTGAACCGCTTTAAACACTAACCAGCCTGCTAATACCATGGTCAAAATGGGCAGTAACCACAGTGGGGATAGCCCTTTATTGCGCTTGATATTAGGCGAATAAGAGTTTTGTGTCGGAGAAGGATTACTCATTTAGTGACTCTTTGTTTTTGTTTTCTTCTGGGTAGTTATCCCAAATCAACCTTGGATCCATGCTTTCCGCCGCAAGCATTGTCAATACAACTACAATACCAAAGGCAACTGCCCCGAAACCGGGCGTGAAATCAAGGATTTGGCCTCGATCAACGAGTGTCATCATGATGGAGATAACGAATAAATCCATCATGGACCATCGACCAATCCACTTGATAATGAAGTAGAGGGTCATTCGGTGTCTGTGATAGACCTTACGCTTAAACTGAATGGCAAGCAGGAGGTATGACAAGCCAAGAATTTTCGCGACTGGTACAACAATACTGGCGACAAAAATAATAACGGCGATTCCCGTCATGCCACTTTTGACCAAAGAGGCAACCCCAGAAAAAATCGTATCTTCTAGCCGTTTCCCATTGGTTAAAAGAATTGAAATAGGGATTAGATTTGCGGGAAAAATCGCGATTGAAGCCGCAATTAAGTACGCCCATGTTTTTTGTATAGAGCGCGGCTTACGGTGGTGAATAGGGCTATGACAACGTTTGCACTCAGTCCCTTCAGGTTGAGATAGGTGACAATGGTGACAGTGTAGCGTTTTTTCAGTTGCAACGTATTTGTCTTCTGGATCATACACTTCCCAGTATCTGCGGACACTCACACGAGTAACAAGTAGCACAGTGGATACCTGTAGCAGTAATAGTCCTATCAAACCTGGTCCAACAATAATGTCAGAATAGTCTTGTAGCTTGAAACAAGAAATGGCGATACTCACCAAGAACACGTCGATCATTACCCAAGGTTTAAGGTGTTGAACAAGGGCTAACGATATCTTGAGTAGTTTGAACTGGTGATATTTCAATGCGATATGAGCAGCCACCACTGAACTGCAAACAATCAGCGGAGCGATGGAACTGCAGAAAAAGATCAATAGCGACAACATTACAAAGCCTTCCTGAAATAGAGTAAAGACTCCGTCTGGAAGGGTTGCAGGTATCATGACACCGAAAAGGCGAATACTAATAAAGTCGAAAAAGTGGGAAGGGATAAACAGCAGCAAACAAGTTATAGCAATCGCGAGATTACCCGAAAGAGAAGGGCGACCACCTCGATACAGTTTGGTATTACATCGAGGACAGTATGCCGTTTTGCCTCGCTCAACTTCGACAAGATCAACGGGAAGCTCGCAACCGTCGCATAACCGAACAGAGACTAACTTAGAAGAATGGGCATGCATAGGTGGAGGAGGGCTCATTGCTCCTCCTCAAATAAATAGGCGTTATGTTGGCTAACTATGCGATTGCACACTGCCATATAATGTTTGATATAAGCCTTGCTGTTCAACCAACTCTCCGTGTGTACCCGCTTGGCTAACTTGCCCATCTTCGAGTACGTAAATTAAGTCTGCTTGTTTCACTGCAGATAATCGGTGCGCTACGATCAGTGTAGTACGACCTTTCAAAAATTCTGTCAGCGCTTTATGCAGCGCAGCTTCTGTCGCAGTATCAAGTGCAGATGTTGCCTCATCCAAAATAACGAATTTTGGATTGCTTAAAATCATTCGCGCAATAGCTAAGCGCTGCCTTTGACCACCTGATAAGCGAATACCACTTCGACCTATTTGTGTTTCTAAACCGTCACTTAATTGGCTAATGACATCTTGCATTTGTGCAATTTCAAGTGCGCGCCACAACTGCAAATCATCGTAGGTCGAACCTAGGGTCAGATTATGCCTTAAAGTGTCATTAAATAGTATAGGCTGTTGTAATACAACGGCAATTTGGTCTCTAATTATGTCAAAACTGATATCGTCAGTGGTTTGACCATTAAATCGTATTGTGCCGGAACTCGCTTGATAAACGCCGATAAGAAGCTGTATGAGTGTCGATTTACCGCCACCACTGGCACCCACTAATGCTACCTTCTTTCCAGCCGGTATAGACACATTAAGATTGGTTAAGACTTGCGTTTCTTCATTATAAGAGAAGTTTACATTTTCTATCTCGATATCCACTTCACGGTCTTCGGTAAATGGATTGATTTTGCTAACAGGCCGATGCTCTTCTTCTAAATCGAGAAGGGCATTGATACGTTTTAAGGCTGCTTTTGCGCTGTACCAAGAAAATTGAATACCCAATAGCTCTTGTACCGGAGAAAGCATAAACCACAAGTAGCCGAAGACTGCGAAAATCTGGCCGATAGTCAGGTCACTAAACAGCACCATCAGCATGGCGACTGCTCGGAACAACTCAAAACCTAGCAAAAACAATAGGAATGACACTCTGCCTGCTGCTTCTGACTGCCAAGCATATTTATCTGCGTCAACACGAATTTGATTGGCTTGGTCTTTTAGTTCATTTAGGAATTCTCTTTCTCTATTGGCGGCGCGCAGTTGATAGATACCATCCAAGGTTTCAACCAAGCGGTTTTGAAAGCGTTCAAAAGACTGGTTCTCACGCTTTTTAAGGTGTTTTACCTTGCTACCTAGTTTACGAGAGAAGTAAATGACGACTGGATTTACCAGCAATATAAATAGACCAAGCCGCCAGTCTAGCCATAACAAAACGCCGGCAGTGCCTATGACGGTCAATAGACTAATTAGAAACTTACTTAAAGTAGATCCAATAAATTGATCGATAGTCTCTATGTCTGTGATGAGGTGTGCATTGATTCCACCGCTACCACGAGTTTCATACTGACGAATGCTAATGCGCCCCAGTTTGTCAATCATCTTGCTGCGCATTTGGAAGGTAATGGTTTTAGAAACCAAGGTAAATTGACGGCTTTGAAGGATACTGAGCGCTTGGCTCGCACTGCGCATAATGACCACCAGCAATAGAGTTAGCGCAATGTATCCCGTTGGCGTTTGCATTGAAGTAGGCAGCAAGCTATTCATCGCATCGAGCCCTTTCCCCGGTTGGTTGAGAAGGACTTCATCTACCATAAGTGGCATTAACAATGGGATCGGCACACTAATTAAGGTGGCAATAAGCGCGATGATATTGGCAAGTATTAATTTTGACTTGTGCTTTTTTACTTGAGTTATCAACCAAGAACGGCTAATAGTGTTGGGATTATCGATCATTATAATGAGAATGCTTACTATTTAATGTTTGCGGCGATTGTACGCAGATTTATGTTAGAAGTCTCTAATTTTACAAAGGTCACGAATTTTCAAAAGGATGTAACAATGAAAATAGAACATTACCACCGCTTAACCAAGCAAGCTGCCGCATTAATTGAATCTGAAACCGATCTTATTGCGAATCTTTCGAATGTCAGTGCTTTGCTTAACATGGAGTTAGACAACTTAAACTGGGTTGGTTTCTATCTAATGAAAGACGGTGAGTTAGTTCTTGGCCCATTCCAAGGTAAACCAGCTTGTGTTCGTATTCCTGTTGGTCGCGGTGTATGTGGAACCGCGGTAGCAACTAACACTGTACAACGTATATACGACGTGCATGAGTTTGAAGGTCACATTGCTTGTGATGCAGAGAGTAATTCTGAGCTGGTTATTCCATTTTCAATTAATGGTGAAATAGCTGGGGTACTGGATATTGATAGCCCTAATGTTGGCCGATTCAATGAAATTGATGAGGAAGGACTGACATTTTTGATGAGCGAAGTAGAAAAGCTGCTTAATTCACACGCTATCGGGGCATAATTTGTCTATTGAGTGTGGTTTTTCGCTTGCAGGTCACTATAATACCTCAAATATTTAAATCTTAATGCTCGCGGACAAGCCGCAATAACCAGGAATCCTCATGGAAAACACTGAAAAGTTAAAAAACAGCAAAGAAGTTATCGCATATATTGCTGAATGTTTCCCTAAGTGCTTTACTTTAGAAGGTGAAGCAAAGCCACTTAAAATTGGTATTTTTCAAGATCTTGCGGAGCGTCTAACGGACGATCCAAAAGTAAGCAAAACTCAACTTCGTGCAGCGTTAAGACAATACACTTCATCATGGCGTTACCTTCACGGTGTGAAGCCTGGTGCAGTTCGTGTAGATTTAGATGGCAACCCAGCAGGTGAGCTAGATGAGGAACACGTAGAACACGCGAAAACAGCACTAGCTGAGAGCAAAGCGAAAGTGCAAGCTCGTCGTAAAGAGCAAGCGCAAAAAGCTCGTGAAGAAGGCAAAGCGAAAGCTAAGCCAGCTGCGAAAAAGCCACAAGGCCGTCGCCCACAACAGAATAAAGTACAAAAAGCCAATAAACCGGTAGAAACGCGTGCTTTGAATGCTGATGAAGTAAAAGTTGGCAATCAAGTAAACGTCAATATGGGTAAAGGAAACATGGCTGCGACTATCGTTGAAATCAATAAGGAAGATGTGCGTGTTCAACTGTCTAACGGCCTACAAATGGTTGTAAAAGCGGAGCACCTACGCGCATAAAGGAGATACTCCTACGCATGAAATGCCGTTCAAAAATGTCGCTGATCGCTGCTAGCTTATGGCTAGCAGCTTCTTCAGCCTATGCTCTAGAAGCAAAAATTACCCTTGAGGACTTACCTGTCCTTTCTCCGGAAGCACAACACGCCACAGCAAGTAAGCGTGTTGAAGAAAAGCTTACCAGCTCTCACTACAAACATATCAAACTCAATGATGACCTATCGCGTAAGATCTTTTGGCGCTATGTCGAATCATTGGACTACAACAAGAATGTCTTCACTCAGGCTGACATCGATGCCATCTCTAAGTGGCAAGACTCTGTTGATGACCAGTTAAAGTCTGGTGACACTCAAATTGCATTTGAACTGTACAATTTATCGATGAAGCGTCGATATGAGCGATTTGTTCATGCGCTTAAGCTTCTTGATACAGAAATGAAGTTTGATGTCGACGAGAGTATTGAGCTTGATCGCAGTGAAGCCACTTGGCCAAAAGACACGGCAGAGCTTGATGAGTTGTGGAGAAAGCGAGTCAAGTATGACGCTCTAAACTTGAAACTAACAGGTAAAGAGTGGGACGAAGTCAAAGAAGTTCTTGGTAAACGATACAACAACGCTTTGAAGAGGCTGAGCCAAACGCACAGTGAAGATGTATTCCAGTTCTATATGAATGCATTTGCTCGTGAAGTGGATCCTCATACTAGTTACCTTTCTCCTCGTAATGCCGAGCAGTTCCAAACAGAGATGAATCTTTCTCTAGAAGGAATTGGTGCAGTATTGCAAATGACGGATGACTACACTGTCATTCGCTCTTTGGTCGCTGGTGGTCCTGCTTCTAAGAGTAAGCAACTGGGCGAGGGTGATCGAATCATTGGCGTTGGTCAAGATGGCGAAGAGATTGTTGATGTCATTGGTTGGCGACTCGATGATGTCGTGCAGTTAATCAAAGGCCCGAAAGGCACTAAGGTTAACCTGCAGATCTTGCCTGAAGGTAAAGATGCGAAAGCAACGGTTATTACCTTGGTTCGTGACAAAATTCGTTTGGAAGACCGCGCTGTTAAATCTGAAGTGATTGAGAAAGACGGCAAGAAGATTGGTGTGCTAGAAGTACCTAGCTTCTATGTCGGTTTGGCAAAAGATACTGACAAACTGATTTCTGAGCTAAAAGAGCAGAATGTTGATGGCATTATCGTCGATCTACGCAACAATGGCGGCGGCGCTTTGACAGAAGCGTCGGCACTAACCGGATTGTTTATCAAGAGTGGACCAGTGGTTCAGGTCCGTGACAGCTACGGCCGAGTCAATGTGAAAGGCGACTTTGATGATCAGATCAGTTATGACGGTCCGATGAGTGTCCTGATTAACCGTAATAGTGCATCGGCCTCTGAGATTTTTGCGGCGGCTCTACAAGACTACGGTCGCGCTGTAATTCTTGGTGAAAACTCGTTTGGTAAAGGCACGGTTCAACAACACCGCACGCTTGGCAAGATCTATGACTTGTTCGACAAAGAGCTTGGTTATGTTCAGTACACGATTCAAAAGTTTTATCGAATCGATGGTGGCAGTACGCAAAATAAAGGCGTAGCGCCAGATATCGCGTATCCAACAGCAGTTGAGCCTAGTGAAACTGGTGAGAGTGTTGAAGATAATGCCCTCCCTTGGGATAGCATCGACAAAGCCAAATATGAAGTGTTACAGCGTAACTCTGAAATGGTTAATAAGCTAGCGGCAAAACACGAAGCTCGTATTGCTAACGATCTTGAGTTTGGCTTTATCGCTGAAGATATTGCTAAGTACAAGGCAGAAAAAGACGACAATACTTTATCACTGAATAAGAAAACTCGTCAGGCTGAGAGCGACCGAGCAGATGAAAGACGTTTAGCTCGAATCAACGAACGTCAGAAAGCTGAGGGTGAAGAGCCATTTAAGTCTTTGGATGATGTGCCTAAAGATTATGAAGCGCCCGATGCCTACCTAGATGAATCGGTAGCCATTATGGTTGATATGATTAAATCGTAAGCTTAATCAATGATTTAAAAAGCGGACCTAACTGGGTTCGCTTTTTTTTTATAGATAATTAATGTGATTTAGATCAATTTTTTCGCTAAATAAACTTTGTGTGCCTAAGCTTAAAGAAAAAGAGTAAGGAGCACGCTATGAGATTGATTGTTTTGATATCGCTAATGTTTAGCTTCTCAGTGCTAGGTAATGGGGTACGTGACAACAGTGACTTAACGCAGTTTGATCACCCATTCTTACTAGGTGATTGGTACTTGGTGAATCCAAATCCCGAGCAGTCACAAGAAAACTTTTTGGCGATTAAGTTGACGCTTGATTCAAACTACAGCTTTAAAATCGACATTCAAAAACGAGATTATTCGGTCGATCACTGGGAAGGATTTTACACCGCGAATGAAGATACTATTATCTTGGGATTAGATACTTCAGAGCCACAAGTTTACCAGTATGCGGCTAACCACAATCTATTGAACCTGAATGGAGTCACCTTTACTAAAGCGCTATCAAACTCTTTAGCCGGTATGTGGTCGAGTGCTCATTTTGAAGGCGATGAAGCTTTATCGAGTGATGTTCATAAACTCGATCTTATCCTTCAACCTGATTTTGTCTTTATGTTCAGAGTGAGTAACGATGACGGTGATGAAGCGGTTCATAGAGGTGTGTATTACACCGAAGGTGAGCATTTAGTTCTTTTATATGAAAACGGCGAACATGAAACCCGGTATACACTGAACAAAGATACCCTTACTTTAGAAATGGAAGAAGGTTCGTTATACGCGGTACTCAATCGAATACGTTAGTGAGATAAGTGTGAGGTTTGATGACTATCTAGACAAATAGTTTGAGTTCGACGTCAACAATAGACAAAAAACGAGGTATTTCTTAGCAGAGCCTCGTTTTTTTGTATCTAGAGTTGTAAGCTAACACGCAATTCGTCAACGTTGATTTTACAACGTTCTAGCCATACTAACGTATATACGTAGTGTGCTCTTCAAATGAATTTAGTCAGAAGGATTTAGACATGGCTCAGACTCCTCAAGCCAAATACCGCAAAGACTATCAGTCTCCATCTCATACTATTACTGATATCGATCTTACGTTTGACCTATACGACAACGAGACCACTGTGACGGCAGTGTCGCAGGTCACACAGTTAAAAGACGTAACAACGATTCGTCTAGAAGGTGAAGACCTTAAACTGAAAAGCATTCACGTCAATGGTGAAGCTTGGACTGCCTATGAAGAATTAGAAGGTGCTTTAGAAGTTCATCAGTTACCAGAGCAAACTGAACTTAAGATTGTAACCTTGATTGACCCGGAAGCAAATACGGCGCTAGAAGGTCTTTATAAGTCCGGCGGCGCATTCTGTACCCAGTGTGAAGCGGAAGGTTTCCGACGCATTACTTACTACATGGATCGCCCTGATGTATTGGCAAAATACACCACGAAAGTGATTGCCGATAAAGCGGAGTATCCATTCCTGCTTAGTAACGGTAACCGTGTTGCTGAAGGTGAACTTGAAGGCGGACGCCATTGGGTTCAGTGGCAAGACCCGCATCCAAAACCTGCGTACTTGTTCGCTTTGGTGGCAGGGGATTTTGATGTATTGCGCGATAAGTACGTCACTAAGTCTGGTCGTAATGTTGAACTAGAAATCTTCGTTGATAAAGGCAACTTAGATCGTGCGCCGCATGCGATGACATCATTGATCAATTCAATGAAGTGGGATGAAGAGCGCTTTGGTCTAGAGTATGACCTTGATATCTACATGATTGTTGCGGTTGATTTCTTCAATATGGGCGCGATGGAGAACAAAGGTCTAAACATCTTTAACTCTAAGTTTGTCCTCGCGAATGAAAAAACAGCGACGGATACCGATTACCTCGGTATTGAAGCCGTAATTGGTCATGAATATTTCCACAACTGGACAGGTAACCGAGTCACTTGTCGCGATTGGTTCCAGTTAAGCTTGAAAGAAGGTTTGACCGTATTCCGTGATCAAGAGTTTTCTTCGGATCTGGGTTCTCGCGCAGTAAATCGTATCAACAATGTCCGTATAATTCGTGGTCCTCAGTTTGCGGAAGATGCGAGCCCAATGTCTCACCCGATTCGTCCTGAGCAAGTTATTGAAATGAATAACTTCTACACATTAACTGTGTACGAAAAAGGCAGTGAAGTGATTCGAATGATGCATACCTTGCTTGGCGAACAAGGCTTCCAAAAAGGCATGAAGCTTTACTTTGAGCGCCATGATGGAACTGCAGCAACTTGTGAAGATTTTGTCTCGGCAATGGAAGATGCATCTGGCGTTGATCTGAAGCAATTCCGTTTATGGTACAGCCAGTCTGGTACGCCGACTGTAAAAGTCAGCAGTGAATATGATGAGGTCGCGAAAACCTACGCACTCACTGTTGAGCAGACTACGGAACCAACCCAAGACCAAGCTGAAAAACAAGCACTTCATATCCCGTTTGACGTTGAGCTCTATGCACAAAAGGGTGATGTGATTGAGTTACGCCGTAACGGTGAGCTGGTCAACAATGTGCTTAATGTCACTGAACCAAAGCAGACGTTTGTGTTCGAGCAGGTGACTGAGCGCCCAGTTCCTTCACTGCTACGTGAATTCTCTGCACCGGTTAAATTAGAGTACGACTACAGCGATGAAGAGCTGATCTTCCTAATGGTGAAAGCGCGCAACGAATTTGCTCGTTGGGATGCAGGTCAAATGCTGTTAGCGAAATACATTCGTAGTAACGTAGAGAAAGTTCAGGCGGGTAACGAAGTAGAATTGTCTGCTGAAGTGATAGATGCATTCCGCGGCGTGCTACTTTCTAGCGAGTTAGAGCCTGCATTTATTGCTGAAATGATGTCTCTGCCAAGCCACAATGAAGTGAGTGGTTGGTATAAACAAGTTGATGTTGATGCGGTAGCGAAAGTACTCAAGGCAATCAAAGTCACCTTGGCGACGGAACTTGAAGATGAGTTGAGCGCTATCTACCATAGCCTCAAGCAGCAAGATTACACCATTGAACATGCGGCTATCGGTAAACGTTCTCTACGCAATACGGCATTAGGCTATCTTGCTTACACTGAGCAAGGCAATACATTGGCTAAAGCTCAGTATGCTGATGCGAACAACATGACTGATACCATTGCGGCAATGAGCGCAGCAAACAGTGCTCAGCTTGAATGTCGCGAAGTATTAATGTCTGATTACAGTGACAAGTGGAAACATGATGGACTTGTGATGGACAAGTGGTTTGCTCTACAAGGGACAAACCCTGCTGAAAATGTACTGCAAGTGATCAAGCAAACAATGAACCATGAAGCGTTTAGCTTGAAAAACCCGAACCGTACTCGTAGTTTAGTGGGCTCGTTCCTCAATATGAACCCAGTACGTTTCCATGCAAAAACTGGTGAAGGCTACAAGTTTGCGGGTGAGATCTTACGCGAGCTGAATAGCAGCAACCCGCAGGTGGCGTCGCGCTTAATTGACCCATTGTTGAAATTCCGTAAATATGACGACGAGCGTCAGGCTCTCATCAAAGCGGAGCTTGAAACATTGAAAGCGATGGACAACCTAGCGAAAGATTTGTTTGAGAAAGTGACGAAAGCGCTGGAATCTTGATCAATCTGTTTAAAACAGTAGCACTTTTCAGTGCTACTGTTTATTTGTACAGTTATTTTGCTTTGTTAGAAAAATCGTTACTTTTTTAACCAAACTATGAATCAATATTACTTTACCCTTAACATCTCTTATCAAACTTTTTTGTCTCACTACAATGGGGCGGCAAGCAACGTTTTAGTAGTTACAGACAAAGGCTTACGCCTGCAATTGCCTGCATCGCGTTTCAGGCCATTTCTTAGTCAAATAGGGCTAAAAGGACGCTTCAGGTTAACAACTGACCAAAATAATAAGTTTCTAAAGTTAGAACTTCTGTGAGCAACTGATTTTATAGAAGTTTAAATAGAACCTTAGTCACATTCTCAAACATTTCACCTCTTACCACTCCCAAAAGAATTAACTATTTATCAATAAAGCTTTTACAATAAAGCGGCATTACCCGTGTTAAGCACTATGCTTACAACAACCCCCAAAAAACATACAATTCTAATTGTGGAGTGTGATTATGACCGCGCGTGAAACACTGATGCCGGTTCTGCTTGAAAAAGTGTATAAGCTTATTCAAGACAAACTCGAGCTTGCTCATCAACCCCTAGTCACCCAACTAGCTCAACATTTATTTAGCAACATTTCTCAAGACGATTTAGTCGAGCGTAACGAATCCGATCTATACGGTGCCGTTGTTTCGCTATGGCACCATATTAATGAGAAAAAAGCTGACGAAATTTCTGTTCGAGTATTTAATCCGACCGTGAGCCGCCAAGGCTGGCAATCTACCCACACAATCGTTGAGATTGTTGTGCCAGATGGTCCGTTCTTAGTTGACTCAACAAAAATGGCGTTGAGCCGTTTGGATCTTTCATCACACTTGATGCTGCATGGACCAACGCAGATTGCCCGTTCAGCGAAAGGCGAGATTTCAGCGATTAACCAAGGAGAAGGGGCGCTTCAGTCACTGTTCCATATTGAGGTTGATCGTTTAAGCTCCAAAGAAGAAATGGCTTCATTAAAAGCCGAACTATTAAGTATTCTGAATGACACTGGATTAGTTGTTCAAGACTGGTTACTGATGGTTGAAAAACTTGAAGAAGTAACTGCTCAGGTAGAATCGCAACAGGGAGAGGTTGAGATCCAACGTGATCGTTACGACGAGTCGATCCAATTCCTTCGTTGGTTGGGGAATCACAATTTCACGTTTATGGGGTATAAAGAGTACGATCTTGTTTCAGTTGACGGCGATACCGAACTTCGCCCAACGCCTGATAAGGGTTTGGGGTTGTTTGCGAATCGCGAGCGTGTTCGTACTGTTAAGCTTTCTGACTTCCCTGACTCTGCACGTTTAGAAGCGAAAAAGCCATTCCTTTTGATCGTGACCAAAGGCAACCGCGCATCTCGTATTCACCGTCCTGCTTACACGGATTATATCGGCATCAAGAAATTTGATAAGAACGGTAAAGTGATTGGTGAGCATCGCTTCACAGGTCTATACACTTCAGCGGTATACAACCAGAGTGTTGAAGGCATCCCACTGATTCGTGAGAAAGTGGAACGTATCCTCGAAGCAAGTGGTTACCGAGAAGGTTCATACTCTTACAAAGCACTTCACAATATTTTAGAAAACTACCCACGCGACGAGCTTCTTCAAGCGAAAGAAGAGGAACTACTGGAAGTCGGTATGGGTGTTGTACAGATGCAAGATCGAGATCTACTGCGTCTGTTCGTTCGCAAAGACCCGTTTGGTCGTTTCTTTAGCTGCATGGTTTATGTGACTAAAGATCGTTACAACACAGAGCTGCGCCGACAAACTCAACGAATTCTTCAGCAGTATTTCGGTTGTAAGCAAGAAGTGGAATTCACCACTTACTTCTCAGAGAGCCCACTAGCTCGAACTCACTATATTGTTCGTGTTGATAATAACAACATGGACGTAGACGTTAAAACGATTGAGCAAAACTTAATGGAAGCATCTTCAACTTGGGATGATCGTTTATCAGAAGCGATCGTGGCGAACTTTGGTGAAAGTAAAGGTCTGCCACTTGCTAAAGATTACTTACGTGCATTCCCACGTTCGTACAAAGAAGATGTGATGCCTGGTTCAGCTGTTGCTGATATTGAGCGCTTAGAAAAACTCAGTGATGACAACAAATTAGGCATGCTTTTCTACCGCCCACAAGAGTTGGGTGCAGATTCAAAATCAGTACGCTTAAAGCTTTACCATCGTGATGAGCCTATCCATCTGTCAGATGTGATGCCAATGCTTGAGAACCTGGGCTTACGCGTGATTGGTGAATCTCCATACGAGGTACGCAAAGCGAATGGTCAGGTTTACTGGATCCTAGATTTCTCAATGCTCCATAAGAGCGAGAAAACGGTCGATCTTCGAGAAGCTCGTGATCGTTTCCAGCAGGCATTTGCTGCAATTTGGGCTGGCGAACTTGAAAGTGATGGCTTTAACCGCTTGGTACTAGGTGCATCATTAACGGGTCGTGAGATTTCGATTCTTCGTGCTTATGCTCGTTACATGCGTCAAGTTGGCTTCCCATTTAGTCAACAATATATCGAAGACACGCTGAACCATTACCCAGATCTAGCGAAAGGGCTGGTGGAGCTATTTGGTAAGCGTTTCGAACCTAAATTCAAAGGCAGCCAAAAAGGTCAGAACGATCTTATCGCTAAGATTACTGAGCAGTTGGATCATGTTGAAAGCCTGGATGATGATCGTATTCTTCGTCGTTACATGGAGATGATCACTGCTACACTTCGTACTAACTACTATCAGTTAAATGAAGACAAGCAGCCTAAGCCTTGGCTATCACTTAAGATGAAACCAAGTGATATTCCAGAAATTCCTCAGCCAGTACCAGCGTTTGAGATCTTTGTTTATGCACCAGATATTGAAGGTGTTCACTTGCGTGGTGGTAAAGTGGCGCGTGGTGGTCTACGTTGGTCAGATCGTCAAGAGGATTTCCGTACCGAAATTCTTGGCCTAGTGAAAGCGCAGCAAGTTAAGAACACGGTGATCGTTCCTGTTGGTGCAAAAGGTGGTTTCGTCTGTAAACGTCAGCCTATGCTAAGTGGCCGTGATGAAATCTTCGCTGAAGGTCAACGCTGTTACAAACGCTTTATCCGCGCACTACTTGATGTGTCAGACAACATTATCGAAGGCGAAGTGGCTCATCCTAAGAGTGTGGTTCGTCATGATGAAGATGATCCGTATTTGGTTGTTGCGGCTGATAAAGGTACAGCGACGTTCTCAGATCTTGCTAACTCTGTATCAGAGGAATACAACTTCTGGTTAGGTGACGCATTTGCATCAGGTGGATCAAACGGCTACGACCACAAAGCAATGGGTATCACAGCGAAAGGTGGTTGGGAATCGGTTAAGCGTCACTTCCGTGAAATGGGGATTAACTGTCAGACTACAGACTTCACTGCCATCGGTGTCGGTGATATGGCTGGTGACGTATTTGGTAACGGCATGCTGCTATCTAAGCACATTCGCTTGCAAGCTGCGTTTAACCACATGCATATCTTTATTGACCCGAATCCAGAGTCAGCGCCAAGTTGGGAAGAGCGTAACCGCTTATTCAATCTTCCACGTTCTAGCTGGGAAGACTACGACGCTAAGCTAATTTCAAAAGGTGGCGGTATTTTCTCTCGCCGTGCGAAGTCGATTTCTTTAACGCCAGAAATCCAAAAGATGCTGCGTACCAAGAAATCTTCGGTTGCCCCTAATGATCTGATTAAGATGATCCTATCTATGGAAGTCGATCTTCTATGGAACGGTGGTATCGGTACTTACGTTAAAGCTTCGAGTGAGACACATACTGACGTTGGCGACCGCGCCAATGATGTATTGCGTATCGATGGTCGCGATCTGAAAGCGAAAGTTGTCGGTGAGGGCGGTAACTTGGGTATGACTCAGCTTGGTCGTATCGAATATGCACTGACTGGTGGCCGCGTTAATACCGACTTCGTTGATAACGTAGGTGGCGTTGACTGTTCGGATAATGAGGTCAACATTAAGATCTTCCTTAATGGTCTAGTGACTAATGGTGATCTTACGGTTAAGCAGCGTAATAAGATCCTTGAGTCGATGGAAGACGAAGTGGGTGAAATTGTTTTAGATGACGCATACTGTCAATCTGAGTCCATCTCAGTGACTGAGCAGCAAGGTGTGTCATTAGTTAAGGAACAAATTCGCTTCATTCATACTATGGAAAAAGCGGGTCACCTTGATCGTGCACTAGAGTACATTCCAGATGATGAAACCTTACTTGAGCGTGAAAAGCAGGGTATGGCATTGACTCGTCCAGAGCTTTCTGTACTGGTGGCATACGGTAAGATGGTTCTGAAAGAAGAGCTGGTACATGAAGACATCGCAAAAGATGAATTCCACGCTCAGCAACTTGTGAGTTACTTCCCGACTGAGTTACGCCGTAACTACTCTTCGCAAATGGATAATCATCCACTACGTGCTGAAATTATTGCAACAGCGCTTGCGAATCAAATGGTTAACGAAATGGGCTGTAACTTTGTTACTCGTCTACAAGAAGAAACGGGTGCGTGCGTCGTTGATATTGCAAATGCGTATGTAGCATCTCGTGAAATCTTTGGACTAGGCAAGGTACTAGAAGAAGTACGCTCGCTAGACAATGAAGCCTCAACCGAAGCGCAATATGACATGATCTTCTACGTTCGTAGAACGTTACGTCGTCTATCACGTTGGTTGTTACGCAATCGTACTGGTCGTCAGTCTGTTAAAGATCTGATTGAACTGTACCAAGGTGACGTTGATACAATCAAAACGCATCTCGATGACATGCTTGTTCCTTCAGAAGTGGAAGAGCACAACGAGATGGCGCAAGCTTGGATTGAGCAGGGCATCAAGGAAGAAGTGGCTAGCTATGTCGCTCGTTTGTCTAGTCTATACTCAGTACTGGATATATCCACAGTATCTCGTGAAAAAGGCAAAACTATCGAGCAAACGGCTAAGCTTTACTACAATCTGGGTGACCGCTTATCACTGCACTGGTTCTTGAAGCAAATCAATGGCCAAGCGGTGGATAACAACTGGCAAGCATTGGCAAGAGCTGCGTTCCGTGAAGATCTTGATTGGCAACAGCGTCAGTTAACAGGGCAAGTGCTGAGCTGTGGTTGTTCGCCAGAAGATCTCGATGTGATGAAAGCACTGGATGATTGGATCGAAACCAACGAGACATCTTTGCACCGTTGGGAAAATATTCTCAATGAATTCAAGGTGGGTTCAGTGCATGAATTTGCGAAATTCTCTGTTGCATTACGCGAACTTATGCTGCTTAACCTTAATTGCAGTGCGAATGAGTAAACGTTTGCCATAATTCGTTGAATTATTCGGTAAAACATTGAATAATACAGCCCCGTTTATACGGGGCTTTTTTCTTTCGGAGGCACAATGCTTTACCGTCTAGCCAGAACTGGCTTTTTCCAACTCGATGCCGAAAAGGCACACGATCTCGCAATTCAAAACTTCAAGCGCTTTACCGGCACACCACTTGATCTTCTTTACCGTCAGCAACTTCCTCATCGTCCAGTCGAATGTATGGGTTTAACTTTCCGTAACCCAGTTGGCCTCGCGGCTGGTCTGGATAAAAACGGCGAGTGTATTGAAGCATTCGATGCTATGGGCTTTGGTTTTGTTGAAGTCGGCACAGTGACACCTCGTCCGCAAGCAGGAAATGACAAGCCACGTCTATTCCGTCTTGTAGAGGCAGAGGGCATTATCAACCGTATGGGTTTCAACAACCTAGGTGTCGATAACCTAGTCGAAAATGTCAAGAAAGCCAAATACGACTGTGTACTTGGTATTAACATCGGCAAGAACAAAGACACACCAATCGAAAAGGGTGCGGAAGATTACTTGATCTGTATGGAAAAGGTATATCAGTACGCAGGCTACATCGCGGTTAACATTTCTTCGCCAAATACTCCAGGATTGCGTTCGCTGCAATACGGTGAAGCTTTAGATGAGTTGCTGTCAGAGCTAAAAACTAAACAAGCGGAATTGGCTGAAAAGCATGGTAAATATGTTCCTCTTGCATTGAAGATCGCTCCGGATCTTAGTGATGATGAGATCAAACAGATCTGTGACTCTCTGCTTAAAAACAAGATCGACGCAGTTATCGCGACCAACACAACATTGGATCGCTCAATCGTTGAAGGTATGAAGCACGCGAACGAGGCGGGCGGTTTAAGTGGACGTCCTGTTCAAAGCAAAAGTACTGAAGTGGTTCGCTGTCTACATGAACAGCTTAAAGATGAAATTCCAGTCATTGGAGTAGGTGGCGTTGATTCTTACGTTGCTGCTAAAGAAAAAATGATGGCGGGTGCGCAGTTAGTTCAGGTTTACTCTGGGTTTATTTATCACGGTCCGGCACTCGTACGTGATATCGTCAAAAACATCTAAGCCATATTAAAATAGAAAGTAAATCGATGTGACATTGTCACACGATAGATTTCTAATTAAAACTGATTGATAACAAGAGGAAATGACTTTTCATTTCCTCTTTTTTTTCGCCTATTAGCTAATAAAATCCAATTATTGCTAGGAAAGGTAATTAAGCGTTTTACCTAACTTCAAATCAAATTTCAGAGATGGAACGATGCTTAAACCCAGTGACAAATGGACTTGGTACTATGATGACTCAGAAGGGCACCTTATGCTCGATCTGGGTGATGATATGGTATTTAAGACCAACCTTCCTCGTAAGCTGATTGTCGACTGCGCGATTGGCGTTAATGAATTCTCAGTAGATGATGCTTCGGCCTATCAAACCTATAAAGAACAAATCGCATTACTTGGCCTGAGTGAGCCAAGACAAGCAGAGCTCTCATTGTATTGTGTTGCCGCGAAGCGTTTTCATAAACCTGTTCAGCCGAAAAGTTGGTTTTTCGACTGTCTATCGGATGGCCAGATTGCTCCAGAAGAAGGCGACTTGATACGTCTAACGAACTCCCTGAGCGAAGGCTTTTTTATTGTGTTAGAGGTAGGTGAGTGTGCCAGCCTGTGCGCATCTGTTTCACTAGACGGTTTCGAGCTCAATGGTTCTAAATCGCTCCAATTTGGACAAGCGATTAAAGTGATGCACGATAGACTAACTGTAGCGAATCATCTATTTCACGCCCAACCAATCGCATTGGTGGGCTAACCTAAATTATCGTTCCTTTGTTTCATTTCCCGCCAGCATAATTGCTGGCTTTTTTTTGCCCCTAACTCGGCTAAAGAGAGCCGACTAACGCTCCTCAGCTTTATTCTCATCTGTGAGATACGTTCAAATTATCATCACATAGCACAATTAATTTCCATGTTTTCATAGCCACTGAATCTAGAAAAGCAGGGTTTATTCCTCTTTTGTGTCTTTTTTGTAACTTAATTACACGAAAACACACCCTTGGTATAGACCAAAATGAATGTGAATTAGTATTCACTTCGCTTTTAGAGCCGATTACTTGGAAGAAATAGGTTTTTGTGTTTTGCAGTATTTGAAATCGAACAACGAAGTATGAAAGTGTCGATATTTCATTCAATTGAACGACAAAATGGGGGATTTAACTGATTGAGCTAACGATAACTATTGGAGTCAGGTATAATGCGGGGTCATTTTCTACAGAATTAAAACACCACTATGCATCAATATCTTGCGGTTACGTCCAACGGTTTGGAAAACTTGTTGGTTGAAGAGTTAACTAAGCTAGGGATCACTAATGCCAAACCTGTTCAAGCAGGGGTACGCTTTAAAGCATCAAATGAGCAAATTTATCGTTGTTGCTTATGGAGTCGCTTAGCGTCGCGTTTCGTCCGTGTGCTATCTGAGTTCACTTGTAACGATGATATGGATCTCTACCTAGCAACTTCTTCAGTGAACTGGGTCAATCAATTCCATAGTTCGAAGATGTTTGTTGTTGATTTCAATGGTACTAACCGTGAAATCCGCAATAGCCAGTACGGCGCAATGAAAGTGAAAGATGCCGTAGTGGATAGTTTCGAGAAAAAGAACTTACCAAGACCGTCGATCAGTAAAGATCGTGCCGATCTTCGCATCCATGTTCGTTTGCATCGTGATAAAGCGATTCTTGGTGTCGATATGGTGGGTGGCGGCCTTCATCAACGTGGCTATCGCCCAGAATCTGGTCGTGCGCCGCTTCGCGAAACGCTAGCAGCTGCTATTATCCTGCGTAGTGGCTGGAGCGCTGATAAACCACTATTAGACCCTATGTGTGGTTCAGGCACGCTGTTGATTGAAGCGGCCATGATGGCGGCAAACATGGCACCTGGTGTGAATCGTGAGAAATGGGGCTTTGAGTCTCTAGAAGACTTTGAACCTGAGCTTTGGGCTGAGATTAAATCGGAAGCGGCAGTACAGGCGAGACGGGGTGTCAAAAAAGTTGACACTAAGTTTTTCGGCTTTGATAACGACGCGCGAGTGCTTAAAACCGCAAAAGACAACGCGCGCCGTGCAGGTGTTGATTCTCTGATTGAATTTAACCTTGGTGATGCCGCGCAAGTTAAGCGTCCTCAAGAGTTTGAAGCGGGCGTTATTGTTTCAAACCCACCATACGGTGAGCGTTTAGGTACTCATCCTGGTTTGATTGCTTTGTACACGGCATTTGGTGCTCAGCTGAAATCTGAGTTCGGTGGCTGCCAAGCGTCTATTTTCTCTAGCTCTGATGAGCTTCTAAGCTGTTTGCGCATGCGTGCAGACAAGCAGTTCAAACTGAATAACGGTGCGTTACCGTGTCACCAGAAGAACTACTCAATTAGTGACCGTCCGGTTGAAAATAAAGGTGACAATGTCACTGAATCACTAATTGCACCTGATTTTTCTAACCGCTTGAAGAAGAACATTGTCAAAATTGGTAAATGGGCGCGTAAAGAGAAGCTCGATTGTTACCGAATCTATGATGCAGACTTACCGGAATACAATGTCGCTATCGATGTTTACCTCGATCACCTTGTGATTCAAGAATACGCGGCACCAAAGAATATCCCTGAAGAAAAGGCGAAGCGTCGTCTGACAGATATCATTCGCGCAACTATTCAAGCAACAGGTACAGAAGCGAATAAAGTTGTGCTTAAAGTCCGTGAGAAGCAGAAAGGGCGTTCACAGTACCAAAAGCTGTCTCAAGAGTCTGAAACACTCAATGTGCATGAATATGGTGTGCAGCTTAAAGTAAATCTGCATGACTACCTCGATACAGGTCTGTTCTTAGATCATAAGATTACTCGTCGTAAACTCGGCGAAATGGCTCAAGGCAAAGACTTCTTAAATCTGTTTGCTTATACCGGATCTGGCACAGTGCATGCCGCTTGTGGTGGCGCTAAATCAACCACAACGGTTGATATGTCGAACACCTATCTAGAGTGGGCTAAAGAGAACATGAAACTGAATGGTCAAGTTGGCCGTCAGCATAGATTCGAGCAAGCAGATTGCCTGCAGTGGCTTGAGCGCTCAACGGCACAATTTGATCTTATCTTTATCGATCCGCCAACGTTCTCCAACTCTAAGCGTATGGAACAAAGCTTTGACGTGCAGCGTGACCATATTCAGTTAATGAAGAACCTTAAGCGTTTGCTTCGCAATGGCGGCACGATCGTGTTCTCAAACAATAAGCGTCACTTTAAGATGGATATGGAAGGTTTGGATGAACTTGGTTTAACTGCGAAGAATATTTCACACCAGACTTTACCAATGGACTTTTCTCGCAATAAACACATTCATAACTGCTGGGTTTTGACTCACAAGGAATAGTAGGTCACACGTGATCACTTTATACAGTACAGAAGGGTGCCATCTATGTGAGATGGCATTTGACCTTACAAAACAGCTCAATATTTCTCATCAGGTCGAGATTGTCGATATTGCTTTCGACGATGAATTGTTTTCTCGTTACGGCGTCACCATTCCGGTGCTGAATTATCAAGGTAACGAGCTTAATTGGCCGTTTGATTTACAACAATTACAGCTTTGGTTAGACGAAAATGGCATTACTAACAATAAATAATGGATTACTGGCCTATGGTGATCATCCTCTTCTAGATAATGCAGATTTCGCATTGCAAGAGAATGAACGCGTTTGTTTGGTTGGTAGAAACGGTGCGGGTAAATCCACGTTAATGAAAGTGCTTGCCGGTGAGGTGGTACTTGATGATGGTAAACTAACGGTTACCCAAGATGTTGTCGTTTCACGCTTAGAGCAAGATCCACCAAGAAACCAAGAAGGCACAGTGTTCGATTATGTTGCTGGTGGACTGGCGGAAATCGGCGAGCAGATTAAGATCTATCAAGATCAGCTCGATCTGATTGCGGTTGATCCGTCAGAGCAGAACATCAATAAGCTGGCACGTATTCAAGAAAACCTTGAACATTCTGGTGCGTGGCGCTTTGAAGACCGCATCAAGAATGTGCTCGCTGCGCTTAAGCTCGATGGTCACACCAAACTGACTGACCTTTCTGGCGGTTGGCAACGTAAAGCCGCGCTTGCGAGAGCACTGGTTCGCGATCCAGACGTTTTATTACTTGATGAGCCAACTAACCACCTTGATGTTACTACAATTGAATGGCTAGAGAACTTCCTCAAAGACTTCCGTGGCTCGATTATCTTTATCTCTCACGACCGCGCGTTCATTAAATCTATGGCGACACGTATTGTCGACCTCGATCGCGGCAAACTGGCTTCTTTCCCAGGTAACTATGACAACTACCTAGTCGATAAAGAAGAGATGCTAAGAGTCGAAGAGATGCAGAATGCAGAATTTGATAAAAAGCTTGCTCAAGAAGAAGTTTGGATTCGTCAAGGTATCAAGGCTCGACGTACCCGTAACGAAGGGCGCGTACGTGCGCTTAAAAAGCTACGTGAAGAGCGAAGTGATCGCCGTGAAGTGCAGGGCAAAGCGAATATCCAGATTGATGATGCGTCACGCTCAGGCAAGATTGTCTTCGAAGCGAAGAACATCAACTATGACATCGATGGCAAGTCGATAGTTAAGGATTTCTCTTTCAATATCATGCGCGGTGACCGCATCGCACTGATTGGCCCGAACGGTTGTGGTAAGAGTACATTACTTAAACTGTTGCTAGATGAGCTTCAGCCTCAGTCCGGTAAGCTCCACTGTGGTACTAAGCTTGAAGTGGCTTATTTTGACCAGTACCGCGAAGTACTTGATCCTGAAAAGTCTGTAATTGATAACCTAGCTGATGGTAAACAAGAAGTCATGGTTGGTGGTCGTCAGCGCCATGCGTTGAGTTATCTGCAAGATTTCCTATTTGCACCTAAACGTGCTCGTACTCCGGTTAAAGCACTCTCTGGCGGTGAGAAAAACCGCCTATTGCTAGCAAGAATTTTCCTAAGACCAAACAACTTATTGGTGCTCGATGAACCAACCAACGATTTAGATATCGAAACTTTGGAACTTTTAGAAGATTTGCTTGCCAATTATCAGGGTACGCTTTTACTTGTCAGTCATGATCGTCAGTTTGTTGATAACACAGTAACGACAAGTTGGATCTTTGAAGGTGAAGGCGTTATTGAGGAATTTGTTGGTGGTTACCACGATGCGCAGCAGCAACGCATTCAAACTCAGAAGGCTCGCGCGTCTGAAAAACCAACAAAAAGCATTAAACAGGTTGAGGAAACTCCCAAAACCGCGGCAGTAAAGAACAAGCCTAAGAAGTTATCTTATAAACTGCAGCGAGAGTTAGAAGCATTGCCAGCCAAACTTGAAGAGTTAGAAGCAGAGATTGAAAGCTTACAAGAGCAAGTCAACAGCGCTGATTTCTTTTCAAAACCCGTCGAGCAAACGCAACCCGTATTAGATAAGCTGACTGCTACAGAGCAGGAGCTTGAAATTGCCTTCGAACGCTGGGAAGAGCTCGAAGCAATGCAACAGGAAAGTTAACAACTAATGAGTAGTAAGATTTTTAAAATTTCAGCGGTAGCGGCAACGGTTGCTGCTTCATTCGCAGCCAATGCGGCTCTGTATAATGTGTATTTGGATGAAACCAGCGGTATCAGCCCTGACACTAGCCGCCTGATTTATGGTTCTACGATTTCACCAGAAACGACGGTTTGTTGGAGTAACTCATGTGATGCCGACACTTCAGTTATGGTGACTGAAGTTAAGTATTATCGTGAAGGTTTTAGCTATAGAGATGAAGCTCCATTCTTTCTTCCGTTTGGTTGGGACTATCTGGATGACAACCATAGCGGATTTAAGGATTATTGTCGTAACTATCTAGGTTATGCAGATACCCTTTGTGAAAATTGGGCCACAGCACAGTATACAAACGGTTATGCTAGAGAGCAGGGGGGTAATTATGATAGCTCGATTGCTTACTTAGATGCTAACCGAGATGGTACTGCAACAGCGGTCAAAGCAGAAAACACAGTTGTTAACTCAATTAATTTCTCCGGAGGGGGCCCAGCAGTTGAGCCGGTCGGTAATGCGCGCAATGGTGGTACAAACAGAAACATTGGATTTGTAGGCTCTGATAGTGCGACTTATACAATCGGTGATGCTAATTTCTTGTCATCTCATGCGTGGGTAAGTAAGACCTTGGCTACTAATGCAGGGAATCGGACATTTACTGTAGGAAGCGTTACACGTAATAATGTAGACACAGGCAACACTAAAACTTTCACTTCAAAGCCGACTGTTTGGCTGGATGTAGGTTCGACCAGAACAGAAATTAACTGGGAAGGAGCTAAATCCGAAGATGGTAATTCTAAAGCGCAGGGTAGTGCCAGGGATATTATCTTAGACTCAAGCGATAATAACAACGTTTATGCTGTCGGTTACACGTCAGACGGAAGTGTTAGGTTGAAAGCGGCGGTATTTAAATCTACAGACAGTGGTTCAACTTGGAAAGATTTCAGTAATGGTAGTAAGTTGGTCTCAGGTTTCCCATATGCTACAGAAGAATATGCAAACCAGACTTTACAAGCTGTAAACAACAACAAGATCGCCATTGGTACTGCAAAGCTAAGACGTGCACTTAATGGTGCTTACGCAAACACTTTGTTCTATGTAGATAACCTAGACTCTCCAACGTATAAAGAGTTTAGCGGTTCGATCTTCTTCACTGGTGCAAATGGCTTAGCTGGCAACATTAACAATTATAATGACGTGGTAGGTACTATAGATTATGAACAGCACTCTGAAACAAACGGCAAACCACGTGCACAAAGAGCCTTTATTGCCAACTTGGGTACAGTAACGGGTTCTGCACCGATCGGTGGCCAAGCACGCTATTTAGATGATCTAACTTATGGATCGGGTGCTTCTACCAACAACAACCAGTTCCGTATTATCCAGGCTGCGGATATTAACGATGCAGGTGTGATTGCAGCAACCGCTTATTATTGTTCAGCGGGCTTTGATAGTGAAGCGATAGATGCCAAATGTGCTGCAGGAGCATCGTTGGTAGGTGTTAAACTCGTGCCAATTAACGGACAAACGGCGGCGGATATCTCTGCACGACCAGTTACTCAAACAACGGTAGAACGCCAAGGTGGCACGTTGGGATTTCTGGCTTTAGGTCTACTTGGATTGCTAGGGTTCCGTAGAAAATAGGTTAAATTGTAAACAAGGGCACAGGTTCACAGTTTTGAATCTGTGCCTTTTTTTTAGCTTGAATTCACCGTTCTTTTGATCGAATCTTAATTGGGAAGCCATAAAAGCTTCACATTAATCGGTTATCAGGATCTTACAAAGATCGCTGTTGGCAGGTTAAGAAAGTAGTACGTTAAGAAACATTTTATGTATGAGGACGACACTATGAAGAGACAAAAGCGTGACCGCTTAGAGCGAGCTCAATCTCAAGGATATAAAGCAGGCCTGAATGGTCGCTCTATGGAGGCATGTCCATACCAGCAGATGGATGCTCGATCTTATTGGCTTGGTGGTTGGCGCGATGCCAGAGAAGATAAACACTCTGGTCTCTACAAATAACACTCATTCCACATACAACAAAGGAACTTAGCCCCGAAAGGGGCTTTTAAGTCGCCTTATAATGCACTATAACTAAATATTTTGATTGTAAAAAAGCGACTCAAGTGAGTCGCTTTCGGAAAAAACAGTATGCTTAGAATGCAGATGTGTCTTGGAAAAGACCAACTTTAAGATCTTTCGCTACGTAAATTTCTTTACCGTCAACAAGAACACGACCGTCCGCAAGACCCATAACTAGCTTGCGGTTAACTACGCGTTTCATGTGGATTTCGTACGTTACTTTTTTCGCTGTAGGTAGGATTTGACCTGTGAACTTCACTTCGCCAACACCTAGAGCACGACCTTTACCTTTGCCGCCAACCCAGCCAAGGAAGAAGCCCACTAGCTGCCACATTGCGTCAAGACCAAGACAGCCAGGCATTACTGGGTCGCCAGGGAAGTGGCAGTCAAAGAACCATAGATCTGGAGTAATATCTAGCTCAGCTAGAATCAGACCCTTACCGAAATCACCTTCAGTCTCAGACATCTTAGTGACGCGATCCATCATCAGCATATTTGGCGCAGGTAGTTGAGGGTAACCAGGACCAAATAATTCGCCTTGGCTAGACGCTAGAAGATCTTCACGGTTATAAGAATCACGTTTGTTTTGCATTATCAATTACTCCGATTTTTGATAGCAGCATGTTAGTGAACACGTGTACGCTAAACAACTCCGATCAGTCGATTTATGAGCGAAATTTTGTTCAAACGAACCAGTTTTTGATGCGCTCCACAATTCCTTGCGGGTGCTCGTGTCTTTCAAAGTTTTCAATACGTTGCGCTATTTTACTAATAACGCTTTCTTCGTCTTCACCGCGGAAAGGCTTACCCATAATGATAGGAATTGCCTCGTCCACAGTCGATACAGACCAGATATGGAATTCGTCTTTCTTAATGCTCTCAACCACGTCTTTGTTAAGCGATAAATGCTTAAGATTCGACTTAGGTAACACAACACCTTGCTCGCCGGTTAAACCTTGATGTTTACATACGTGGTAAAAGCCTTCAATCTTTTCATTTAAACCGCCAACGGCTTGCACGCGACCAAACTGGTCAACTGCACCCGTCACAGCAATCTGCTGATTGATAGGGTACTCGGAGAGTGCTGAAACGAAGGAGCACAGCTCTGCTAACGTTGCGCTATCACCATCGACTTCACTATAAGATTGTTCAAATACGACGGAAGCCGAGTATGGTAGAGGTTCGTCAAGTTGCAATGCACTGCTGACGAACGCTTGCATGATCATCATGCCTTTAGCATGAAGATTTCCGCCTAACTCAGCTTTGCGCTCAACGTCAGAGATGTCGCCGTCACCAAAGTGGATAACACATGAGATTCGTGCAGGCTCACCATAAGACATCGGGTGACCTGGTACATCAATAACAGTAAGGCCGTTTACTTGGCCAATACATTCACCTTGCGTCTCGATGATGACCTGCCCGTCGGTAATATCCGACAGTGCGCGTTCAGGAAGATAGGCTTCGCGATGGTATTTAGCATCTAGGGCTTGCTCAAGATCTTGCTCAGAAAGCACCTTGTTATTCGATGTCAGTAACGCTTCTTGAAAAAGAGAAAGATACCAAAGAACCTCGATCGGCATGTAGTTTTGATCTTCGGTGTAACGTGCTCCGGCATTCATTAAGCGGTGTATAGCGCCAAATGAAAGAGTGGGCAGATCATATTTTTTAATAAGCCACGCAAGAAACCCCAGATAATGTTCGATAGTCTGACTGTTTACCGCGAACTCATCTTCAATCTCAGTAAACATAGCGAGTCCGGTATAGAGTTCAGGTTCTAAGTACTCAAAGTCAGCAATTTGGTGACGATCACCAACCAAGACGATTTTTATGTCATAAGTTTTAGCTGGTGGACAGGTAGCGATCTTTTGTGGATTGGCGTTTATCGGGCTAACGGCTTGACCTAATAGAACGGACTTTAGAGTTTGCCAACTTGCAGGGTTAGCTAGCAACAATGTCGCGGGAATCACCAGATAGCCACCATCTGCTTGCTCTAGTAGACCATTGCTAGAAGTGACAATGTCACCCTTGTCGTCGCAAGTGTATGAGCCCAATAGCGTCGCAATGTTCAAAGACTCAGTGGTAGCGACAGGCTTTTGACCAATAAACTTTTTCAGTCCATCTTTAATAAGATCGCGGTAGAACGAGTTGTCAGTGGAATTAATGATAAGTAAGCGGCTAAAGCCCTTGATAGCACTTAACGTTTCCAACGATCGCTTAAGTCGTGGTTGAATATCGAAGAAATCAACGTTATCCAGTTCGTCGAATCGTTGGATCTGGGCGTCAAATTGTGAATATTGTGGTGTGACAGCGTGCCAGCTTTCTTGGTTCATTAAATCAATTCATATACTTAAAATGGATGAAAATTATATAGAAAAACCCCATCGGGAGATATAGATAATTTTATCTGATGATCTTGATCGCTTTTCGATTACAATGGGGATTGTAACTTTTATCACTTAGGGTTACGCTGTCACCTAGAACGTTAACGGAATGGCTTTGCAATGAAATATCAACAGCTTGAAAACTTAGAGTGTGGTTGGAAGTGGAATTACTTGATCAATAAATGGAAGGCGGGAGAAGATATCACTCGTCATATTGATACGAGTGAGGCAGATGCTGCAGTCAACGAGCTTCGCCAATTAGAACACGAACCGACGAAAGTTCTTGAGTGGATTGAGAACCACATGTCGCCAGAGCTTGATAACAAGCTTAAGCAGGCCATTCGTGCGAAACGTAAACGTCATTTTAACGCAGAGCAAATTCATACCAAGAAAAAGTCGATAGACTTAGATTATCGCGTTTGGGAAAAGTTATCCCACAGAGCGAATGAGCTTGGATGTACTTTGTCAGATGCTATCGAATATTTGCTGTCCGAAGCGTCTCGCAGTGAAAAAGCAAGTAAAGCCGTAAGCAGTTTAAAGGAAGATTTGACCAAGTTACTCGACTAACAAGGAGAGTTTATGCTGTATGTTATTCTTATCGCGTCTATCGTGATTTTTTGGTTAGTGGCGGTTGATAGGCCAGTTCTAAAAGTAACGTTCTCTGACGGTAAAATTACTCGGGAAAAAGGGCATTTTCCCCCTAGCTTTAAACACAATGTGATTGAGATTGCTGAACGTACGCCTTTTAGTGGTGAGTTAAAAGTATATCAACAGCGCACTGGCACCAAGCTCGTTATGTCGAAGCAGGTACCAAAGAAGGTGCAACAACGAATCCGCAATGTGTTCCCGCATCAAGGTTTTCGTAGCAAAGGTAAGAAGCATACTGGCTGATACACTTATCAGTTTCCACCGTCCATAATCTCTCCCCAAAATCAGCTATCTCTAAGTTCAAAGTAACACGCGATTTGCTACTTTGAGCTCAGAGGTAACCTATGAAATCTATCAATATCTTTCTTTTGTTTCTATTGACTTTGCCAGCATTCGCTGACGATTCCGAGTCAAACTCATTAGCGAAAAAACTAAAAGTCATAATTCAAAAGCAAATCAGTAATAAAGGTCTGAATGGTTATTGCGATTTGTTTATCGAGATGACCCATCAAGATTCAGTAGCTATAGTTAAAAGAGTCTCGTCAACAGGCGACTATCAGCTGTGTAAATCGAGTAAGAAATCGCTCCGTATAGGTGAAAGCTTTACCTATGTTGTTCCAGAGAAGTACATTCGGTTACACATCGAGAATTAGTTTGTAATTAATGGATGACTCTAAGTTATTGAAGCATGCATAGCTCACTGACCACTAACAAGAAATATAATGAGGAAGCGAACGCTTTAGCTCAGAAGATCACCCACATGACGAGAGAACGTCATGCCAAGTGGTTAGTGAGCCTAAAGTACATTCTCGACCAATCGGATGTCGATAGCACATTGAGTCGGCAGACCGAGTTCTGTGATAGCGTTATATTAAAAGAAGAAGAGCGCATTACGCATAATCAGCGTTTACTGCTTGAGTGTGAAAAAGAAAAAGTTCAAGAGCGAAGGCAAGCGGTAGAAGACCGACAAAAGGTCCTTGTTTCAGTGGTGTCTGATATTGCAGAGCACGCACAAAGTTATATTTGTGAAAAGCTTGAAGAGATGTCTGTTCTTCAACTGTTCGGGCGATTTCCTGATTTTTCGTATTTCTCTAGTATTGCATACTCGCCATCTTTAACTTTCAGTAAGCTCGCTGTACTGACAACCAACGACAATCAACTAAAATCGAACGTCATAGATCTGGTTAACAACCCAAAGTTCTGCAAACGTATTGGTCGTTCTCCGCGAAGTATTCAAGACCCCAAAATTGCGATAGGTTCGATTGGAATAGACAATTGTGGGCTTTTACTTCCGATCTTAATGGTAAAGCCTATTCTCAAATGGCACGACCCAGTGACCAAGAACATTGCTCCCAAATTGTGGCAACATATGGTTTTAACAGCAAACGTGACTCGTATTAGACTAGAACAATCGGGGTTAAAATGCCCGCAACATGGTATTTTACTTGGTGTGCTAAGAACCATGAGTCATTTTGCTATAGTTAACCACTTCAGTTTACTATTCGAAGATGCACAAGTAGCAAAGATGCAGTGGTATCGGGAAAATAACTTGCGTGAAGAATATTATGCATGTGGCGAAGTTCACCCAGATTTAAGTGTTTTGCCTCCCATCATTCATAACCTTGAGGCGGTTCTTACCAGAAAAGTAATAGAAGCTATAGAATGGACTCCATTTACAGTACCAATCCGAAATGCGCTTGAAGAGGATCTTGATAATTTACCTGTTATCGAAAGAAGCGATGCTGGGGTCGCATTAGCGCAAGCACAAGCATATGCAATGTTCGATACATTGGATCGAAGTAACGCCTTTATTGAAAAACATAAACCTTTTTGGTTTGCTAACGTACAGATGCCGCCTGACGCATTGCAAATTATTAGAGAATTGAACCCTGGCCGCATAGGTTTATCAAAATAATACAGCCCTCATAGTGCACTATAACTAAATGAATGTGATAAATACATACATATTAGGCCAGTTATTAGATGAAACTCAGGAGTTAGTCCTTTTAGAATGGTGATTACAAGCTAAGATACAGTGTCACATTTGTTGGCGGGTTTGCGAGAAATGGCTATTCATGTAAGGATAAGCTCTGCTTAAAAAATGTTCGACAAAGGAGTGTCCATGTTTCCCGCTGAAGTGTTTGTGTCTTATACATTAGCCTGCGCATTATTAGTCATCTCTCCGGGCCCTGACAATCTACTGGCTATCGGTCGAGGTTTAAGCCAAGGTCGCTGGGCTGCTATTGTTTCTGGTATGTCTTCGGGAACCGGTATCTTGTTTCATGTGCTAGCCGCCACCTTCGGTTTGACGTTACTCATTCAAACTTCAGAACTCGCTTTTTATGCCGTCAAAATAGTGGGGGCGGGTTATCTGATTTGGCTCGGAATTAAAGTGTTACGCTCTCGTAGTCTGTTTTCTCTTGAGCCCGCAAAGAAACTGCCGCTTTCAAAGATATTTCTTACCGGCTTTTTGTCGGCTGCACTGAATCCAAAACCGGGCCTGTTTGTGCTTGCGTTCGTCCCCCAGTTTGTTAATCCAACCTTAGGGTCAGTGACAGTTCAAATGATGGGGTACGGCGCTTGGTTTGCACTCCTTACTGCGTTAGGTTTTAGCCTTATGGGCGTTTTCTCTTCTCAGCTTGCAGATTGGCTTCGCAATAAACCTAGAATGGTCTCTGGCTTAAATATTGGAGCAGGGGTGACATTCATTGCTTCTGGTCTAACGGTTGCGTTTATGAAACAACGCTAAAGAGCGAGTACAGATGACAAACAAAGTTTTTTGGCAGGATCCTTATTTAACCAAGCTTACTTCTCGGGTGAGTTCGGTCGAAGCCAATCAAGTACAGCTAGCCGACACGATAATTTATGCTGAATCTGGTGGCCAAGAAAGTGATTTTGCAACCATAGATGGTATTGAGGTGATTAAAGCTGAAAAGCACGCTAAAGATATTGTCTATACGCTGGCTTCCGCTCCCAAATTTTATTCCGGCGATCTGGTCAATAGTCAGATTGATTGGCCAAGACGATACGCTCTAATGAAGTTGCACTTTGCCGCGGAAGTGGTACTTGAGGTGTTCACACAATCTTACCCAAGCATAACCAAAATCGGCGCTCATATTGGTCAGAGTAAGAGCCGTATTGATTTTCTTTGGCACGAAAGCCTAAACACATTGTTGCCTGATGTGTTTGTGAAATCCCAAGCTTTAATCGACACCGGGCTACCGATAGTCAGTGGTTTTGAGGATGTTGAAAGCGAGAGGCGCTATTGGCAAGTAGAAGGATTTGCAAAAGTCCCATGTGGGGGGACACATTTGAAACGAACCTCTGAAGTAGGGCAAATACGCCTCAAACGTAAGAATGTAGGAAAGGGTAAAGAAAGAGTGGAAATTACACTGGTATAGCGCGTTTATATTAAGGGGCGCTTTGCCAGTGAGATGAGTTTCTAATTACTCATAAAATCATCTAAAACCTTTTCTCAGCTGTATCGTAGGCTTGTGCATTCTGAGACAATTTGAGTTTCATACAAAGGTGTTATCGATTCCTTATTTAGTGTCGATAAGCCTAGTTGTTAACTTGCTATGTCGGAGTAAATCATGTCTGAGATGTATACCAAGTACGCTCTCAAATACAGCGAAGTGGTAAAGGGCAATATCTACAATGCACTTCTTGAAAGGCCATCCACACTTGCATTGCTAGGGGATGTGAAAGGCAAAGCTGTGGTGGATATGGGATGTGGTTCTGGAATTTACGCCCAATGGTTTCTAGAGCATGGAGTCTCAAACCTAACATGTGTGGATCTTTCTGCTAAAATGATAGACCTTGTTAAGTCTGAATACAGTGATCGCCTAGAAGCCTATGTGCAAGACCTATCAAAAGGGCTACCCAATGAAGAGAGCAACAGTGCAGATATCATCGTTTGTCCTTTAGTTCTGCATTACATCGAAGATTTGAGTGTGGTGTTTAACGATGTTTATCGCGTTCTTAAACCTGGTGGTTACATAGTATTCTCGACTCACCATCCATTTGCGGATTTTGAATGCACAACAAGCGGCAATTACTTTGAACGTGAGCGAGTGACTGAAGATTGGAATACGGTTGGAGATCCTGTAGAAGTGAGTTTTTATCGTCGCTCTTTGACTGAAATAAGTGATGCTGTCACTGATTCTGGATTGGTTATTTCAAGGATTTCAGAGGGCGAAGTTGATGAGCGTGCGAAAGCGATCTCTGAAGAGGTCTACCAACACCTTAAGCGTAATCCGAACTTTATTTTCTTTAGATGCGAAAAGTAGCCGCTCAGTACTTATCCTTTAATAAGGGGTTAGTGAAAGTTTAGGTGGTCATCTGCAATGATTATAAGCGCTAGTAGAAGGACGGACATTCCTGCTTTTTATCATCGCTGGTTCATGAATCGCATTCGTGAGGGGTTTCTACTGACTCGAAACCCCTTTAACGCAAGTCAGGTAAAGCGTGTATCTCTTGAACCTCAAGATGTAGACGCACTGGTGTTCTGGACGAGAAATGCCGAGCCGCTAATCAAACACCTGCCGAAACTTTCCGAGTTTAACTATTACTTTCAATATACCATTACAGGTTATCCCAAAGCGCTTGAAAGACATTTACCCAACACTTATCAATCGATAGAAACTTTTGTTCGTTTAAGCGACATTATCGGGTCATCGAAGATAATCTGGCGTTACGATCCAATACTTGTCTCTAATTTAATACCACTTAGTGAGCACAAAAGAAAATTCCACAAAATAGCGAGCCAGTTAGCGGGAAAAACACATAAAGTGGTGATAAGTTTCGTTGATTTGTATTCGAAGACTGAACGCGGATTAAAGTCGGTATCCAATCTAACTTATTGCGATTTAACCGAAAACCAAGGCGAACTTATCGACTTGTGCAGGTTTATGGTAGAGGTTTGTCAGCAATATAAACTAGCCATTGAAACCTGTGCTGAGGGTATAGTTCTAACGGATATCGGTATTAAACCTGGAAAATGCATTGATGATGAGCTGATCAAGCATGTATTTGGTATCGATACTGGGCATAGAAAAGACCCAAACCAAAGAATCGAATGCGGCTGTGTGAAAAGTGTCGATATTGGTAGTTACAACACATGCTTACACGGCTGCAAATACTGTTACGCAACGTATAGTGAAACGTCTGTACAGAAGAACCGTTTAAAGCACGATCCGAATAGTCCATTTTTGCTCGGTGGCACAGAAGACATCGATAAACACTTACTAAGTAAACCCATAATCCAGCGAGAGCTTTTCTAGCAGTGGTTGATTAAGAAGTGGTAAGTAGGTGGAGTAGATTAACACGTTGATCAAACTGGGCATTGCAACTTTGGGTTTACAGACTGGACGTCATTTAAAGATGGTCCACATATCGAACTTAATCGCCAGGTGTACCCATGATTGGTGCGATAGTCAGTTTGTTTAATGGCGGACTCGCGACTTATAGGCAGTACAACCGCAACAAAGCCGAAGCACTGAAGCGCAAAGACGAGCTCGACCAAGAGAAACATCAGGCGAGGGTACGCAGGCTACAAAAAGGTGAAGAGCAGGCCAGTAGTCTCGATGAAGTCAGCATCAAAGAGCGCGGCTTCAAAGATGAATTTATCCTACTTGTGGTGTTTATCCCGCTCATTCTTTCCTTTATCCCTGATTACGCGCCGTATGTCGAACAAGGCTTCGAGGCGCTGCAGAATATTCCTGAGCCGTATTGGTATGTCGTCGGTGCGATCGTCATCGATACCCTTGGCATGCGCGCGATGGTTCGCTACCTGTTGGAGTTCTTCTCAGGAAAATTCAGGGGGCAATGATGGAACTACTCGAAGCGATGCTCATTGCTCTAATCACTGGCGTGGTCTCAAGTGCGGGCACCATTGCAGCGCTCAAAACCGATATCAATTGGATAAAAAAAGTGCAGCAAGATCAGGAACAACGAATACGCAAACTGGAGGACTCTCATGGCGAAACGATGTTGTAAATGCAAAGGCCGAAAGCAAAACGGCCAACTCAGGAAAGGGTATACGCTCAGAGGTGGCAGAGTAGTGAAAGCCTCCTCGACACGAAAGCGACGAAAGACACGACGTAGACGTTAAACAAAACCGCTCATTTGAGCGGTTTTACTTTTCTCATGTTTAAATATTGATTGAAGGCATATTATACAGAATTAATATGCACTTTAACGCACTGATCGATTGCTCTGATTTTAAGCTACTGATAAATTGACGGAAAACTGGGTCTGCTTTGGTAACGTTGGCCATAAGTCAGAATTGTTCTATGACTAAGTAAAGAATCTTTCTGTCTAGTAGCGGTTAAGTAATAAGAGGTTATGGTGGATATATATTTAGATTTTAATGTTTATCTCTCTATTTTAAAAAAAGAGATCAATAACGAAGTGGATTATACATATCTCTTAGCAAAATTACGTGATTTACGGAGGCGCCGCAAAGATATAAGTTTCCCATACTCACCAGCACATATGGAAGAGATTGCCGTTAATCTTAGTAAAGAGTGTGATACAAAAGCACTAGTTACGAAAAGGCTAGAAACAATTAAATTTTACAGTAAGTCTTATGAATATTTACCTGGGTTACCTTCTAGTGAGGAGATACGGAAGTCGCTCAGCATATTACCTCTAACACCAGATTTAGCCCAAACACGACAGCAGTTAGAAGCTTTATTACAGGCGTATATAGATGGCTCTATTATTGAACAAAATGCGACAATAAAAACAATCGAAAGTCCGTTTGATTGTTTTTCTA
Organism: Vibrio sp. R10-SG3-ISO10; assembly: GCF_059834185.1. Classification (NCBI taxonomy): domain Bacteria; kingdom Pseudomonadati; phylum Pseudomonadota; class Gammaproteobacteria; order Vibrionales; family Vibrionaceae; genus Vibrio; species Vibrio sp. R10-SG3-ISO10. Next base: position 57,157 of record NZ_JCBDHG010000021.1, read on the forward strand.
GAGTTATCACTGACCTAAAGGCAACAGATTTTGCACACAACAATGACGTATTTCACCTTGGTCGTAGAAACAAAAAATCACTAACTGTGAATTTTGAAACCATCCAGAAAGATAGTTCTGGCATTGAAAGTTTCGAAAGCTACCAAAAAAAACATAAGTTGGGGCCTAGACGCCTATCTTCGGTTGAACCATCCTTGCTGTTTAATTTGGGTAATGTACAAACTGCGTTACATGAACATCTAAAAAATAACGATATAGATAACCTTCATACTGGTAGTGATTTGTTGTGCAACCATCATATGTTAGAGGAAACAATAACCTTAATTCTAAATTTCTTAGAGAAAATAGGATACAACCAAGAAGAAAACAATAGCATTGTTAAACTTCGCTCAAGAATGCACGATGTGACTCATGCGATATACGGCTCTCAGGCTGACTATTTTGTAACGAATGATCGTAGGTTTCGAATGAAACTAGATGCAACATATAAATATTTAGATATACCTTGCAGCGTCATTAGTCCTGATGATTTTGTATCAAATATGTTTGAGCGGCGAGGAACAATTATACTTAACAGGGCATTAGACTACTAATTGCATATTTAAATTAACCCGCAGCTAGATTGGCTGTATGTATAAACAGTATTTTATTGTGGAAGCTATGCATGAATGAAGAGAAGACTACGAAGCAAGTTGTTGTTTATAAAGAGTACATTTCAAATGTTCTGACTTTGATTCTTATCATTGTGACGGTGGTTATTGGGTGGCTTAACATAGAGTCTCAAAAAGAGATGTACAGGCTACAGAGCACGATATACAAGGCCAAGTTTATACCTAGCGAAGTTAGTCCTCCACTATTGCTCACGGGGGAGGAGTCTGTGAGCATTGGAATTGCAAACTATGGATATGTATCTGGACGTTATGAAATAGAAATAACTTCAAATGAGTTTTATTTTGATTTTAAGAATAAAAAGAACAAGTCACGTATAAAACTAGCATATATATTGGCTCAAAGTGATGAAGACTATTTCGAAGTTAAGGTAAACCTACCTAAAGACGTGGTGAAAAGTAATTATGCGAAATTTAAGGTTTCCTATTCTTCTAGCGAAGGATTGAATAGGCAGAAATTATTCTGCTACAGGCTCAATGTAAAAGATCAGTACGAACAGATTAGTTGTAATAGTTAGGCTAACAAGCTGTTTAAGAGTGATTTTCCCACGCTTGGTATTTTGGGTTTGGGTCTAGTTTAGTGTTTACGCTGATATACGTAAACATTGCATTGCTCACCACATAATCGGGCGTTAGGTTTTCGCTATCAAAAAGGAGTTCGGAAGAATGGGAATGGTATTCTGTCTAGATTGTAGTTTTTCATTTGAATTAACAGACCAAAATTTTAATGATTATTTTAGTAATAGAAAAGTTTGCTGCCCTAAATGTCATAAAGAAGCAAGTGCTTGGAAGCTTGTCAAAGCCGCATTAGACAAAGACTGGTTCTTTGATGGTATTTTTTCATTTATAGGAGCGCAACGTTCTATCCTGAACGTTAATATCTTCGAAAACCAAGCTATCGAATTAAAGTTTGAAAATCATGGTATTCCTAAAGGAGCCCAAATACTGTACTTAAACTATACGCCACAAGGTGGAGGATTATTTGCTTTCGAAATGCATGGAAACACACCTCATAGAACAATACCTCAAGAGCAAGTCACTTTGTATCCAACTAGGCTACCAGGTGAAGCATCGAGTACCCAGCCTGGGCTACTTAGTGTATTTATTTCGTGGGTTATGGTTGGAGACGAATCGGAACGATCATATGTGTCATTAATCCAAGCTCTTGAAGATAGCCATGCGAAAGATTATGGTTCTGCTGTAATTGCAGCGAATACCGCTATGGAGCTTGAAGTTATGCGTTATGTTGAGGAGCAAATATCGGCAGTTACTTCAAAAAACAACACAAAGGAATTTATGAAGCTTTCAACATATATCCCATCGCTTAAAACATTGCTTCCTTTGATAACTCGCTTAAAAGGCATGCCTGATTTACCAGAAGAAGTTCGGTTAGCATTAATCGAACTTGCGAGTAAACGTAATCAGATAGCTCATACAGGTACAACGAACCAAGCTCTAAATGCTAAAGAAATGTCACGTATGCTTTGTAGTGTAATATTTGGTGTAAGGTATATGAAACTGATACAAACCTAAAAAGCATTTTAGAGTGATTCCCAACGCTCAACATTTTTCATTCCATCGTTGGGTTTTGTGTTTGCGGTGGTATGGTTAAGTTTAGTGGTCGCGTTATTCACTACTTAACGCGGCGTTAGGCGAAGAGGGTATTATGAAGTTAAGCAACGGAAACTTGGTTGACGCAACAGGTAAAACGACATTTGTTAGTCTCGAAGCGTTTGAGTCAGAAGTTTGCGACTCAGAAGTATGTCTTTTATGTACTAAGGTATTGGGGTCAGGCAACCACAACAAGGAACATGTAATACCAAATTGGATTCTTAAAAAATTTAACCTACACAATGAAACTGTCAATTTACCAAATGGCACAAAATTCAAATATGGGCAGTATGTGATTCCTTGCTGTATAGAGTGCAATAGTTTATTGAGTGAAGAGCTAGAGGTTCCTTTGAGTAAAGCTTTCTCTGGTGGCTTTGATGGCGTTATGGAATATCTTAAACGTGATGGCTATTTGAAAGTGTATCTATGGCTAGCTCTAATTTTTGTTAAAACACATATCAAAGATCAATCATTACGGATGTATTTAAACAAGAACTTAGAAGATAAATCTATAGCAGAAGGTGTTGGATACGAGTGGGAAGCTTTCCATCATATATATTGTTTGAGCCGTGTGCCATACACGAAATCTAACCTTGACTCCAACTGTATAGGTTCTTTGTTTTTTATCGAAATAGATAACGTCGATAACGAGATAGATTTTGATTATATGGATGTATCCTTTGCGAGTACGTCAGGAATAATCGTCAATAACGTAGGCGTTATTGCCGTCTTTGGTGATGCCGGTGCCGTCGAAAGTCAGCTACGATATTCGCTCTTACCAAAGTTAGGTCAAACTGTCGCAAGTACGCAATTTCGTGAACTGGTGGCAGAGTTTGCTTGTTGCAATTTACACTTAAAGAATCCACCTAACCATTCAACTATCTCTTATGAATCAGGAATCCATCCTCCAAAAATGATATGTAAGTTGAATGGTTTAAAACCTGACTTTGAGCCATATAAACAAGATGTCTTTGGTAATATAATGGACATGTTGCTGGGTGATCTTCTTGATGGGAAAGTCGCCATGGACAATTTTAGGGAAAGGCTAAAAAAAGGAGAAGTCTCAATACTTTTTGACAGTTCAGGTGAGTTGATTTCACCTAACAAATTGCTTAAGAGTGATTCGTAACGCTTGGCATTTTTCATTTCACCGTCGGGTTTTGTTATGGTTAGGTGCTGTAGCTGCGTAGCTCACACCTTAACAGGGAGTTATCTTGTTTAGTCAGCATAGGTGACAAAATAAAAAAGATGGAAAAAATATCTACAGCTAAAGGTTGGCGAAGTTTTGAAGCTGTTTTTGAAATTGGCGCTCAACTTGCTGGTATCTATTTAGTGTATACAGCATTGAATTGGACTGGTCAGCACATGTTTGGGACTGATTTCAGGCAAGATACCTTACTAAGTTTGCTACTTCTTCCAGCTATCTACATTCTCAGAGATCTACTTATAATATTCGAACCATTTTTTGTTGTTGTCGAGAAGTCTGAAAGTAAAGTATCAGTTCGTAGTGGTATAACTCCTAGAGTTGTCGATACTCTTGAGCTAAAAAGTGTCGACAATATTGAAGTTGTAAAAACACCAATCGGCTATCTTCTCAACTATGGAACAATTAGGCTTTATGGTCGTGGTGGTTCAGTTGAAATGCCTTTTGTTTACGATGCTGAAAGTATCAGTAAGACAATTAATATTGGTGAAAAGTAACAAAATAACAATCGTTTAAGCATGAATGCCAACCCGCGACATTTTGGTCCGAGTTGACATGGGCGTTAGGTTTATAGGACGAATATGAGTACTCAATCAGAACTAACTACTTATTACTACAGACTAATTATTTCGTACTCGGATTTTAAGCATGTTGCGCAGTGTGCTTTGCAGTTGCAACAATATAGTGACGACTATAACCCTGTTACTGCTACGATTGAGGAAGCACTTTATAGTTCTATGCTTGTTTCATTAGCACGTCCTTTCAATTCATCGGGCTCTTCGAATCGCGGGAAGGTTAATCGATTAGAAAAAAAAGTGTTGTCGATCTTAGACTCATCCGAAAGAGAGCTGTTTGATTACGCTCTATTGTGCAGAAATAAATATATTGCACATAGCGATGCTGAGTACATAAAGCCAGCACCATTAGTTGTGGAAGGACGTAATATGAATATGGTTATTCCACAAACAACTGACTCTTTAGCTCCATTAAAACAGGAGTACATTGTAAAAATTGGGGAAATTGCAGAAAAGCTGAGATCGTTTTGTGCGGAAGAAAGGCGTCGAATTGAAGATGATATAATTCATGAGTTCCCACGATTGTCTATCGAAGAGTTCGATGTAGAAAAATAAACATAATCAGATTGTTTTTGGTATGTTCAGATTAGTACAAGGGTTCACCTTGATGTGACTCTTTACTGTTCCATAGAGTCCGATAAATCAGCGACTCTTTGGAATACAGAAAGAGAGAAGGAATACTATCACTAGACTTGAGAACTGGACTATAACGTTACTGCTATAGTCGGGTATGATGGCAGATAAAAAAGAAAGAGAAGACCCATCTTTGAATATCACCAAGTACTGTCCGGCTAGAATAGCGAGGACAAAGATAAATAACGCTTTGGCCAATGTGTGCGACCAGCGAAGCTTGGAGACACGGTAGAGCGTGGCTAACGTTAATGCTGAGACAACGAAAAACAATACAGTTTCGACAATCATTTATTTAACTCACTGTGTAAAGCATCTAAAGTGACCACATCCGCACCGGCTTCAGTGAGCAGTGCAGGGCGGCTAGCCGCTTGGTAACCTCTTAAGTAATCTTCAGAAGAGTAGCTGAACAATTTAAACCTTTTGGCATGGGGCAATTGATTCCAAGACTCTACCGGTTTAAGGGTTGTCGAACGCGAAACCAATCCACCGACGGATAAACTCAAGTCAACACCGTAGTAAGCCATATCGCCGTAAGACTTATCATACCCAAGCTTTTCTGCAGCACCACGGTAACCTTGACGCACTAATCCAACATGATCGGTGTTACCGTCGATGAAGTAGCGACCGTTTTCATACACATTATTGGCACCGTGTGC